>JAITWH010000042.1 GCA_031285405.1 Alistipes sp.
GTGGAGTATGACGGCGGAGGGGTGTCGCTCGATTACAGCGATGATGGCGGGGGGTTCAATCCTTCGGTGGCGGGGAGTTCGGGTATGGGGTTGGCTAATATATCTTCGCGGGTCAACTCGCTGGGGGGGAGGTTTGAGATCGAGAGCTCTCGGGGGGCGGGAATGCGGGCGCGGGTGAGGATTGATTTGGGTAAGCGATTATGAGTGTTGATGCGATTGTGGCAGGGCCTTTGCGGGTGGTGTTGGTGGATGACCATCGGTTGTTTCGTGATGGGTTGCGGCAGCTGCTGAATTCGGATGTGCGATTTGAGGTTGTTGGTGAAGCGGCTTCTGGTGAAGAGTTTTTGGAAATTTTGCGTAGCTATAATTCGCCGCGGCCGTTGCCGCTGGTTTTTATGGATATCGACATGCCCGGGATGGGGGGGGTGGAGGCGACGCGGCGGGCGATCGAGGGGTGGCCCGAGCTGCGGGTCGTTGCGCTGTCGATGCATGGCGATCGGGAGTTCTACGCGCCGATGGTCGAGGCGGGGGCGAAGGGGTTTCTGCTCAAGAGTTCGGAGTTCGGCGAGGTGGCGGCGGCGGCTCAGGCTGTCGCGCGGGGAGGCACATACTTCTCGCCCGAGTTGATGGCCGCGCTGGTGGAGGCGATGCCCGAGGGGGGCGAGGCGGCGGGCGGCGGGGTGTGGCGCGAGGCGTTGTCGGAGCGCGAGGCGGAGGTGCTGCCGCTGGTGTGCGAGGGGTTGTCGAACCATGAGATTGCAGAGCGGCTCTTTATCTCGAAGCGTACTGTCGACAAGCATCGGGCTAACATTCTGGCTAAGACGGGGTGTAAGAATACGGTTAGCCTTGTGATCTACTCTGTTAAGAACAAGCTTGTGAGGATCTAATATAGTTATCAGTGGTTAGTGATTAGTGGTTAGTGCTAACGCGATACAAAGCTACGCACTGCTTTTTGCGCTGCGTTAGCACTAACCACTAATCACTAACAACTAACAACTAACAACTGAATAAGTTATGGATAATTTGATGGGGGCGTTTCCCCGAGTTTTGGAGAAGCTGCATCGGGAGTGCAGGCAGGATGTGCCATCGAAGACGGGGGCGGTGAAGTTTCTGGGCGATGTGGTGGCGCTGCTGTTTCCCGTCACTCATGGGCAGATTTTTTCGCCCGAAGAGATCGAGTATCGGTGGTTGGACCTGATGTCGCAGTTCAGGCGGTTGGTGAGCCAGGTGGTGGCCGACGCGGGAAAGCGTAAAGAGGTGACGGACAGGTTTTTCGAGCAGCTGCCCGCAATCTATGCCGACCTTACGGACGACACTCATCACTTCTTTGAGTGCGACCCCGCGGCGCACTGTCGCGAGGAGGTGGTGTTGTGCTACCCGGGTTTCTACGCCATCATGGTGCATCGGTTGGCGCACGCGATACATGTTCTCGGGGTGCCGATCCTGCCGCGGATACTGTCGGAGCATGCTCACTCGCGTACCGGCATCGACATACATCCCGGGGCGACGATCGGCAAGCGTTTTTTTATCGACCATGGCACGGGTATCGTCATTGGCGAGACCTGTACCATTGGCGAGAATGTGAAGATGTATCAGGGGGTGACGCTCGGGGCGACGTTTGTCAAGAAGGAGTTGCAGGGGTTGAAGCGGCATCCGACGATCGAGGACAATGTGATTCTGTATGCCGGTTGCACGATTCTTGGCGGCGACACGGTGGTTGGACGTGGGGCGGTTATTGGGGGGAATGTTTGGCTGGTGGAGTCGGTGGCGGCTGGGACGAAGGTTTTTCATAAGCCGGACGTTGGGTAATTGAAAGTTGAAATGGGCTGACGCGACATCAGTGAATCATGAATCATGAATCATGAATCATGAATCGTGGTGTGCTTCGCACGTATATAATGTTGCGTTAGCACTAACCACTTATCACTAATCACTGACCACTAAATCGCTGCCGGCGTTCCGGCCATTTTCAATTTTCAATTAGCTTGGCAGCGGGGACAGTAGTAGACCGCTCCTCCGAGGTAGGGTTCTTTGGTTATGGGGCCTCCGCACTGGGGGCAGGGTTGCTGCCAGGTGGCCTTGGAGAGCAGGCATCGGTAGCCGCCCGAGGTGCCGAAGAGGTCGCGCTCGGTGTCGCGGCCGCCCTGCGCTGTCATCGCGGCGAGGGTCTCCTTGACGGAGGTGAAGAGTGTGTGCTGTTCGTCGGGCGAGAGGGTGGCGATCCGGCGACGGGGGTTGATGCGCGCGACGAATAGGATGTCCTGCAACACGCCGTTGCCGAGTCCCGGAATGCGCTGCTCGGTGGCGAGGAACGCCTTGGCCGAGGCGGTGGGTTTGGATCGCAGGGTGGCGGCGAAGAGTTCGTCGAAGAGGCGCTCGTCGAAGTCGGGCGTGAGGGGCGAGGGTTTGGTGAGCGCACCGCGGTAGTAGGGGTTGTCGAGAGTGCCGCGAAACGCCTGAATGCCGCCGTACATCGCAACCGTGCAGACGAGGAAGCCGCCGCCGGAGAGGGTCGCTAAGAGTTGGTACCTCTCGGGGATCTTGGAGTCGGGGGTGTGGTAGCGGAGCATCACTCCGTCGGAGAGGGCCAAGTGCACGTCGTCGTCGAACAAGATGTCTAAGAAGGCTCCGTGGCCGTCGGCGCGCAGCAATTTGCGGCCCATGAGGAGTGCGGGGTAGTCGGCCGGATCGCCGGTGAACCAGGTGAGTTTGTGGACGTTGGTCGCGGGGAAGAGGCCGGTTATGCTTTGGCCGGCGAGGGTGCGGGTTATTTGTTTTGCGAGGGTGGTGGTTTCGGGGAGCTCAAGCATGACTTTTTTCAATTATGAATTAAAAATTAAGAATTAAGAATTGGCTACGCTTCATTCATTGAAAATTGAAAGTTGAAAATTGAAAATGAGCTAACGCAACATCGAGCTACGCAGAACTCTGGATTGCTTCGCCTTTGCGGACTCGCAATGACGGGGGCGTCAGCATGATTCATGATTCATGATTCATGATTTTAAACTCTTTGAGTTTCTCTTTCTGTTCGGGGGTTATGCGGAAGCTTTCGCGGGCCTTTTGGATCGCTTTGTTGTGGACGAAGCGCGAGAAGACGGGGCGGCGCAGCAGCGGCTCGGTGCGATCGTAGTGCTTGACCAACGCCTCGGCAAGTGCCCATGCCAGCGCCATGTCGACGTAGTACTGACCCTGGGGCACGCCGGCAAGCTCCTCAAGCGTGGTGTCGATGTGCTCCGCGTCGAGGAAAAAGGCCATCATCATGACCACGAAGGTGCGCTTGTGGAACTCGCCGGCGTGAGTTTTCAGCGGTGCGAAACGTGCGAACACCTCGGTCTGGTGGCGGCGGAAGAGTTTGAAGTCGGAGATGATGACATCGACGTGGGCCCAGCTGTCGAAGAGGGGGATGAGGCTCTCCAAGCGGGTGAAGAGCTCTTCGAGTGGCATGGCGGGGGTCTTTGCGGTGGGGCGCATGTTGGCCCTCCTTGCGAGCACGAGGCCGTAGAGGAGTACCTCTTCGTATGTCTTCCCGGGCGTTGTGGCAAGGTACTTCTGCGCTTCGGGGTTGGCGGCGATGCGTTTGGCGAGGGCGCGCAGGGCCGGCATGCGCACGCCGATCATCTCGCGGCCCGTGGCCACTATGCGGCGGTTGAACTCGCGGTACTCGTCTTCGGGGGGGACGGCGATGGATTTTAGTTCGGCTATTATGTTCATTTCTTCAATTGAAAATTGAAAATTGAAAATGAGCTACGCTTTATTAATTGAAAATTGAAAGTGGAAAATTGAAAATTAGCTACGCGGTACTCTGGATTGCTTCGCCTTTGGCTCGCAATGACGGGGGCGTTAGCCTAATTATCAATTGTCAATTATTAAATCGCTGTCGGCGTTCCAACCGCTGCGGCAGTTGCCGCTTTTTAAATTCTTACATTTTTAAATTTTCTTGTCGAACTGTTTTTCGAGGCCGACGCTTAGGTCGTTGGTGAGGTAGCGGCCGTTGTGGAAGAGCGAAAAGATTGTCGCGGGCGAGGGGCAGCGGCGAGCCTGCTCGGCGGTCTCAAGCTTGATGATCTTCAGCGGGATGCCGCGCAGCTCGGCAGTGGCGGCCAACTCGCCCTTCACGTAGTACTCCGTGAAGGGGCAGCGGTTGGAGTAGTAGGCCACGAGGCCCTCTTTGTGGTCGCACTCGCCGGCGCGGGTGCACTCGGCGAAGCGCGGCTCGGGGGCGGTGCCGGCAGTGGCGGCGGGCGAGATTGGCAATGCCAGCAATCGGAAGCCCGTCGGCAGCGCGTCGACCTCCACGAATCCTTGCCTCAGAAGCCACTTGGGATCGCTCAGGAAGTGAAATTTGGGCATGCCGACGATCGCGAGCAGTCCGTGGCGGCCCTGTCGGCGCGCATCCTCGACGGCCGACTCCAGCAGCTCTTTGGCGTAGCCCTGCCCTTTGTACTTTCCCGAGACCCAGAAGCAGCCTGTCATGAGCCAATCGGGTGCGTCGACCGGCACCCAGGCACTCTCGGCGGGGCCATATTCGAGGAACACCTTGGCGCGCTCGTCGAGGCGGCGGAAAACGTAGCCGCGGGGAAACTCATCCTTCAGCCATCGCTTCTTGAGTTCGTAACCCTCGGCACACTTCTTGTCCGAGAAGGCGCAGCAGATGTGCTCGCGGGCTATGTTGTCGCCGTTTATGGTTATGAAATTTTGGCATTCCATAAGCAAAACCTATTTTATGGGTACTCGGAACTCGACGATCCAGGGGGCGTCGTCGCCCTGGGTGCTGTCGACGCAGCTGACGTAGAGTTCGTAGTGGTCGCCGTCGCGGCAACTGAGGCCTCGTTTGCACACCTCGCTCTCGATGTGGTTCCACGCGTCGCCGTACTCGGCCATCGCCACCTCGGCGTTCATGGTCAGATATCGGCCGCCGGTGACGGTGAGGCGCGACATCTCCTCGGCGGGCTCCATGCCCGCCTTGGCTTCGAGGCAGGCGCTGGAGCGACGCTCGGTGGGGGATGTCGAGTAGGGGTCGCTGTGGTAGATGCCGATCATGCGCGGCGCGAGTGCCCAATAACCGTTGGCGCCGGCCCATGCGGCCAGCTTTTCGAACGCGGCGCCGATGCCGCTGTAATCGCCGATGTGGCTGAGAGCGATGACCTCGATGGGGTCGATCTCCTGAATTTCGATGGTGTTGATCTTCATGGTGTCGTGATTTTTAAAGTATTCGTCTTTCATCAGTTCGTTCAATGGTGTGTGGGCGGCCACGGTGTGGGGGCGGCCCGTTGTGGAGAGAGAGTCGATGCGGTCGAGGCGGAAGGTGCGGTACTCGCCCCGAAGGTGGCACCACGCCGCGAGGTACCAACACGGATGCGAAAAGGTCATGCCCACAGCCTCGACGTCGCGACTTGAGGTGAGGCCGTCGCCGCGGGTGTACTCCATCGCGAGGATCTCGCGGCTGTCGATGCTGCGCAGGATGGTCTGCAACACCCCGGGTCGTGTGGCCCGCGCGACGTGGGAACTGCGGCACACAACGATGCTGGCGCCCACCTCGGCCATGTAGTCGCGTTGCACTCCGCGCATCACCGCCCGCACTTTGTCCATCCCGCTGCGGAAGTGTTGGCTGTTGTGGCTGTCGGTCATCTGCTCGATGAACTTCTCGGCAGTCAGGAACGCCAGAGCCTCCTCGGGGGTGAACATGAGCGGCGGCAGGCGGTAACCGTCGACCAACGAGTAGCCAACACCAGCGTCGCCGCAGATCGGCACGCCGGCCTGCTCCAACGTTCGCATGTCGCGGTAGATGGTGCGCACGCTTACTCCGAACCTCTCCGCGCAGTCCGATGCCCGCACTATTGTTCGGGATTGGAGCTGGATGAGGATGGCTGATATTCGGTCTAAACGGTTCATCTTTTTTCAATCATGAATTATGAATCATGAATCATGAATTCAGGTGTGCTTCGCACGTATATAAATTTTGCGTAGCCGATTCATTATTCATGATTTATTATTCGAACATCACCGCCCACTGGATGCCGAAGCGGTCGGTTAGTTCGCCGTAGCGTTTGGCGAAGAAGGCCTCGCCCAAGGGGCACATCACCTTTTGCGCATCGACCGAGAGACGCTCCCAAACCATCTCGGCTTCGGCTACCGAATCGACAGATAGAGTGAGCATGTGACCGCTGCCGAACGAGAGGGTATCGCCCATCACCGTGTCGGAGATGCCCATTGTGCCACCCGGAAAGAGGGGGCTTGTGATGCAGCAGTGGCCGACGCGCTGTTTGTACTCGTCCGAAAGTGGAGGCATACCCTCCATAGGGGGGAAGTCGGCGTAACGATAGAGATTTTCGATTGTGCCGCCTAACACGCCGGCGTAAAAGTTGGCGGCCTCTTCGGCCTGGCCGTTGAAGATGAGGTAGGATGTGATTTTCATGCTTTTGAGTAATTTGTTGATGCAAAGATAACGTGCGGGATTGACAACCCATTGTCAGTAGCCGGAAAATAATCGTACCTTTGTGCGCAATTCGCGTTACATTTGCTACGTTTTATTTCAATCAGACATGAAATCGTTCTACATAGGTAAATACGAGATTCGGCTGCCCATAGTTCAGGGCGGCATGGGAGTGGGAGTGTCGCTCAACGGATTGGCGGCCGCGGTTGCCAACGAAGGGGGTGTGGGGGTCATCTCGGCCGCGGGGCTGGGTCTGCTCTACCCCACCCATAGGGGCACATATCTTGAAAAGTGCGTCTACGGGCTGCAGGAGGAGCTGCGCAAGGCGCGCGAAAAGACACGCGGCGTGATCGGGGTCAACATCATGGTGGCGCTGTCGAACTTCGCCGACATGGTGCGCACGGCGATCGAGGCGAAGGCCGACGTGATATTCGCCGGCGCGGGGCTGCCGTTGGACCTGCCGTCGTATCTCACTCCCGGGAGCACCACGCGGCTGGTGCCCATCGTGTCGTCGTCGCGGGCGGCACGGCTCATCTGCGAGAAGTGGTCGGCGGGGTATGGCTACCTGCCCGACGCGATAGTGGTCGAGGGGCCCAAGGCGGGAGGCCATCTGGGGTTCCGGCAGGAGCAGATCGACGATGAGAACTTCTCGCTCGAACACCTTGTTCCGGAGGTGGTGGAGGTGGCGGAGAGCTACGCCGATCGTAAGCACATTCCCGTGATCGCGGCGGGGGGCATAGCGACGGGTGGCGACATCGCACGCTTCCTGGAGCTGGGGGCCGAGGCGGTGCAGATGGGTTCGATCTTCGTGCCGACCGACGAGTGCGACGCCGCCGAGGAGTTCAAGCGGGTGTATGTCGACGCGCGGCGGGAGGATGTGCGCATCATTCAGAGCCCCGTGGGGATGCCGGGACGGGCGTTCGACGGCGAGTTTATTCGCAGCGTGGCCGAGGGGAAGGAGCGCCCCTGCTCGTGTTCGTTCCACTGTATCAGGACGTGCGACTATCGCAAGAGTCCATATTGTATCATCAAAGCTCTCTACAACGCGGCCCGAGGAAATATGAAGAAGGGTTACGCCTTCGCCGGCGGAAACGCTTATCTGGCCGACAGGATTAGGAGCGTTCGCGAGGTGGTCGAAAAATTGAAAGCCGACTTCCTCTTAACTAAAATTCAAGCATGACATTCGACGATTTAGAGATTGCGGAGCCGATACTTCGGGCCGTCCGCGAAAAGGGATACGACACTCCGACCCCTATCCAAGAGCAGGCCATTCCGGTGGTGCTGAGCGGAGAGGATATATTCGGCATCGCCCAAACAGGCACCGGCAAGACTGCCGTGTTTGCCATACCCATCCTGCAGATGCTGTGGGAGGAGAAACAACGCGCCGCCGAGGCTGCAAGCGAGCCGGCAGAAAAAGATCTGCTCTCGTGGCTGCCCAAACGCAAAGATCGACGCGGACGCCGACACGGCAAGCCCGCCGGTAAGAGCAATCGTACGATCCGAGCGTTGGTGCTCACCCCCACGCGTGAGTTGGCGTTGCAGATTGATGAGAACTTCACCGACTACGGCAAGCACACGGGGCTGAAGCACACAGTGGTGTTCGGCGGGGTGAAGCAGGGGCCGCAGACAGAACGGTTGGGCAGAGGGGTCGACATTCTGGTCGCCACGCCGGGCCGGTTGTTGGACCTGATCGGGCAGGGCTTCATATCGCTCGACACCATCACCCACTTTGTGTTGGACGAGGCCGACCGCATGTTGGACATGGGGTTCATTGGCGACATACGCCGCATTGTGGCCATGCTGCCCGACGAGAGGCAGACGTTGTTCTTCTCGGCCACCATGCCCGCGCCCATCGTGAGTCTCTCGAAGGGGATTCTCACCAACCCCGTGAGGGTGGAGGTGACGCCCGAGTCGTCGACGGTCGACACGGTGAAGCAGTGCATATACTTTGTGGAGAAGCCCGACCGTAAGAGTCTGCTCGTGTCGCTGCTCAGGGAGCACGACGACAAGACGGTGCTGATATTCTCGCGCACAAAGCACGGAGCCGACAACATATCGAAAATCTTGATAAAAGCCAACATCAACAGCGCCGCCATTCACGGCGACAAGTCGCAATCGCAGCGTCAGAAGGCACTCGCCGACTTCAAGGCTGGCAAGGTGAGGGTGATGGTGGCGACGGACATCGCCGCGCGAGGCATCGACATCAAGGAGTTGGGGCTCGTAATCAACTTCGACCTGCCCGACGTGGTCGAGACATACGTTCACCGCATTGGTCGCACGGGGCGCGCCGGCGCCGAGGGGATGGCCCTCACTTTCTGCTCGCAGGATGACCACATGATGATTAAGGATATTCAGAAGGTTGTCGGGCGGCCGCTCGATATGAGGCTTCATCAATCTTGAGTAAAACGTAGAGGCCCCTGTGGGAATAGCGACGCCACCTTGAACGATGCTTTTCGGGGTGGCGTTGCTGTTGGTCTATGTGCCGTATCTGCTGATTGGCCTGCGGCGCAGGAAAAACAGGCAACGGCTCTTCGGGGGGCGCAATGGGGATGTGGATTGTAGAACTATTTTGCCCGAAATTGGCGTAAGTTTCGTAACTTGTGCCGGCGAAATAAAATAAATAGGAAACAGAATATGAACAACAAAACAGAAAACAACCGAATTATAAATCCTGATACTCACAGCCGCCAAATGGTGAATGAGGCGGGAGGAAAAAAGATTAAAAATGAAATACAAAATTGGAAACATTGAAATAGATTCAGACGAGTACAAAGAACAATTCGCGAATCGTTACTCGCTGCCTTTTATGAAACAAATAATTGATATGTCAGGCTGCACCTTATTGGAAGCGAAACAGCTCATTGATAAAGTCATTGCACAGGAATCAATAGAAATGAATCCTACTGCGTTAGAAATGCAAAATTATTGTCTTGCGGAATATGATGATGATGAATAAACTGATAGAAACACTGACCACAGGGCTTAACGGCAAGATATTGCTGGTGGTTATGGCACTTTTCTGCTTTGTTTATCTGCCTTATCTTTTTGTTTATCTGCGGAAAAGGAGAAAGAAGCAGGCGGTTTTTGAGCGAGCGCATAAAGATGCCGTAAAGGTTTATCTCGCCCTCGATATGATTGGTACGCTAACGGTTTACAGCGTGAACGGCAAAGAGGCTGTGCCTTTTTTTGAAGCGACACGACAGGGTTTCTATCTCTTTGAAGGCGAAAATACCATCGGCGTTCAGTATCATTGGGCGAGGATAAGTCCGCTTGCCGTAAGCGGTTATGAAAATTTCAATATACCGCCGCGAGAAATCAATGTGTTGATAGAACAGGGCGAAACCTATTCATTGGGATACAATATAGAGGAGGATGAATATGTGTTTCAGAGTTTCAGGAAATTTAAAGGAATAGAATATGGAAAATAAACCAGAAGATATGAAACCGCAATGGATACCGTTATCAGACATAAAAGATATTATCTTAGTGAAAATTTATGCCACTTATGGAGATTCGATCACTTTCTGCTGACGTCGGGTTCGGCGTTCCGACTTTCGATGATATTGCGCGTGCGTTTGCCGCAGCCTTTGCAGAGTACGAGGTGCAAATCTCGCCCGCAGAGCTGCGTACAATGCTTCGGCGACGCGGGTTTGCCCCCTCGCTGTCGTTTGCCGCTTTCACGCCTCAGGGAGAGATCGCCGCATTCACTCTTAATGGCGTCGGGGGTTTCGGCGGGCCGGCGGCTGGCGGCGTGAAGACGGCCTACGACACCGGCACAGGCACGTTGCCCGAGTTTCGCGGACGCGGGCTCGCCACGCGCATCTTCGAGGAGTCGCTGCCAGCGCTGAGGGCCGCGGGGATCGGGCAGTATATTTTGGAGGTGCTGCGGCACAACACCACCGCCGTGGAGATCTATCGGCGGATGGGGTTTGGGGTGCGGCGCGAGTTTAACTACTTCAGAGGCGGCGGCGGCAACGGCCGCAGCGATTTAAGCTACGCGGAATACGAGCTACGCAGAATAAAAATCACTGACATACAGAGCATTGCAAAGGGATTTTGGGACTTTGAGCCTTCGTGGCAGAATAGTTTTGAGGCTATCGAGCGCGCGGCGAGCGATTTTATTTTCTTGGGGGCATTCGATGGCGGGCGGTTGGCAGGCTACGCGGTGTTCGAGCCGGCGGCGGGCGACATCACTCAGATCGCCGTCGCGCACGACAGTCGGCGGCGGGGGGTCGGGTCGGCGCTGCTTGGTGAGATGCTGCGGCTCAATCGCGCGGCGGGTTTGAAGTGCCTCAACACCGAGGAGGGGCGCGACGAGGCGTTGGCCGGTTTTCTTGAAGCGCGCGGCGTTGGGCTTGCCGGTCGGCAGTTTGAGATGGTGTTGCAATTGTAACGCTTTTTGTGAAAGTGTCGCAATTGTAACGCTTTCGGGGGGTGTTGCATTTGTAACGCTTTTTTGTTTAACTATAAACTTAGTTATATAACTAAAACTTTAGTTATGGAGGATTTCAAGGACAGGGTGTGCTTCGTCACGGGCGGGGCGCGAGGCATTGGGCGGGCGGTGGTCGAGGCTTTCGTCGGCGCGGGGGCTCGGGTGGCGTTTTGCGATCTGGTGGAGCCGGAGGGCGAGTTGGCGGGGACGATGTTTCGGCGGGTGGATGTGCGCGACGCGGGGGCGCTGGTTGGGTTCATGGACGAGGTGTGCGATGCTTGGGGCGGGATCGACATCGTGGTTAACAACGTTGGGGTGGGTGGTTTTTCGCCCTTGACGGAGACCTCGGTCGAGCAATTTGACGAGGTTTTGGCTACTAATCTTCGGCCGGTTTTCATCACTTCTCGGGAGTTGGCACGGCGGCGGGTAAGGGTGAAAAAGTATGGCCGCATCATCAACATCGCCTCGACGCGCGCGTTGCAGAGCGAGCCCGGCACCGAGGGCTATTCGGCGTCGAAAGGGGGCGTGGTGGCGCTGACTCACGCGCTGGCGGCGTCGCTGGCAGGCACTGGGATCACTGTCAACTGCATCTCGCCCGGGTGGATCGACACGGGGCGTTTCGGCGAGCTGCGGTCGGAAGACCATGCGCAGCATCTGTCGGGTCGGGTCGGGGTGCCGGAGGATATCGCGCGGGCGTGTCTGTTCCTCGCCTCGCCCGACAACGACTTTATCGACGGGGCGAATTTTGTGGTCGATGGGGGGATGACGCGGAGGATGGTTTATGTGGAGTGAGGGGATTTGTTCATAATCAGCTCATTGTGAAGGGCGGGATGTGGGCGGCGGCGCGGGCGGCGTTTAGTTTGGCCAGACTTTCGTCGCTTGCGGTTTCGCCTCGGAGGCCGATCGCTTTCAGTTTGCCGCCCTCCTGCACGATGGCGACACGCTTGATGAACGGGGCGGCGATCTCGTAGCGGAACGGGATAGCCACCTCACCTTTTTTGTCGAGATAGCCCCACAGGTCGTTCCGTTTGGCCATCAGGCGGCCGAATTCGTAGCGGCCGTCCATCTCTTCGTAGATGAAATCGGTGATCTGCACCCCCTCCTTCGACACCACGCCCCACAGGCCGTCTTCGCGCCGGCACATGAGCATATCTTTGTCGGCGCTCGAAAATTCGATGAACACGGGCTCGAACAGCATCGTTCCGTCGGAGCGCATGAATCCTGTCAGTTTCTCTCTCCGGCCACTCGGGGTTTTGTGTACGTAGTAGAGGTCGGTGCCCAGTCGGCCGATCAATTCGTATCCGTGGGCGCGGGCCAAATCGTATGTTTTTCTGTCCAGGTACTCGATCGCCATGGTTGCGTTGTTGTTAATTTTCGGAAAGTTGCGGTTTTTGTTGGTGCGAAGATAATATAATTCACTATATTTGGCGGCAACCGACGCTGCGAGCGAGAGCAGAGGCTGCTTGCAGACTTTGCCGAGCCACAAGGAGGAAAAACGAAGTTAACGGCCGCAGCGGTTTTAGCTACGCAAAACAAATTCCGCAACTTTTCGCCTTTAGTTTTTCATTTTTTACTATCTTTGCAAGATTAACGTTCAATCGTATCAACGACATAGGCTATGGAAAAGATAAAAATCGGACTGCTGGACATGTTTGCCTTCATCATCCCGGGGGCGATCGTGATATTGATGATCTACTGCTTTCACAACATCGAAGGCGGGGTGCTGATGGTCGACTGGGGTGCGCTGCGGCAGTGGAACTTCTCGTTCCTGCCGGCGGCGGCGCTCATTGTTCTGTCGTATGTGATCGGGGTGACCATCAACACGACCGCAAAGGGGTTGTGGTGGGCGCTGCACAGGATATTCGGCGAGGTCGACTCCGAGGGTTCGGCACGGCATTGCAGGGCGCGCGAGTTGTCGCCCGTGAACTATCGGAATATCGAAAACCTGATTGTCGCACGCGAGCTGAGCCTCAATCTGGCGATCGTGGTGCTGGCGGGTGGGATTGCGTTTTTTGTCGGACTGGATCGTCACTCGTTCTGCTGTCTGATGGCGGGGGTGTCGCTGAGTGCGCTGCTTTTCGCCGCCGTGTGCATGTTTGGCGAGATGATTGACAATGATTTGGATAGTATTGAGCAGTTGGAGCGATGAGCGGCGGGGGCGGTGAGTTGATGTGCTGATTTTAGAGACTCGCTGCCGCGCGGATATTGTAGTGGTGCTTGTTTTATATGGGAGAGTCGTTTTCGGCTCTCTTTTTTTGCCCCTGCCGCGAATGAGTACCGTCGAGTCGTTGCGCGCAGGTTGCAATGTCGAGAAATGGAACAAATATGTCGGGAATCCGGACTTTTCAGGCGTGTCGAAAACGTTGGAAAATGTGTCACAAAATCGTACATTTGCAGAACACTTACCGACCTGAAATTTTAGAATGAAACGACTCTCCCTGTTGATACTGTGCGTTGTTGCCACGCAAGCCGCCTCCGGATACAATCTGCGCCAGGTGTCCAAGTACGACGGCCTGTCTAACAGCGCCATTCAAACCATCTGTCAGGATAGCGACGGGGTGATGTGGTTCGGTTCGGTCGATGGCCTCAATATGTACGACGGTCGAACGCTCAGGACCTATTCCGACACTGGTGGTGAGTCGCTCTCCGGTAATCTGATCGAGAACATGATCGAAACCGAACCGAGCATCCTGTGGATCCAGACAAATTACGGGCTCGACCGGTTCGATAAACGCCGTCGGACAGTCGAACGTTTCGGAGAGTACAGCTCCAATTACCGCCTGCGCAAGGGGGGCGATGTTCAGCTTTTGTTTGTGCGCGAGACAGACGAGATTGTCTATTGGAACGAGGTCGACAACTCGTTCGATCACCTGCCGCTCGATGATTTCAACTACGCGAATCTGTTGGATTACCTCGTCACCGACGATAACATCCTGTGGCTGTTGATGCGCGATGGAGAGAGTCGGGCTTTTTCGCTTGTCAGCGACGGGAACGGCAGGCGTACCCTTGTCCCCTACCCGACTTTCGAACATCCCCATCAGTTGCGATACGCCTTTCACGAGGGCGAGGCGATCTATTTTGTGGATCTGCCCGGAACACTTTACAGATACGACACGTGGGAGAGGAAAAAGACGTACATTGCCGACATCGCCGACGAAATCGAGCAATGGGGTGATATCTCTTCGATCGTGAGGGATGGCGACGACTACTTTGTGGGGTTCAAGACAAACGGGCTTATATGCTTGAGGCATATCTCAGACAGCGCGCAGAGATATCGCACCGAGCGGATAGACGGTGTCGGGGCCGGGGTGTTCTGTCTGTTCCGCGACCCTAAGCAAGACATCGTGTGGATCGGCACCGATGGTCACGGAGTGTTTATCTACTCCGACGACAGATACTCGATCAAGCCGACTGTATTCGAAGAGTTCACCCACAGCGTCAACAAACCGGTCAGAGCGGTGTTGCTGGACGAGGAGAATTCGCTGTGGATCGCGACCAAGGGCGACGGGCTCTTCCGTCTGCGCGACTACGATTTCAACCGCAGCGTGGTGCAGCACCGGATCGACTACTTCAACACGCGCAACAGCCCCCTGTCCGACAACTCGGTCTATTCGCTCAGCAGCTCGGAGCGAGGGGTGATGTGGATCGGTACAGACAGCGGAGTGGATTGGTTCGATTACGCCTCGGGAGGTGTGCGACATCTGGACGTTACGATCGACGGTCATCCTCTGCGTTGGGTTCACGGGGTGGAGTCTGCCGACGACGACACGCTTTGGATCGCAACGGTGGGGGCCGGCATGGTGAGGGTGAATCTCGAATGGAACGGTCGGACTCCCAGGGTCGTTTCGGTGCGGCGGTTCATGACTGGTGACGGCAGCATATCGGCCAACTACTTTTTCACAGTTTATGACGGGTGTCCCGGATCGGTCTGGTTCGGCAACCGCGGTTACGGTGCGTACAGACACGACGTTGCGACCGGAGCGCTTGACTCTCTGCGTTTCGACGCCGCCGATGCAAGCAGCACCCTGAATGACATATTCTGCATAATGCGGGGCGAGGAGGACGAGATGTGGTTCGGCACAAGCGCGGGATTGGTCAAGCGCATGCCCGACGGCCGCATCACCGTCTACGACAAACGGTCGGGTTTTCACGGCAGCACCATTCACGGGATGCTGATGGGGAGCGGGGGTAACATCTGGCTCGGTACTAACTTCGGGATAGTTCGTTTTAACTCTTCGACGGAAACTTTCGTGCCGTACAGCCGCAACGCGCCGACAGATGTGATCGAGTTCAGCGACGGTGCGTTTTTCGGCTCGCGGGAGAGGGGGATGCTCTTTTTCGGCGGAGTCAACGGCTTCACCGCCATTCGCGAAAACGAATACGCGCCGGTCGAGTACGTGCCGCCGATCGTGTTCGACCGCATGACTATATTTGAACAGGCGCACAACATTCACGACTATCTGTCGGAGAGCGGGGAGGATGGCGTTCCCGAATTGAGGCTCGGCTATCGTAACAACTTTTTCTCGCTTTCGCTCTCCGCCATTGATTACATCGACGGCCACAACTACACATATAAATATCTGCTGGACGGTATGCACGACACGTGGATCGACAACGGCACTAGCAACACCGTCTATTTCACAAGCATCGCTCCGGGACGATACGCTCTGAGGATGAAGGCCCTCAATCCGGAGACAGGTATCGAAACGGGCGAATACACACTCGGCATCCACATACGTCCGCCATGGTACATGTCGGTAGTGGCTCGTGTTGTTTACCTATTTCTGGTTGTGGTGGCGCTGTTTCTTTTGGTCAGGTATTTGATCAGGCGCAACGAGGTTCAGCGGCAGAGGATTATAGACGGCATAAGAGAACAGCACCAGAAAGAGGTGTATGAATCGAAGCTAAACTTCTTCACCAACATCGCTCACGAATTCTGCACACCGCTAACCCTTATTCTGGGTCCGTGCGAGCGCATCCTCACGCACAAGGGGAGCAATCAGTTCGTGCGCAGGTACGCCGACCTAATCAAGCGCAACGCCGACCGTATGAATGGTTTGATACAGGATCTGATCGAGTTTCGTCGAACCGAGACGGGATACAAAACGCCCTGTATCGAATCTGTCGATGTGTCGAGGCTGGTGGAGTCGGTATTCGACAACTTCGCCGACCTGGCCGAATCTCGCGGATTCGCCTTTAGTGGCGATATCTCACCGAGTGTGGTGTGGAACAGCGACAGCTATTTTCTGATCACCATCCTCAACAATCTCGTATCCAACGCCTTTAAATACACCAACTCCGGAGGGCAGATCTCGGTGGCATTAACCATCGCCAACGAAGAGATGAAATTGACAGTCTCAAATACCGGCAAGGGAATTCGCGCCGAGAATATAGAGCGGCTCTTCGACCGTTACAGCATTCTCAACGATTTCGAGTACCACGCAGGCACGACCGACACGCGCAACGGACTCGGTCTGGCCATATCGTACAATCTGGTGCGACTGTTGGGCGGACGCATCGAAGTCGACAGTGAGCGCGGAGTGGAGACATGTTTTACGGTTTGCCTTCCGGCCATTTCACCGATTGACGAGAAAGAGGCATCCGTCGGCGATCAGGGCGGCTCGGACGTACCCCCCCCCCCTTCCACATCTTATCCGACCGAAACGAACGATTTGCGGAGCGCCGCCGAGATGCCGGCCCATATTGTCGACGAGAGCAAATCCACAGTTATGGTTATCGACGATGAGCGCGACATGTTGTGGTTTGTGAACGATATCCTGGCTAAGGAGTACAACGTGATCGCCGTGGACAACCCTTCGAAGGTCGCCGAAGTGCTCGAACGGATGCTTCCCAACGTGATTGTCTGCGACGTGATGATGCCGCAGACCGACGGCATCGCCATCACAAAACTGCTGAAGACAAATATCAAGACGGCACACATTCCGCTCATCCTGCTGTCGGCCAAGCACCACGTCGACGAACAGATCGAAGGGCTCGAAGCGGGTGCCGACCTCTACATCACCAAGCCCTTTCACATCAACTACCTCAAGGCGTCGATCCGCCAGTTGATCTCGCGCAAGAATACGCTCAAGGAGTATTTTGCGTCGCCGATGAGCGCCTACGAACTTTCGGACGGACGCCTTGTGCACGTAGCCCACCATCGTTTCGTGCAGCAGATGCTCGACATTATTACCGCCAATCTGGGGAACAGCCGCCTGTCGCCGCAATTTATCGCCGACAAGATGAACCTGTCGATGCGTCAACTCTATCGCAAGATACACGAAGCGGGCGCAGAAAGTCCGATGCACATGATCCGTGAGTGTCGATTGCACATCGCCCTCGATCTGTTGCAGAACACCACGATGACCGTCGACGAGATAATCCATAACTCGGGCTTCTCGAATCGCAGCTCATTTTTCACCGCATTTTCCAACAAATTCGGCTGCACGCCGCGCGAATATCGTGAACGACACTTAGAATCTATTTAAAATCCAGAACGAATGAAAAAAGCTACTATTCTCTCCTCTCTTGTCGCCGCAGTGTTCTTAGGCGGATGTTGCGGCGGCGAGCAACGTGACGGAATGCCGGAACTTCTTCCCGCCTCGTCGTTCGAGACGATGGTCGACGGCAAGGCGGTGTCGCTGTACACCCTTGTCAACGACTCCGGCACCTCTGTCCAGATCACCAATTTCGGCGCACGCATAGTCGATCTGTGGGTCGAGTCGGCCGACGGAACTTTTAAGGATGTGGTGATGGGATTCGAGGATATCGCCTCCTATCTCGACGCCTCCGATCGTTACAACGGGCCTGTCGTGGGGCGCTTCGGCAACCGTGTCGGCAAAGGTCGGTTCTCGCTCGACGGCCGACAGTACCAACTCTCGGTGAATGATGGGGATAATCATCTGCACGGCGGCGACAAAGGTTTCGGCGAACAGGTGTGGAGAGTCGGCAAAGTGGGGCCCGACGTCGTGTCGATGAGCTACGTGTCGCCGGACGGAGAGGCGGGCTATCCTGGCAATCTGACCATCACGGTGACATACACGCTCACCGCAGATAACGCCCTTCGCATCGACTATGTGGCCACGACCGACGCTCCGACCATCGTCAACCCGACGAGTCACAGCTACTTTAACTTGCACGGCACGAACGCCAGCTCGACCAATAGTCATGTGATGGAGATATTCGCCTCGGCCTTCACACCCACCGACGCGGGGTTGATTCCCACGGGTGAGATCGCTCCGGTGGAGGGCACGCCTCTCGATTTTCGTACCCCGACACCCATCGGGAGCAGGATCGACGCCGATTCCGAACCTTTGCGTTTCGCCGGCGGGTATGACCACAACTGGGTGCTGGAGAAGAGCGGTTCGGCGGCTCCGGAACTCGCGGCACGGGTGTGGGAACCCTCGACGGGCATCGTAATGGATGTGCTTACCGACCAGCCCGGGTTGCAGTTTTACAGCGGCAACTTTATGACGGGCGACGAAGTGGGCAAGCGCGGCAATGTGAACAACCACCGCAGTGGCATCGCCCTTGAGACTCAAAATTTTCCCGATGCTCCGAACCATGCCGGTTTTCCGTCGGCCGTGCTGCGTCCCGGCGAAACCTACACCCATACCTGTGTATATAAATTCTCCATCAGAAAATAGACATACCAAATTAAAACACACCTTATGATCGTTATGAAGAAAATCTGTTTATTAGCCATCGTGCTCATTGCATCCTGCATGGCCGCCTTCGCCCAGTGGCAACCCGCCGGCGACAAGATCAAAACCCCGTGGGCGACAGAGATCGACCCCGCTAACCCGCTTCCCGAATATCCGCGCCCGATCATGGAGCGCGAGCGTTGGGCAAATCTGAACGGGCTGTGGGATTACGCCATCCGCCCGGCAGGAGAGGCCGAACCCACGAACTGGGATGGCAAAATTCTCGTTCCTTTCGCCGTCGAATCGTCGCTCTCGGGGGTACAAAAGCCTCTCGGCGGTGACAATGAGCTATGGTACAGCCGTACCTTCGACGTTCCTTCCGCGTGGAGAGGCAACAGCGTCATGCTCCATTTCGGCGCCGTCGACTGGAAGGCCGACGTATGGTTGAACGGCATCCGCATTGGGTCTCACACCGGGGGCTACGCGCCGTTCTGTTTCGACATAACTCCATACATGACAACCGGCTCACAGTCGCTAACCGTACGAGTGTGGGATCCGACCAATGACGGTGAGCAGCCGCGCGGCAAGCAGGTCGAACGACCCGAGGGCATCTGGTACACGCCCGTCAGTGGTATATGGCAGACGGTGTGGATCGAACCCGTGGCTACGAAACACATAACGTCGCTCAAGACAGTGGCCGATATCGACAACGCGCGCCTCACTGTCGAAGCACAGTCGACTGCAACGGTTTCTCCTGCCGACATCGTCGAAGTGACTCTCTCGACAGAGGGCAGGCGGATAGCCTCGGCACGCGGAGCTGCCGGCCAGCCTCTCGACCTGCACGTTGCGGAGATGAAACTTTGGTCGCCCGAGAGCCCGTTCCTTTACGACATGGAGGTGATTCTATCCTCCGGCGGCAAGGTTGTCGACAGGGTTACGAGTTACGCCGCCATGCGTAAGGTGTCGACGAAAAAGGATGAGAACGGCATCGTTAGGCTGCAACTCAACAACAGGGATTACTTTCAGTTCGGCCCACTCGATCAGGGGTGGTGGCCCGACGGACTCTACACAGCTCCGACCGACGAGGCGCTCGCATACGACATCGTCAAAACCAAAGAGTTGGGCTACAACATGATCCGCAAGCACGTCAAGGTCGAGCCGGCACGTTGGTACACCCACTGCGACCGACTGGGGGTGCTGGTGTGGCAGGATATGCCAAGCGGCGGCCCATCGCCGCAGTGGCAGATGAGAAAGCATTTCGATGGCAGCGAGGCGCAGCGTTCACCCGAGTCGGAGGCCAACTATCGCAAGGAGTGGCGCGAGATTATGGATTTCCTGCAACCCAATCCGAGCATAGTCGTATGGGTGCCATTCAACGAGGCGTGGGGACAGTTCAAGTCGTCGGAGATGGCGGCGTGGACAAAAGCCCACGACCCGTCACGCTTGGTGAATCCCGCCTCGGGCGGCAACCACTACTACGCCGGCGACATGCTCGATCTGCACAACTACCCGGGGCCGGCTATGTTTCTTTACGACGCAGGCAGGGCCAATGTGCTCGGCGAATATGGTGGCATAGGGCTTCCGCTCGAAGGTCATCTTTGGCAGACCGACCGCAATTGGGGCTACATTCAGTTCAAAGACAGCAAAGAGGTTACGGACGAGTACGAGAAATATGCCAACGAGTTGCAGAGACTTATACGCGCCGGTTTTACTGCAGCCGTCTACACCCAGACCACCGATGTCGAGGGCGAAGTGAACGGCCTCATGACCTACGACCGTAAGGTGGTGAAAGTCGAGGCAGAGCGCATCCGCCGCATCAACCAGGCAATATGCAACAGCCTATCGGATTGAGTTCAGCAGGTCGACTTTGCCCTCGTTCACGAGTTTTAGTATTAGTTCGCCGAATAGCGTGTTTTGCCAGGCGAACCACTTGCGGGTAAAATCGTAGGGGTTGTCGACATTGAACGATTCGTGCATAAAGCCCGTCTCGGCGTCGGTGGCGAGCAGCATCTCGACACACTGTTTGATCTCGGCATCGTCGGTGCTTGTGAAGGCCCTCATCATGATGCTCATGGGCCACGCCATGTCGTAACCGATGTGCGGGCCGCCGATCCCCTCACCCGCCGTGCCTCGAAAAAAGTACGGATTGTCCGTGCTCCACACGAAGCGGCGGGTGTTGAGATATACAGGGTCGTCGGCCGGCATGTCTCCCATGTATGGCATCGCCAGCAGGCTCGGAACGTTGGCGTCGTCCATCAGGAAGCGGTTGCCGAAACCATCCACCTCGTAGGAGTAGATCGTGCCGTATTTGGGATGATCGTATGTAGCGTGCTGCTTCAAGGCCGCCTCCACCTCTGCCGCCAGTGCGGTGCACTCGGCGGCAATGTCTGTACGGCTGTTGACCTCTGTGAGAATTTCAGCCGCCTTGCGCAGCGAACTCACCGCGAAGAAGTTCGACGGGACGAGGAACAGGAACGTAGTCGCGTCGTCCGACGGACGGAAAGCCGAAGCGATCAGCCCGACGGGGTTGACCGGATTTCCCCTGCCGTCGTTGTTCATCGTGTCGAGTTGGCGCGAAGTCTCTCTGGTAAATGTGTAGGAGCCGACGCCCTCTTTGCGTTGCTGCTCGCGAAACGTTTTGAGAATGTCGGTTATCGCCTGCAACCACTCCTCGTCGAAGATGGAGGCATCGCCCGTCACCTGCCAATAATAATAGGCCAGGCGGATCGGATAGCAGAGCGAGTCGATCTCCCATTTGCGTTCGTGCAGTTCGGGTCTCATGGCGGTATTGTCGCCCATCCACTGATGGTCGGGATTCGGATCATGCGGATCGAGAAACGCATTGGCGTAGGGGTCTATGTTTATACTTTTGAACTGACGCCTGATGACACCTTCGATCATCGCCCGCAGATATTCGTCGTCGCCGGCAAATTGCACATATGGCCACACCTGCGCCCCCGAATCGCGTAACCACATGGCGTGGATGTCGCCCGTGTAGACCAGCGTGTCGTCCTCTCCGTCCGATGTGTAGTGTCTGACTGTTGTGTCGAGCGTGTTTGGAAAACAGTTTTCGAACATCCAGCGGAGTTTCGGATTGGATAGTTGTTTCTTGACCAGTTCGATCTCCCTGTCGATAGCCTTCGACACGAAAAGACGTTCGTCTGCGGGCGGGCGATTGGTGACGGTGTAGTCGGCCTTTTGACGAGCAACGGAGGTTGCATCGAATTTTGCGCTGTAAGAGGTCGGGGTTGTTTCGGCTGTCGCCGGTTTGCGGGCAATGTTCATGGCTTCGACAAGAGCGACTCCGCTGACCATGTTGCCGAGATTGACGCCTGCCGATATTTCGGCATCGGTCAACGGCTTACGCCAATCGTAACCGAACAGTGGATCGCTCCTGTCGACTCCTTTGCCGTCGCGCCACACATAGTTGGCCCAGCTTTCGAGCGAGGAGTACCACTCTGCCCTCGTGTCTGTGTCGACAGCCGGTTCGTTTATCATATCGACAAAATAGCGCAGGAATATCGCCCTGAAGACAGAGTTGTTGGTCTCGTCGGCGTCACTCTCCGAACGTAGCAGGCGCGTTCCGTCAGGTGCCGTCACCTGCAAATTATCTATGGTGTATTGCGTCGCGAGGGTGGCGCTCGTCAGATACTCATGTTTGCCTGTGATTTTATATAGCCAGTGGCAACCGCCCAGAAAAGTTCCCTGATTGTAGGTGAGTGGGCCGCCGTTACTGCGACCGTCGTTCCAGTTGTCGGAGATCGCGCCGTCGTCGTTCCACAGATGTGACATCATCCACCCGTAGATCATCTCCGCCTGTTGGGTGTACTTCGCACGATCGGCTTCGGAGGTCGAGTGGTGTGCAAGCTTGGCGGCGACTATCATAGCGGGACCGTTGCTACATGCGTTCTTCGAGTTCGGTCGCTCTTTATCAGTCCTCATCCAAAACACCCCGCCGTCGCCGCCGCGCGACACGTCGTCCCAGGCCAGGCCCCAAACGAAGTTGTCGTACAGCTCCCTGGCTTTTGCCAGATATTTCGCGGCGAGTAGGGGCTCGTTCGACCTGAGCGCCTCGTACATCCGGATATGGGTCAGCGCCTGCCACTCCATGTCGTCGATGTAGTGGTTGCGCCATCCGTCGGCTCCGTCGACGGCAGCCCACGGGTAGCGGTTCGTCCATTTGTCGGCGCTCCAATCCTCGTTCCACTGATACTGAAAGCGAGGAACCCCACGAAACCATTTATCGAAAACGTCGAGCCACACCCTCTTTTGTGCCGCTTGCTCTCCGGTGTCGGGTGTGCGGTTGTAGGCGTCGATGATAGCATCCATGGCGTGCGGTTGATGCCAATAGTTGTTGTCGGGATCGGCCTTTCCGTCCTGTTGCGCTGTGAAATGCCATTTGCCGATCACATCATCGGCCGGAGTGGCGGCGGCAGGCCAGTAACGGTTCAGCAGCTCCATGCCGACACTGTCGGCTGCCGCATACCAATAGGATGGTGTAGCGGCGAAAGATGGGTTTGAAAAGGATGCGGCGGCGAGCGCGGCGGCTACCAATGTATGGCGTATCATTTCTGAAAAGTTTTAGTGGCGCTAAAATAGCAAACAGTCGCCAGAAAACCAGCACGATTCGGACTTCGTCGGAATATCGCACCATTTTGTCAAAAAGCTCCACTCGCCCCGAGTTAGCATCGTCCAACCGGTTTTACATCAGGGCATAGGTTGTATTTGTGTCAAAATAGTACCGATTAGTGACATAACGAGAGTTCTTACGATTCTCACATAACGTTCGGCAGAAGAACAATATATATTTGCGTCAACGACTAATTTTAATAATTGACGAGCCTATGAATGTACTGACCTATCGACTTTAATTGTGTCCACCGGAATTGGATTTGTCAGCCGACAAATCCGCATCTTAAAAATCTAAACTAACTACAAATTTACTGCTAATATGAATTTACTTTACAGCAAAAAGACAATCCTCACGATTGCATCGTTGTTTTGCGCCCTGTTTACACTGTCGGCGCAGACACAGAGTGTATCCGGAGTCATCAGCGATGAGACCGGCAACCCGATGCCCGGGATCGGGATTATGTTAAAGGGCACCGACAGATTTACTATCGCGGACATGTCGGGCGCCTACTCGATCAGCGTACCCGACGCAAATTCGGTTTTGGAAATCTCGTTCCTCGGGTACATCACCCAGGAGATCACCGTGGGCAATCGCACGACGATAAATGTGCAGATGCAGCCCGACCTCACCGGCATCGAAGAGGTGGTGGTAATCGGTTACGGTACGATGCAGAAGCGACAGGTGACGAGCTCCATCACATCTCTGTCGAACGACGACCTGCCGGTAGGCGTGGGAGGTTCGTCCATCGCCACTCAGTTGCAGGGAAAGGTTGCTGGTCTGGTGATCTCCGGAACTGCCGACCCCAACTCGGACAACACTTTCCAGTTGCGCGGTATGGCGTCGATGGAGTCCAACCCCCAGCCGTTGATCGTTATCGACGGTATGCCCGGCGGTGACGTCCGCACCCTCTCCCCCGAGGAGATCCAGTCGATCGACGTGTTGAAGGATGCTTCGGCGGGTGCGATCTACGGTACCCGTGCCACGGGTGGTGTGATCCTCATCACGACCAAAAAAGCCACCCCCGGTCAGGTACGCATGACGTACACCGGAGAGATGATGCTCAAAACGAGTTTCGGCGGGCCCGACCTGCTCAATGCCGAAGATTACATGAAAATTAAGGCGGGAGTGAAGACCGACTACGGCTCGGATACGGACTGGTGGAACGCGGGGTTAGTCAATAATCCCATTTCACACCGCCACGTGGTGACTCTTCAGGGTGGTGTCGACAATGCGCGCGTCTTCGCCAATTTGTCGTACGACAAGAACATGGGCACCCTTCGCGGCAGCGACAGAACCGACTACGCGGGCCGCCTTAACGCCGACTTCAAGGTTATGGACGGCTGGCTCGATGTCTCGACGCGCGTCTCCTATCGTCAGGCCGACAGAGACAAGAACACGCCCAACAGAGAGAGCCTCATGCGAACCAACCCCACTATGGCGGTGTACGACCCCAACAGTCTCACCGGCTGGAACATTTGGGTGGACCCGAACACGAGCTATCCCGACATGAACGAGGTGGCCGAAGCCGATCTGAGGGTGCGCAAAGAGTTGCACAAGTGGTTCCGCCCCGACCTGTCGTTGAAGCTGAACATCAAGCCGATCCGCGGCCTGTCCTACCAGATGACAGCCGCCTATGAGAATCACACGGAGGAGCTTCGCGAATTCGATTCGGCAAACACACGTACCGAACAACAACAATTCCGCAAAGGTCGCGCGAAACTGGAGTTCAAGAAGACCGAGCTTTTGAATACCGACGGCTATTTCTCGTATATCAATGACTTCAACCTCCACACCATCAACGCCGTGGCCGGTTACAGCTATTTCGAAAGAAACGGCGAACATTTCGACGCCACGAACTACGACTTCACAAACGACCGCGTCGGTGTGTGGAACCTCGGAGAGGGATCGTGGTTGGTGTCGAAAGACCACAATGCAGGTATGGGTTCGGGCAAGGATATCACCCAGCGCCTGATGGCATATTTCGGCCGTGCGAACTGGTCTTACGCCGACAAATACATGGCCTCCGCCTCCGTTCGCCACGAAGGATCGAGCAAATTTGCCATAAACAAGAGATGGGGGACTTTCTGGGCCGTTTCGGGAGGTTGGAGAATCTCGCGCGAGAACTTCATGTCCGAAGTTTCGTGGATCGACGACCTCAAGTTGCGTGCGGGTTATGGTGTGACTGGTAACGAGTTCAAAGAGGCTGACTACGCGGCCCGTATGTTCGGCTCGGACACCAGGTGGATGATGCCCGACGGAACCTGGGCATACTCCTATGGTGCGTCGCGCAATATCAACGACGAGCTGGGCTGGGAAGAGAAACGCGAGTGGAACGTCGGTCTCGATTTCGCGGTGCTCAACAACCGCATTTGGGGCTCGTTCGACATCTACCGTCGCGGTATCCACGGTATGATCTACAACGTGGATGTTCCGCAGCCGCCCAACACCGAGTCGTCGATGTACAAGAATATCGGTACGATGTCCAACCGCGGTTGGGAATTCGTTCTGAGTGGAGAGATAGTCAGTAACAAGGATTGGAACTACACCACCACACTGAACCTGAGTCACAACAAAAGTTTCATCGGCAAGTTGTGGGGCGAGAACAAGTACCATAACGGCGAGGGTCATCTGTGGGTAGACTGGATCCATCGCGTGGAAGAGGGCACCGAGATCGGTTCGTTCCATGTGTACAGATATGCCGGCCTTGACGAGACCGGAAAGATACAGATCTATGGTCAGGATGGCAACATCAAACTCGGTTCGGCCGGTAATCAGGCCGACCGCGTCTACACTCACAACTACAACCCTGCGCTTATCGCAGGATGGAGCCACAATGTGAGTTGGAAGAATCTGTCGCTCGATTTCACCCTCACAAGCTGGATCGACTTCGACATCTATCGCGCCTTTGAGATGTATTACGGACTTAGGGATGTCGCACAGGGAAACATGACCTACGACGCGATCGACAAGAACGGAGCAATTACCGGCTCACCGGTCGCTACCGACTACTTCCTCTCCGATGGTACATTCGTCAAGCTACAGAACCTGACGCTGGGCTACACAATCCCGCTGGCGAAGTACAACTCGGTTATCCAGAGCGTGAAGGTCTACTTCACAGGCCACAACTTGGCAAGATGGACAAGGTACGACGGTCTGAACCCCGAACAGGATGTGACCGGATGGGACAAGGGTAGAGAGAGAACGGAGGATATATATCCTCAAACCCGCATGTTCACTTTCGGCGCTCAATTAAATTTCTAATCTCTTAAAAAAAGGTAACAGAATGAAAAACATAAAAATATATGTCGTTGCGTTGCTCGCCTTGGCGTCGTTGTTCTCCTCCTGCAATCCGGAACCGACCTACTACTCGCAAACGACACCGGAACTATTCTTCGACAGCCAGATGAAGGTCTATCAGCGTATGGGACGCCCGTTCACCCACTGGGCATGGTGTGTGGCCGGCAACGAACGTCAGGCATCCGCCGGATTCCCCATACTTCAAGAGATGACCACCGACGAGATGATGACCCCGAAGCGATACAACGACTGGTACGACGGTGGCAAATTCATCCGCTACTACAAGCACGACTTCTCGCCGGCATACGGAGATGCCGTAGCCGAGGCGTGGCGCCTGTTCTCGATGGGCGTGGCTCAGACGTGGAGCGCCAAGGAAGATATCGAAACCTACGTCGACTTCGACGCGCTCGGTTTCCCCGAAGGTGCCAGCGAAGAGATCTCGATGCAACTTCAGGTCTTGGCCGCGTACTTCTGCTACTACGGGCTCGACCTGTTCGGCGGCATTCCCCTCTACACCTCCAATCAGGGAGACGCGCTGCCGCGTTCGACAGACGTCGAGACCTTCGAGTTCATCGAAAACCTGTTGACAGAGGCTCTGCCCGAGTTGCCCAAGAAGGCGGCTCTGGGAGCCCAGGAGACAAGCACCGTCAATCAGGCTGCCGCCGCGATGTTGTTGGCGCGACTCTACTTCAATGCCGAGTCGTATATCCGCGAAGACAGATATGCCGACGCCGCCAAAATTTGTCAGGATATTATCGACGGAGTTTACGGGCCCTACGATCTGGATAGCGACTGGACAGCTGTTTTCGGTTTCGATAACGACCGCTCTCCGGAGATCCTTTGGACTGTGCCGAGCGAAAATTCGGTAAGCGAACGTAGTGTCGACCCCCACTCCAGCCCCTACGGCATGAAGGTTTATTGGGGCAACAACACGGTGGGCAGTACCAACAACGGCTACTGTCTGGTACCGTCGCTCGACCTTGAGGGGAAATCGTATGTGTACGGCAGCGACAACCCCAGCTCGAAAGGAACTTATCGTCTGGGCAGTCCGTTCGCCAAATTCCATGAAAAAGATGTGCGCAAACAGCTCTTCGCATACGAAGGTGACAAGAAGTGGCGCGGAATGTTCCTGATGGGCGAGTTGACGAATCCCGTGACCGGCAATCAGTCGATGGGCGGCGGCCGTCAGGTGGGCACCGACAAGGTGGTGACTCTGGTGGATCAGGTGGGTCGTCTCACCCTGATGAACGACAATGATGGGAAACCTCTCATGGCCGACCATCTTAAGGAGGGTATCGAATGGGCGGAAGAGGCTTCCGGCATTCGTCTGACCAAACAGTCGCCCATCCCTTGGGAGAGCGAAAACACACTTAAGGGCAATCCCGACATTCCCGTCATGCGTATGGCCGAGGTCTATTACACGCTGGCCGAATGCAAGATGCGCGCCGGAGACAAGGCCGCCGCCGCCGAGCTGATCAACGCGGTTCGCGCCCGTTACTTTGTCGACGGAGATCCCGATCCGGTGACCGCCGCGAACCTCGACGAATGGCGCATGTTGGATGAGTGGATGTTGGAGTTCATCGGCGAAGGCCGCCGTCGCATAGACCTCGTTCGTTGGGATAAATTCACCACTGAATCGTGGTGGGATCATCCGGCCGATGGCCCGGGCAAAGCTCACCTGAATCGTTTCCCGATCCCCGAAACCATCCTGGGATCCAATCCGCTGCTCGAACAGAACCCCGGATACCCTAATTAATGTATTGATGAATCAATGGCGAAGACCCGCCCGAAAATTTTCGCGCGGGTTTTCGTTATTTAAAAACGTTACCTTATTTCAATGTTCCACGTTATGAAACAAACATCTGTTTTCATCCTTGTCGCCTTGGCAATGGTTGCGGTTTTTTCGGGGCTTGAGGGGTGCTCGGTGGCGGGGCGTAAAGTGGTTTCGGGCAATCCGATCTTTGGGGGTTGGTATGCCGATCCTCATGCCGTGGTGTATGGCAAGACCTGCTGGGTGTTTCCGACATACTCGGCGCGTTACAGCGAGCAGACATTTCTCGACGCCTTCTCGTCGCGCGACCTTGTGAATTGGACTAAGCACGAGCGAATCATTGACACGAACTCGGTGAAGTGGGCCGACAGCTGCATGTGGGCGCCGGCGCACATCGAGAAGGATGGAAAATACTATCTGTTTTTCGGCGCCAACGACGCGCAGGAGGGCCATCCGGGCGGCATCGGGGTTGCGGTGGCCAACTCGCCCGAGGGGCCGTACGAAGATCTGTTGGGGAGGCCGCTGATCAGCGAAAATGTGAACGGCGCGCAGCCCATCGACCAGTTTGTGTGGGAGGAGAACGGCGAGTATCTGATGTACTACGGCGGGTGGCGGCACTGCAACATGGTGCGTCTGAAGCCCGACTTCTCGGGGCTGCTGCCCTTCGACGACGGGAGTTTCTATCGCGAGATCACCCCCGAGCGCTATGTCGAGGGGGCGTTTATGCTCAAGCGCGGCGGCAAATACTACTTCATGTGGTCGGAGGGGGGCTGGGGCGGCGCGAACTACTGCGTGGCCTACGCCATGGCTGACTCGCCGATGGGCCCTTTCGAGCGCATCGGCAAGATCCTCGAACAGGACCCCGAGGTGGCCACGAGCGCCGGGCACCACTCGGTGATCAACGTTCCGGGCACCGACGAGTGGTACATATTCTATCATCGACGTCCGCTGGGCGATCGTGCGCGCGACCATCGTGCGACCTGCATCGAGAAGCTGGAGTTCACCTCCGACGGGCTGATCGTTCCCGTCAAGCTTACCTTTGAAGGGGTCGGGCGGCGGCGGCTTTGAAAGTGATGAAGCGTTACATTCGTAACGGTTTGAAAATGCCCACTGCCAACGACAAAACCGTTACATTCGTAACGGTTTTTTTAAGAACCCGTCGCGAACGACAGAAGCGTTACCAATGTAACGGTTTTGAAAAATCCTGCCCGCCTGCCGCAGCAGCTACCAGACCAGGTCGTGGAGAGTCTCGCCGTAGGCCGAGAGCATTTTCAGGCGCAGTTCGTCGCCCTGTCGCGAGAGGAGCATCACCGTTGCGCCGCGCGGCGAGTTGCTGCCGCCGATCACGAGCGGGAAGTTGTTGCCGACCGTTCCGCGCGGGTGGTACATTCGGCGATGTGTGTGGCCGTGTATGGCGACATCGAAGGGGGCCGTCGCAAGCTGCGAGCCCCACAACTCCAGCCCCGGATTGAAGCGATCGCCCTGACCGTAAACGGGGATGTGATGAATGAGCACCCGCTTTCCCGCTTCGAGAAACGCCTCGCTCGCAAGCTCCTCGCGCAGAAAATCGACCTGATCGAGCCTCAGTTGTGTGAAATCGTTCAGGCCCGAGTACTCCACGTTGGAGTCGGGTTTGTCTTCGCCGCAGTCGAGCATCACGAAACGGGTGTCGCCCCAATTGAAGGCGCCGTAGGTCTTTCCGCCAGGGTAGTCGAGCAGGTCGCGCATGTCGAGCGAGTAGGCGTTGCGGATCTCGTGGTTGCCGCGGAGCAGGATTATCGGATGGTTGGCGGCGTCGACCTTCTCGGTGAGATACGACAGGAAATCGACCGCGGCGGCCTCGTCCTTAGGGTCGTCCACGATGTCGCCGTTGAGCAGCACGAAGTCGTACTCCATGCCCCGCGCCGCCATCATCAGGGTGTCGGTCAGGGGTTTGCCCTTGTGCAGGTCGTTGAGCACGAGCGCCGAGAAATCGTCCTGCCCCGCCGTCGGCAGTCGGAACGAGTATACCTCCGAGATTGCCGTGCGGCCGAACTCTTTGCGATAGCCCTCGTAGAGCGTTATCTCGCGCGAGAGGGTGCGGTAGTAGTATCTCGTGCCCGGGTCGAGGCCGGCGAGTCTCACTTTGTGTATCTTGTTGCCCGCGACGATCTGTCCGTCGAGGATGGTCTGCGCCCGTCGCCAATTTTGCCGGTCGGTGCTGTACTCCACTACGCTGTGTGTCGGGACGTTTGTGAGCCATGTGACGGTGACTCCGCCGTTCGTGGGATTCTGGAGCCAGGGCTTTGTGCGAACTATGTCTTCCTCGGCGGCGGCGATCCTCACGTCGACCCACAGCGGTTTGTGGTCGGATCCAATCTCGTCGGAGAGCACTCTGCGCTCCGGAACAGAGTACGGCACCCCGTTGTCGAGGGCGTAGATGAAGTCGATGCACTTGGCCCTGTCGTCCGATCCGATGGTGGGTTGTCGGGGGTCGTTGAGCACGGTGAACCTCTCGGTGATCGTCTTTTGCATCTCGGAATCGTTCTCGTCGTTCATGTCTCCCGCCAGAAACACGGGTTTGTCGACTCCCGCCACGGCGTCGAGAACTATGCGCGCCGAGGTCAGTCGGTCGCTTTCGGTGAGCGAGAAGTGGGTGCACAGCACGACATATTTTTCGAACTCCGCCACGAGCAGCATTCGCCTCTCCTCGCTGCCCGGGAGCGGAATTCGCTTCACGCCTATCGGTCGCTCCTTCGACAGGATTGCGACTCCGTAGCCTCCGCTTCCGAGTTTGATGGCGGGGGCGTAGGTTGCGTGCATCAGAGTTCGGTGGGCCAGTTCGCCGGCCATGTATTTGTTGTGGCGGAGGGTCATGCTGTCGAGCTCCTGCAACGCAACCACGTCGGGGGCGATGCGGTTGATCGCCTCGGCAACCCGGTCGATGTCGGTTCGGTTGTCTATGCCCGTGCAGTTTCGCACGTTGTAGGAGACTATTCTTAGGGTGTTTTCGGTTCTTGGGGGTTGCGGGGGATTTGTTGGGTTTTGCTGCGGGGTTTGCACTGTGCTTTGCGCCGTTGCGGGGAGCGTGCAGCCGAGCAGGGCAATCAGGATTGCGGCAGGGGCGAGTGCGGATATGAATTTTCTCATCGTGATATTTTTTGTGAAGGTACGATAAAAAATTGGCTGTTGTGACATTTGTAACACATTTTTTTGCGGAAGCCGCTGTCGGGAAGTCTACGCGATATTTTTGTTTTTCAATGCCTGATAGGGTGCCGTGTGAGCGATCTTATGAAGCTCACTGGAGGAATGTGATTGGCGGCGCGATCGAGTATATTCCTAAAAAGACGAAAGAAGAACGGGTGCAGACGGTGCGTGTTCCGTTGAGCGAGACGGCAAAGGAGATTTTGGAGCGTTACCGCGATCCGGAGCGCGAGAGCCTGTTGCCGTTTATATCATCGCAGAAATACAACGACAA
>JAITWH010000043.1 GCA_031285405.1 Alistipes sp.
CGCCGCTACTCCGACGGGTTGCACCAGGCGATCGAGGCGAAAGAGAGGGTGACGGTCGAGGCGGCGACGCAAACATTCGCAACCATCACGCTGCAGAACTACTTCAGAATGTACCACAAGCTGGGCGGTATGACCGGTACGGCCGAGACCGAAGCAGCCGAGTTTTGGGATATTTACAAGCTGGACGTTATCACCATTCCGACCAACAGGCCCATTGTGCGCGACGACAGGGAAGATTTGGTGTACAAGACGAAGCGCGAAAAGTATAACGCCGTGATCGACGAGATCGCAAAACTCGTGGAGGTCGGGCGGCCGGTGCTGGTCGGTACGACTTCGGTGGAGATTTCGGAGCTTCTTTCGCGTATGCTCAAGTTGCGGGGGATTCGCCACAACGTTTTGAACGCAAAGCAGCACCAGTTGGAAGCCCAGGTGGTGGCCGAAGCGGGGCACGCGGGACAGGTGACGATCGCGACCAACATGGCCGGCCGCGGTACCGACATCAAGTTGTCGGCCGAGGTGAAGACGGCGGGCGGTTTGGCGATTATCGGTACCGAGCGGCACGAATCTCGCCGCGTGGACAGGCAGCTTCGCGGGCGTGCGGGACGTCAGGGAGACCCCGGTTCGTCGCAGTTTTTCGTCTCGCTGGAGGACGACCTGATGCGTCTGTTCGGCTCGGCGCGCATCGCCGGCATGATGGACAGAATGGGGTTGGAAGAGGGCGAGGTGATTCAAGCCAAGATGATGTCGAACGCGATCGAACGCGCTCAGAAGAAGGTCGAGGAGAACAACTACGGAATTCGAAAACGTCTGTTGCAGTACGACGACGTGATGAACTCGCAACGCGAGGTGATCTACACCCGCCGCCGCCACGCGCTGTTCGGCGAGCGCATAGAGTTAGACCTTAATAATATAATGTGGGACTTCGCCGAGGAGTTTGTGCAGAACTACGAGGGCGCCGACTTCGAGGAGGTGTCGTTCGAGCTGATTCGCCTCGCCGCCGTCCACCCCTCGTTCGACGAGGCTGCCTACAAGGCCGCCGGACGAAGCGAGCTCACCGAGATGATAGTGGCCGACCTGCGCACCACCTACGAGCGTCGCGCACAGAACGTCGCACAGGTCGCCCGCCCGTTTATCGCCATGAGGTACAAGGAGATAGGGGCAGTCGGCGACCACTCGGTCGTGATCCCCATCACCAACGGCAACCTCGGCTACCGAGTGACCGTCGATGTGCGCAAAACCTACGAGACCGACAGCAACGACATCTACAAATTGTTCTCCAAGATAGTGATGCTCACGACGATAGACGACAACTGGCGCGAACACCTGCGCGAGATGGACGACCTGCGTCAGAGCGTCCAGAACGCGACGTATGAACAGAAAGACCCGCTGCTGATCTACAAACACGAGTCGTTCGGCTTGTTCATGAAGATGCTGGCCAAGGTCAACCGCGAGGTGTTGTCGATCGTCGGCAAGAGCTTCATACCGGTTCGCGTCGCCCCCGAGGGAGGATCGGCGCCGGCCCAGATGCAGCAGAAGGAGCGCGCCAAGGTCGACGTCAATCGTCTGCACGCCTCGCGCATGGAGGCCGCCCGCGCCGCTGGTGCCGCCGATCGCTCGAAGCCCGCTCCGGCCCATGTCGAAAAGAAGGTCGGCCGCAACGATCTGTGCCCCTGCGGCAGCGGCAAGAAGTATAAGAACTGCCACGGCGCGATGTAGGTATGGAGAGCTGGGTCGTCGTATACACAGCCATGTTTCCGCAAAACGTCTACATGGCGCAGAGTCTGCTTGAGGCCGACGGGATCGACACGTTTGTGAAGGATGAGCTGACGGCCCAGGTTCACAATTTCTTTTCGACGGCCATCGGCGGCGTGAAACTCATGGTGCATGAGAGCGTGGCCGAACGTGCTGTCGAGCTTCTTGTGGCGGGAGGGTATATTGAGTCTTAGCCCCGCCTTGCGTTGCGGTTGTTGCTCCTACTTCTGCGTAGCTTAAAATCGCTGCGGCCGTTGCCGCCCTGATAGGCGCAGGTTGTCTATTCGCATGCCGTAGGACTTGTCTGTCATGTCTCCGGAGAATCGTATCTCCGTCGTTCCGTCCGGAACTGTAAATGAGATCGTTATCTTTTCGTTCCCAGTCCAGAAGGTTCCGATCACTTTCGAGTCCGCGTTCACATCGTCGATGTAAACCCGAATGTCGCTCGCAAAGGGAGGTCTCTCGATCCCCTCTTCGACGTTGTAGGCGGTGATGTCGTAGCTCATCGTGATGTCGCGGTAACCTGCCGGCACATCCACAGTTACGTCTTCGGGAAACTCACCCGCCGGAAAATCGAGCCAGCCTCCCTCGTCGTCGAACTTCTCTTGGAAATAGTACTCGTCGGGGTCTGTCGGGTCGGAAGGATTCGTCGGCCCGTTTCCGCCGCTGCCATCATCATCTCCGCCGCCACCACCAGAACTTCCATCATCATCTCCACCACCATCATCTCCACCACCTGAGCCGCCATCGTCAGAGCCGCCATCCCCCTCCTCAGACTCCGTTTTGGAGATCTCCACGGGGGTGCTGCGGCTGTCGATCCAGTCGACGATCTCGGCGCTGCCGGTCAGTTCGGCACGCCCCGCGGCGGTCACGCGTACCTTATATATATAGGTCTTGGCGCTCGCGAGCTCGGAGTCGGGCAGCGGCAGCCGCGAGGTCGTGCCGTCGCCGAAGGCCAAAATCACGACCGGAGCGACTCCGCGGTCGGGCAACACGATCGCCTCGAAACGCGACGACGCAGCCGTTGAGCTGCTGCGCGAGGTGACTATCGCGGCGGCGCTGTCGGGGTCGAGGGCGAGCGTTCCGGCGGAGAGATCGAACCCTCCGCGCCTCTTCAATCCGCTGACAGATAGCTGCATACCTTCGAGTAAAACCCCTTCGGCAGCGGTCACGTCGAAGATGATCCGAGTGAGCACGTGGCGAAATCGGAGCGTCGGCGAGTCGCCCGTCGTGTGGCCGGTCGCATTGTCGGAGTAGAGCAGGTCGAGCGCCGCGGGGCTGCTCTGGTCGGCCACGTCGATGGGGTAGAGGTGGTTGCCGGTGATGCCGCCGGTCGTGTTGCCGGTTGGCCGCCACGGGGTATAGGCCACAAAATCAACGCTTTGGGCAGGAGGGAAAAACAGTCCGCCTTGTTCGGCAACGAAAACGCCACTACCCGCGTGGCTGTGCAGCACATTGACCGCCAGCGAATTACCCGCTATCGTGCCGCCTGCCACGATCATGTAGACCCCTATGCGGTCGTCAGCTTTCCAGGGGGTGGGCTCGTCGGCGCGGGTCACGGGAGCGGCGCGAAAATCTTCAGAAGCAGCGCGAGTCGAGAGTTCGGGCCGCAGGTCGATGTCGGGGCCGACGATCGAGCTGCCGAAACTGATCGGCCGTTCGGCGCGCGTCGTCACGCCGCCATCCTCGATGCAGCTCGAAAAGGTGACCGGCATCGCGCCCAAAACGAGCGCGAAGAGCGTCAGCACACCGGCGGTGCGTGTCAATATGGGGGTGTGGGTTCGGGTGGGCAGTCGTTTCATGTGTGAAAAGCAGGGTTTGTGGGTACGCAAATTTACGAAAAAATATGCGAAGCAGACGCAACGTCAACACAAAAAAGTTTCAAAAATAGCGATTTTATCTTCAGAACGAAGATTTTTTCCAAGCGCGTTCGCCGCCAACAGCCATCAACCTAAGTCGACCCCCATCAGCGCGCGACAAAAAAATCACAGAACAGGAATCCGCGAAACCGAAAAAGTCTCCCCCTCGGCGGCGATAAAAGTCTCGGGAAAGATGGTGCGCGCCTCGTTTTCGAGCAGCGACAGATCTTTGTAGCGCGACGAAAAGTGGCCGATGAGCAGCTTTTTCGCCCCCGCTTTTTGCGCTATTCGCGCCGCCTGCATCGCCGTCGAGTGGCCCGTGTTTTTGGCGAGCCGCTTCTCGGCCTCGGCAAACGTCGACTCGTGATACATCAGGTCGACCCCCGCCGGACACGCCTCTCGCACGATATCCGCCGCGCGCGGCGACGGATGGGTGTCGCTCATAAAGGCATACGACCGAGGGTAAAAATTGTGTTTCAATTGTAACGCATGTGCCGCCGGAGCATCAGCTAAGGCATGTTCTGCGTAGCCACAACCGCCGCGGCCGTTGCCGCTCTCAATAAAGACATACCCCGACGAAGGCACCCGATGTCGCAAAGGCACCGACCACACCTCCATCGAGCGGTTTTCGAAAATCCGCAGATGCTTAGTAGTGTCGACGGGCGTGAAGTCGAGCTCGAAGCCGACGGGCGGCCCGAAGTCGTGCTGAAAGAAGTCCAACATTTTCCGCAGCTCGGCGGGACCGAAAATCTTCAGCGGAGTCTGCTTGCCGGCCAGCCCCAGACTCGATATCAGCGGCATCAGTCCGAACAGATGGTCGCCATGTATGTGGCTGATAAACACAGCTTTGATCTTCAGCGGCGAGATTCCCATCCTCACCATTCGCGAGCGGGTGCCCTCGCCGCAGTCGATCAAAAAAAACTGCTCACGCACATTGAGTACGTGAGCAGTGTGATGCATTGTCCCCGTCGGCGAGCCCGAACCGTTGCCAAGTATGGTAACCTCGAAACGCATCGCCGCAGAGAGTCGGTTACTCGGCCTCGGGGGTTTCCGGGGTCGCGGGTGCCTCAGCGGCAGCAGCCTCGGCAGGAGCATCTTCCGAAGCAGCAACAGCCTCCGGAGCCTTAGCAGCCTTGGGAGCGGCAGCCTTCTTAGAGGGCTTGGCAGCTTCGGCCTCTTCGAGGTTTGCCTTGAGTTCGGCGAGTGCCGACAGGTCACCCAGAGTCGTCTTTTCGACAGCGGCCTGCACCTTCTTCACCGACGAAAGAGTTTCATCGGCTTCGGCTCTGCGTTCGGCCTTCACAGCGTTGTCCGCCGAGCGACGCGCCTCTTCGTAGGTGCGCACGTGCGACAGGATGATTCGCTTGGTGCCCTTCGAGAATTCGGTGACGCGGAAGGGGAGTGTGTCGCCCGCCTTCGGGGTCGATCCATCCTCTTTTGTGAGCTGACGCGCGGGAGCAAACCCTTCGACATCTTCGCCCAACGACACCACGGCGCCCTTGTCGTTCACCTCGGTGATCTTGCCCTCGTGTATCGAGTCGAGCGAGAAGCGCTGTTCGAATGCGTTCCACGGGTTCTCTTCCAACTGCTTGTGGCCGAGGCTCAGACGACGGTTCTCCTTGTCGATCTCCAGCACCACGACGTCGATGTCGGCGCCGATCTGCGTAAATTCGGCCGGATGCTTCACCTTCTTGGTCCAGCTCAGGTCGCTGATGTGGATCAGCCCGTCGATTCCCTCCTCGACCTCCACGAAGACGCCGAAGTTGGTGAAGTTACGCACCTTGGCGGTGTGAACGCTGCCGAGCGGGTAGCGGGTTTCGATGCCCTCCCACGGATCGGGTGTGAGCTGCTTGGTGCCGAGCGACATCTTGCGGTCGTCGTAGTCGAGCGTCAGGATAACGGCTTCGATCTCGTCGCCCACCTTCATGAAGTCCTGTGCCGAGCGCAGGTGCTGGCTCCAGCTCATCTCGCTCACGTGTACCAACCCTTCGATGCCCGGGGCCACCTCGACGAACGCGCCGTAGTCGGCCATCACAACGACCTTACCCTTGATTGTGTCGCCCACCTTGAGGTCTCTGCTGAGCGCCTCCCAGGGGTGGGGTGCGAGCTGCTTGAGACCCAACGCGATGCGACGCTTGTCGCTGTCGAAGTCGAGGATAACCACGTTGAGTTTCGCGTCGAGCGTCACGATCTCTTCGGGATGAGTCACGCGGCCCCACGAAAGGTCGGTGATATGGATAAGGCCGTCGACGCCACCCAAGTCGATGAACACCCCGTAGGTGGTGATGTTCTTGACGGTGCCTTCGAGGATCTGGCCCTTTTCGAGTTTCGAGATGATCTCTTTCTTCTGCTGTTCGAGTTCTGCCTCGATGAGCGCCTTGTGCGAGACGACCACGTTGCGGTACTCCTGGTTGATCTTCACAACCTTGAACTCCATCGTCTTGTCGACATAGATATCGTAGTCGCGGATCGGCTTGACGTCGATCTGCGAACCGGGCAGGAACGCCTCGATGCCAAACACGTCGACGATCATACCCCCCTTGGTGCGGCACTTGACGTAGCCCTTGATGATCTCGTCGTTCTCCATCGCCGAGTTGACGCGATCCCAGCTCTTGAGCTGGCGTGCCTTCTTGTGCGACAGGATCAGCTGGCCCCTCTTGTCCTCGGCGTTCTCGACGAACACCTCGACCTTTTCGCCCACTGCGAGTTCGGGGTTGTAGCGGAATTCGGCGATGGGAATCACACCCTCGCTCTTGTAGCCGATGTTCACAACGGCTTCGCGTTTGTTGAGGCCGATCACTGTGCCTTCGACCACTTCGCCCTCGACAACGTTGTTCAACGTGTTGTCGTACTCCTTGGTGATCTCCTCTTTGGATTTGTTGTAGAGAGCGGAATCGCCCTCGAATGCCGCCCAGTCGAAGTTGTCGTTGCCTGCTGCGGTGTTGTTCAATTCTGACATTGTGTAGATGTTTTGCGAACCGGTCGCTCGTTAAGTGAGACAATAATGGGCGACAAAGATAATTAAAGTTAGTCGAAATCGCAAATAAATTTGCATTCGCCTCCCTCATGTATTATCTTTGCGTGCTTAAACGCGCTTAAGAAGGGGGCAATGAAAGGCAAAACGGTGAGGATAATATGCGAAAACGAGGGGCGCGAACTGCGGGTGGAGCAGGGCACGCCGCTCTCGTCGATAGCCGAGCGGTTGGGCGGAGGGGCGCCCGACGGCCGTTGGCTCGCGGCCTATGTCAACAACCGCATCCGCGAGTTGTCGTACGTCGTTTTCGAACCGGTGTCGGTGCGCTTCATCGACATCACCCATTTCGAGGGGCACAGGGTGTATGAGCGCACGTTGTTTTTCGTGCTCAGCATGGCGGTGCACGATCTGTGGCCCGAGCGCAGGTTCCATGTCCGTCACTCGGTGTCGAGGGGGTTCTACTCCGAGCTGTCGGGCTGCGACACTGTCACGCCCGAGATGATCGAGCAGATCAAGGCCCGCGTGGCCGAGATTGTCGCCGCCGACATGCCCGTCGAACGCTCGCAGGTGCTCTACGAAGAGGCCCGCGAGAGCTACGCGCGGTTGGGCTACGACGACAAGATCGCACTGTTGGAGACGCGGCCGCGGCTCTACGTCTCGCTCTACACGCTGGGCGACACGGTGGGCTATTTCTACGGTGCGCTCGCTCCGTCGACTGGCTACCTGGGGCTCTATGATCTGAAGCCCTACTATCGCGGCATGCACATAGCCGTGCCCAAGCGCACCGAGCCGTCGAAGCTCAACCCGATGGTGCCGCAGCAGAAGATGTTCGACGTCTTCGCCGAGTACAACGCCTGGGTAGCCATCATGGGGGTGGCCAACATCGGGCAGCTCAACCGCCTGATCCACGGCGGCGAGACGAGCGACCTGATCAAGGTGGCCGAGAGTTTCCACGAGAAGAAGCTGGCGTCGATAGCCGACACGATTCACGAGGCCAATCACTCGAAGGGGACAAAGGTGGTGCTGATGTCGGGCCCCTCGTCGAGCGGCAAGACGACGACCGCCAAGCGTCTGGGAATTCAACTGAGGGTGTTGGGGTTGACTCCCGTGTTGATATCGCTCGACGACTACTTTGTGGAGCGCGAGAACACCCCGCGCGACGCCGACGGCGAGTACGACTACGAGGCCTTCGACGCCATCGACCACGCCACATTCAACGACCACCTGAAACGTCTGGTCGCGGGCGAGAGCGTGGCCGTGCCGAGGTACGACTTCATCACCGGCAAGCGAATGTGGCACGGCGACCCGTTGGCGCTGAGCGAGCGTTCGGTGCTGATTGTCGAGGGGATTCACGCCCTCAATCCGCGGCTGACCGAGTCGTTGGAGAGGGATCTGAAGTACATGATCTACGTCTCGGCCCTAACGTCGATCGCGATGGACAACCTGTCGCGAATCCCCACGACCGACAACCGCCTCATTCGCCGAATGGTGCGCGACAGCGTCACCCGCGGGTCAGACGCATCGGCCACTCTCAAGCGTTGGCAGAGTGTGCGTCGAGGAGAGGAGAAGCACATTTTTCCCTATCAGGAGAACGCCGACGCGATGTTCAACTCGTCGCTCTTCTACGAGATGCCGGTGCTCAAAGACCACGTCGTGCCGCTGCTGCGAAGCGTGCCCGACACGATCCCCGAGTATGGCGAGGCGCAGCGACTGCTCAAGCTGTTGGACTTCTTCGTGAGCATCCCGACCGACGAGATTCCGCCGACGTCGATCCTGCGCGAGTTCATTGGCGGCAGCAGTTTTAAGAGTTGATAATAGACAATTGACAATGGATAATTTTTTCTACAACAGACATATCGGAGTCACCGACCCCGCCGAGCTGAAAGAGATGCTCGAAACGATCGGTGTCGGCAGCGTCGACGAGCTGACCGCACAGGTGATCCCCGCCAACATCAGACTCAAGAAGCGCCTCGCCCTGCCCGAAGAGGGTATGACCGAGGGCGAGTTCACCACCCACGTCGCTGAGCTGGCGGCGCGCAATCGTCAGGCACGATCGTTCATCGGCATGGGCTGGTATCCGTGCGACGTGCCGGCCGCCATCATGCGCAACGTGTTCGAAAACCCCGCGTGGTACACCTCCTACACTCCGTATCAGGCCGAGATTTCGCAGGGCCGCCTCGAAGCGCTGCTCAATTTCCAGACCGCCGTCACCTCGCTCACGGGCATGGAGATCGCCAACTGCTCGCTGTTGGACGAGGCCACCGCCGCCGCCGAGGCGATGCTCATGATGTTCGCACTGCGTTCGCGCGAGGCTGTCAGGGAGGGCCGCAACGTGATGATGGTCGACGAGAACATCTTTCCGCAGACGCTGGACGTGCTGCTGACTCGCGCCGAACCGTTCGGCATCGAGATCGTGTTGGGCGACTACGCGACGCACGAATTCAGCGGGCGCGAGTTCGGAGCGCTGGTGCAATATCCGGCGGCCAACGGCGAGGTGCGAGACTACGAAAACTTCACCGCACAGGCCCACGAGGCAGGAGCTCTGGTGGCTGTCGAGGCCGACGTCGCCGCGCTGGCGATGCTGAGGGCGCCGGGCGAATGGGGAGCCGACATAGCCGTGGGGTCGACCCAACGTTGGGGTATCCCGATGGGCTTCGGCGGCCCGAGCGCGGCCTACTTCGCCACTCGCGAAATCTACAAACGACAGATGCCGGGCCGCATCATCGGCGTGTCGGTCGACCGGTTGGGCAACCGCGCGCTGCGCATGTCGCTCCAGACTCGCGAGCAGCACATCAAGAGGGAGAAGGCCACATCGAACATCTGCACCGCGTCGGCGCTCACGGCCTCGATGGCGGGGTTCTACACTGTCTATCAGGGCGCCGAAGGGCTGCGGCAAAAGTCGCAAAAGATCTACGACCACACCTCGGCCGTCGCCACGGCACTCAAGGCGATGGGGTATGAACTCGCATCCGACAACTTCTTCGACACGTTGCAGGTCGAGGCCGAGGTGTCGGTGATTCGTCAGGAGGCCGACGAACAGGGAATCAACTTTTTCTATCTCCCCTCGGGCGCGGGAGTGCGAATGAGTTTCGACGAGCTCACCACTGCCGACGAAGTGCAACGAGTTGTCGCCATCTTCGCTGCCGCCATGGGGGTCAAGGCGCCCAAAGGCGTGGCGATCAAAGCGGGCCGAGAGTTTCCAGTCGAAAAGCTGCGCCGCCGCAGCGAGTTCCTGACTCAAAGCGTCTTCAAAAAATATCGCAGCGAGACCGAGCTGATGCGCTACATCAAAAGGCTGGAGCACCGCGACCTCTCGCTGGCCGACGGCATGATCTCCTTGGGGTCGTGCACCATGAAGCTCAACAGCGCCGCCTCGATGATGCCGCTCTCGCTCGCCGGATTCGCCAACATGCACCCCTTCGCACCGGCCGATCAGGCCGAGGGCTATGCGGAGATGATTGCCGAGCTTGAACGAGACCTCGCCACCATCACCGGTTTCGCCGCCTGCTCGCTGCAACCCAACTCTGGCGCGGCGGGCGAGTACGCCGGTCTGGTCGTGATTCGCGCCTATCACCAGAGCCGCGGTCAGGGCTACCGCAACGTGATGCTGATTCCCGCGAGCGCCCACGGCACCAACCCCGCGTCGGCCGCGATGGCCGGAATGAAGATCGCACCGGTGGCCACCGACGCCAACGGCAACATCGACGTCGAAGACCTCAAGGCCAAGGCTGCCGAGCACAGCGCCGAGCTGGCCGGAGTGATGGTGACCTACCCTTCGACCCACGGCGTGTTCGAGAGCCGCATCCGCGAGATCGTCGACGCCGTGCACGACGCCGGAGGTCAGGTCTACATGGACGGCGCGAACATGAACGCCCAGGTGGGGCTCACCAATCCGGGCTACATCGGGGCCGACATCTGCCACCTAAATCTGCATAAGACCTTCGGCATGCCACACGGCGGCGGCGGCCCGGGCGTTGGCCCCATCTGCTGCGCGTCGCACTTGGAACCCTTCCTGCCCTCGCATCCGGTGGTGTCGACGGGCGGTGCCGACGGCATCACGGCTGTCGCGTCGGCCCCGTGGGGTAGCGCGCTGCTGCTGCCCATCACCTACGCCTACATCAAGATGCTGGGCGAGCGCGGACTGCGAAAAGCCACCGAGATGGCCATCGTCAACGCCAACTACATGGCCTCCGCAATAAGCGCCGACTTCCGCACGTTCTACTCCGGAGAGGGCGGCCGAGTGGGCCACGAGATGATCCTCGATCTGCAAAACTTCAAGCGCGACTACGGAGTCGAGGTGGCCGACGTGGCGCGCCGACTGATGGACTACGGATTCCACGCCCCCACGCTCTCGTTCCCCGTGCACGACACCTTCATGGTCGAACCCACCGAGAGCGAGGGCAAGGCCGAGATGGACAGGTTCATCGCCGCGATGAGGGCAATCAAAATAGAGTGCGAGGCCGCCGTCGGGAAAACCGACAACGTGGTGACCAACGCCCCCCACACCGCCGCCGAGCTGGCCGGAGAGTGGGCCCATCCCTACTCGCGCGAGCAGGCGGCCTTCCCCGCCGAGTGGCTGCGCGAGTCGAAGTTCTTCCCCGCCGTGAGCAAGATCGACGCCGGCTACGGCGACCGAAACTTAGTCTGCGCCTGGGCCGAATAGCAAAACAAAAACAGTAAAAACAAACACTTAAACCATATCTTAAAATCATGAAAATCTCAGAAAACACCTTCGTTGCGCTCGACTATAAACTCGAAGTCGACGGCCAGATCGCCGATCAGTCACAGCCCGGAAACCCCCTCAAGTTCGCCTACGGAATGGGCATGCTGTTGCCCAAGTTCGAGGAGGCGATAGCCGGTCTCGCCGCGGGCGACACCTTCGCGTTCACCCTCTCGCCCGCCGACGGCTACGGCGAGGTGATCAAAGAGGTGGTCGTGGAGCTCCCCAAAAACGTATTCGAAGTGAACGGCGAGGTCGAACCCGGCCTCCTCGAAGTGGGCAACATGGTCCCGATGGCCGACCAGCAGGGCAACCGCCTGATGGGCCGCATAGTCTCCGTGGGCGAGGTGGTCACCATGGACTTCAACCACCCGATGGCGGGCAAGACGCTCAACTTCACCGGCAAGGTCGACAGCGTGCGCGAACTCTCGCCCGAGGATCTTCAGGGCTTCGCCGGCGGCGCACAGGGCGGCTGCTCGTGTGGCTGCGAAGATGGCGGCGAGTGCAGCTGCGACGACTCCTGCGGCTGCGAAGGCGGCGAAAAGAAGGGCGACAAAGGTTGCAACTGCGGCTGCTAATCCTCCCAATCTAAAAAACGCAACAACAAAGCAATGGCAACAGTCGATCCGAAAGGGCTGTATCTCCGAGTCAGGGACGACCTCCACTCATGGAAGTGGTGGTCGTCGTGGCTCGTGATAGCGTTGGGGTGCACGGTCATGTCGCTCGGCTTCGTGCTCTTCATGTACCCCTACAAGATCACCCCGGGCGGCATTTGGGGCATGACCACCATCCTGCACGAGATCATTCCGGCGATTCCGCAGGGGTGGTTCGGCTACATGATGGACATCCCACTGCTGCTCATCGGCTTCGCGGTGTTCGGGCCGGTGTTCGGCACCAAGACTGTGTTCGCGTCGCTCGTCACCCCCATGCTCATGCTGGTGCTGCCCCACATTGTCTATCCCGACGTCGCGGTGCAGAGTGCCGAGACGCTGCTGTGGGGCCGGCTCGATCTGACTGACGACCTGATCCTCGCCTCGGTCTTCGGGGGGCTGTTCATCGGCGCGGGGGTGGGATTAGTAGTCAGGGCCCAGGCCACGACCGGCGGCACAGACATCATCGCCATGCTGACCCAAAAGTACGCCGGCATCAAGTTTTCGAACGGCATCCTGATCGCCGACGCCTTCGTTGTGGCGTGCAGTCTGGTGGTGTTGGTGGGCCTCAGGGGCGAGAGCCCCACGCTGCCGTTGTACTCGCTGCTCACGATCTACATCGCGGCGCAGATTATCGACCTCGTTGTCGAGGGGCGCAACTACGACAAAATTCTGTTCATCGTGAGCGAACGCCACGAGGAGATCCGCGAGTTCATTCTGGGCGAGCTCGACCGCAGCGCCACCGTCATCCACAGCTCGGGCATGTACACGGGTGGCGAGAGGAACATGATCTTTTTGGTTGTAAGCCTGCGCGAGATCGTGCCTGTCAAGCAGCGCCTGAGGGAGATCGACCCGCAGATGTTCGTAGTAGTAGCCAACGCCAACGAGACCCTCGGCGAGGGCTTCCGCTCGTTCGCCGAGATGAAGAACTCGTAGGGCGGCACAGTCATTCTGCGTAGCTTCAGTCCGACGCCAGCGGTGGGCTTCAGTCCTCCGCCTGGGGTGGCGGAGGACTGACGGGTTTGCTTACGCAAACCCGAATTACACACAAACCAACACCAATGAAAAAAGTTTTCATAGAGACATACGGCTGCCAGATGAACGTGGTAGACAGCGAGACGGTCATGGCCATCCTCGCCGCCGAGGGGTTCGCGCGCGCTGAGAGTACAACCGACGCCGACGTGGTGCTGATCAACACCTGTTCGATCCGCGACGGCGCCGAGCAGCGAATCTGGCACCGGCTGGACGAACTCGGCGCGCTGAAAAAACGCAGAAAGGGTATGATCATAGGCCTCATAGGCTGCATGGCCGAAAGGCTCGCCGACCGAATCCTTGAGCAGCGCCCGATGGTCGACCTCGTGGCCGGCCCCGACTCCTACCGCTCGCTGCCGAAGTTGGTCGCCGGAGCCACCGACGGCGCGAAAGGGGTCAACGTCGAGCTCTCGAAGGAGGAGACCTACGCCGAACTCTCGCCCGTGCGCCTCGACTCGTCGGGGGTGAGCGCGTTCGTTGCCATCATGCGCGGCTGCAACAATTTTTGCTCCTACTGCGTGGTGCCCTACACCCGCGGCCGCGAGAGGAGCCGCGACCCCGAGACCATCTTGCGCGAGGTGCGCGAACTGTTCGCCGCCGGCTACCGCGAGGTGACACTGCTCGGCCAAAACGTAAATTCATATCTGCACGAAGATGTTACCTTTCCCGAACTCCTGCGCCGGGTAGCCGCCACAGACCCAAAACTAAGAGTCCGTTTCGCCACTTCGCACCCCAAGGACATCTCCGACGAGCTCATAGCCGTGATAGCGAAAACCCCCAACATCTGCCGCGCGATCCACCTGCCTGCCCAGTCGGGCAGCAGCCGAATGCTCGAAAAGATGAACCGAAAGTACACCCGCGAGTGGTACTTGGAGCGCATATCCGCTATCCGCCGAGCGATGCCCGACTGCGCCATCTCGACCGACCTGATAGCCGGCTTCTGCGGCGAGACCCCCGACGACCACGCTGCCACGCTCTCGCTCATGCGCGAGGTGGGCTACGAGTTCGCCTTCATGTTCAAGTACTCCGAGCGCGAGGGTACGCTGGCGGCGCGCGAGATGCCTGACGACGTGCCCGACGAGGTCAAAACGGCCCGCCTCACCGAGATCATCGAGCTGCAAAACGAACTCTCTTTACAGAGCAACCGCCGCGACATAGGCCGCGAGTTCGAGATTCTGGTCGAGGGGCTCAGCAAACGCTCGCCCGACAGGGTCTTCGGCCGCACCTCCCAAAACAAGGTGGTGGTCATCCCCCGCACCACCAAAACCGGCCACAACCTACAACCCGGCGACTACACAAAAGTCCGCATCACCACCTGCACCTCCGCCACCCTGCAGGGCGAAGAGGTGTAACGACCGCGGTGATTTGAGCTACGCGAAACTCAGCTACTTGCTGTCGGAGTTTCGACTGACCTCGATGTCGCGAATGGCATGAAATGGCTCTCCGGTCACAGTCATCCCTTCAATCAGAATCCGATAGCTGCCTGTCAAGTCTGATGTCGAGAAGACCACCTCGGCGTGCTCCCCCTCGACGGCAACGTCGGCATCCCAATAGAGGGTGTGCCGATAGTCGGGCAGACGGTTCGCCCGTCGCGCTGCGTCGGTGTAGTCGGGAGCGTAGAACATCCGATGGGGCTGTGGCGAGGGGTACGACGCGATCTGGGTAAACGGGTCGACACGCAACTCGGGATAGGTGTTGGTGGCGGTGTAGAGTGCCACCACTCCGTGAAAAATGTTGCTGCCCACAACAAACCTGTCATAGTAAACGTCGATCCGGTCGATCAACAGCGGATTGTAGTCGCGAATCAGACCGTGGTCGAAAACGGGAATCCCGTCGACCATCACCAGCGCCGTGGCCGTGTTACCGAAGTCACTGTTTATCACCGAAAGGTGCCACCGGTCGACTCCCTCCCCGTTCCCATTCGCCTCTCGATGAAAACGGGCAAACTGAATAAACTCGGTCACCACCTCCTGCATGGTTGCGAACCGCCGCCACTCCTCCATTATGTAGCGATAGTCGGGCTCGGCAAACAGATATTGCGCGACCTTGCGGGCAAGGTTCAACGAGTCACCCGAGTAGCTGTACCGGAGCTGCATCGCAAGGCTCTGACGAAAGATCGCCCCGCTGTCGATCCGCTCCACAGGAAAAGTGGGCGTCGGGCGTGCGAGCGATTCCGTAGTAAACGGATCGTCGACGTCGATGCGCATAGGGCGGCTGTCGTCACCGCGCATCGTGGTCACCACCTCGCCCGTGCCGTTGGTGCGCGAGGTAAAAAAAATGACGCCGCCATCTCTGTCGAGCCTGCCCGGAAAGAGGTCGATATCGTCGCCCGTAAATGAGATCAGCGGTGAGATGGAGGCGTTGAGGACGGGCGCGCCGGTGTCTGTCGAGACGAGCCTGCCGGTGACGATCGGCCCCTCGTATTCGGCCTCTAACCGCTCTGCCTCAGAATTACCGACAGGCACCGAACCGCTTTGAGGCAGGCGCTCCAGCCACTCTCCGAGGGTGGGGGCGGGGAGCCGCCCTGTCATGTCGTGCGCCGTCACCGACACCGACATGGTGTGGACGTCGGCCGGCAGCCCTCCGATCGAGACGCGCACCTCGCTGCGTGGAGAGTACGTCTCGCCGTCTGTGGTGATGGTAAGCCCCGAAATCGAACCCGCGCCAGAAACCAAATCCGAACTCTCAGCCCTATCCACCACCTCGGGCTGCACCCCGTCCGCCGTTCCCTGCCGAACCTCCGCCACAACAGGATTGACCACTCCGATCCACTTGTCGAAAAATACAGCCGACCCCTCGTTGCGCATGTGGCGGGTGTATCCCGTCAATCTGTAATAGCCCGTCGGGAGCGACGATGGCAACAGCAGCGTGCCGTCGCCGATGCCGCCGCGCAGGTCGATCCGTTCGCGCGCCACGCTGCCCGATTCGTCTGTGAGCTCCACGTAACCCACCTTACTGAAAGATAGCGGCAGGCCGCGGTCGTCGGTAGTCAGCAGCTTCATCCACATCAACTCGCCCGAGAGGTAGTTATCCTTGTCTGTCTGGATATGCAGGCGCTCGCCGATGCGCACATCTGTCTGTGCCTGGGTCTCGATACGCAGGCCGAGGCAGCAGGCGAAAATTGCGATGAACAGTATGATTGCTTTTTTCATCTCTCTCGTGGTCGTTATTGGTGATCGTTGGGCCAGAACCTGGGGCGACTCTTCAACCCTCCCATCCGGCGACAGTCGATGCAGTCGAGTCGTGCGAAATCTTCCGCACCGACGGGGTATGAGATAGATTCCGACATGTTGGCATCCTCCATCTCTTTCCCCCGAGTGAATATCGGGCACGGCTGACGCGTATCTTCGAAGAGCCCTTCCGGATCGTCGAAAAATATCTCACGCTGCACCCTCCTCGAAACCTCCACGAAACCGATGGCCGGAAGCTCTGGCGATGTGGTGCACACTATGTTGCCCGCTATTTCCGATGGGATGGGCGCGAATATGCTTCCCGCGTCGTCGGTGTTCTTCTTCTGGTTGTCGAAGTAGTAGAAGGCATCCTCTCCGAGGGAGTATTGCGATATCTTTGTGTGGTAAAGCTGCGAAATCCGGTTGCTCGTCAGGCCGATTTCATACAGAACGTAGTCGCGGAGAGTGTTCTCGGTCAGGCGGTCTGTGCTACCGATGAGCAGCGCCCGCGATCTGCCGTAGTTCCAGCAGTAGTAGAACGGCGAGATGTAGCCCGGGTATGGGTACAGACGCATCGTGCCGCCGCCATATAAGAGATTATCCAGATACTCCCCGAGAGAGTACCCCGTGTAGTCGCCCTCATACATGCCGTAGTAGAAGCTGGCGTTTATGGAGGCATTACTTTCCCACGTCTCCTCGTAGTTCCACATGTAGTAGTTCGACTGCTCGGCCGTGCCGTTCACATCTAAGCGCACCTGAAGATTCGCCCCTGGCTCCTTTTGGTAAATCTCGATCTCGGCGATCTCGGGCGGCGACTGCGGGGTGCGATACTCCGAGACATACTCCTCGCCCTCCGCCCTGATGTGCAGGCGGTAGCGCGTGTCGGTGTCGAGCGAGCCCATAGCTATGGCGTACTCACCATTCTCCATCGACCCAGGCGACTCGAAGATGCGACCATCCTCGCTTTCGACCCACAGTTCCGCCCCGGATACCCATTGCGTAGGTGGTTGCTGTCCGGCGATCCCGTCTTCGGATGAGAGCGGCCTGCTGCGGCTAAGCGTGATCAGCACATCGCCGTCGGTTATGATGCCGTCGACAACCAACAGTCCGGCGTGGTCACCCATGTATGGAGGCTCGTAGGGGGTGATGCAACCCACCGTAATAACGGCGAGCGCCAAAAGGGCGTGGTGTCGTGTGCGTGTAAAAAAGGCGTATCGTGTACATGTCATGGCATTCAGAATTTTATGTTGTACGATGCGTAGGGTATGGGCACTCCAAATATCGAGAGCTTGTAACCGTCGATGCGCCCGTTCTCCTGTTTGAAATATACCGAGTGTGCGTTGTTGCGTCCGGTGACGTTGTATACCCCGAATGTGATCATGCTGTGTGTGAGCAGCGTCAGGTGGTGGCTCGGCTCGATGTTGAACGACAGGTCGAGTCGGAAATAGTCGGGCACGCGATAGGTGTTGCGCTCCGAGTAGTAGAGATACTCCCCGCCGGCGTAGTTATACTTGGCGATCGGAAGCGTGATCGGCCGCCCCGTGGCATAGTCGGCGTTGAACGACACGCTCAATCGGTGGGTAAATCGGTAGTTGCCGACGATCTTCAACTCGTGAGGCTTGTCGAAGTCGGCTGGGTACCAGCTGCCGCCATTCACCGGCAGTGCGATGCGCGGATCCTCCTGCCTCAGCTCGGTGCGCGAGTAGGTGTAGCTTGCCCAACCGTTCAGCTTGCCCTCGGTGCGCCGCACCATCAACTCAGCCCCGTATGCCCTGCCTCGCGTCCCCACCACGTCGGTTTCGAGATGTGGGTTCATCATCAGACGCGCCCCCGCGCGGTAGTCGAGATAGTCGTCAATGGTTTTGTAGTACACCTCCAACGAGAGCTCGACGAACTTGTCTCGGAAATCCTTGTACAAACCCGCCGCGTACTGCACCCCCCGTTGTGGCGCAATGTTGCCGTCGGAGAGTTTCCATGTGTCGGTCGGCGACATCACTGTGTTGTTCGATATTTTGTGAACGTATTGTCTCATCGAGTTGACCCCCGCCTTGAACGAGAAGTCGTCCATGATTGAGAATCGCGCCGACACGCGAAACTCTGGCCCCTGCCACGTCTTCAGTACCCCCTTCTCCTTGTGCCCTGTGCCGGTAATTGTTTTCGGCGATGGTAAAAAATCTGGGTTGTACGTGGTGTAGTCTCTCGGCCCGAGGGCATTGAACATCGACCAACGGAGTCCGCAGTCGATCTCGAACCGTTCACCCGCGGTCCACTTGTCTGAGAGATACAGCGCCGATTCGAGAGCCTTTTCGTTCTGAATGCGGTCGGGAGCGACAAGCGAGTTTCCACCGTGGGGCATGAACGAGCCCGGCATCAGGTCGTAGTGCAGCGCGTTGAGGCCAAAGTTCAGCGAGTGCCGCCCAGCCTGGATCGTGAAATCGGCCTTGCCGAACATCTGGTCGATCCCAAAATCGAGCTCATAAGCGCTCGCCTCGTTCTCGACGTTGCGAATAGTGTGGTCGTAGTGGTCGTAGCCCGCCGAAAATACCCCCACGAATCGGTCGTTGAACAGATGCCGCCACTTGACGGAGCCGTTCATGTTGCGATAGCTGTAACTCTCGAAATCCTCGAAGCTGAAGCGATCCTGACTGTAATAGCCATCCACAAAGAGGTTGTTGTGGTCGTTGAACCGGTGGCTGAGAGTCGCGTTGAGGTCGTGGAATCCTGCATTACCGTTTTTGTAGCCGCTCTTCTCGGGTAACCGGCGCAGTATCCAGTCGGAGTATGTGGTACGTCCGCCCACGATGAAAGATGTGCGGTCGAGCCAAATCGGCCCCTCGATCGCCAGACGGCTCGTGAGCAGCCCCAGACTTGCCGAACCTGCGAACTCCTTCTTGTTACCTTCGCGACTGCCGATGTCCAGCACCGACGAGATGCGCCCGCCGAAACGCGCCGGAATGGTACTCTTGTAGAGCTCCATGTCGCGCACGATGTCGGAGTTGAACGACGAGAAAAGTCCGAAAAGGTGTGTCGGATTGAAGATAGTGCCGTCGTTGAACAGGATCAGGTTCTGGTCGGTGGAGCCACCCCTCACATTGAACCCGCTCGACACCTCGCCAGCCGACGTTACGCCCGGAAGCGATGTCACCACCTTGAGGATGTCGAGCTCGCCGAACGCCATCGGCATGTTCTTGATATCGCTCACCGCCAGCCGTTCGATCCCGATGGTGCTCTGGCGAACGTTGTCGTGGCGATCGGCCCACACCGTGATCTCGGTCAGCGTGTTGATCTTTTCTGCCGTGATGATGTCGAGCGTACCGTCCGAAAAGAGTTGCACCTGACGCTTGGAGTCGGCCTGACCGAATCCCGAGATGTTGATCTCATGGCGCCCTGATTGTAGACTGAAACGATAATATCCGTAACCGTCGGTAATGGTATAGGTGTTCGTGTCGCCAATCTGGAGATACACTCCTGGCACCGCCTCTCCCGTCGCCGAGTCGTACACGTGTCCGCTCAGCGACACCCGTCCCGTCGGCTTGGCGTCGGGATTGCCCACCTCGTACACCCTCAATCGGGAGTCGGCCCCGCGATCATCCTCGCCGTTCAGCACAAATGTGTCGGCAAGGCTGTCGACCCGCGCCGCCGGAGCCTCGGAGTAGAACCACACCGGCAATGTCGTGACGATCTGCCGCCCTCGCAGAATGAAGATCGCTCCGTCGACGGAGGTGACGCGATAGGGACTTCCGGCCAAAGCGTCGCGAACAAGCTGCTCGGCGGGTCGTGCCGGCGGGCCGACGGTGACGCGAAGAGAGTCCAACTCACTATCCACCGGAGCAAAGATCCGAACCGAACCCGCACGCTCAACGGCGTCGAAAAACTCCCCCGTCGGACGATTCGATATCTCGACCCCGATCGGTCGATCCGGACTCTGGGCCTGCGTCGATGTCGGCGCCAAAATCAGGGCGATCGCCGCCGCAAGCGACAGGGCGATCCGTCGATTGATCGTTCTCATGGCATTAATCTCATTTGGCGCAAACGTTCATACTCGCCCGCAATCAGCACAAGGGCGTTGTCGGTGTCGCGGCGCAGATTGATCCCCCGCGAGCGGATAAAGTCGTCGAGCCCGCCACGCTCGTCGCGCAGCAGCCTCAGCACCGACCCCTTGCTGCGACTAACCTTGTGATAGACCCCATTGCGCTCAACGTAGTACCGAATCGCCGGCCCCGAAAACTCGCGATAGATAGGGTTGTACTCGTAACTCTCCTTCTTCAACACTTCGGGGCCAAACTCATTCAATCGCAGGTAGTAGCCCTCCGAAAGATCGGAGCGATTCGGAGGAATACGCACAACGCGATATCCGCGAAGGTCGGCAAAACCAAACCGGTCGGGGTCGATGATCGTGCCGAAATATGAGCTGCCCGGCGCCGTCACCGAAAACTCGTCGCGATACAAATCGAGGCGCATGCGAACCCCCACATATTTCACACCGTCGTAGAGCAGATCACCCGTCGAGTAGGAGTCGGGCGTGCCGACCGGACGCGGAGCCTCCTGACGACCTGCTGCCACCGACTCTCCACTGCCGCGCTCACGCAGGTAGAGACTCTCGCTTCCTCCCTCCAGCGGCCCCTGTATCTCGCCGACAAAAAGGGCCATGTTGTCACCCACGGCAACGGTGTATGCGGCGGAGTAGCCGTCGATCGCGGAACGTGTGTCGGAGGAGGCCTGAGCTCGGGCCCCGATGGCAAAAACGGATGCCAGAAACACTCCTGCCAAACAGATTCGTAACAGAGGCAGCTTCATAGTAGGTCAGGTTTTTATCACGGTAAATATAATGATTATTTCGCAAGAAATACTATTCGCAAATAAATTTGTATTTGCCTCCCACATGTAGTATCTTTGCGTGATTATTTAATACGAAACTAAATGGCATTACAATGCGGCATAGTGGGCCTGCCGAACGTCGGTAAATCCACTCTGTTCAACTCGCTGTCCAACGCCAAGGCGCAGGCAGCCAACTTCCCTTTTTGCACCATCGAGCCCAACGTGGGCGTGATCACGGTACCCGACGAGCGCCTCACGCGGCTGGTCGAGATCGACAATCCCAAGAAGGTCGTCCCCACGACGATCGAGATAGTCGACATAGCGGGCCTGGTGAAGGGCGCGTCGAAGGGCGAGGGTCTGGGCAATAAATTCCTCGGCAACATTCGCAACACCGACGCCATCATCCACGTGCTCAGGTGTTTCGACAGCGGCGACATCACCCACGTCGACGGCAGCGTCGACCCCGTGCGCGACAAGGAGATCATCGACATGGAGCTCCAACTCAAAGACCTCGAATCAGTCGAAAGCCGCATAGGCAAGGTCAAAAAACAGGCCGAGACGGGCGGCGACAAGAACGCGAAAAGAACCTACGACATCCTCGTAAGATACCAGGAGGCGCTGCAAGCGGGCCAAAGCGCCCGAACGGTAATCCTCGACAAGGAGGACAGAAAGTTCACCGCCGACCTCAATCTGCTGACCGACAAGCCGGTGATGTACGTCTGCAACGTCGACGAGGCAAGCGCCGCGACGGGCAACGCCTATGTCGAGGCGGTGAGACAGGCCACGAAAAGCGAAAACGCCGAGATACTAATAGTCGCCGCCGCCATAGAGGCCGACATAGCCGAGCTCGACACCAACGAGGAGCGCCAAATGTTCCTGCAAGAGATCGGCCTCACCGAGTCGGGCGTGGCGCGCCTCATCAAGAGTGCCTACAAGCTCCTCGACCTCCAGACCTACTTCACCACCGGAGCAGACGAGAGCCGCGCATGGACCTTCACCTGCGGCATGAAGGCACCGCAGACGGCCGGCATCATCCACACCGACTTCGAGCGCGGCTTCATCCGCGCCGAGGTGATCAAGTACGCCGACTACGTGTCGCTCGGCAGCGAAAAGGCCTGCCGCGAGGCGGGAAAAATCTCGATAGAGGGAAAAGAGTACGTCGTCCAGGACGGCGACATCATGCACTTCCTATTCAATGTATAGGCGGCAACGGCCGCAGCGATTTTATTTTTAAGAAAATGACCAAGACAAGAGATATCAGAGTAAGATTCGCCCCCAGCCCCACCGGCCCCCTCCACATGGGAGGCGTCCGCACCGCGCTGTACAACTACCTCTTCGCAAGGCGCCACGGAGGCAAGTTCCTGATCCGCATCGAGGATACCGACACCGCGCGGTTCGTCCCGGGCGCCGAGCAGTATATCCTCGACTCGCTGCGTTGGTGCGGCATCGAGATCGACGAGGGAATCGGAGCGGGCGACGGCACGACGGAAAAACAGGGCCCCCACGCCCCCTACCGCCAAAGCGAGAGGAGAGATATATACATAAAGTACGCCCAGCAACTAATCGAAACCGGCAACGCCTACTACGCCTTCGACACCGCCGATGCGCTCGAAACTCTGCGCACCGAGGCCGAGGCCCGAGGCGAGAAGTTCTCCTACGACCACACGGTGCGCGAAGGGCTCGAAACCTCCCTGCGCCTCCCCGCCGATGAGGTGGCCGAAAGAATCGCCCGTGGCGACCAATACGTAATCCGCTTCCGAATCCCCGCCGGAGAAGACATCAAGATGAACGACCTGATCCGAGGAGAGGTAACGATAAACTCCTCGACCTTAGACGACAAGGTGCTATGGAAATCCTCCGACGGCCTGCCCACCTACCATCTCGCCAACATTGTCGACGACCACCTGATGGAGATCAGTCACGTCATCCGCGGCGAGGAGTGGCTGCCGTCGCTGCCGCTGCACTACCTGTTGTACCGCGCGTTCGGCTGGAGCGACACCCAACCGCTCTTCGCCCACCTGCCGCTGCTGCTCAAACCCACCGGTCAGGGCAAACTCTCCAAACGCGACGGCGACAAGATGGGCTTCCCCGTCTTCCCCATGCGCTGGATATCGCCCGAGGGCGACATCGCGGCGGGATACAAAGAGGACGGCTACTTCCCCGAAGCCTTCGTCAACCTCCTCGCCCTGCTCGGCTGGAATCCCGGCACCGAGCAGGAGATATTCTCGATGGAGGAGCTCATATCCCAATTCTCGCTCGACCGAGTAAGCAAATCGGGCGCAAGGTTCCAACCCGAAAAGGCGCGCTGGTTCAACCACGAGTACATGATCCGCAAGAGCGACGCCGAGCTGACCGACGCCTTCACCCCGATCCTCGCCGAAAAGGGCATCGCGTGGGAGCGCCCCAAAATCGAACGCATAGTGGGCCTCGTCAAGGAGCGCGCCACCTTCCCGGGCGACCTGTGGGAGCTCTCGTCCTACTTCTTCCTCGCCCCAACGCACTACGACGACAAGGCCGCGGCCAAGTTCTGGAAGGGCGAAAACCCCGCCCGCATAGCCGCACTGAAAGAGGTGTTGGCCGCCGAGGTGCGAGCCGCACAGGCGGATAATGACTGGACTACAGCCAATATAGATAGAATCATCCACAGCTGGATAGAGGCGGGAGGCCACCCGATGGGTCAGGTGATGAACTCCCTGCGCCTCGCCATAGTGGGCGAATCCAAAGGCCCGGGCTTAGCCGAAATCTGCGAGATAATAGGAAAAACCGAGACCCTCGCCCGAATCGACAACGCTATAAATAAATTGAAAACGGCAACGGCCGCAGCGATTTAAGTTACGCAGAAAATAATGTCGCGTAGCTAATTTTCAATTTTCAACTTTCAATTTTCAATTAAAATGAGAGTCGCAATAATAGGATACGGAAAGATGGGCCAGGAGATAGAAAAACTCCTCACCGCCCGAGGCCACAAAGTGGGCCTGATAATCGACGTCCAAAACGCCGCCGACCTCCGCGCCGAAAAGATGACAAACATAGATGTCGCCATAGAGTTCACCACCCCCGAAACCGCCTTCGGAAACATCCGGAAGTGCCTCGAAATGGGAACCCCGGTAGTCTGCGGAACTACGGCCTGGACGTCGCACCTGCCCGAGGTGGAGAAGCTCTGCCGCGAGAACAACGGCGCGTTCTTCCACGCCTCCAACTACTCGATCGGGGTCAACGTGGCGTTCGAGCTCAACCGCCGCCTGGCCGAGCTGATGAACCGCTTCCCCGACTACGACGTCACGGTCGAGGAGACCCACCACACCGCCAAGAAGGACGCCCCGAGCGGCACGGCCATCACCATCGCCGACGACATAGTGGAACGCCTCGACCGAAAAAGCAGGTGGACGGCCGGCCTCACCACCGACCCCAACGAGTTGGAGGTCACCTCCGTAAGGCGCAGCGTCGCCCCGGGCACCCACACCATCACCTACGAGTCGCCGGTCGACATCCTCACCGTGAGACACGACATCAAGAGCCGCGCGGGCCTCGCCGCGGGAGCCGTCTCCGCCGCCGAGTTCCTCGCCGCCGAGGTCGCCGCCGGCCGCCACGGAATCTACACCATGCGAGACCTGCTACAATTGTAAGCCGGAACGCCGGCAGCGATTTTAGCTACGCAAAACCCGTCATTGCGAGCGCAGCGAAGCAATCCAGAGTAAACGGCAAGACAAAATAGTTAAAATAAACTGAAAATGAGAGACATATTAAGCAACCGATGGGTTAAGTTCACAATCTGGGCCCTCCTCTACACCCTCGTCTTCGTAGTGTGGATGCGCAACGTGTGGATGCTACTGGGCGTAGCGGTGATCTTCGACCTCTGCATCACAGGCCTCATCCGCCGCGTCGTGGTCGACCCCCACCGCCGCATGAGGACCCGCAGCGGGGCATACCGCACTGTGGCCGAGTGGGTCGAGGCGATAGCCTTCGCCGTCGTCGTGGCGTCGCTCATCCACATCTTCGTGTTCCAGATGTACGTCATCCCCACACCGTCGATGGAGAAGAGCCTGCTCGTGGGCGACTATCTCTACGTGTCGAAGCTGACCTACGGCCCCAAGATGCCCGTCACCCCGCTCTCGATGCCGCTGGTTCACAACGTCATGCCGATGTCCAAGACGGGCGCGAAGTCCTACTCCGAAATCATAAAACGACCCTACAAACGACTCAGTGGCCCCCGCACAATCGAGCGCGACGACGTTGTGGTCTTCAACTTTCCGGCGGGCGACACGGTGCTGCTCCAAGACCTCGGCGTAACCTACTACGACGTCCTGCGCGACTACCAAAACCGCCTCGGAGCCGAGGCCGGACGAGCCCGACTCAATCGCGACTACACCATAGTGGCACGACCGGTCGACAAACGCGAAAACTTCGTCAAGCGCTGCGTGGCGCTCCCGGGCGACAGCATCCGAATCCAAAACTCGCAACTCTACGTCAACGGCGAGGCACAAAAAGAGATCGCCGGCATGCAGCAAACCTACCGCATCCTCACCAACGAGCCATTCACCCGCGCGGCCATCGAAGATATGTCCATCCAGCAGAGCGACATCTACATTCAAGCCACGGGCGAGTACTGGATCCCCCTCACCGCCGCCAACCTCGAAAAGGTGCGCACCATGCCCAACGTCCGCAGCGTCGAGAGGTCCCATCGCGGCGGCGGCCTCGACGTCTTCCCCAACGCCCACGGCTTCGACTGGACGGAGAGCGACTTCGGCCCGCTCTGGATCCCCTCCAAAGGCTCCACGGTGAAGCTCACCCTCGAAAACCTGCCGCTCTACCAGCGCATCATCGACGTCTACGAGGCCAACGACCTGCGCACCGAAGGCAACACCATATACATCGACGGCGCCCCCGCCACGGAGTACACATTCAAGATGGACTACTACTGGATGATGGGCGACAACCGCCAGAACTCCGCCGACTCACGCTTCTGGGGCTTCGTGCCCGAGGACCACATAGTGGGCAAGGCCTCGTTCGTATGGCTATCGTTAGACGCCGAAAAAAACTGGTTCCAAGGAAAAATCCGCTGGAGCAAAATGTTCCGTCGTATAAATTGAAAGTTGAAAATTGAAAATTGAAAATGGCCGACGCCTCGTCATTGCGAGCAGAGCGAAGCAATCCAGTGGCAACGGCCGCAGCGATTTTATTTTGCGTAGCTAAATCCGCCGCCGGCGTTCCGGCTGCGAAGCACACCCCGATTCATGATTCATAATTCATGATTCATGATTTGAAATGACTGAAAACGAAGGATACAAAACCATAGAAGCCCCCGCCAAAGCAGCAATAAAGGAGCGCGGCAGCCGCTTCCACGCCTTCGCCTACCCGGTCACCACCGAGTCGGAGGCCAAGGAGTGGCTAAGAAAACTGCGAGCCGAGTTCCCCGACGCAACGCACATCTGCTACGCCTACCGACTCGGCCCCCGCGGCGATATCTGGGCGGCCAGCGACAACGGCGAACCCGGAGGCTCGGCCGGCCGCCCCATCCACGGAAGGCTCCTCTCGGCCCGCGTCACCGACTGCATGGTGGTGGTAGTCAGGTGGTTCGGGGGCAAGAAGTTGGGCGTCCCGGGCCTCATAGCAGCCTACAAAGAGGCCGCCGCCGAGGCACTTGAAGCAGCAAAGATCATCGAAAAAAGATAAAACACTATGACGAAACGAAGCCTGATCTCGATCACCGATCTCACCAAAAGCGAGATCCTGCGAATCACCGAGCTCGCCGCCGACTTTGAGGCGGCAACGGCCGCGGCGAATTTAGCTACGCAAAATGAGAGCGACGGCAGCATGGCAACCCGCGGCCTGCTCCAAGGAAAGGTCATCGCCACCCTATTCTTCGAGCCCTCGACCCGCACAAGGCTCAGCTTCGAGAGTGCCATCAACCGCCTCGGAGCCAGGGTGATAGGCTTCTCCGACGCATCGAACACCAGCGTGGCGAAGGGCGAAACGCTGCACGACACCATCTCGGTAATCTCCAACTATTGCGACATGATCGTGATGCGCCACAGCCTCGAAGGGGCGGCCCGCTACGCCAGCGAGGTTGCCAGCGTACCGGTCGTCAACGCCGGCGACGGAGCCAACCAACACCCCTCGCAGACACTGTTGGATCTATATTCGATCCAAAAGACGCAGGGCCGCCTCGACGGACTCAAGGTGATGATGGTGGGCGACCTCAAGTACGGCCGCACTGTCCACTCGCTCCTGGAGGCGTTGAGCCACTTCGACACCGAGTTCGTCTTCGTCTCGCCGCCCGAACTGCGGATGCCCGCCGAGTACCGCAACCTGCTCGACCGCAAGGGATTGCGCTACACCGAGTCGAGCGAACTCGCCGACAACATCGCCGACATCGACATACTATACATGACGCGCATCCAAAAGGAGCGCTTCAACGACCCGATGGAGTACGAGCGGGTCAAAAACACCTACGTGCTGCGCGCCTCGATGCTCGCCGGAGCGCGCGGGTCGATGAAAATTCTGCACCCGCTGCCAAGGGTGGGCGAGATCGCGACCGACGTCGACGACAGCCCCCACGCCTACTACTTCAAGCAGGTCGAAAACGGAGTCTACGCGCGCATGGCGATAATCTGCTACCTGCTGAATGTAAAGAAATAATGTTTAGAGAAGTCAGAGATAATCAGAAATATAGCAAAAAATCGCGACAGAAAAAAGTGTGACATCGGTAACACTCGCCGGTTTTTGAGCGTTACATCGGTAACACTCGGCCCCAAAAAAGCGTTACATCGGTAACACTCGGCTTTTTAAAAGTGTTACATTTGAGAGAATTCAGTTCGCAAAAAACAAAAATTCAGTTATGGGACAGGACAAAATCATGGAGGTTCGGATGATCGAAAACGGCACGGTTATCGACCACATTCCGCCCGCCGCGTTGTTCAAAATCATCTCCATCATGGGGCTCGATCGCGACACCGAACACCGCATGACGATCGGCACCAATCTCGAAAGTAAACGTCTGGGTACCAAGGCGATAATCAAGATCAACGACCGCCATCCGTCACCCTGGGAGATCGACCGAATCGCCCTTTTCGCCCCCGAGGCGCGGGTCAACACGATCCGCAATTTCGAGGTCGTCGAGAAGCGCACCGTGGAGGTTCCGCGCAGCATCGAAGGATTCGTTAAATGCGCTAATCCTCAATGTGTTACGAACCACGAAACCGTCGAAACCGCCTTCGATGTGGTAGCCGAAAACGACGGAAATATAGCCCTAAAATGCCGTTATTGCGAAAAACTCACCAAAAATTTTGGCACAAAATTCAATCCATATTAAAGGCGCGCGGGTTCACAACCTGCGCAACATCGAGGTCGATATTCCTCACAATCAATTAGTTGTGATCACCGGCCTGAGCGGCTCGGGCAAATCCACCCTCGCATTCGACACCATTTTCGCCGAGGGCCAACGCCGCTACGTCGAGAGTTTATCGGCCTACGCCAGGCAATTCCTCGGCCGGATCGACAAGCCCGACGTCGATTTTATCACCGGAATCGCCCCAGCAATCGCTATAGAACAGCGAGTTAACACTCGAAACCCGCGTTCCACAGTTGGCACATCCACAGAGATTTACGACTATTTGAAGCTGCTTTTCGCGCGGATCGGACACACATTTTCGCCCGTGTCGGGACGCGAGGTGCGCAGCTTCGGGGTCGACGACGTGGTGGAGTACATCGCGTCGATGCCTGAGGGTGAGCGAGTTATCGTCACCGCGCCGCTGCTTTTGGAGCGCGGGCAGGGGCTCATCGAACGCCTCACGCTGCTGATGGGCGAGGGGGTGCAGAGAGTGTGGTATCGCGGTGAGACTCAGCTGATTGAGGAGCTGTTGCCGACATTGGACGGCGACGTTGCGATCCCCGAAATCGACATCGTGATCGACCGCTTCAAAGTCGCCGGTGGGAACGCCCACGGCGATTATGGCTACGCGAAAAAAGATGGTGCCGGAGGTGGCGACATTGCGGCCGGCGGAGGTGCGACGGGCGGGGTGTGGGACGAGTTTTTGACTCGGGCCGGCGACTCGGTTGCTCGCGCATTCGACTATGGCTCAGGAGTTTGCAAGGTAGTGTCGGGGGAGGATGACGCTCGCGAAATCAGGGAATTTTCGTCGAGAATGGAGATGGACGGGATTGTGTTTGAGCAGCCGACGGAGCACCTTTTTAGTTTCAACAACCCGATCGGCGCGTGCCCCGTGTGCGAGGGGTACGGAAAAGTGACCGGAATCGACGAGGATCTGGTGGTGCCCGACAAGAGCAAAAGCGTTTATGATGAGGCGATTGTGGCGTGGCGGGGCGAGACGATGGGGTGGTGGAGGAAGCAGCTGATCGCCAACGCGTGGCGGTTCGATTTTCCGATCCACGCGCCGTTTTACGACCTCACGGAGGAGCAACGGCGGCTGCTGTGGACGGGCAACGAACACTTCAAAGGGCTCGATCGGTTCTTCGAATACCTTGAGAGTGAGCGATATAAGATTCAGTATCGGGTGATGCTGTCGCGCTACACCGGCAAAACCGTGTGCCCCGAGTGTGGCGGCGGACGGCTGCGGCGCGAGGCGTTTTGGGTTAAGGTCGGCGGACGCTCCATCGGGGAGCTTGTTCGCATGACCGTGGATGAGTTGCGGGGGTTCTTTGGGGGGCTTGTAGGGGCTTCGGAGGGCGTTTTGGGGGCGGTTTCGGAGGGTGATTTGGGAGCGGTTTCGGGGTTGGACGAGCATGATCGGGAGGCGGGGGGTCGGGTGTTGACGGAGATCGTTAATCGGTTGCAATACCTTGCAGATGTGGGACTTGGCTATCTGACACTCGATCGGCTGTCGTCGACTCTTTCGGGTGGCGAGAGTCAGCGGATCAACCTGTCGTCGTCGCTGGGGAGCAATCTGGTGGGGTCGCTGTATATTCTCGACGAGCCGAGTATCGGGTTGCATCCGCGTGATACTGAGCGACTTATCGGTGTGTTGAAGCAGTTGCGTGACCTGGGTAACACCGTCATCGTGGTCGAGCACGACGAGGAGACGATGCGCGCCGCCGATCAGATTATCGACATCGGGCCGCGGGCGGGGTATCTTGGCGGCGAGATTGTTTATAGTGGTGATTTTGAGGGGCTTATGACGGCTACAGACAGTCTGACGGCCGATTATTTGACGGGGCGGCGGCGGATTGTGCCTCCGGACGAACCTCGCGGTTGGCGCAATTTTGTGGAGCTGAAAGGGGTGCGCGAAAATAATCTGAAGGGGGTCGATGTGAAGTTTCCGTTGGGCGTAATGACCTGTGTGACAGGCGTTAGCGGTAGCGGAAAATCGACCTTGGTGAGGGGCGTGTTGTATCCGGCGCTCAAACGGCGGCTCGACGAAACGGGGCTGAAGCCGGGCAGTTTTTCGTCGCTGGAGGGCGACGTGAGGCTGCTGACCGGCGTCGAGATGATTGACCAGAACCCGATTGGGCGTTCATCGCGTTCTAACCCAGTGACTTACATCAAGGCTTATGACGAAATTCGGAAGCTTTTCGCCGATCAGCCTTATGCGAAACACAATGCGATGCCGGCGGCGTTTTTCTCGTTCAACACGGCCGGCGGACGGTGCGAAGAGTGTCAGGGTGAGGGAGTTATACATGTCGAGATGCAGTTTATGGCCGACGTCGAACTGGTGTGCGAGGCGTGCGGCGGGCGGCGGTTCAAGGACGAGGTGCTGGAGGTGCGGTATCGCGATCGGAATATATTCGAGGTGCTGGAAATGACTGTGGATGAGGCGATTGAGTTCTTCGGTGAGGACAAGTCGGCGACAGCGCGGAGGATCGTCGAACGGTTGGGGGCGTTGCAGGGCGTGGGGCTCGGATATGTGAGGCTGGGGCAGTCGTCGTCGACCCTCTCCGGCGGTGAGAGTCAGCGAGTTAAGCTTGCCTCATTCCTGCTTAAAGATAGCTCCGACGGGCGCATGATGTTTATCTTTGACGAGCCGACGACGGGGTTGCATTTTCATGACATCAATAAGCTGCTGACGTCGCTTAACGCGCTGATAGTCAAGGGACACACGGTGGTGATTATTGAGCACAACCCCGATGTGATTCGCTGTGCCGACCATGTTATCGACCTTGGGCCCGAGGGAGGGGCTGATGGGGGGCGCGTGCTGTTTTCGGGAACTCCGGCTGCGCTTGAGGCTTGCTCTGAGAGCTATACGGGGCGGTATTTGGCTGGTTTTGAGCGGGGTGGGGGGACTGCGGAAGTTTCGGTTTCGGCGGGTGCGGATGGGGTTGTGGCGAGTGCGGAGTCTCAGGTGGCAGGTCGGAAAACGCGTGCCAAGATGGTGAAAAGTGCTGAAAATGAGAACAATGCGAACCGTTCGAAGGGGGCGAAAAGCGGGAAAGGGGCGAAAAAATAGCGAGACGATGGAATTTTTTACTTTTACTTTGCCGAATGGTGTGCGGTGCATTCATAAGCGGGTGCGGTCGGATGTAACTCATTGTGCGTTAATGATTAACGCGGGGTCGAGGGACGAACTTCCGGCCGAGCACGGGATTGCGCACTTTGTCGAGCACGCGCTGTTTAAGGGCACCGAGAGGCGGCGCGCGTTTCACATCAGCAGCCGGCTCGAAAACCTCGGCGGCGAGCTTAACGCGTTCACTACCAAGGAGGATACGACGATTCACGCCACCACGCTGAAGGGCGATTTCGGCAAGGCGGCCGAGCTGATCGCCGACATGGTGTTTCGCTCGACTTTTCCGGAACGGGAGATCGAACGCGAGCAGCAAGTGATTGTGGATGAGATTAATAGCTATCGCGATATTCCCCAAGAGATGCTTTATGACGGGTTCGACGCGCTGATGTTTGCGGGGTCGCCGCTTGGGCGCAGCATCGCGGGTACGGCGCGGTCGGTTGCGCGGTTCGATCGGGCTGCGCTGCGGGGGTTCGTCGAGCGCACCTATACTCCTGACCAGATGGTGTTTGCGGCTGTCGGGAATGTCTCGGAGAAGGTCTTTCGGGCGGTTTGTGAGCGGTGGTTTGGAGAGGCTTCGGGGGCAGCTTCGGGGCTCGTGCGGCGGGGGTTTTCGCGGGTGGTGCCGCCGGACTATGTGCCGTTTGAAAAGGTGGTTTCGAAGAGCGGTAACCATCAGTCACACTGTGCGTTGGGTAATCGGGCGTACAGCCTTTCGGACGATCGGCGGCTGCCGTTGGCGCTGTTGGTGAACCTGCTGGGCGGGCCGGCGGCGAATTCGCGACTGAACACCGTGCTGCGGGAGCGTAACGGGTTGACTTACAGCATTGAAGCGTCGTATGTGCCGTTTTCGGACACCGGTTTTGTGACCATTGGTTTTAGCTGCGAGAGGGACAAAATCGACCGGTGCAGGGAGCTGATTGACGTTGAACTTCAGCGAGTTATGGAGTCGCCGCTGTCGCCGCGGCAGCTGTCGATGGCCAAGAAGCAGTTCGTCGGCCAGTTTGCCATTTCGATGGACGCGAGCGAGGGGTATATGCTGGGCGCGGCCAAAAGTTACCTGGTTTACAATGAGATAGACTCGCCGCAGACCGTTGCGCGCAAGGTTAATGAGATTTCGGCCGAGCAGATTGTGGAGGTCGCGCGTGACGTTTTTGAGTCGCTTTCTTCGCTGATTTACAGGTAGATATGGATGGATTGGCGAGATACATGGAGGAGCATTCGGCGGCGGGGACGGCGGCGGAACGGGCGTTGCTGGACGAGCTGGAACGGGCGACGAATCTGCGCGTTGTGCAGCCGAAAATGGTGTCTGGGCGCCATCAGGGGGCGTTTTTGAGGCTCATAACGGAGATCGTGCGGCCGCGGCGGGTGCTGGAGATCGGCACTTTTACAGGTTATTCGGCGCTGTCGATTGCCGCCGGGTTGGGCGAAGGTGCTGAAATTCACACGGTTGAAGTCGACGACGAGCTGGAGGATTTGGCGCGGTCGTTCTTTGATCGCAGCCCTCATGGGGCCAAAATTCGGTTGCATATCGGGTCGGCTTTGGAGGTTGTTCCGGCGCTTTTTTCGGAGCTTTCGGGGGGACTTTCGGAGAGGCTTTCGGCGGGTGTTTCTGGCGGTTTTTTGAGGGGTGAAAGTGGCTTTGAGGGCGGTTTCGAGGGGTTTGATATGGTTTTTATTGATGGCGACAAGCGGGAGTATCCGGACTATTATCGGATGCTTATGGGGGGTGTTTCGGCGGGTGAGAGGGGGGTGGCGGGGGCGGCTATCGAGGGGCTTTCGGCGGTGGGCGAAGGTGGGACTTCGGCGGATTGGAGTGGGGGAGTGCGGATGGTTCGGTCGGGGGGTATTATCTTGACGGACCATGTGTTGTGGTATGGGAAGGTGGTCGAAGGGGCTGGCGGTTTTGCGGGGGGAGCAGGTGTTGGGGCGGGTGATGGTCTTTCGGGTGGTGCGGGCTCGGGGAGGGCTGCTGCGGGGGAGGTTGCGGCTGCGGCTGCGGCGAGTGCTGCGAGGGAGGTTGCGGCAGCGGCGGAAGCGGATCGACGGGGGGTGAAAATGGATGCTCATACGGCTGGTATTGTGGAGTTTAACCGGATGGTGGCGGCCGATCCTCGGGTCGAAAATGTGATCATTCCTCTTCGCGATGGGATCAATTTGATTCGGGTGAAATAGAAAAATTATTTGTATATTTGCCCTAAACACAACACAGAGAATGATCCTTTACAAAAACCACAACGGCAAACTCGAACCGGCCAGGGAGAAGCCTTTCAAGATCGAGCGGGAGCTTCAGCGGATTTTTGAGCAAAATCTGACGCAGATCATGGGTCTGATGATGGTCAAATCGGAGTTCTCGATAAAGAACAAACGCATCGACACGTTGGCCTACGACACGGAGTCAAACGCCTTTGTGATAGTCGAATACAAGCGCGAACGCAACAGCAGTGTGGTGGATCAGGGGATGACATATCTGAGCCTGATGCTTCAGAACAAGGCCGATTTTGTGTTGGAGTACAACGAGCAGAATCCGAAAAATCAGCTGACGCGCGATAAGGTCGACTGGTCGCAGAGCAGGGTGGCGTTCGTGGCGTCGGATTTCACTGAGAATCAGATTGAGGCGACCAATTTCAAGGATATCGCCATTGAGCTGTACGAGGTGAAACGCTATGAGGATCACCTGTTGGTGGTGCCCATTAAGAAGAGCAAGTCGGCGGTGAGTGTCAAGCCCATAACGCAGAAAAGCAAAGAATATAAGAGTGTTACCGAAGAGATAGAGGTCTATACGGAGGAGCGGTTGCTGGCAGGTAAATCGGACGAGGTGGTCGCGCTGTACGAGCGTTATCGGGCGGCGATCATGGCATTGGTCGACGATGTGGAGATCAAGCCCCAGAAGTGGTACGTCGCGTTTAAAAAGGGGCAGCGGAACATTTGTGACATCGAGATTCAGCGATCCGGGCTAAAAGCGGCCATCAATATGAAAATTGGGAGACTCGATGACCCGAAGGGCATTATGCGGGATGTTTCCGGCGTGGGGCATTGGATGAATGGCGATTACGAGGTGAAAATTTCCGACGACAGAAACCTCGAATACATAATGAGCCTTGTCAGGCAGGCTGTCGATGCCTGATATTTTGTAATTAATTGCGATAAAAAACTATTAACTCTATGAAAATGAAACGACTTTTGTTTACTTTGGCTGCTTTGGTGGCTTTTTGTTTTGGGGCTTCGGCGCAAACTTCCAACTCGCCGTCGGCTTTGGATGAGGTTTTGCCGGTGCGCGGATTGGCCATTGCGGCGCCTTCGAAGGGAGGGATGGATCTGTTTGTGAAGTTCATCGAGGAGGAGTTGGCGCCCGCGCACTTCAACCTGCTGATTCTGCGAGTCGATTGGAACTACGACTATCAGAGCCACCCCGAGTTGAGCGATCCGAATCCGTTGACGCGGGCCGACGTGAAGCGGTTGGTGGAGGTGTGCCGCCGAAACGGCATCAAGATCGCGCCGCAGATCAATCTGTTGGGCCATCAGTCGTGGGCCGAGACCACCTACGCGCTGCTGAGGGAGTATCCCGAGTTTGACGAGACGCCGCACGTCGACACAAAAAACTACACGCAGTGGCCAAACGCCGACGGGCTCTACTGCAAGAGTTACTGCCCGTTGCACCCCGACATGCCGCGGGTGGTGAATGCGCTGGTGGACGAGATCACCGAGGTGTTTGAGACCGACATGTTTCACGCCGGAATGGACGAGGTGTTCTACATTGCCGACGACAAGTGTCCGCGGTGCGCCGGGCACGACCCCGCCGAGCTCTTCGCGGGCGAGGTTAACAGGTTGCGCAACCACTTGGCGCTCACCGGAAAGCGGCTTATGATCTGGGGCGACCGTCTGTTGGACGGCACCACTACCGGCCTCGGGGCGTGGGAGGCGAGCATGAACAACACCGCGCGGGCTGTCGACATGATCGCGAAGGATGTGTTTGTGTGCGACTGGCACTACGAGCGGGCCGACCTGTCGGCGGTCTACTTTGCCATGAAGGGGTTGGATGTGGCGACCTGTCCCTGGCGCAAGCCCGAGTTGGCGGTTAAGCAGATGAACGACATGATTGCCTTCCGCAAGCAGACCACCGCCGCCACCGCCGCGCATCTTCGGGGGATTATCGAGACGGTTTGGTCGGGGGCGGATAGCTTTCTTCGGGAGTACTATGGGCCGGTTGCTGAGAATGTTGAAGTCTCGGTGGCGGGGACGGTTCGGCGGCTTATGACGGAGTATAAGAAATTGAAAGTTGAAAATTGAAAGTTGAAAATTGGCTAACGCGTAATAAAAAAGGCTTCCCTAATTTGGGAGGCCTTTTTGTTTTGGGGGTTGGAGGGGTTGGTTACGCCTTTTTTTCGGTGCTCTCGTCGTCCCACAGGGTTTTGCCTTTGAGGGCGGCTTTGGCGTGGCTGATCATGCCGACGTCGACGCGCTTGCCGTCGAGTTGTGCGATGATCGTCTCCTGCACCGAGTCGTAGAGGTCTTTGCCGTTGCTGAAGATCAGGTTGCAGATGAGTTTGTCGAGCACGCCGTCGTGGCCGACAAACTGTTTCAGCACGGGGTTGGGCACGCACATCCAGGCGCCGATGACCTGATAGTCGAGCTCGGCCATGGGGTCGCTCAGGGTGAGGATCACGCCGTGGTAGGCGTTCTTGTTGATGTTGAGCGTGTCGCCGGTCGTGCCGGTGACGAACTGCTTCAAGCCGCTGCCCGCCTTGGTGACGGAGATTTTGAACTTGGGGTCGAGATGCTTTCGGAGAAGCTCGGCGAGCTCCTCGATGTCGTTCACCGCTTTTTTGATCTTGAATGTCGATGCTGCTGCCATTGTTTTTTTATTAAAGGGTTACGGGGTAAAAGTAGAAAAAATTAAGGAACTTGTTGTGCGTAGCCTAATTCACTGCGGCCGTTGCCGCCGCTGCCGGCGTTCCGGCGGCTTCGAAGTCGAGCCAGGCGTAGTTCATTTGGCCCTCTCCTGTGGTTCGGAGGGTTAGGACTTGGAGACCCTTCCGCAGGGTGATCTCGCCCAGCGGGGCTATGTTCCAGTGGTGCCATTGGCGCATTCCCACGGGGTCGTCGTCGCGATAGGTCGAGGTTATGGTGCCCTCGATCGCGTTTGCGATACCGATCTCGCTGCCGCTTGAAGTCGCGCTGCCGCTTGAAGTCGCGCTGCCGGACTCGCTCGCGCCGGAGCCCTCGCCCAAGACCTCAAGCGTCACCGTGCCGCCGCGGTTGGAGGTGTAGAGCAGGCTCACGGCGTAGGTGCCGGCGCGCTCGACCCGCACCGTGTAGCGCGTCCACTCGCCGGGCTCGGTCCAGCCGATGTAGAGCTGCTCCATGGGCGGGGTGACGAAGTTGTAGGGCGAGTTGTCGATGTCGTCGGCCGACTTGGTGTAGCTCGTGTCGACCGCCTCGTCGACGCGGAAGGCGTGCAGATAGCTACCGTCCAGCGGGTTGAGCTCGCCGCTGCCGTGGTTCGCGGGCGAGGTGTCGTGGTAGGATATGCCCTCGCCGCCAGTGTCGTAGAGAGCGCAGTGAACGCGGCCCGGGATGCGTTGGGCGCCGTCGGTGTAGCGGGCATCCTCGAACGGGACTCCGGTGTAGTCGGCCGGAACGGAGGTGCCGCAGCTGCTCACAAGGCAGGCTGTCGTGACGGCGATTGCCGCCGAAGTGAAGACATTTTTCATAACTGCATCTCGGTTTTAATGGATTCGATTCGGGCGTCGAGCGCGGTCTGCACAGCGTCGAAATCGTCGACAGATGGGAGCGGCGCGCGCACGCCGAAGTAGAACTTGATCTTGGGTTCGGTGCCCGAGGGGCGCACCGACACCTTTGTGCCGTCGGCGGTGAGGAACTGCAACACGTCGGAGCGCTCCTGCCGCATTGGTGTTCGGGTGCCGCTGGCAGTGTCGATCTCCTCCAACGACAGGAAGTCGCGCACCGTGACCACAGGCGAGCCTCCGATGGTGGCGGGTGGCGTCTCCCGATAGGCGGCCATCATGGCGGCGATCTCGGCGACACCCTCGATCCCTTTTCGGGTGACGGAGACCAAGCCCTCTTTGTAGAATCCGTACTGCACGTACATCGACTTGAGCCAGCCGTAGAGCGTCATCCCTTTCGAGCGGGCCCACGCGGCGGCCTCGGCGGCCAGCGAACAGGCGCTCACGCCATCCTTGTCCCTCACGAAGTCGCCCGCCATGAAGCCGAAGCTCTCCTCGCCGCCTCCTATATATTGCTCGGCGCCTTCGAGGTCGCGCACAACCTTGGCGATGTACTTGAAGCCCGTGAGGCAGTCGTAGCAGCGCGCGCCGAAGTGTTGCGCCACGGCGGGGATCATCTCGGAGGTCACTATGGTCTTGACGACGAACTCGCGGCCCGTGATTTTTCCCCTCTCGGCCCAGCCGGAGAGCATGTACGAAGTGAGCAGCGCGCAGGTCTGGTTGCCGTTCAACAGCACGAACTCGTCGCGCTCGTCGCGCACCGCTATCGCGAGGCGGTCGGCGTCGGGGTCGGTGGCCAACACAAGCTCCGCCCCTATCTCCTCGGCCAGGTCGATCGCCATCTTCATCGTGGCGCGCTCCTCGGGGTTGGGCGACACCACAGTCGGGAAGTCGCCGTCGAGGATGCTCTGCTCGGGGACCATCGTGACGTTGGTGAAGCCGAAGCGACGCAGCGACTCGGGCACCAGACGTACCCCCGCGCCGTGCAGCGGGGTGTAGACGATCTTCATGTCGTGGAAACGCGACACGGCCTCGGGGGCGAGGGCGAGCGAGTGTACCTTATTAAGGTATATCTCGTCGAAGGCGCGGTCGAGAGGGGTGATGTTGTCGGGGTTGGCGCCCGTGCGGATCTGCGAGATGTCGGTGATCTGCCCAACCTCGGCGATGATGTTGGTGTCGTGGGGCGAGGTCACCTGCGACCCGTCGCTCCAGTAGGCCTTGTAGCCGTTGTACTCGCTGGGGTTGTGCGACGCGGTGACCATCACTCCGCTGTGGCAGCCCAATTCGCGGATGGCGAAGCTGAGTTCGGGTGTGGGCCTCAGGTCGTCGAAAAGGAATACTTTGAAGCCGTTGGAGGCGAAGATGTCGGCAACACGTTCGGCGAACTCTCGGCTGCCATGGCGCGAGTCGTGGCTTACGGCGACTTTTATCTCTTGGCCGGCGAAGCACTTTATAAGGTAGTTGGAGAGGCCCTGCGTGGCCATGCCCACCGTGTAGATATTCATGCGGTTGGTGCCCGCGCCCATGATTCCGCGCAGCCCGCCCGTGCCGAATTCGAGGTCGCGGTAGAAGCTCTCGCGCAGCTCGGCGGGGTCGCTGTCGAGCATCTGCCTGACCTGTCGTTTTGTCGACTCGTCGAACTCTCCGTCGAGCCATCTTTGCGCCCTCGCGCGGGCGACCGTGTCCAGATCGTTAGTCATGATCGGTATAAGTTTAAGTTATAGTCTTGGGTGTGAATCGGTGAATTTATTTATGTGCAAATGTACGAAAAAAGTGTGAATTCTCACTATCAAACTGTTAATACCCGCGGCCCCGAAAACGGCCGAAGAGCTATATAAATAAAGAGGTCATTTGCAATAGGGTGTGGTGTTTTTTTTTCACAAAATTGTCCTCACCTTTGTTGTCACCTTAGAAACCCCAATCAGGAATGTTTCCTAACTCTCAGAAATACAGCGCCGTATGGCAGGATTGCCTTGCCGGCATACGCGAGCACACCTCCGAAGACGAATTTGCACGATGGTTTAAACCTATCGTGCTTTTGGACTTCGACGGGGTGACGCTCAAGCTGCGCGTTCCCAACGAGAGTTACGTGGCGCACATCGAAAAAAACTACATCCCGCTGCTGCGCCCGCTCATCCAAAAATGCTTCGGGGCCGAGACTCGATTGCGCTACGCCGTGCCCAAAGCCGAGGGGCCGACGATGCCCGTGCCGGCCGACGCCGACATCACCGCGATCACAAATTTCACAGAGCAAACTAACACCGCAAATATAAAGAATCCTTTCGTAATTCCGGGCATCAGGCGCATTGTTATCGACTCGCAGCTGAACCCCGCCTACACGATCGAGAGCTTTATCGAGGGGGACTGCAACAGGTTGGTGCGCTCGACAGGTATTTCGGTGGCTCTCTCGCCCGGGACTACTCCTTTCAATCCGTTGTATATCTTCGGCGGATCGGGATTGGGCAAGACACATGTCGCGCAGGCGGTGGGGTTGGAGGTCAAGCGGCGGTTCCCCAATTTGCAGGTGCTGTATGTGTCGATGCACAAGTTTCAGGCGCAGTACACGACCGCCATCCTTAATAAAGAGGTGAACGACTTTATACACTTCTACCAGATGGTGGATGTGCTTATTATCGACGATATTCAGGAGCTCTCGGGGAAGCCTTCGACACAGAACGCGTTCTTCAACATATTCAACCACCTGCAGTTGGCGGGTAAGCAGCTGATACTCACCTCGGACAAGCCGCCGGTGGAGCTCAAGGATATCGAGCAGCGGTTGCTGACGCGATTCAAGTGGGGGCTGTCGGCCGAGCTGCAGACTCCCGACTACGAGACCAAGGTCAAAATTATTCGCAGCAAGACGCGGCGGTTGAATGTGGATATTCCCGAGGAGGTGGTGCTGTTTTTGGCCGAGAACATTCGTGCGAACATTCGCGAGATCGAGGGGGCGCTGGCTTCGTTGGTGGCCAACGCGCAGTTCCTGGGGCGGAAGGTTACGGTGTCGCTTGCTCGCGAGATACTCAAGGTGTATGTGCAGGTGCATCGGAGGGAGATATCCATCGACCACATCAAGCAGGTGGTGTGCGAGGTGATGGGGGTGAGTGCCGATGCCTTCAACTCGCAGAGGCGTACGCGTGAGATTGCTCAGGCGCGGCAGGTGGCTATGTTTCTCTCGAAGAAGCATACCAAGGCTCCTCTTACCGCCATCGGGGCGGCCATCGGGGGTAAGAACCATGCCACGGTGTTGCACTCTTGTAAGCAGGTGGCCAATCTTATGGAGACCGATCGAGGGTTTAAGCTTCAGATTGAGGAGATTGAGAAGCGAGTGCTTGGTAAGTGAATTAAGAATTAAAAATTAAGAATTAAGAATTGGCTACGCAGGTCGCAACGGCGACGGCGGATTTTAGCTACGCGGAAATAGATACAAGTTTGGATTGAAAAAATCCCCTCCGAAGAGGGGATTTTTTTATTTTAAAGAATTTTTTTGTATCTTTACGAGATAAATATACTTAAAATAATCCCATAACCCAAAACAATTTAATTTACGAACATGGCAAACCAGGTGAACCCCGATAAGCTGAAGGTACTCAGCGCGGTGATGCAGAAGATCGAGAAGGATTTCGGCAAAGGCTCGATAATGAAAATGGACGGCACGCACGTCGAAGAGGTGGCAGTGATCCCTTCGGGGTCGCTCACACTCGACATCGCGCTGGGAGTGGGCGGATATCCGAAAGGCAGGGTGATCGAGATTTACGGCCCCGAGTCGAGCGGTAAGACGACCCTCGCGCTGCACGCTATCGCCGAGGCGCAGAAGTTGGGGGGCATCGCCGCGTTTATCGACGCCGAGCATGCGTTCGACAGCTTTTACGCGAGCAAGCTGGGGATCGACATCGAGAACCTGCTCATCTCGCAGCCCGACAGCGGCGAACAGGCGTTGGAGATTGCCGACAGTCTGATTCGTTCGGGGGCGATCGACATTGTGGTGATCGACTCGGTGGCGGCGCTCACCCCCAAGGCCGAGATCGAGGGCGACATGGGCGAGGCGAAGGTGGGGCTGCAGGCCAGACTCATGTCGCAGGCGCTGAGAAAGCTCACTTCGAGCATCGCTAAGACCAAGACGGTGTGTGTGTTTATCAACCAACTTCGCGAGAAGATCGGGGTGGCGTATGGCAATCCCGAGACCACGACCGGTGGGAACGCGCTGAAGTTCTACGCCTCGGTGCGCATTGATATTCGCAAGTCTACCGCGATTAAGGATGGCGACGACGTGTTGGGCAACCTGACTAAGGTGAAGGTGGTGAAGAACAAGGTGGCGCCTCCGTTCCGGCGGGCGGAGTTCGACATAATGTATGGCGCGGGTATCTCGCGGGTGGGTGAGATTTTGGACCTGGCTGTGGATAACGATGTGATTAAGAAGAGCGGGTCGTGGTACTCGTTCGGCGATCGGAAGTTGGGGCAGGGGCGCGATGCCACGAAAGAGCTGCTGACCTCCGATGCCGCGCTTCAGGCCGAGGTCGAGGCGAAGCTTAAAGAGGCTATGAAGGCCGAGGCTCAGGGTGCCGGCACAGGCGCTAAGAAGGCTGGTAAGAGGGCCGAGGCGGCGGAGGAGTAGAGATGGACGGATTGAAGTTTGAGCTGACGAACGAACAGCGTCGCTATCTGGGGCTTGCTCCGGTGGAGGCGCATTGGGAGCTCGTGCAGTTGGGCGAGATGTGGTTGTGGTTTGACGGCGATGTGATTCGCAAGCAGATAATTGTCGACGAGGATGGATATTATGAATGCGAGCTGAACGAAAAGACGGCGGAGAATCGCACGATACTGTTGCCGAAAACGGCGAAAGGTAAGCCCAAGAAGTTGAACTTCACGGGAACGCAGTCGTTCGGCCAGTTCGGGGTATATTTCAGATTCGGGGAGTATGTCACGATTGCGAGCTACACGACGCAGACCACGTTTTATAGTGAGGAACTTGGTGAGAGTACGACCATTGACGATTTGCAGGCGTGGCTCGACGGCTGGATGGCCGACAGCTCCGAAGAGGATTTGCGCGAGATTGATGCGTTTCGGGAGGCAAAACGGCAGCACTGCAAATTTGCGGAGGGGGATTTTTTTGCCATTCGCATCGGCAGGCGGCGGTGGGGCTTTGGGCGGATATTGATCGACGTGGCTCGCCGGCGAAAGACGGAGGAGTTCAAGGCCGAAGGGAATTACGGCTTGGATCGTCTGATGGGTAAGCCGCTGATCGTCAAGGTGTACCATAAAATTGCAGACACTCTCGATGTCGATTTGGATGAGTTGGCCGCGTGTGCCGCTATGCCCGCACAGGCGGTGATGGATAACCATTTTTACTATGGGGAGAATCGCGTTATCGGTCATCGGGACGTTACGATTGAAGACTACGGCGACGATTTGCTGATCTCTTACAGTCGCGGACTATCGCGCGAGACGGCCGACATTATCTATTTGCAGTATGGGCTGATCTATCGAGAGTCGACCTTGGATAAGTTCTGCAAATATCTTGTGCGACGCAATCCGGAACGGGGTTACGACGAGGAGAATCCGTACAGAAACGAGAGTATAGGTTTCGGTCTCGATACCGACGAGTTGGAGGCGTGTATCGCGGCGGGGTCGAACGAGCCGTACTGGTCGCGGAAGAATTTTTTTAGGCGCGAAATGGATCTGCGCAATCCGTGCAATGCGGCTGTCAAGCGCGAGATTTTCGGCGCGTTCGGTCTCGACGGCGACAAGGGTTATGCCGAAAATTTGGCTCTCGCGACGGGGGTTTCTGTCGATGCAAGCGATGATAAAGCTTCCGATGCAGGTAGCGATAAAATTTCAGGCACGGCGGAGGTGAAGCATACAAAGCCATCTATATGGAGTATACTGAAGAGGACGAAAGGCTGATCGCCGAGCGGTTTGCCGAGCTGGTGGCCGTGTGCGAGAGCAAGGCCATCTGCCACAGCGACGACGATCGGGCGATTATCGTGCGCGCGTTCAATGTCGCCAAAGAGGCGCACAAGGGGGTGAGGCGGCGATCGGGCGAACCCTACATCACTCATCCCATTGCCGTGGCGCGGATATGCGTCGAGGAGATCGGACTGGGGGTGAAGTCGGTGGTGGCGTCGCTGCTGCACGACGTGGTGGAGGATACGGACCTCACCGTGGAGGATATCTCGCAGATGTTTACTCCCAAGATCGCCTCGATGGTGGATGGGCTTACCAAAATCTCGGGGGTGTTCAACGCCGAGACCTCGGAGCAGGCCGAGTCGTTTCGGAAGATGCTGCTGACGCTGTTGGACGATGTTCGTGTGATTCTCATCAAAATTGCCGACCGGTTGCACAACATGCGCACTCTGGGGGCGATGCCGCGCGAGAAGCAGGTTAAAATTACGAGTGAAACCATCTATCTGTTTGCTCCGCTGGCCTATCGTCTGGGGCTCTACGCTATCAAGAGCGAGTTGGAGGATCTGTCGCTCAAGTATCGTTTTCCGGAGCAGTACAACGAGATCGAGGCAAAGTTAGAAGCGACCAAAAGGCGTCGGGCAGAGCTGATCGACAAGTTCGACGAGCCGATAATCGCACGGTTGCGCGAGAACGGGGTCGACTTCGAAATTTCGGGCAGGGTGAAGAGCGTATACTCGGTGTGGCGGAAGATGCAGTCGAAGCAGGTGCCGTTTGAGGAGATATACGACCTGTTTGCGGTGCGGATCATCTTTCGGCCGTCGCCCGTGATATCGGAGAAGACGCAGTGCTGGTACATCTATGAGTTGGTGACTGACATCTACCCCTCGCGGCCCGACAGGTTGCGCGACTGGATAACCTACCCCAAGGCGAACGGATATGAGGCGCTGCACACGACGGTGATGAGTCCCGACGGGTTGTGGGTCGAGGTGCAGATACGCTCGGAGAGGATGAACCAGGTGGCCGAGCAGGGGGTCGCCGCCCATTGGAAACACAACTATCTGACGGAGGACGAGGAGCTGCTGCCCGACGAGAAGTTCGACAACTGGCTGGGGCGGATTCGCGACGCGTTGTCGAGCCCGACGGAGAATGCAGTGGATTTTTTGGACAACTTTCAGCGGTCGTTGTACACCGGTGAGATTGTGGTGTTTACGCCGAAAGGGGAGAGTCGGCAGCTGCTCAAGGGGGCGACGGTGCTGGACTTTGCGTTTGAGATTCACAGCAAGTTGGGGGTCACGGCCATCGGGGCTAAGATCAATCACAAGATCGAGTCGATATACACCGAGCTCAAGAGCGGTGACCAGATCGAGGTGCTGACTTCTAAGAGTGCCGCGCCCGTCGTCGAGTGGCTCGACCATGTGGTCACGACTAAGGCCAAGCAGCATATCAAGAACTATCTGCGTCGAAACAGGCAGCAGAGTACGGAGCGGGGGAAGGAGCTGTTCGAGGCTCGCATGGCGGAGTTGGGCATTGTGCCCGGGGCGAGGGTTTTTCGCAAGTTGCTGCCTGCGTATCACAGCTCCACTAAGGATGAGTTCTACGGCAAAGTGGGGGCGGGGACGGTGTTGCTGGATGGGTTGCAGGATGTGCTGCGGCAGAACTCGGCGAGCAAATACCTGAAGTTCTGGACGTTGTTTCAGGGCAATCGGAGCGATCGCGACGACGGGATGGTGGTCGGCGGCAGGGAGTGGAACGAGGAGGAGGGGCGGCGGTTTGAGATTGCCGAGTGCTGCATTCCCATTCCGGGCGACGATGTGACGGGGTATCGCGAGCCGGCGTCGGGCAAAATTGTGGTGCACAAGACGAGTTGCAGCGAGTTGACCAGACTGGCCTCGCAGCATGGCGAAAATATCGAGACGGGCATCAGGTGGTCGAGCCACAAAGCGATGTCGTATCTGTCGATCATTTCGTTGCAGGGGATCGACAGGGTGGGGATATTGCTTGACCTTGTGGGAGTTATCACCGGTGAGCTCAACATCAACATCCGCGAACTTCGCATACAGAGCCACGACGGAATCTTCGAGGGCGAGGTGAGTCTGTATGTCACGAGCACCGACGACCTGAACGCCGTGATTGGGAAAATCAAGAAGATTAAAGGGGTCGATAAGGCTCAACGAATTAATAGTTAGGCGTTATGGAAGATATCTGGGTTTGGCTGTTTTGGGCCGCGATTATCGTTGGGAGCTTGGTCTCTAACGCCTCCAAGGCTAAAAAGAGGCAGGAGGAGGCGGCTCGGCGGGCGGCTGATGCTGCTCGGGCTGCGGCGGCTGCGGCGGCTCGGCGGGGAGGTGTTGATTCTCGAAGTGGGGTGGATCGTGCTGATGGTCAGGTGGTTGATGGTGGTGCGAGTGCTGCGGGTGGTGGTACGGGGCAGGGTAGGTCGGCGGGAGGAGCTTTAGGGGGCTCTTTTTCGCAGATGTTGGAGGAGCTTTCGCGTCAGCTTACCGAGCAGCCGTCGCCTACCGTTGCCAATAAGCCGGTGGTTAGGTCTTGGCCGGTGGCTCGGCCCGTGGCTACGGCTCGGCCGGAGTCGGTTTCGCAGCCGGTTTCTCGGCCGGTGTTGGCGTCGCAACCCGAGGCTACTTCGCTTGATTATCAGTCGCTTGAGGATGGATACGACGAGGCGGAGTACTATCGCAGCGCCGAGGATTTTGATGCGGAACAGCGGTATGAGGGGGGCGAAATGCGTGCCTCAGGACGATACGAGGGTGGGGAGATGCGCCCTGTGGGGCGGTTTTCGAGTGCCGGGCGTGCCACCAATTCGGCAATGGCTGCGTCGTCGTCCAAGGCGGCGGATTTTTCGTCGTCGGCGGGTGTTTTGTCGGTCGGCGGTGCAGATGGCGCAGGTGTTACGGATGACACGGATGGTGTGGATGGCGAGGTGCAGACCTCACTGCAGGAGCTCCTGGGCGGCGATTTCGATCTCCGGCGCGCCGTCATCGAGGCCGAAATTCTTACTCCGAAATATATCGCGCGGTATTGACGGCGCCTGCCGACGGGGGATTAATAAACAGACTCAAAGTTAAAAGCAAGCATTTTGCTTGCACAAAACAGGAGTTTTGTTGCTAACACGATGGAGTGAGACGATACACTGAACGAAGAGTAATAACATAAAAACAACAAAAAATGAGTAACCAAACATCAAATGATTTTCAAAGCAGGCTGACAGAGGCACAGGGTTTCACCGGAAGCACGCCGGAAGAGATTTCCAAGTCGTTGGAACTAAGTCGAGAAAAGGTTCGTGGAATTATAGATGAGATTAAAAACATTCCCGAAAACGAACGGGACTATGAGCTGAACATTGTCCTCGTTAAAGCGTATGTCCATGTAAACAACATTATCGACGCAATGGTTGCCCTTGTCGATCTTTCAGTTTCCGATAAGGAGCGTTGCGATAATGACCCTTTATGGAACTACTATATGGGGCATTGTTTATTGAGTCATCCAAAGAAACCCAAATATGACACGGCATACAATTACTTTGTCAAGTTTTTGGAATTAGCTGAAGAAAAGCAGTTTGACGATGAGTTTTTGGTGGCGTCGGCACAGGCAATGGTGAGAAATATACCTATGATGTATGGCGTTTAGGAAAGTCATTGCGTTAATAATAATCTTCACTTTGAGCATTTCCGTTGTTCGGTCACAAGAAGCCGTTACCGTTTCCGGTATTTACATCGGAAAAACGGAGCAATTCTCCAAGGAGAATGTCGGGGCGATATTTGTCCGCGAGCAGGCTCGTGCCTATATTCCGAGTGGGTATCATCATAGCTTTATAAATACGTTTAGGCTGGACGAAACCTCCGCTCGGCAGACGGGTTATGAAACAATCGGGGTGATTTGGGTGAACAATGTCGCGAGGATTTCTACGGTTTTCAGCAATGAAGAGTCTGTGATACTCGATGTGTATCCGCTTGAAAACGGATTGTTCTATTGCAAGGATTACACCCAAAAAGATGCAGCGAAGGCGAGATTGAAAAAGACGTATGACCTTATGGAGAAAGAGATTACCGCTTTTCTTGAGCACGCCGCACAGGGCGACACGCTCCGACAACCCGAACATCTGATAGACACCCGCTACACCCCGCAACTGATAAGGAATCTGTCGAACGATCACATCGTTTATGTGGAACGGACGATTCACGGTGACGGTGTACGAATCAAACGTTTTTTAGGAATAAGGATAAAAGAGGAAAGGGCAGGCTGGTCGGAAACAGTCTATGAAAGTATTTCGATGTCCGCCCTCGCAAGAAACAGACTCGAAGAGATTTTCCGTCCCGGCAGTTGGAGCTTCGATGTGCCGGACGCGAACGTTTCGGCAGAAGAGTGGCAGACTTGGCTTGATGTGCTGTTGAATCGCACGGTAGCGGGGTCTGGTGAATAGTTCAGGCGGAGCGGCTGAAAAGGAGGCGGTTTTGAGGGTGCGCGTGCGGCGAAAGGAGTATCTTTGCGAATCACGAATTTTGAAAAACTAATATTAACCGCTCGAAAGAGCAAAAACTTAAATCAGATGGGAATCCTATACAAGTATCTGGGTTTCAATCCTGACGACTTCGATAAGGATAGCGGGAATTGTATGCTGAAGTATAGTAATCTGCAATTTACCCGAGCGACAAAACTTAACGATCCTTTTGATTGCTCTTCTGAATTGTTGGATTTTACCAGCTACGAAGCTTATGAGAAACAACATGGGTATCCGCAAATCGGAGGATTTGAAAATCTCCGCCAAAACACTATGATTTGTAGTTTGTCACGAACTTACGAATCCCTGCTTATGTGGAGTTACTATAACCAGCATAAAGGAATTTGCTTAGGCTTGGATATGGACAAGGTTCTTTCCTGCCTCAAACGCAATTACCCTGATGCTCAGAATTTCTTTCGTCCATTTGATGTGATTTACTCGGAATCCTTTAATAGATTGGATTATATGACGAATCAGGATGATTCATTCCGCTAGATTGTCAAACAAAAAGCCATTGATTGGGCTCACGAGGAAGAGGTTAGGATGTTCGTACCGATACCAGTGATAAATAGTCGAGTTGATGGTGATTATTGGCGACCTAAAATTGACGGAGATTGTTTTACTTCATTATATTTAGGAGTGAATATTGACAATGACTATAAGTTGAAGATAATAAGCGTTGCCCGTGAATGTAATCCGAAGATTCAAGTCTTTCAAATGCAGACGAATTCCAATGCTTTCAAGTTGGATTCGATCTCTGTAAATGACCAATGAGCAATCTTAATTGCCTTGCATTACAATTTGAAGCATTAATCGTGTTGCAGCCTCGTAAACCAATCGGAGGAGGTGCGACATAAATCAAATTATTCAAAGCATAGAGCTATGGCAACGATCTTTACGAAAATTATTCAGGGGGCGATTCCGAGCTATAAAGTGGCTGAGGATGAGCGATTTTTTGCGTTTCTGGACATCGCGCCGCTTGCGGCCGGACACACGCTGGTGGTTCCGAAATTTGCGCCCGACGGCGAGGCGGACTACATTTTTGACCTCGACGACGAGACGCTCAGCGCGATGATGGTGTTTGCGAAACGGGTTGCTGGCCGCATTCGCGAGGTGACGGGGTGTGCGCGTGTGGCGGTCGTGGTTCTTGGGCTCGAAGTTCCGCATGTGCATATCCACCTGATCCCGATCGACAGCGAGAGCGATGTCGATTTTCGCCGGCCGCGACTTAGCTTGTCTCCCTCAGAGTTTGAGGCTTTGGTTGGGCGGTTGGCTTTTTGAGGGTTTTTGGGCTTTGGGGGCTTTTTTACTTTTGCTACTTTAGCTTTTTCTTTGCTGCGATTTTTGTTTTAGATTTTATTTCAGACTTTTTTCCGTGATCAGCCTTTTGGGTGGTCGCGGAAAGGGGGCGTGTGGGTGGGTAGTGGTGAATCGATTTTCGATTTAGTTGAGACATATTGATCTGGGCATGGCTTCCGATGGGAGGCTGTGGAGTTTTTGTTTGTTGTGAAGCCGGCGTGTCTGTCGGCTTTTTTATGTGTAATTTTTGATTTTTTTGTTCATTGTGCGTGTGATGCAGTCAAGTCGCTGATAGTAAATGGCGTAGATGTTTGGATCGGCTCTATTTAACATAATTGGGCGGCTTTTGTCCTTTCGGACGGAGATTTCTAAGGTACTTGATCGTTACATCCGTAAAAAACGGCATAAGTTACAAAAGTAAACAGCAGGTTACATTTGCCACATGGAGTTTTGTGTGATTCTGTTGACAAATGTAAATCAATCAAGATGAAGTTAACATTACTTTTGTAAAACAAGTAAGCCTCATTACTATAAAACAAGCGTGCAATATGCTGAGCTTATCCCACGTTATCCAATTTGTGTGATTATGCTGTAAATCATACAATTACATAGCTTATGTAATGTATTGGGTTAATTGATTTACTTGTTGCTGCTGTGAAAACGCCATTATTGGCATATTCACCACGTTATTCACATAATGTAATGTACTAAATATCAGTCAATAGCATGGATTTATATGAACTAATAGTATATATGTGATAATGTGTATAAATTACTTTATGGCGATGAGTTACATTTGTAATATCACATCAACAACCCTAATGATTACATTTGTAACCATCAATTTTGCTTTACAAAAATAATTGTTTATATTTGTAAAAAAATCGGGAAAATGGAGGAAAAACTGAGACGCCTAATGAAGCACGAAGGGGTAAATTCCACGCGGCTGGCCGAGATACTCGGCATTCAGGCGTCGGGAATTTCGCACATCATGAGCGGCCGCAACAAGCCGAGTTACGACTTTTTGCAGAAACTGCTGCAGCGTTTTCCGCAGATCAACCCCGACTGGCTGCTGCTCGACAAGGGGCCGATGTACCGCGACGAGATCAAAAACAAGAGCGGGCAAAACGCCTCAGCGTCAACCGGTCAGGGAACTTCGGCGATTGGCGGGCAGAATGTGTTGGCCGGTAGTAATTCGGGCGGTGTGGTCGGGTCGGGCGGCAGTCATTTAACGACCTCAACGGCGGAGGCGATGGAGCGAATGGGCGGCAGAGGGGGCGAGAATGGGCTTTTCGGCCCCGACAATAATGACTTAATTCCCTCCGGTGGTCAGTTTGCGGGTGGTGTGACGCATGCTAATGGTCAGTTTGCGGGGTCGGGGGCAGGGGCGGATGCGCATGGCTATTCTGCTGGTGGGCGTGACCAATCGGGGCCGGCTTCCGAGGGGGGGCATTCTGCCGGATTTGGTGATCGGACGACGGTTGGGCAGATGCCGTATGAGGGGCAAATGCTTGATTTTCAGCAGCAAACCTCATTGCAGAATCCACCGCAAAGTTCGCCGCAAACATCGCCGCAGAGGTCTATGCAAGATATGTCGCAACGGGCTTCGTCGCAAAATTTGCAGCAGGCTTTTGCGCAAAATTCGTCGCAACACAACTCTCCGCAACGAGTTTCGTCGCAATCGGCGTCGCGAACTTCGTCGCAACAAAATCCGTCTCAAGTTTTGCCGCACTCGAATTCTGCGGAGGGAAGGGCAGATCAGCGTGTATTGCAAAATGCTGTGTATCAGTCGGGTGGGTTTGCCCGTTCGGCGTTCATCGAGCGAATTGTGGTCTTCTATAAGGACAAAACTTTTTCGGAATATCAGCCTGAATAATGCCTTTGTGCTTGCTGTAACAGTGCTATAATCAATGTGTTAGTTGTGGGTGGAATGGCGACGCCTACCGCGGAACTGCGGAAGCGGCGAGTACTCATATCGGTTACGGTGCGGATGGTAAAAGCGTTACGGATGGCACAGATGGCAAGGATTGTTAAAGCGTTACATATGTCACGGATGGGATGGATGGCGAAAAAACGTTACGAATGGCACGGGTGATGCGAATGGCGAGGCCCGAATCTTGTTGCGGGAGCTTTGGGGCGGCGAGTGTTCAATCCAGCGACCTTGCGGATGGTGAAAGCGTTCGTTGCGCCGTCATTGACGGCTGAAGTTTTTATGCGGGGTCGCAAAACTGTAACTCAGGAGGCGTCATGCGTCGTCCGGCACGAACCTTAAAAGCTTTAGTTTGAGAGCATCACGTGGTGGTTGCGAGGTCGTGGAATTGTAGTTCTGGAGGCGTCACGCGTCTATTGTGAGATCGCAATTGCGCTCAGTATCATCTATTTGCGCGCCGAGGTGGGTGTAGAATCCGATGGCGGGCGCGTTCCATTCCGAGACCTGCCAACGCATTTTGTGGCACCCGTTTTCGCGCGCAAAGTCGATCGCCGCGCGAATTAGTTTCGTGCCGATTCCATGCCCGCGCCACTCGGGTCGCACGTATAAGTCGTCCATATACAGCGACTTACCCGTCCACGAGTAGTAGGCGAAGAAGCAGGTCGCATAGCCCAAAATCTCGCCGCCGCCACTTTTTTCACAACTTTTCTCGCTGCTTTTCTCGCCACCGCCGCCCTTTTCACCGCCGCCCTGTTCGCCGCTGCTCCCGCCACCGCTGCGTTCACCGACGCTCTCCCCGCCAGCTCGGGCCACAAAACCTTTAAGAAAATCGGCCTCATGCGCCATTCTCTCGACGGAGTTGACCATCTTGTGCGGCATTTTCTCGAACTCGGCGAACTCGCGAAAAAGCGCGACGAGCCCCCCGTGATCCTCGCGCGTGATCGCCTCGATACGGATTTCCATGTGCGCGGAGGTTTTAGAACGGCAGGTCGTCGACGTCGTCGGCGGGAGATGCCGGCGCGGTGCTTTCGTTGAACGGCGCGCCCTCGAAGCGTCCGCCGCTGCCGGAACTGCTGCCAGAACCAGATCCACTGCTACCATAGCCCGATCCGGAACCCGAACCCCCACCATAGCCCGAACCCGAGGCCCCATAAGCCCCCGAACCCGACCCGCCGCCAGAGCCAGCCCCTGCCCCCGAACCTCCGCCCCTCACGATTTTCCAGGCTTTGACATCGGTATACCATTTGCCGTTGTACTCTCGCGATTCGACATTGACAGAGACATTTACGGTTTCGCCTTCTGAGAGGGCGGCGGCATCCTCGGCGCGATCGCCGAAGAAGGTGACGCATATTTTTCGGCTGAATTCGCTCGGCAGTTCAAACACCACGTCCTGTTTTTTCCACGCGCCCTTTGCGCTTGTGCCCGACATTTCGGGCAGTTTCCGGAACACGACTCCTTCAAATTCCATGATGATATTTTTTCGGATTAATTTACGTGCAAAGATACAAAAAAGGCCGCCTTTTAACAAGACGGCCCGAAAAATTCCAACCGGAACGCTCCTTAAGGAGCCTTCTGAAAAAACCTTACTCGGCAGTTGCAGGAACGACGTCCAGCAGCTTGATCTCGAACTTGAGCGCCGAGTTTGCGGGGATGGGGCCCGACTGCTGTGCGCCGTAACCGAGTTCGGAGGGTACCCACAGGGTGACCTCGCCGCCCTTGCCGACGAGCTTCATGCCCTCGGTCCACGCCGCGATGACGCGGTTCAGTGCAAACGAGATGCTGTCGCGGCTGTCGAACACGGTGCCGTCCTTGAGCGTACCTTTGTAGTTGACAACCACCTGATCGGCGTCGTTGGTGGCCTTGACGTTGACGTCGCCGGCGTTCACGATCTCATACATCAGCCCGCTGGCGGTGGTCTGCACGTTCGAGTTGTCGGCTTTCACCTCGTCGAGCCACGCTTGGCTTTCGGCTTTCGCCTTGGCCGGCACGCGCACGGTGAACCACTCGTTGATAAACGCCGTGGCATCCTCGGGTGTCATCTGCGTCTTTTCGTCGAAAACGTCGCGGAACGCGGCGGCCAACAGGCTGCCGTTGAGTGTGCTGTCTTCAATTCCACGCACGCCCGAATTCGTCGCGAAGTCAACGCCGATGGCGTACGACAGCGAGTCGATGGTGTTGAAGCTTTTGATGCTTTTAGATTCGCCGCACGAAGCGAAAGCGGCACACGCGGCCGCAGCCACGATCATTAATTTTTTCATTTCCAATTAGTTATTATTTAGTTCCAAAATTTTTCCTCAGATGATTACGAGCTGTCACAAAATCCCGGCAAAGATAGTGCAAGCCGAACGAAATGCCAAATTTATTTGAGCATTTCTGAGGCGCAGCCTATCTAAAACGAGCGAAGCGAAGTTAAAGGTATTAAAAAAAATTGAAAGTGGAAAGTTGAAAATTGAAAATGCGGCTACGCAGCGCAAATTTTTGGGTGAAGCCCTGCGTCGCGTTAGCCCATTTTCAATTTTCAATTTTCAATTAACGAAGCGCCTGCCCACAAAGCTTAAAAAGCATCCGCGCCCCCACGTTAGCATCCCAAGAGCTCCCGTCGGATGGGGCGACCTCGCAAAGATCGAACCCCACGATGCGCCGCCCCGAGTCGACCACGCGCCGTAGCAGCCACGCCGCCTCGTCGAACGACGCACCCCCTGGGACGGGCGTTCCGGTGCCCGGACAGAGGTCTGGCGAGAGGAAGTCGATGTCGAAACTGACGTACACCCGCTCGGGCAACTCGGCGACAATTCGCCCGCACTGCGAGTCCCAGCTCTCGCCCCCGAAGCGCCCCTCGGCGAGTTCGGCGCCGGTGAACTGCACAACCCGATGGTGCTGTTGTGCGAATCGTAGCTCGGACTCGCTGAAGTCGCGCACCCCGACCTGCACCAATCGCGAGACGCCGGCCACGTCGCGCAACACGTTGAACATCACCGACGCGTGCGACCCCTCGAACCCCTCGTAGGCCTCCCTCAGGTCGCAGTGCGCGTCTAAGTGCAGTATTCCGATCGACCCGTGGTACCGCGCGACGGCCGCTATGAGCCCCTGCGGCGCGCTGTGGTCGCCGCCCACGAGTCCAACAACCTTGCCACGCCCGAGCCACTCGCCGCACACCGCCTCCACCCGCCGGTTCAGCTCGGCCGACGCGGCGTTGATCTCGTTGATTTCGCTTGTGAAGGCGCCCGCGTCGCCGCCCGCCTCCAACGCCTCGATCACCTTCACGGCCTCGCGCCTGAGCCGCACGCTTCGTTCGCGCACCTCGCCGTCAACGGGCAGCGTGGCGATGCCCTTGCGCCACTCGCCGGCGGCCCACGGGTCGTGGAAATCGAGCTGCGACGACTCCTCTATAATAGCCTCGGGCGCGTCGGCGGCCCCTCCGCCATACGACGACGTGACGTCCCACGGCACCGACACGAGCACCAACGCCGCCTCGTCGGCCGAAAATGGCATCCCGAAATAGTTGCCGTTGCGAACTCCGACCCCGTCGGGGTCAAAGACTGAAATGTTTTCTGAATTCATACTCTCGTCGCTTTCTGAAAAAAAGAATAAAGCCAAAGGTACGGAAAAGTGGGCGCATACGCAACTCCCGCCCTCTCTTCGCCACACAGCGTTCGTCACGAGCGAATGTGGCGATGTGAAAAAAAGGTAAAAAAATTGATAAAAAATTTTTATTAACAAAATCTTTTTCGTAAGTTTGCGCAATATCTGACGCCTATCGGGCGTTTGGTATTCGAATCTTTACTTCAGTTGCGACGACCCGGGTAGAGGATTCTTTTTTTTCATAATCAATACATTAAAGTTGGTCCTCCCCCGCAGCAGCGTTGCTCCGGGGGAGTTTTTTTGACCCGATCGCCACTGAACCGCCCGACTTTTCGCCCGCGCGGATATCATTATTAAGAAATTATTTATATCTTTGGTGCGACCAATAAATATAAACGCGACCAAAGTAGACACAAAATAGACCAAAAATCCCGTAACCCGTAAAAAAAATAGCCATGAAGATCGTTGTTGACCGAGATATCCCGTTTTTGAGCGGAGTGTTCGAACCGTGGGCCGAGGTGGTCTACCTGCGCGGCGACTCGATCGGCGCGAGCGACGTGCTCGACGCCGACGCAATCCTGACCCGCACCCGCACCCGCTGCGACGCCGCGCTGTTGGAAGGCTCCACGGTGCGCTTCATCGGCACGGCGACGATCGGTTTCGACCATATCGACATGGAGTGGTGCACCTCGCGCGGCATCCGTGTGGTCACGGCGGCGGGATGCAACAGACGCGGCGTGCTCCAATGGGTGTCGGCGGCGCTGGCATGGTTGGCCGGCAATCGGGGCCTGAAACCCTCCGAGACCACTTTGGGCGTCGTCGGGGTTGGCAACGTCGGCTCGCTGGTGGCTCGTTACGCCGCGAAGTGGGGCTTCCGCGTGATGTGCAGCGACCCCCCGCGCGAACGCGCCGAGGGGCTGACCGCCGTCGACGGCTTCCATCCGCTGAGCGAGATCGTCGAGCACAGCGACGTGCTCACCTTCCACACTCCCCTCACCACCATCGGCCCCGACGCGACGCGCCATCTGGTCGACCGCGAGTTCGTCACCTCCACCCGCCCTGGCGCCGTGATCTTCAACTCGTCGCGCGGCGCCATCATCGAGCCAGGTTCGCTGCGTGGCTCCATTCGCGACTACATCGCCGACACGTGGAACGCCGAACCCCACATCGACCGCGAGGTGCTGAACAGCTCGCTCTTAGGCACGCCCCACATCGCCGGCTACTCACTTCAGGGCAAGGCGACCGGCACCGCGATGGTTGTCAATGCGTTGGCGCGCGAGTTCGACCTGCCGTTGCCCGCCGCCGCAGGACTCGACCACTGGTACCCCGAGGGTGCGCCACGCAGCGAGGCACGCGACATCACCTGGGACGAAATGTGCGCCGAGATGCCCTCACACTTCGACATCGCCGCCGAGAGCGCCGCGCTGAAGTCCGCACCCGACCGCTTCGAGGCGATGCGCGACAACTACGATTACAGATTGGAATTTTTTTAGACGCCCGCCGGCGGGCGAAGTTCAAGCGAGCATCAGGCGATCAGATCCGCGATAGCCCCCGCCGCAAAGGCAAACGATGCGGCGCCATTGACCCAGTCGAAGGCCAGCCGCCGCGACGAGTGTTGCAGCACCAGCAGCGCGACGAACACGCCCGCGCCCACCCAATAAAGCCCCCCCCGCGAGGTGTAGAGCCCGAAAATCACCACCGCGTAGACCGTCACAAGGTGCAGCAGCACACTGATCACGGAGGCACCCCGACCCTTAAATCGCGCCGGCACAGAGTGCAACCCATGCGCGCGATCGTGCTCGGCGTCCTGCCGCGCGTAGATTATGTCGAACCCCGCGACCCAAGTCATCACCAGCGCCGCAAGCACGATAGGCGCCAATGCGACCGTCCCAGTCACAGCGATGTATGCCCCCACCGGAGCGATGGCAAGCCCCATCCCCAACACCACGTGCGACCAGGCGGTGAAACGTTTAGTGTAGCTGTAACCCAAAATCACCATCAGCGCGACGGGCGAGAGCGCCAGAGTCAGTCGATTGATCGCCGCCGCCACACCTATAAATAGAGCCGCGTTGAGAACCACAAACCACAACGCCGCACGAGCCGACACAACCCCCGCCGGAATCTCGCGCGAGGCGGTGCGCGGATTGGCCGCGTCGATGTGCCGGTCGGCCCAGCGGTTGAACCCCATCGCGGCGTTGCGCGCCAACACCATGCACGCCACCACCTCGACAAGCAGCAGCCACTCGAACGCCGCTCCGGTCGATCGAAGCGCATACACATAGCCCGTCAACGCAAACGGCATCGCGAAAACCGTGTGCGAAAATTTCACCAACGAGGCGTATTTCGATAAGATGTTCATGCTTTTTTCCCTATAAAGTAAATCCGTGGCCGGCGTTACGGTTCAAATAATCGGCGAAATTAGCTAACTTTGCCGCAAATACGAAAGAATCCGGATGAAAAACATACGCAATTTCTGCATCATCGCCCACATCGACCACGGCAAGAGCACTCTCGCCGACCGCCTGCTGGAGGAGACAAAGACCATCACCGAGCGCGAACAACAGGCCCAGGTGTTGGACAACATGGACCTCGAACGCGAAAAAGGCATCACCATCAAGAGCCACGCAATACAGATGGACTACATTTCGGCAGCCGGTCAAAAGCACGTTCTCAATCTGATCGACACCCCGGGCCACGTCGACTTCTCCTACGAGGTGTCGCGAGCCATCGCCTCGTGCGAGGGTGCGCTGTTGGTGGTCGACGCCACTCAGGGCATTCAGGCCCAGACCATCTCGAATCTCTACCTCGCCCTCGGCCACGACCTCGAAGTGATCCCCGTGCTCAACAAGATCGACATGGAGGCGGCGATGGTCGACGAGGTGAAGGACCAGATAGTAGACCTCCTCGGCTGCGAGCGCGAGGAGATACTCGAAGTGTCGGCCAAGACGGGCATCGGCATCCGCGACCTGTTGGAGGCGATCGTCGAACGCGTTCCCGCACCCAAGGGCGACGACAGCGCCCCGTTGCAGGCGTTGATCTTCGACTCGGTATTCAACTCGTTCCGCGGCATCATCGCCTACTTCCGCATCATGAACGGCACGCTGCGCAAGGGCGAGCGGGTCAAGTTTTTCAACACCCGCAGCGAGTACGACGCCGACGAGATCGGGGTGCTCAAGCTCAAACTGTCGCCCAAGGAGGAGATGCGCGCCGGCGACGTGGGCTACATAATCTCGGGGATCAAAAATTCGGTCGACGTCAAGGTGGGCGACACCATCACTCATGTGGCAAGACCCGCAACCGAGGCGATCGCCGGCTTCGAGGATGTCAAACCGATGGTCTTCGCGGGGGTCTATCCCGTCGAGACCGACGAGTACGAAGACCTGCGCGCGTCGCTCGAAAAGCTCAAGTTGAACGACGCCTCGTTGACCTTCGAGCCCGAGAGTTCGCTGGCGCTGGGCTTCGGCTTCCGCTGCGGATTCCTGGGACTGCTGCACTTGGAGATCATTCAGGAGCGCCTCTACCGCGAGTTCGACATGGACGTCATCACCACCGTGCCCAACGTGTCGTACCGAATCACGACGACCAAGGGCGCTGTCTTAGACGTACACAACCCCAGCGGTCTGCCCGATCCGAGCCACGTGGCCGAGATCGAGGAGCCCTACATCCTCGCGCAGATCATCACCAAGACCGAATATCTGGGCAACGTCATCAAACTGTGCATGGACAAGCGCGGCATCATGACCAACCAAACGTTTTTGACTCAGGAGCGCGTCGAGATCAACTTCGAGATGCCGTTGAGCGAGATCGTCTTCGACTTCTACGACAAACTCAAGAGCATCTCGCGCGGATACGCCTCGTTCGACTACCATCAGATCGGCTACAAACCGTCGAAGTTGGCCAAGTTGGACATTCTGCTCAACAGCGAGCCGGTCGACGCCCTCTCGTCGCTCATCTACGTCGACCACGCCTACGACTTCGGTCGAAAAATGTGCGAGAAACTCAAGGAGCTCATCCCGCGTCAGCAGTTCGACGTGGCGATTCAGGCGGCCATCGGCGCCAAGATCATCGCCCGCGAGACTGTCAAGGCGGTGCGTAAAGATGTGACCGCAAAGTGTTACGGAGGAGACATTTCGCGAAAACGCAAACTTTTGGACAAGCAGAAGAAGGGCAAAAAACGCATGCGTCAGGTCGGCAACGTCGAGGTTCCTCAGGAGGCTTTCCTCGCAGTTTTGAAGATGGATTGACGGCAGGCCGGAATGCCGGAACGTCGTCGGCGGTTTTATAGCTACGCAGCGCAGAAACGCTCATCTTCCTTGTTTGAGTGTTGGTTCCGACATCATCCCGAGCGAGCGAAGCGACGAGGGATCTACCTTGCAGTTTTGCTTCGCGTGTGGCGAATTTTCGATTTTTTTTTCGAGGCCCCCCCTAAAAACAGAGGGTGCTCCCGAAAAAACATCACTTTTTTGAAGTACACCCCCTAAAAAACAGGGGTACCCTCAGAAAAAATGCACTTTTTTCGAGAGTACCCCTGTTTTTTTACTTTTTGGTGCTGCTCGCCCGCACTATAACTAAAACTTTAGTTATAAACTCAAACCAATCTACGGGCGCCGTCGGAGATTACGACCTCGATGATTCGAGGAACCAAACCAAATTCCGCACCAAATTTCGCCTGAACATCAGCAAGATAAGCGTCGGCCACACTGCAACGTATCAAATGTAACACACAGCCGCCAAACCCGCCACCCATCAGTCGCGCGCCCGCAACGCCCTCCGTCGAGCGCGCCAGATCGACGATGAAATCTAACTCCGGCGTACTGACGTTAAACAGCTGAGACAGACCACGATGCGTCTCGAACATCCGCGCACCGAACTCCTCGTAGCGCCCCGCGTCGAGGTCGTCGCACCCATCCACCAATCGCGCGATCTCCTCGACCACATACCGACAACGCCTGTAAACCAACTCCGGCATCTCGCCCCGATAACGCTCCAACATCTCGGGCGAAACATCGCGAAGACTCTGAACCTCAGGGTGATGCGCGGCGACGATTCGCACCCCCTCCTCGCACTGTTCGCGCCGCTCGTTGTACTCGCCGCCCGACAGATTGTGCTTCACCATCGAGTCGACCAGCACCAGCCGATATCCGTGCTCGGCGGGGCTAAACGGCTTATACTCAAACTCCAACGTCCGGCAATCCAACTTCAGCACCTGCCCCGCGCGTCCGTGCAGCGAGATAAACTGGTCCATGATGCCGCACCGCACGCCCACCCAATTGTGCTCCGTCATCTGGCCGATCACCGCCAGCTCGGCGAGCGTGAAACCGAGCCCGAACATCTCGTTGAACGCGAATCCGAACGCGCTTTCGAGCGCCGCCGACGACGACATGCCCGCCCCGAGAGGCACGTTGCCGCCGAAAACCGCGTCGACCGCGCCGACACTGCGTCCGCGCGTCGCCATCTCCTGTGCCACGCCGTAGATGTACTTGGCCCACTGATCGTTAGGTACGTCGCCGCTCTTCGTGCTGCCGCTCTTCGTGCTGCCGCTCTCGCCGCCGTGCAGGTCGAGAGTGATTTCACTGTCGTAATCGACTGAGTAGATGCGCGAAAGGGGGCCGGCGGCGGGGCGAATCGCGACCATGATGCCCTTGTCGACCGCGGCCGGAAGCACGAAGCCCATGTTGTAGTCGGTGTGCTCGCCGATCAGGTTGACGCGGCCCGGGGCGGTGTACACCGAGGCGCCGGCGCCGTAACGTCGTTCGAATTCGTGTCCGATGCTCTCGGCGGTGATGTTGCCGGCGGTGCTGCCGGCGGAGATTTTGTTGGTCATAGTGTTGTGGGTTAGTTAGTTGCGTGTCGAACACGCGCTTTAGTATTTTATGTCTGTCAGAAACAGTCCGCGGGCTGGGGCGCCGCCGCTCGACAGACTCAGGTCGCGCGCGGCGACTATCTCCGCGAACCGCTCGGGAGTCAGCTTGCCGCGCCCGACGTCGACCAGCGTGCCGACCACCGCGCGCACCATGTTACGTAGGAAACGGTCGGCGCGGATCGTGAACGTAAGTGTGCCATCCGACACGGATTCCCACTTGGCGACTGTCACTCGGCAGATGTTGGTGTGGTTGCCGCCGCCGAGTTTGGCGAAGGTGGTGAAGTCGGTGGTGGTGAGCAGGCAGGCCGCCGCGCGGTTCATCGCCGCGATGTCTAACGGCACAGTGTACTGCCACGCCGTGGCGTTGCGAAACGGATCCTTGAACGGCACTATATAATAGGTATACTCGCGCTCGCGTGCGTCGAAACGTGCGTGGGCGTCGTCGGCCACACGGCGAACGCGATGCAGGGCGATGTCCGGCGGCAGGATCGAGTTGGCGTGGTAGAGAAAATCGGCCTCGTTGGCAATGAGGCGTTGGGCGTCCGAAGTGCCCAGGGCGTCCGAGATGCCCGAGATGCCCGAGGTGTTCGGGGTGTTCGGGGTGTCGGGGATGTCGAAATGGGCGACGTAGTGCGCCGCGTGGACTCCCGTGTCGGTGCGGCCGGCTCCTGTGAGTTCGATCGTTTCGCTTTTTTCGCCACTTTTACCTCTCTTGGTCAACAGCGTGGTGAGGGCCTCCTCAATGGTCTGCTGCACCGACGGAGCGTCGGGCTGACGCTGCCAGCCGCAGTATGCCGTGCCGTTGTATGAAAGTTCAAGGAAGTACCTCATTTCTGCAGTGATAGTGGCGATGGTGCCAACGGCCATGCGGCCACAGCGAATTATTCGACATAAAAAAATCGCTGTCGGCGTTCCGACTACTGTTTGGCTTCGATGCAGAGTGTGGCGTGGGGCACGATGCGAAGTCGCTCTTTGGGGATCAGCCGGCCCGTCTCGCGGCAGATGCCGTAGGTCTTGTTCTCGATGCGCACGAGGGCGGCTTCGAGGTGCTGGATGAACTTGAGTTGGCGTTGGGCGAGGCGGCCCGACTCCTCTTTTGATAGAGTCGCGGCGCCCTCCTCCAGCACTTTGAATGTGGGGGAGGTGTCCTCGGTGTCGTTGTCGGCCGAGTGGGTGATGGTCGAGCGCAGGAGCTCGTAGTCGGCCTTGGCCTTGTCGAGTTTGTCGAGGATTATCTGCTTGAACTCAGACAGTTCGTTGTCCGAATAGCGTGTTCTTTCCTGTTCTGCCATAGTCGTAGCGTTTTAGTGTCTGGATATAAAATTAAGCAAATCTTTTCAATTCGCCAAATCCAGAGCGATTATTACATTTTTTTCGTCGATGTCGAACGTCTGCGTGAACCGGCCTTGCGGGTCGTCGTTGAGTGTGACCTCGGTGGCAAGCACCTGGGTGGCAATGTATTCCCTTTGCGCGTCGACGCTCTCGGCGGTGAAGGGCAGGTTCTGGATCGCGACCCTGATTTTGTCGGTCACTTCGAGGCCGCTATCCTTGCGCAGGTTTTGGATTCGATTGACCAACTCTCTCGCCGTGCCCTCTTTCTGCAACTCGGGGGTTAGGGTGATGTCGAGTGCGACGGTCAGCGGACCCTCGGTGGCGACGAGCCAGCCGGGCATATCCTCGCTCGTGATCTCGAAGTCGTCGCGGGTGAGGGCGAGTTGCTGTCCGCCCGTTTCGAGGGTGATGCCGCCGGTGCGTTCGATCTCCGCGATCTGCTCCTGGGTGAACTCGGCCACCAAGGCGGCGATCTGTTTCATCTGGGCGCCGAACTTCTTGCCGAGCGTCTTGAAGTTGGGCCTTATACGTTTGGTTATCAGGCCGGTGGTATCGGTGATCAGCTCCAGCTCCTTGACGTTGACCTCGCCCGTGATGAGGTTTTTCGCAGCCTCGATGTGGCGGGCGGTGGCGGCGTCGAGCACCGGAATGATGACTCGGGTGAGCGGTTGGCGCACCTTGATGTTGACCTTGCGGCGCAGGGCCAGCACCATCGACGAGATGCGTTGCGCGACGTCCATCATCTCCTCCAATTCGCTGTCTATCAGCGACACGTCGGCCTTCGGGAACTGCGCGAGATGCACGGAGCCGTCGGTGTGTCGGCCCGAAACAGAGTTCAGATCGCCCCACAGGCGCTCGGCGAAGAAGGGCGCGAAGGGGGCGGAGAGTGCGGCCACGGTTTCGAGGCAGGTGTAGAGCGTCTGGTATGCAGCGAGTTTGTCTTCGGTGAGACCGCCGCCCCAGAAGCGTTTGCGATTGAGGCGCACGTACCAGTTCGACAGATTCTCGTTCACGAAATCGGAGATCGCCCTCGCCGCGGGGGTGGGGTCGTAGTCCTCCAATCGCGCCGTGACGTCGGTCACCAATGTGTTGAGCAGCGAGATTATCCAGCGGTCGATCTCGGGACGCCGGCTCACCGGAATCTCGGGCTCGTCGCCGCGGAAGCTGTCGACGTTGGCATAGAGGGCGAAGAAGCTGTATGTGTTGTAGAGTGTGCCGAAGAATTTGCGGCGCACCTCGTCGACCCCCTCGGCGTCGAACTTGAGGTTGTCCCACGGCTGCGAGTTTGAGATCATGTACCACCTCACCGCGTCGACGCCGTAGCGATCCATCATCTCGAACGGGTCGACGGCGTTGCCCAAGCGTTTGGACATCTTGTTGCCGTTTTTGTCTAAGACGAGGCCGTTGGAGATGATGTTTTTGAAAGCAACGCTGTCGAACAGCATCGTCCCCAACGCGTGCAGCGTGAAGAACCAACCGCGCGTTTGGTCGACACCCTCGGCTATGAAGTCGGCGGGGAAGAGCTTGCCTTTGAAATTGTCTTCGCTCTCAAATGGATAGTGCGCCTGGGCGTAGGGCATGGCGCCGCTGTCGAACCAGACGTCGATCAGGTCGGGCTCGCGGTGCATGGGGCGTTTGCCGTCCGACGAGACGAGCACTATGTTGTCGACGTAGGGGCGGTGGAGGTCTATCTGTTCATAGTTATCTTTCGAGAGGTCGCCCTCGCGGAAGTTCCGGAGCGGGTTGTCGGTCATGATGCCAGCCTCCACGGCGCGGTCGATCTCGGCCTTGAGCTCCGCCACCGAGCCGATGCACTTCAGTTCGGAGTGGTCGTCGGTCGCCCAGATCGGCAGCGGCGTGCCCCAAAAGCGACTGCGCGACAGGTTCCAGTCCACCAACCCTTCGAGCCACTTGCCGAAGCGGCCGCTGCCTGTCGACTCGGGGCGCCATTTTATCGTTTCGTTCAGGGCGATGAGTCGCTCTTTGACGGCGGTGGTTCGGATGAACCAACTGTCGAGCGGGTAGTAGAGCACCGGTTTGTCGGTGCGCCAACAGTGGGGGTAGTTGTGGGTGTACTTCTCGATCTTGAAGGCCTTGTTTTCGGCCTTCATGCTCACGGCGAGTTCGACGTCGAGCGGCTCTTTCTCGGGTGTGAGTTCCGGATCGTAGTCGGGCTTCACATATTTTCCCGCCCACTTTTCGTACTCATGCGTGTTGACGTTCGCGGCGACCCACTCGGGATCGAGTTCGTCGAGGGGCCAGAATTGGCCTCGGCGGTCGACCATCGGCTGGTTCTTGCCCGCGCGGTCGACCATGAACAACGGCACGATGCCCGCCGCCTGCGCAACCCGCGCGTCGTCGGCCCCGAATGTCGGAGCGATGTGTACTATCCCTGTACCGTCGTCGGTCGTGACGTAGTCGGCGGCGATCACCTCGAACGCCTTGCCGCCCGGCGTTACCCATGGCAGCAGCTGCTCGTAGCGCAGGCCCACGAGGTCGCGCCCCTTGCACTCCTTCACTATGGTGTGTTCGGTTTTGGCGAAATACTTTTCGACCAGCGCGGCTGCAAGAATCACAGTCTCGTCGAGATTCGAATATGGGTTTTTGCAGGCAACCTCCACATAGTCGATATTTTCGTTGACTGCCAGCGCGGTGTTCGACGGGAGCGTCCACGGAGTGGTCGTCCAGGCAAGCAGGTATGTGTCTTCGCGTCCGGTGACGCGGAACTGCGCCGTGATGGTCGTGTCTTTGACGTCGCGGTAGCAGCCAGGTTGGTTGAGCTCGTGATTCGAGAGGCCCGTGCCCGCAGCCGGCGAGTAGGGTTGAATGGTGTACCCTTTATATAGGAGTCCCTTGTCGAAGAGCTGCCGCAGCATCCACCAGAGCGTCTCGATGTACTTGGTCTCGTAGGTGATGTAGGGGTCGGACATGTCGACCCAGTAGCCCATGCGGCGCGTCATCTGCTCCCACACTCCCGTGTACTCCATCACCGCCTCGCGGCAGGCGCGGTTGTAATCCTCGATGGATATTTTGGTGCCGATGTCGTCCTTGGTGATGCCCAACTTCTTCTCGACGCCCAACTCGACCGGCAGGCCGTGGGTGTCCCAACCCGCCTTGCGATTGACGCGGAAACCCTGCTGGGTCTTGTAGCGGCAGAAAATGTCCTTGATCGTGCGGGCCATCATGTGGTGGATGCCCGGCAGGCCGTTCGCCGAGGGGGGACCCTCGTAGAAGACGAAATCGGGACTGCCCGCGCGCTCCTCAAGGCTGCGCTCGAATGTGCGGTCGGCATCCCACCGCTCCAGCACCTCGGCCGAAAGCCCCACAAGATCGAGGCCCTTATATTCTTTAAACTTGCTCATAATGTTCTAAAACGTAATAATCCGACAAAGATAGAAAAATTTTTTACTACTTTTGTACCTCGTTAGTTATATGAATGAAGAGATGACGATCGAAAATTTCGATGTCGTGATCGGGTCTGCCGACCACGCCGACCATGCCGCAGCGATAGTGCAGGAGATGGCCGAAAGCGCCAAAGCGCGCGGAACGGGGATTGCAAAGCGCAGTCCCGAGTATGTTGCGGGCAAGCTCAGAGAAGGCAAGGCCGTGGTCGCGATACATCGCGAGAGCGGCGAGTGGGCCGGATTTACATATATCGAGACGTGGGGGCACGGTCGATATGTGGCCAACTCGGGGCTGATCATCAACCCCAAGTTTCGGATGATCGGGCTGGCCAAGGCGATCAAGACCAAGGCGTTCTTCCTGTCGCTGAAGCTCTTTCCGGGGGCCAAGCTGTTTGGCCTCACCACGGGGCTGGCCGTGATGAAGATCAACTCGCGGTTGGGCTACCGGCCCGTGCCGTTTGCCGAGCTGACCGACGACGACGCGTTCTGGGAGGGGTGCAAAAATTGCGTCAACTATCCGATCCTCGAAATGAAGGAGCGAAAGAACTGTCTCTGCACCGCCATGCTGTTCGACCCCGAGGTCGACCATGTGCAGGCCTCGATGAAGGCGAGCGAGCTGTTCAACATAATGGAAGATATCAGTAAAGTGAAACCCAAAATATAAGAAGATCATGGGAGCGAAAAAAGTAGTTTTAGCATTCAGCGGAGGGCTCGACACGTCGTACAGCGCGATATATCTGCACCGCGAAATGGGGTTGGAGGTGCACGCCGCACTTGCAAACACGGGCGGGTTCTCGCCCGAAGAGCTGGCGAAGATCGAGACTCGCGCTCGCGCGTTGGGGGTGGCTTCGTATCGCGTGTTGGACGTGACGCGGGAGTACTACGAGAAGCAGATTCGCTACATGGTGTTCGGCAATGTGCTGAAGAACGGAACGTACCCGATCTCGGTCTCGTCGGAGCGGATATCGCAGGCGACGGCGGTGGCGGAGTACGCTCGCGAAATCGGGGCGGACTATCTGTGCCACGGCTCGACCGGCGCGGGGAACGACCAGGTGCGTTTCGACATGATTTGGGGGATTTTGGCGCCCGAGATCAAGATCATTGCGCTGATTCGCGAGAAGCGGCTGACGCGCGAAGAGGAGATCGCCTATCTGAGGGGGCACGGCGTCGATTTCGACTTCAAGAAGGCCGAGTACTCTATCAATCAGGGACTTTGGGGCACGTCGGTGGGCGGCAAGGAGACTTTAAGCTCATCGGAAACGCTGCCCGAGGCGGCCTATCCGTCGCAGCTGACAGCCACGGAGCCGCGGAGGGTTGTGCTGACCTTTGAGAAGGGCGAGTTTGTCGCGTTGGACGGGGTTAGGTATGACGGGGTGTCGGCGATTCAGGCCCTCTCGGCTCTTGCCTCGCCTTACGCCATCGGGCGCGACATGCACGTGGGCGACACTATTATAGGTATCAAGGGCAGGGTGGGGTTCGAGGCCGCCGCGCCGCTCATCATAATCAAGGCCCACCACACGTTGGAGAAGCACACGCTGGCCAAGTGGCAGCTGTTTTGGAAGGATCAACTGTCGGCGTTTTACGGCAACTGGCTGCACGAGGGGCAGTATTTCGACCCCGTGATGAGGGATATGGAGGCTTTTCTGGAGTCGTCGCAGCGGACGGTGTCGGGCGACGTGATCGTCGAACTGCATCCCTATCGCTTTGTGGTTGTGGGGATTGAGTCGCCGCATGACCTCATGTCGTCGGCCTTTGGGGCCTACGGCGAGGTGATGAGCGACTGGAGCAGCGCCGATGTCGAGGGTTTCGGTCGCATCTTTGGGTTGCAGAATGTTATTTGGCATCGGGTTAACAGTCGGGATGCCGACGGCGAGTAATTTTGACGGGCGAAGAAGAGCTATTGTGAAGGTAATAATTGCCGTTGTGGGCAATAATTCAGGGGCGGAACGAACGATTCCGCCCTTAATTGTGTATATTTGTGGCTTCTAAACAGGGTAATCAGATGAAAAAAGTTGGGATAATCGGCGGGGCGGGGTACACAGGCGGCGAGGCGGCGAGGTTGCTGGTCAACCATCCGGAGGTCGAGCTGGCGTTTGTGCAGAGCGCGTCGAGTGCAGGGAAGCTGCTGTCGGACGTGCACGCCGACCTGTTGGGCGACACGACGATGCGTTTTTCGGCCGAAGCAGTGGGCGAAGACGGATCGTCGGCCGCGGCGGGCGATGTCGATGTGATTGTGATCTGTGCCGGACATGGCGATGCGCGTAAGTGGCTGGAGGCCAATCCGGTGGCAGCGGGTGTCAAGATAGTGGACCTTAGTCAGGATTTTCGGCTTGCGGCGACCTCCACCTTGGGGTCACGGAGTTTTGTGTACGGTCTGCCGGAGATGAATCGCGAGCGTATTCGCGCCGCCGACAGCATCGCGAATCCGGGCTGTTTTGCGACGTGCCTGCAGTTGGGCATGCTGCCGTTGGCGGCGGCGGGGCTGCTCGTGGACGATGTACATGTCTCAGCCACAACGGGTTCGACCGGCGCGGGGCAGAAGCCCACCGCATCGACGCACTTCAGTTGGCGGGCCAACAACCTGTCGGCCTACAAGGCGTTCGGGCACCAGCATCTGCTCGAAATCGGGGAGAGCATCGTGGGGCTGCAGCCCTCGTTTGGCGGCGAAATTTTGTTCGTGCCGTGCCGCGGGGCCTTCACGCGCGGGATTTTCGCGACAATCTACACCCGTAGCGATCTCTCTGCTGCTCAGGCTGTTGAGCTCTATGCGGAGTTCTATCGCGACGCCGCGTTTACCCATGTTTCGGATCGCGCGGTGGACCTCAAGCAGGTGGTAAATACCAATAAGTGTCTGGTGCAGGTCGAGAAACATGGCGACAAGCTACTGATAACGAGCGTCATAGACAACCTGCTTAAGGGGGCGAGCGGGCAGGCTGTTCAGAATATGAATCTGATGCTGGGCTTAGACGAGCGTGCCGGGTTGCGACTTAAGGCGGCGGCGTTTTAGTGTCTTTGATGGGGTGCGAAAACGTACTTCGGGGTGGCGTGTGAAAACGTATGGTGACGACGCGCGAAACGTAATGAGGGTAGTGATAAATCGTATAATTAGTTGATAATGAGGATGTTTGACGTTTACTCCGTGCACGATGTTTCGATCGTGACGGGGCGCGGGTCGTGGGTGTTCGACGCTCACGGCACGAAGTATTTGGATATGTACGGCGGTCACGCGGTCATCTCGATCGGCCACGGCAATCCCGACTATGTGGAGGCCGTCACGGAGCAACTTTCGCAGCTCGGGTTCTACTCTAATTCGGTGGTAATCAGTCAACAAGCCGAACTTGCCGCGACGCTTGGCAGGGTGTCGGGATTGGATTCGGCTGGCGCTCGGAACGGCGGTTGCATGGCGGAAGCCGGTTCCGGCAAAGCGCCGGCTGGCGGTAGCGAGGCGGGTTCTGAGGGCGGTATGGCGGCGGATGGCGGCCGCGAGTGGCAGCTTTTTTTGTGCAACTCTGGCGCCGAGGCCAACGAGAACGCGCTGAAACTCGCATCGTTCCACACCGGACGGCGGCGTGTGATCTCGGTCGGCGGCGCGTTCCACGGACGCACTTCGCTGGCCGTCGCCGCGACCGACAACCCCAACATCGTCGCGCCGATCAACGAGAGTAACAACGTGATTTTCACACCGTTCAACGATGTGGCGGCGCTCGAACAGGCGTTTCTGCAGGCCCGCGGAGAGGTGGCGGCGGTGATCGTCGAGGCTATCCAGGGCGTGGCGGGGATCATGGTCGAGGGGGGCGAGTTTTTGCGCGCGGTGCGTCGTCTGTGCGACGAGCATGGGGCGGTGTACATTGCCGACGAAATTCAGTGCGGATGCGGCCGGACGGGGCGCTATTTTGCGACCGATTGGGCTGACATTCAGGCAGATATATACACTATGGCGAAGGGCATCGGCAACGGTTTTCCGATGGGCGCGCTCGCCATCGCGCCGCACATCGCGCCGCGAAAAGGGATGTTGGGCACCACTTTCGGTGGCAACCAGTTGGCGTGCGTTGCGGCGACCGCGGTGGCGCGCGTCATCGAGCGCAACGGGCTGATGCAGAACGCCCTCACGATCGGCGAATATATGATGACTGAGTTGCGTAAAGTTCAGGGTATCAATGATGTACGCGGTCGTGGGTTGATAATCGGTTGCGAGCTTGAACCCGGGCACGAGGGGGTCGCGCGGCGTCTGCTGTTCGACGAAAAGGTGTTTGTGGGCACCGCGGTCGGCGGGCGCGTCATTCGACTTTTGCCCGCGCTGAACGTGACTCGCGACGAGGCCGAGATGGCTGTCGAGGCGATACGTCGGGTGCTAAACGCGTGAGGATCAGTGTGATGGTGGCGTGGCTTGCGGCTGCGCTCTGTGCCTGCCGAAGGCTCGATTGGCCTATTATATATAGGTGTGTGGCCGCTTCTGTTGAAAAACGCGTTGAAAAGATGTTGAAAAAGTGTCGAGAAAGTGTTGAAAAAGATATCGGGAATGGCCGCGACAAGGGTTGTTGAAAAAAGTGTCGAAAATCGGTCAATAACTGTTGATAACTCCTGACGGCGATTGTTGATAAGAGATGTAAATTGTTGATTAACAGCAAAAATAAGATGTTGAAAATTGTTAAAATCGGCGGAAACATTGTTGATAACTCGGCGAAACTGCGCGATTTTCTGGTGGATTTCGCGGCGCTCCCTGGGGATAAAATCCTTGTCCACGGTGGCGGCAAGGTGGCCACGTCGATCTCCGCGGCGCTTGGTGTCGAGACGATCATGATCGAGGGTCGGCGCGTCACCGATCGCCAGACGCTGGAGGTCGTGACGATGGTTTATAGTGGCATCAATAAGCAGATAGTCAGCATGTTGCAAGCGTTTGGCTGCAACGCCATCGGGCTATGTGGCGCGGACGGACGGCTGATCGTCTCGAAAAAACGCGTATCGGAGCCCATCAATTACGGCTTCGTGGGCGACCCCGTGGATGTGAATGCTGCGTTTGCGCAACAACTTGTGGGGCAGGGTATTACGCTTGTAATTGCGCCGATCACGCTCGACGATGCCGATCCGAACGCGAACGACCGCGCCAGCGTGGCCAATTTCGGGGTCAGCCGCGGCGTCGAAACCAGCCGCCTGCTGAATACCAACGCCGACACCGTCGCGCAAACCATCGCCGTCGCCATGGCGAAACTGCGGAAAAACGGCAAGTGTGGCGATGAGTCTGGCAGTTGTGCGGACGTATCCCAAGATGAATGCAGCGGAGTCGAGTTGGTGTATTGCTTTGAAAAACAGGGAGTTCTGCTCAACGTGGAGGACGAAAATTCGGTGATCGAGCGCATCGACAGGGCGCGTTTTGCCGAGCTGAAGGCGTCGTGTGCGGTCCACAGCGGCATGCTGCCGAAGCTCGAAAACGCCTTTCGCGCGCTCGACGGCGAGGTCGCAAAAGTGGTGATTTGCGCCGCCGAGAACATCGCGAAACCGGGCTACGGCGGCACCACGATCGTGGAATAACGCGGGGGCCGCCCTCTGCAACCGGTGGAATAACGCGCAGAAAACGCGAGCCCACACCTCTGCAATGGCCTGCATTTTCGCAATCGTGGAATGTGGAATAAGGCACCCCTCGCGTCTTCGCAAACTAAGAGGTAAAGCACAATACATCAGCAACTTACCCCTGTTACAACACGCGTAAAAACAGGACTGCCGGCAATTGAAAAAATTTGCGTACCTTTGCCGAGGCCGATAAGGTCGAAACACGCATTATTTCGAATATAAAACATTAAAAATCAATAAGTTATGGCAAGCCTAAGAATGCTCAAACGGGATATCAACTACCTGATGGACGAGGTGGTCACCGACAGCTACCTGTCGCTCTACTTTCATCCCGAACACAAGGACGCGATCGTCGGCGTGATCCGCGACGCTGTCGAACTGCGCAACTCGCTGTATGACAGGGCAAACCGCCCCGCCGAGAAGAAGAGCCGCAGCCTCGTTCGCAAGCACTACGCCGCCGTTCGTCGCGACATGTTCGACGGCATCGACAGCCTGTTCGTGCGCCTCAGCGAGGTGGGTAAGTAGGTCTTAATCAGTTTATTAGCGTCGCCGACGAAGGTGCTAACAATGCCCTCGCCGGCGATAGTTATATCTATGTGGGAGCCGTGTCGGTGCCGATTTAGATACCAAATTAAGACCGATGCCGGAAATTCTGCCGGCACCCGAAAAACACGCAAAACAAAAACGTGCAAGACAAGCGAGCAAGCAAGACAAGCGCGCAATACAAAAACGTAAAACAAAAAGCGCAAGAAAAAATGGGAGGCAACAGACTAAGAAACTACTATCTCGCCATAGTCCTGATTCTCATCTTGCTGATATTCACCGCGTTCGCCATAAATCTCTACCGCTCAGGAAGCGAATATCCGGCGGAGTTGGTCGGCCCCGACCGCATGCGCGACGCCATGTACGCGATCTACGCACTTGTTGGCGCGGCGGTGATTATCTCGCTGGTGTGGATTTTCGCTTGGGTGGCCATGCGGAGAAATCAAACCGCGTTCGACAGTTCGCTCACGGAGCGGGAAAAGGCGATCGAGCACTCGATTTTGGAGTCGTCGCTGCCGATTTCGCTGCGTGGCGACACGCTGCGGGTCAATCGCGGACTCTTCGTGCAGTCGATCGACCTCAATGAAATCACTTATATTCACCTCTACATCAATCTGTTAGTGATGCTGCATCGCTATCGAAGAGCGCTCACCGTCGTTTTCCATCGGTCGAACGGCCGGCGGCAGACGCTGCTCTTTGAGCGTGGCAACGCGACCGGCGTGAGGACAGTTTTGGAGCAGGCGCGACTGACGCACCCCCACATCACAATTCTCGACGAGTCCGTGCCGACTGAGTGCTAAATTGTTGAATGTCAGTGATTAATGGTGCTACCCGTGAGGCAATGTTGGCTGATTGGCCTCTTAATATGGTAACCGCCTGAACATCAGTATTTTGTGTGGTATCTATTGTGCGGCGTGTGTTGTATGAACAGCAACCGCCCGAACATTATCGTGACTATGTTATATAGACGGCAACATCTTGATTATCAACGCCGAACAACAGTACCATCGACATGTACGACACCCGTGGCCATCGAGCTGACAGCGGCCTCGTCATGCGAAACCATCACGATCGCCATCTTGCCACCCCGAAACTCCGGATCACCGGAGAGCATGTCGCAGGCAACCTTTTCCGATCGTGATTCTGTCGACTCACCGCCACCACCCAACAGGCAGCAGTTCAATCCGTTATGTAGTTCACGAAGGATGTCGTACAGCTCGCTCTCGAAACCGCTGTCGACGTAAGTCGCTGGTTCGTCGAGAATTAGCAGGCGCGGCGCGGCAATGAGCGCACGACACAGCAGGGCGCGCTGCATCTGTCCGCCCGAGATTTCGCCCACCGGTCGCCGTTCTATCGCCGATATTCCGGTCATTTTCAGTAACTTGCGTGCCCGTGCAAAATCGTCGCGCATATACCTGCGTCGAAATCCCCTTTCGCCCTGCAGCCCCGAAACCACCACATCGACCACCGAAATCGGGAACGAGCGGTCGAAAAGGCTCTGCTGCGGCAGATAACCGATGCGCCGAACGCCGAAGCCTCGAATACCCGCACCCGCGCTCACGCATACCCCCGTGCCCGCACCCGCGCCGCCCTCAAAACCCAAATCAACGCCTGCCTCCGAGCCCGCACCGCTCCTCCCCAAAGAGCCCTTGAGCCTCCCGTCCAAACCTCGATTAACAGTCAGACTATCAGCATATTCAACCAAACCGGAGTAGGGTAGGAGCCCCGTTATGATCTTGACAAGAGTGGTTTTGCCGCCACCATTTGGGCCTGTAACCACCAGAAAATCATCGTCATAGACGTCGAGCGACACGTTCGACAGCACCGTCCGGCCGTCGTACCCCGCCGAAACGCCCCTCAGCTTCACCAGCGCACTTTTCGGAGCACTCATCGGCGCGCGATTTTTCGGAATTCAGTGTAAATGTACGTGATCATGCCGGTTCAAACGATTTGCACTCGATTTATCATATTCTCGTATCGGTTTGTCGGAACGCAACCCCTAATCCTTGGGTACCGGGGTTGCGGATGGAGCAATAAACTCAGTGATTTTCAGAATGTTACCAACGATATCATAGCCTAAAATATCAATCTCGACAGGCTCGGCACCGATCTCCGCCGCCATCACCTCCACCACGCGGCGCGGAAACTCGCTCTGGTACAAAATTTTCGAAACCCCCTCGGCGCGCGCCAACCCGACCGTCTCGGCCAACTGCTTGACCGATGGCTCTTTACCATCATGTTCGAGCGCAATTTGCCGCAACCCATAGTCGCGCGCAAAGTAGGTCAGCCCTGGGTGAAAAATCATAAACGAGCGGGTGGGGGAGGCCGCAATCCGCTCCGCAACCGTGCGATCGAGCGCCGCCAAACGCTCCGAAAGTCGCGCGTAATTAGCTGTGTATGAGGTTGAATCGGGATAAAGCTCGTGAATTCGTTCGTACGCCGTCCGCGCCATCCGCGCCAACCCCCGCGGTGCAACCCAAACATGCGGATCGACCCCGCCATGCGCGTGCCCGTGCCCATCCGCATCAACGTGCGCACCCCCATCAACCGAAGAAATAAGCTCAATACCGGCACTAAGATCCACAAAACGCTCCGGAGAAGACAGTCGCTGCAACATAACATGCTCAAAATCAATCACTCCGGTCGAAAAAACAAGCCGCGCATCCTCCGCCGCCCGCATCTGGAGTGGGGTAGGCTCATAGGTCTCGGGACTGGCCCCGGCCGGCACCAACACACCTACTTCGAAGTCGTCACCCACGATCTCATCGACCAGAAACCGCAACGGTTCAATACTGACAATCAACAAGTTATCACCCGCCGGCCCGCCGCCACCACCATCACGACTGTCACCACCTCTACCGCCACCACGACCACCGCAACTAACACACGAAACCCCAACGCCCAAGGCAACAACAAAAGCAGTTTGCCTCGAAAAACGAGACAAACTGCTAATTACCAATGACTCATAAGATCGCAAAAATCCCACAATCCCACAATTTACTTAACAAACTGTTTGTTTATTAACGTGAAACACGAACCGCAAAACGCAAAGCGCAAAACACGAAACACGAAATACGAAATACAAACACAACAAAAGAAGCCACACTTACTTAACAAACGGCATCCGCTGAAGATAAGCCGCACAGTCTTTAACTCCCTGAAGCTGAGTCGATCCGCTCGCACGAATGCCCTCCAACTCAACGTACCAGTCGTTAATTCCGTTGGCATACATCTGGTTGTAGATGTTTTCGAAGTTCAGCAACCCGCTTTCGCCCAACACGGCAGTGTCCTTAATGTGCAGAACCTTAATGCGATCCGCATATTTTTTCATATATTCCAACGGGTCGTTTCCGCCGCGCACTGTCCAATAGACGTCCAATTCGAACATCACGCTGGCAGGGTCGGTACCTTCGATGAACAGGTCCATGATGTAGTCGCCCGACGGACGGAACGGATTGCCGGCCGGAGCATCCGGTTTTGCGATCCTCTTGAACTCGAAATCGTGGTTGTGGTAGCCAAAAATCAGCCCCGCATCCTTGCAAATTTTACCCGCGTCGTTAAAAAATTCGCACATGAGCGCCGCGTCCTCGTGGGTTGTAACGGCGGGCATCATAGGCTGTATCAGGTACTTACACCCCAGCTTGGCGTGATCGGCGGCAGTCACCTTCCAGTACTCCCTCGCCGCGGGCAGCATCGCGCGCGTGTAGGTTGCAAAACCGCGACCGAGACCCTCAAGCTCGGGGTTGACGTGCGAGCTCACGATCTTCAGACCGGCATCCTCGGCCATCTTTTTGAACTCCATCATGTCGACGCCACCGATTTTGCCCTTGCTGAAACCGGCCAATTCGAGGTTCACGTAACCCGCCTCGCGCAGCTCGCGCATCACCTGCGGAGTGTTCGTATATAGCTCACGCTGAAGCGAATATATCTGCAACCCGAGCTCCTTCGACGCGGGCGGAACCACAGCCTCCCCGTTCGAAAGATAGTTCATCGCGCCGGCGATGCCTTTGCCGCCCAACAGCCCGCCCACGGTCAGGAGCGACACTTTTTGTAGAAATTCACGTCTTGTACTCATCGTAGTTTATGTTTTATTATTTTGAGTGTAGCAAATGTCACACTCAAGGTTAGAATTGCACAAAGATAGTTAAAAGTGAAAAACTAAAAGTGAAAAATTACGGAATTATTTCTTATTACCTAAAAATTCGCCGCGAAAACAGTCGCGACAACAGCCGCACCGTGGGCGGGCTGTTGGGCGGCAAAGTCGATCAGCTAAAATCACTCCGACCTCTTAAGAGAGTACAGCTGCACCAAACCCTCCCCGTCGATAAGCGAAAAGTAGACCGAATCACCCGCCGCCCCGTTCGTCTGCAGATTCCCGCCCGCCTGAAATTCCCCGCCCGTGCCCGTCTGTAAGTCAAGAATTTTCAGACTGCTGCTGCTGTCCCACAACGTCCACTGCTCGTCCCCGATCGCAAGCCGGTAGCGATATATGGTGTGCAGCTTCCACAGAGGAATAAACGCAACGGGCTCAAACCTCAACCAACTGTGCCGCCCCGTCCGCCGTATCGAAACCCCCGAATCGCCCCCCGAATCACCCGTCGGGGCCGCTGTCGCGCGTGGCAGATCACCCAACGTCATCCCCGCCGTGACCTCAAACGCAAACCCCTTGTCGGGCAGCACAACATACTCCACCGCCGAGCCCTCGTCATACACGTAAGAATAGGCGGTGTAGACATAAGCACCGTCGACGTTGTCGGCCACAAAGCGCGATATCGCCGCCTCGTACTCCGGCTCAATGGCATCGAAGTGCTCCACCAACACCCTCCGAAACCTCTTCTCCTCATCGTTTTGCGCACTCATCCGCCGGGCACCCATAATCAATTTCTGCGCGGTGTTCATATTTTGCCACGCCTCCGTGTCCCTAAATTTCGCCTCATCGCGAAACACCTCCGTGTTCCAACGCAAAACCTTCTCCCGCGGTGGCAACACGCATCCCGCCCGTTCGAGACGTTCGCGCGTGTCGAGATTCAGCATCTCCGAATTTCTATGCTCGATGGCAAACGCGCGCGCGGTCGGAATGCTCACCAACTCCACAAACCCCGCCGGCCTGCCCGTCGCCACGTCGTACATATATATCCCCATGTCGCGCGCGTGATACCTGTGGGCATACAGCAGCCGCCCTACGGGATCGACAACGCCGATGAACACCCGCTTGGTTCCGGAGTCGCTCGTCAGGCGTCTCGGCACCTTCGTCTCGTCGGCCTCGGCGATCTCCGACACCTGCCTCCCGCGACTGTCCAACACAAAGGTGTGCCGCTCAATCTGCCACGAACTTAACACCGCGCCTTGCACCGAATCGACCACAACCTCGCGATTCTCCCACACAAACTTCTCGTAATGAATCTCGCCGCGCCACACAAACGGCTTGAGTCTCTCACCGATCTGAGTCACGTTTGTCGCCTCGGTGATATCGGGCGACGAGTCTCTGTTGCAACCCGTCAACGCGAACAGCAGCGCAACTCCGCACACAACAACTATAATAATGAGTACCATTTTGCCCATGGGTTTCTGTTATTTTACGGCGCAAGGTAACAATTTTCCCCGAAAAATAATCCGCACGATATTTATATTATGTTAAGTCAAAAGATGCGCAAAATCGACTATCGTACTTTTTTCGGCCGAGGGGCTTTGGTTTTCGATTTTTTTGTCTATTTTTGCACTCACAATTTTTTTCCGGAACACGCAGCCGGTTTTTTTGCGGATCGCGATTTCGGGTGCTTAGCTCAGTTGGTTCAGAGCATTACCTTGACAGGGTAGGGGTCACTGGTTCGAATCCAGTAGCACCCACAAAATAGGATAAGGGGACAAACGTCCCCTTATCCTATTTTGTGGGTGCTTGCGCACCATTTTCGACAACCCCCTAAATCCCCCTTTCGAGGGGGACTTTTACAGACAAAACCCAAGAACCACATCAAGCGCCTGCACAACCCGCCCGAGAGCAGGCATAGACGTATAGAGTATGGCCAGATCGGCCGCCGCAAGCATCTTAAGGTCGTTGGCACCATCGCCCACCGCCACCACTCCCCTCTCCCGCAACCCAAAACCAATCCCCTGCACTCCCCCAAAAAAACGCCCACAAAAATCCACAAGAGCCGCCACCTTACCCCCCTCGTCCAACAGTTCCCCCGCCAATCGCCCCGTAATCACTCCCCCAACCTCCTCTAACTCAGTCGCATAAAGAGCATCGACTCCCAACCGCCGCTGAACCGCCCGCCCCAACCGAGCACACCCCCCCGTGACGATTGCCGTGCGACACCCCGCGGCACGCAACGCTGCAACAGTCTCGACGGCCCTCGGGGCCAACGGCAACTCCCCAATCAGCTGCTCCATCAGTAAGACAGGCGTCCCCCGCAAAATCTCAAGCCGCCGAAGATAGCTCTCCCGAAAGTCGATCTCACCGGCCATAGCCCGCGCGGTCAGTTCACGCGTGAGGTGCGCCAACCCCCGCCGCTCGGCCAGCTCGTCCATAAACTCACACGGAATCAGCGTGGCGTCGAGGTCAAACACGATAACTCGCGCCGGCCGACACACCTCGCCAACGGCCACAACCCCGCCGCTCGCCCTCACGTCGGCCAGATGTTCCGCCAGCAGCGCCTCCGTCGGGCGCGTTTTCAGATGCTTCACCACAGCTTCGCCATAATAACCGGCAACAAAAGTAGGCGATTTTCGCAAAAAGCCGTACCTTCGCAAGCAAAACGCGCAAACAAAAAGCGCGACAAAACCTCGCAACCCATGACGCGAATAATCATGATAACGGGCGGCCAAAGCTCGGGCAAAAGCCTCCACGCCGAACAACGCGCCCTCGCCCTCTGCCCCACTCCGATCTACGTCGCCACTGCGCGAGTCGACCCCGCCGACGCCGAGATGCGCGAAAGGATAGCAAAACACCGCGAGAGGCGAGGCCCCGAATGGACCACCATCGAGGAGCCCGTAAAGCTCGGCAGCCTGACCCTCCCCTCCGGCAGCGTGGTGCTGATCGACTGCGTCACACTGTGGTGCACCAACCTCTTTTTCGACCTCGACTGCGACCCCGACGCCACCCTGCGCGCCGCCCGCGCCGAGTTCGACCGCCTCACAACCGCCGCAACAAGCGCCACCTCGACCGCCGCAACCTTCATCATAGTGACCAACGAGATAGGCCTCGGAGGAGTCTCCGACAGCGCGATGCAGCGCCGATTCGCCGACCTTCAGGGCCGCATCAACCAACACATCGCCGCCCGCGCCGACGAAGTAACGATGGTCGTGAGCGGAATACCCGTAAAGATAAAATAATGCAATTCCACATCACCCCCCCCGACGAGACCCTCCGCCCCGAGCTGCAAAACAAGATCGACAACCTCGCCAAACCGCGAGGCTCGCTCGGCCGGCTGGAGGAGATCGCACTACGCGTGGGCCTCATCCAACAGAGCCTCTCGCCCACCCTGCGCGCCCCCGAGAACATCCTCTTCGCCGCCGACCACGGCATAGTCGCCGAGGGCATCACCCCCACCCCCAAGGAGGTGACGTGGCAGCAGACGCTCCACTTCGCATGCGGCAGCGGCGGCACGGGCATCGGTTTTCTGTGTCGCCAACACGACTTCCGCCTCACGGTGGTCGACGCGGGTGTCGACTACGACTTTCCGGCGGGGTGCGGCGTCGTCGACCGAAAAATCAGGCGAGGCACCTCCAACTACCTCACCGGCCCCGCGATGACACTCGACGAACTCGAAAAATGCCTCACGGCCGGAGCCGGCGTTGTGGACGACGCTGCGGCAAGAGGTTGCAACGTGGTGTCGTTCGGCGAGATGGGAGCCGGCAACACCTCCTCGTCGGCGCTCTGGATGCACTACTTTGCGGGCGTGCCGCTCGAAAAGTGCATCGGCGCGGGCAGCGGGCTCGACGACGCAGGGATGCGACACAAATTAGACGTGCTCTCCCGCGCCTGCAAGAATTACGAATTCGAACTGAACGGCCCGGGCAGCGCATGGAATCTCGACGGCGGCCCGCGCGAGGTGATGGCTCGTTTCGGAGGCTTCGAAATGGCGATGGCGGTGGGCGGAATGCTTCGCGCGGCGGAGCGGAAGATGGTGATCCTCGTCGACGGCTTCATAATGACTGCCTGCATGTTGGCGGCGTCGCGCCTCCACCCCAATGTGCTGCACTACGCCATCTTCGCCCACGAGGGCGACGAACGTGGCCACCGCCTGCTGCTGCGCGAACTGAAGGCCGACCCGATCCTCTCGCTGGGGTTGCGTCTGGGCGAGGGCTCGGGCGCGGTGTGCGCCTACCCCATCGTCGACTCGGCGGTGCGCATGATCAACGACATGGAGTCGTTCGCCTCGGCGAGCGTTACAAAATACTTCTGAAACATGTTCAACGACCTCTTAGCCGCCCTCACCCTCTTCACTCGCCTGCCGCTGGGGCGCCTGCGCAAGATCCCTGCGGAGAGTTTTTCGCGCGCCGTCAATTTTTGGCCGGCGGTGGGTCTCCTCACGGGCACACTCACGGCGGGTGTGCTCTGGTGCGCGTCGACGATCTTTCCGGCAGTGGCTGCCACGGTGCTGGCTTTCGGCGCGCGGACGCTCTTCACGGGTGCGTTTCACGAGGACGGCCTGGGCGATTTTTTCGACGGCTTCGGCGGCGGACGAACCCGCGAGCGCACCCTCGAAATCATGAAAGACAGCCACACGGGCTCCTACGGCGTCGTCGGCCTCGTGCTCTACTTCACGCTTGTGATCGCGCTCGTCGGCGCGCTGCCGATCGAGACGGCGGTTGTGGTCATGGCGGTCGGCGACCCGCTGTCCAAGGCCATCGCCGCGCAACTCGTCAACCTGCTGCCCTACGCCCGCCCCGCGGAACAGAGCAAACTCGGAACCTCGTACCGACGGATGGGCTCGACGGCGCTCTTCCTCTCGATCGTAGTGGGGCTCACTCCCGCGGCACTGCTGCTGCCCTCTGAACTTTGGCCGGCGGCGCTGGCCCCCGTCGCAATGTTGGCGTGGCTGGCTCACACAATGCGGCGGCGCATCGGCGGCTACACGGGCGACTGCTGCGGCGCGGCGTTCCTGCTGTGCGAGGTGGCTTTCTACGCCGGAATCTGGGGGGCGCTCGCATGATCGACGCGCGCACGACAGAAGTTTGCACACGCACAACGGAGGTCTGGATGGTGCGCCACACCTCGGTCGACGTAACCGCCGGAACGTGCTACGGCCGCAGCGACGTGCCCCTGCGCGAGACCTTCGCGACCGAAGCCGAGGAGGTGAGGTGCGCACTCCAAAGTGTGACATTTGACACGGTGTGGAGCAGCCCCCTCGGTCGCTGCACAAGACTCGCCGAGGCGTGCGGCCACAGCGATGCGCGGCGCGACGACCGGCTGCGCGAGATCGACTTCGGCGCCTGGGAGATGTGCCGCTTCGATCAGATCGACGACCCCGCGCTGCAACTCTGGTACGACGACTACCTGCACGCCCGACCCACCGGCGGCGAGAGCTTCGACGAACTGCGCGCCCGCGTGGCCGAGTTCTTGGAGGAGTTACGCGGCGGCGGTCGCATATTAGTTTTCGCCCACGGAGGAGTAATCCTCGCGGCAGGCATCCACGCAGGCCTCTGGAGCGCCGAGGAGGCCTTCTCCAACCAACCCCCATACGGCGGAATAATAAAATTGACGCTACCGGCAAGATGAACAACCCACCCAACACCCACAAGTCCACCCCCACCCGCGAGCACCTCTGCACCCACAAGCCCGCCGACCGCTTCCCGTCGCAGCCCCTCGAAACGCCCACCTTCCGCCGATTTTGGATAGGCCTGTCGCTCTTCGTGGCCGGATTTTTCGCCCTGCTGCTGTTTCCCGACAGGACGCTGCTATGGATCTACTACACCCCCCTCTACGCCCTCCTCCCCGACACCCTCTACCTGCCGCTCTATCTGGAGATCGGGCGCAACATCGTGTTCGGATCGCTGCTCGCCTGCATCGCCATGCCCCTGCTGTCGCCGCCCCGAAAGGTTGTGCACACCATCGGCGCGTGCGTTTTCATCGCGCTCGGCCTCTTGCAGATATGTCTGGCGCCGGCCAGTGAGTTTCGGGACGTTCCGTTCGGCGGCAAGGTGACTCACATGACCACGGAGTGCGATCTCGAAACGCTCCGCACCGGATTTCGCGAAAGGGTCGGCTCGAAAAGAAGCCTGTTTCGATACTACCGCATCAACAGCGCCCGGCAGCCCGCCGTCACCCTCGAAATGGATATCCGGCAGTACGAAAAAGCGCTGAAAATCAAAAACATGAATGCCGCCACGCGGACGATGAACGTGGTGTACACCTCCCACTCGGCGAGGGTGCTGCGCTTCGAAAGCGAGACCCGGGACAACCTCTAAAGCACCATTTTCAGAGCGACAACCCCCGCCACCAAAAGCACCGCCACCACCTCGACGAGGCGATTGATGCGGATGGCCCGCTCCATGTCGCCCGTCGTGAGCGGACGTTCGCGAACCCCGATGTGGGGCTTTTCGACGCGCTGGCCGAAGTAGTCGTGCGCGCCGCCGAACCGGCAGTCGAGGATCGCCGCCAGCGCCGCCTCGGGCCATCCGGAGTTGGGGCTCGCGTGCGCCCGCCCGAATCGCCGCACGAAACTCCACAGCGCCGGCCGGCCCGTCACAGCAATCATCAGCACCGCCGTGAGCCTCGCCGGAATCCAATTCGCTGCGTCGTCGATGCGCGCCGCCACCCGCCCAAACTCGGCGTAACGCTCTGACCGATAGCCGATCATCGAGTCGAGCGTGTTCACCATTTTGTAGGCCACCATGGCCGGCACCCCCCCGACGGCGAGCCAAAAGAGCGGCGCCACCACCCCGTCGCTCAGATTCTCGGCCAACGTTTCTAAGGCCGCGGTGCGAACTTCCTGCTCCGAGAGGCCCGACGTGTCGCGCCCCACGATGCGAGCGACCTGCGCGCGTCCCTCTTCGGTCGAGCGGTCGACGGCGCGGAACACCTCGCGAACCTCCTTCCGCAGCGTGCGACCGGCCAACGAACAGAATATCAGCACCGTAGCCCCCGTCGCCCAGAGCCACGGCGACACCTTCGCGAGCCCCGCCAGCAGCCCCCAAGTCGCCGCCGCCGCCGCCGCTATCAGACCCACGGCCAGCGCCATACCTTTATACATTCGCGCGCGCGCGCGCGAGGGCCGCTCTTCGCCGAGCTGCTGAGCGCCAACAGGCTGCGACGGGCGATTGAGCCACCGTTCACCCGCCGCTATCAGCCGCCCAAACCCCACCACCGGATGGGGCAGCCAAGCGGGGTCGCCCAACGCCATGTCGAGCAGCCAGCCCGCGACGAGAGGCCCGAGCGCAAAAACAATCAGCGTGAAATCCATCTCTCCAAAGCGGTGATTAACAGGTCGTTGTCGGCCACCGACTGCGTGGCGATGCGGAAGTGCCGCGGCGTGAGACCCCGAAAATTGTCGGCGTTGCGAATCAAAATCCCCTCCTCCCTCGCCAGCCACTCCTTCAGCTCCGCCGCCGAAACCGCCTCGCCACTCGCCGTGCCCTCCCCCATCTCTACCAACATAAAATGAGTGTCGGTGGGCAGCGGAACGAAGACGCCCATCCCGCGCGACGCCCCCACCTCGCGCAACCTCTCGGCCAACCGCGCCGTCTCGCCAAGCAGCCCGTCGAGCGAAAACGACTCCCCGCCTCGGCGCAGCAGAAACCGCCCCGCCTCGATGGCCAGCGCGTTCACCGACCACGGCATCCGCAGCCGCCGCAGCCGCCGACACACCTCCTCGGCGGCGACCAGATAGCCGATCCGCAGCCCTGGCACAGCGTAACGTTTTGTCATCGAGCGGATTAGTATCACATTCGGATGCGCGACCGCCTCGGCAGCAGAGAGTGTCGGCCGGCGGGTGAACGCCTCGTACGACTGATCGACGACGAACATCACCTCGGGCCGCGCCTCGATCGCCCGCAGCAGCCGCTCGCGCTCCCACGCCCGCCCCGTCGGATTGTTCGGATTGCAGCACCACAACGACCCGCAACCCTCCGGCAGCTGCGCCCAAGGTTCGCTAATCGCCTCTGGGTCAAGACCGTGCAGCCGGCACGCGTCGGCATACTCGGCAAAGGTGGGCTCGACTATCGCCGCCCTACCCTCGCCCGCACGTCCAAATCCCGCACCCACAAATCCCTCACACCCAAGCAGATGCGCCACAAGATATATCGCCTCCGTGGCACCGTTGGTAGCCATCACCTCCGTCGGCTCAAGGCCCGCCGCCGCCGCCAACTCGCGCTCCAACGTGTAGGGCTCGGGTTCGGGATAGCGCTCGATGAGGTCGAGACGCGCCGACAAATGCTCCCTCAGCGCAGCACGCTCACCTCCCTCACCCCCCTCACTCGACGGAATGTTCGAACTGAAGTCGGCGCGAATGTCGCCATATTTGTACCGGTCGTCGCCGTGGCCCTCGATCATGGCAGTCTCAAAATTTCGTACAGCCGCGCCATGTCGACATGGCGGCGAACGTGGTCGGCCAGCAGGTCATACTGCCGCTGCTTAAATGTCTCGTTGTCGGGTGTCTCATCTGTAACACTCGCCGCCGCGAGCCCCTCCAAAAGCTCTCCCGAAAGCCCCCCCAAAAGCTCTCCCGAAAGC
>JAITWH010000012.1 GCA_031285405.1 Alistipes sp.
TGTCTTGGTAACCACTAAATTACGAAAAATATCCCAGCCAACCAACTGATAATCAATAAATTAATACAATAACCCTATCCATCTCAAAATATAATCCTAAAAATTCAAAACAACTTCTAAGAATTAAGAATTGGCTAACGCGGTCGGAACGCCGACGGCGGATTTTTTAGCTAACGCGGTGAGGTTTAGTGGTTAGTGCTAACGCGATACTCTGGATTGCTTCGCTTTGCTCGCAATGACGGGGTGTTGCGTAACTTAAATCGCTGCGGCCGTTGCGGGTTTCGCTGGCGCGACTTACTTTTTGGGTGGGCAAAAAAGTAACCAAAAAAACCACCCCACGTTCCAAAAAGCTACTGCGTCTCGCCTAAAGTGATACGTTTGTGCGCGGCTACAAACGAATTCACTTTAGTCTTCGTCTACGTTTTACGCTTTTTGAAAAGTGGGGGGCGTAGCATTTTCGAGCATGCTCGAAAAAGCTACGCCCCCAGCGGCGGGCTGAAATTTCGCGGGGCTCAATTTCGCCCTTGCTCGGCGTTGTGCTGGGGCTACGCGGCGTTTAAGCTACGCAGAACAGTTGTATGGTAGATCCCTCGTCGGAGCTCTGCTCCTCGCTCGGGATGACTTACGGCAACGGGTGTTGCCGGTTGGATTGCTTCGGGCGGGGGGCTCGCAATGACGTGGGATAGGCTTGCTTACTTTGTGTGAATTGCGGAATCGGTGAAAAAAGTTGCTGTGGGGTGAAACATTTTTGGATTTTTTGCGTAGTACCTTTGTTTGGCTTCTGTGAAGTGAGGGGGTGGCGGGATTCAGGCAGGGTGGAGGTGTGGGGGGTGGAGCGAAGGTTTACAGGACAGATGGGGTGAAGGCAGGCTAAAAAAAATGGTTCCTGCAAAATTGGTTCCAGCGAATTGGTTTCGGCAATTGGTTCCGAAAATTGGTTCCGGCGAATGGTTCCGAAAATTGGTTTCGACAAATTGTTATATAGGTGCTACACACATGAAATTATCTCAGTACAGCTATCCGTTTACACCCGAACTTCTGGCCAAGTACCCGGTCGAGAATCGCGACGAAAGTCGCCTGATGGTCGTCAACCGCAAAAACGGCAAGATCGAACACAAAATTTTTAAGGACGTTATCGACCACTTCGCGGTCGACGATATCTTTGTGTTGAACAACACCAAGGTGTTTCCCGCGAGGCTGTACGGCAACAAGGAGAAGACCGGCGCCGAGATCGAGATATTTCTGCTGAGGGAGCTCAACAAAGAGCTCAAGCTGTGGGACGTGCTGGTCGATCCGGCGCGCAAAATTCGCATCGGCAACAAGTTGTACTTCGGCGACGACGACCTGTTGGTGGCCGAGGTGATCGACAACACGACGTCGAGGGGGAGGACACTGAGGTTTCTGTTCGACGGCACGCACGAGCAGTTCAAGGAGGTGCTCTACAAGATGGGCGAGACTCCCCTGCCCCGCTACGTGCGCGAGAAGGTGGAGCCCGAGGACGAGGAGCGATACCAGACGATTTACGCCCGACACGAGGGGGCCGTGGCGGCGCCGACGGCGGGGATGCACTTCTCGAAACATCTGCTCAAGCGGATGGAGATCAAGGGGATCAATCGGGCCGAGGTGACGCTGCACGTGGGGTTGGGGAACTTCCGGACGGTGGACGTCGAGGATCTGACCAAGCATAAGATGGACTCGGAGCAGATCATCATAGACGAGGCGGCGGCCGAGGCGATCAACGCAACCAAACGCGCGGGCAGGAAGATCGTGGCCATCGGGACGACGGTGATGCGGACGATGGAGAGCTCGGTGTCGACCGGCGGGATGTTGAAGCCCTACGAGGGTTGGACGAACAAGTTTATCTTCCATCCGTATGAGTTTACCGTGGCCGACGCCATGATCACCAATCTGCATCTGCCCCACTCGACGCAGCTGATGATGGTGGTGGCGTTCGGGGGGTACGACCTTATGATGAAGGCTTATCAGGTGGCCATCGACGAGGGGTATCGGTTCGGGACTTATGGCGACGCGATGCTAATTCTTTAAGCGGCAACGGCCGCGGCGGATTTAGCTACGCGCTACGAGGCGACGCGGTTTAAAATAAAAACATTACCTTTGCACTGTGAGTAAAACCAAAATACTGTACGTCAGCCAAGAGATTTATCCCTATCTGCCGGAGAGCGTGATGGCTGTGAGGCAGCGGACACTCTCGCAGGCGATGCAGGAGCACGGAAACGAAATCCGAACCTTCATGCCCAGGTGGGGGACGATCAACGAGCGGAGAAACCAACTGCACGAAGTGATCAGACTGAGCGGAATGAATCTGATCATCGACGAAAACGACCACCAACTCATCATCAAGGTGTCGTCGATTCCGGCGGCGAGGGTGCAGATATACTTTATCGACAACGACGACTATTTTCACCGGAAGGCAGAATTGGCCGATGAGCAGGGGGTGCTGTTTCCCGATAACGACGAGAGGGCAATCTTCTTTGCGCGGGGGGTGTTGGAGACGGTCAAGAAGCTGGGGTGGAGCCCGACGGTGGTGCATTGCCACGGGTGGTTCTCGGCGATTGTGCCGGTGTGCCTGAAGGTGATGTTTGCGAGCGACCCCATGTTCAGGGGGGCGCGGGTCGTGGTGTCGTTGTACAACGACGCTTTCGCCGGAGAGCTGGATGGCGGGCTGAGGCATAAGATCGGCAGCGAGGGGTTGAAGGCGCCCGAGTTGGAGTTGCTCGATCGGCCGACGTACGAAAATCTGATGAAGCTCGTTATTGATTATGCAGACGGAGTGGTGGTGGAGGAGGCTCTGAGTGATACCTCGATGTTGGACTACGCGCGGAGCTGCGGGAAGCCGATTTTGGATTGGGAGGGGGATCGGGGGAGTTCGGAGTATATGGATGTTTATCACAACTTTTACGTGGACTTGCTTAAATAGTGAAACAGTGGTTAGTGATTAGTGGTTAGTGATTAGTGCTAACGCGGCGATTCAATTAAGAATTAAAAATTAAGAATTAAGAATTTGTGCGTAGCTCTTATCGCGTTAGCACTAACAACTAACCACTAACAACTAATCTCTATTTAAAAATACGGACTACTATGAGATACCCTATAAATGTGATTTTTGGCGCGGTCGCTTTTGTGGCTGTGCTGGCGGGTGCCGGCGCCTGCACCGAGGTGGACGACAGGTTGGGCGAAGGGTTGCTGCCCAGGAATCAGAGGATGGAGATCGAAGTCGGGACGCCCGAGGCCGCCATCAAGACATATCTGTATCGCGAGGATAGCATTCCCTCGTCGAGGACCGGGCAGGGGGTGTTCGGGCGGATGAGGGACGCCGCGGGGGTGTTCGGGGCGCAGACAGGGAGCATGATGCTGCAGTTTCTGCCGGCGAGCTTGCCATATGCTGATACGGCTAAGGGGTATGGGATCGATCCTATTATCGACTCGGCGCGGATAATTTTTGCGCTGAGCGACGCGCGGGGCGACACTACGCAGGTGCAGAAGTTCGACGTGTGGCGGGTGGCTGGCGAGGAGGAGCTGTCGCGGGATTCGACATACTATTTTGATTTTCCGATCGAGAAGTACAGGCGCGAGAAGCTGTTTGAGTTTACGCACACGGGGAGGCGGAACGTGACGGCGAGGTTGTTTCCGACAGCTGCCGGGAAGGAGTATTTAGAGAGCATCGTCAACATGGAGTGGAAGGACTACAAGAACGACACGACATTTTTGAAGACCTATCAGGGGTTGTACATCGCTCCGGCCGAGGGGTCGCCCGCGGAGGCGGCGGTGTATGCGGCTTCATTGGCTTCGTCGAGCATGCAGCTGTATGTGCGGAACCATGACACGTTGGACACCTCGGCGATTTATGATACTCTGGTGACGGCGTTCTCGTTTCGGGACAGGGATGCGAGCTCGCTCGACACGGGGGAGGCGATCTATTGGAACAACGTGTCGATCAACATGATGAAGTATGACTACTCGGGGTCGGTGCTGGAGGAGTTGGAGGCGCGGACGAACGGATTTACAGACACGCTGCCGACGAGCGAGCCCATGCGGACGGTCTATGTTCAGGGGATGGGCGGGGTGAGTACATATATGCGGCTGCCCGACGAGCTGGTCGAGCAGATTCGTGAGCTGAGGTTTAAGACAGACGCGGACGGAAACAGGGTCGGGAAGGATGTCGCCATCAATCAGGCGGTCATTCGGTTGTGGCTTGAGGATACTTCGGTTGCCTCGATGGATGCTTCGTTGGGGCGGATCGGGAGCTATCTGGATATGAAGACGTTGACACCTATTCCCGATTATCAGTATACCATAGAGGCGGCCCGGCGACAGCAGCAGGGGGAGGCGGGGTATGTGTTGCCCTATAACGGGTATCTTAACCGGTCGAACGGGTACTATGAACTCGACATCACGGCCTATGTTCAGCAGCTGGCCAAGGAACGGGAGGGGGCTCCCGGGTATCGGTATGTCTCTCCTGCGATTTTTCTTGGGCCCGAGGCGGGGGCGGTTATTGGGTTGGGGAATAGCGTCCTTCGGGGTGGGGGTGGTGATCGGGAGATTACGGTTAAAATTACTTATACTGTTATTGAAGGGTGATTTTTTAATTGAAAGTGGAAAATTGAAAATTGAAAATGAGGCTACGCGTGGTTTAATTGAAAATGGGCTACGCGGGACTCTGGATTGCTTCGGACTACGTCCTCGCAATGACGTGGTTCGGAGAATTGAAAATTGAAAATGAAGCTAACGCTTCGTTAATTGAAAGTGGAAAATTGAAAATTGAAAATGAAGCTAACGCGATATTTGGTTGCGCGTTTTTTTGATTGAAAATTGGGGATGGGGCTATGCGGAAATTTTTGCGTAGCTCATTTTCAATTCTCAATTTTCAATTATAAAAAAATAAGGCAGCGATATGGGTAGGAATTTGGTGATCGTGGAGTCGCCCTCCAAAGCAAAGACAATCGAAAAATATCTTGGGGCCGACTACTCGGTCAAATCGAGCATGGGGCATATTCGCGACCTCGTGAAGAAGGGGTTGGGGGTCGATATCCAGCATGGGTTCGCGCCCAACTATGAGGTCGACTCCGACAAGGTGAAGTTGGTGAAGGAGCTCACCGCCGCAGCCAAGAAGGCGGACGCGGTGTGGCTCGCGAGCGATGAAGACCGCGAGGGGGAGGCGATCGCCTGGCATCTGGCCGAGGTGTTGGATCTGCCCGCCGACAAGACGCGGCGCATTGTTTTTCACGAGATTACGAAGCCTGCCATTCTGCACGCTATCGACAATCCGCGGAGTATCGACATGAACACCGTGAACGCGCAGCAGGCGCGACGGATCCTCGACAGGCTCGTTGGGTTTGAGCTCTCGCCGCTGCTGTGGCGGAAGGTTCGGCCGTCGCTCTCGGCGGGGAGGGTGCAGAGTGTGACGGTGAGGTTGATCGTGGAGCGGGAGCGGGAGATCATGGGATTTGCTTCGGCCGACTACTGGAGAGTGGTGGCCGAGATGTACCCTGTGTCGGAGGCGGGAAAGGCGGGGCCGATGTTCAAGGCCGAGCTGTCGCGGAGGCTCGACACGCGGGAGGAGGCGCAGGCGTTTCTGATACAGTGCGCCGGAGCGTCGTTTGCCGTGACGGGGGTCGAGGAGAAGCCCGCGATGAAGTACCCCGCGCCGCCGTTTACGACCTCGACGTTGCAGCAGGAGGCGGGGCGGAAGTTGGGCATGTCGGTGTCGCAGACCATGTCGGTGGCGCAGAAGCTTTACGAGCAGGGGTTGATAACATATATGCGTACCGACTCGGTGAACCTGTCGGGGCAGGCGCTGGCCGCGGCGAAGCAGGCGGTGACAGGGCTGTTCGGGGCGGAGTACTCGGGGACGCGGAACTACAAGACTTCGGCAAAGGGGGCGCAGGAGGCGCACGAGGCGATTCGTCCGTCGTACTTCGAGAGGCAGACAATCGAGGGGGCGGCAGCCGAGAAGCGGCTCTATGAGTTGATTTGGAAACGGGCCGTCGCGTCGCAGATGAAGCCGGCGGAGATTGATCGCACCATCGTCAAGATCGGGGCCGACAACGGAATCAGGGAGCACTTTACAGCTACGGGGGAGGTGATCAGGTTCGACGGATTTTTGAGGCTCTACTCGGAGTCGGTGGAAGACGGGGACTCGGCGGACGGGGGGGTGTCGTCCTCCGCGGTGCTGCCTAAGATGGCTGCCGGGGATCGGATCGGTGCCTGGGAGATTGCAGCTACTCAGCGGTTTACTCAGCCGCCGGCAAGATACAGCGAGGCGTCGTTGGTGAAGAAGTTGGAGGAACTGGGGATCGGGCGACCGTCGACCTACGCGCCCACCATCTCGACCGTCATCACGCGCGGGTATGTCACCAAGCAGAGCAAGGAGGGGACGCGGCGCGACTATGCGCAGCTGTTCCTCAAAGGGGGGGCGATCGGTGAGCGGGCGCTGTCGGAGAAGGTCGGGAAGGAGGCTTCGCGGTTGTCGCCCACGGACATCGGCATGTTGGTGAACGACTATCTGGAGGCGCAGTTTCCGGAGATTTTGGACTATAATTTTACGGCGCGGATCGAGCGCGAGTTCGACGAGATTGCCGAGGGGAACGAACGGTGGGATGAGATGATCGCGCGGTTCTACGCCCCGTTTCACGTCTCGATCGAGGGGGCGATGGGCACCGAGCGGACGGATACTCATCAGACGCGGGTGCTGGGGGTAGACCCTGCAACGGGTCGGGAGGTCTCGGCGCGGATCGGGCGGTATGGGCCCATGGTGCAGATCGAGGCCGCGGCGGAGGGTGAGAAGCCGAGGTCGGCGTCGCTGAAGAAGGGGCAGTTGGTCGTTTCGATCACGCTGGAGGAGGCGTTGGAGTTGCTGTCGCTGCCCAGGTCGCTGGGCGAATGGGAGGGCAAAGAGGTGGTGATCGGGGTTGGGCGGTTTGGGCCCTATGTGAGGTATGACGGGAAGTTCTCTTCGCTGGGGCGGAAGGATGATCCTTATACTGTTTCGCTGGAGCGGGCGGTGGAGGTTATTCGCGAAAAAGCGGCCGCCGGGGAGCCTTTGCGGGTCTTTGCCGAGGAGCCGGATTTGCTTATCAAGAATGGTAAATGGGGGCCTTATATTGCATTTTCGGGGAAAAATTATAAGCTTCCTAAGGGGGTGGATGTGGCTTTGTTGACGATGGAGGAGGTGAGGGAGATTGTGGCGGTGGCGGATTCTTCTGGGGTTGGGGTTTCTGCTTCTAAGAAGGTGTCTGCGCCTAAGAAGGGGGTGGCGGCTAAGAAAGCTTCAGGGGGTAAGAAAAAGTGATTAGTGGTTAGTGCTAACGCGGTATGGGGCTACGCGGCGGTTTTGGCTACGCGGAACGGCTGTATGGTAGATCCCTCGTCGCGCTTTGCGCTCTGTCGGGATGACGTTTATACTATGTAGCTTAAATCGTTGCGGCCGTTGCCGCCAATTTTCAACTTTCAATTTAAAGTAATGACTCACTTTCAGTTAGCGGTGGCGACGGGGATCGCGGTCGGGGTGCTCGATGTGGCGCCGATGATTTTTAGACGGATTTCGGGCAGGTCGTGCGTTTCGGCCTTTCTGCTCTTCTTTTTTGCATCTATCATTGTGTTTTACAGCGACTTGCCATATCTGCCGTGGTGGGCCGACGGGGTCGGCATCACGCTTGCCATGATGCTGCCGGTGCTGTTTACTTTTGTTGGGAAAGATCGTGGGGCGATTCCTGTTGTGGTGTTTAATGTGCTGATATTTGGGGTTTTGATCTCTTTGGCGGAGCGGTTTTTGCCGCAGATTGTTTGAGGGTCGGAACGCCGACGGCGGCGGCAACAGCCGCAGCGGTTTTTTGGCTGACGCGGTGCAAAAAATTCTTAATTTTTAACTCTTAATTCTTAATTGGTGATGGAGCAGGTTTTGGGGTTTTTGCGGGATATTGCCGCGAATAATGACCGTGAGTGGTTCATGGACAATAAGTTGCGGTACAAAGAGGCCGAGGCGACGGTCGGGGCGTTGGCCGAGGAGCTCATCGGCGCGATCGGCGAGTTTGACCCCGATGTGAGGGGGTTGTCGGTGCGCGAATGTACGTACCGGATCTATCGCGACACGCGGTTTTCGCATGACAAGACGCCGTACAAGACCCATTTTGGGATCTATGTTTGTCCGGGGGGTAAGAAGTCGGGGAATGCGGGCTATTATCTTCATATTGAGGCGACTACGGCCGCGGCGGATTTGGCTACGGTCGGAACGCCGACGGCGGATTTAGCTACGCAAAAAGGGATGATTGGGTCGCATATTTTGGATGCGGGGGTCTATATGCCGGCGCCGGAGGTGCTGCGGAGTGTGCGGGATGAGGTTTTTGACAACGGGGCGGCGGTGGTTGCGGCGCTGGGAGTGGCGGCTGCGGCGGGGTTTGAGCTCGATCGGTCGAACTCGTTGAAGCGGACTCCAGTGGGTTTTCCGGCCGGTGGAGAGTGGGATGAGTATCTGAGGCTCAAGGACTTTCATGTTTCCAAGGCCGTTGGGGATGAGTATATTTTGGCGCCCGGATTGGCTCGTCGGGCGGCGGAGGATTTTGGGGCTTGTCGGGATTTTATGCGGCTGGTTCAGCGGGCGGCGCGGTTTGGGATTGAAGAAGGGCGATGAGTCGGAACGCCGACGGCGGCTATTTAATTAAGAATTAAAAATTTAGAATTAAGAATTGGCTACGCGGGCGGCAACAGTCGCGGCGGGTTTGACTACGCAGAACAGCTGGATTGCTTCGCCTGCGGCTCGCAATGACGGGGGGGCGTTAGTTCATTTTCAATTGAAGTAGCGTTAGCACTAACCACTAATAACTAACAACTAATCACTATTCAGTTTGTGCAGGTGGTGCAGGATTTTTCGGCGCAGGGGGTTTCGGGGCAGTCGGTGGATTGGTTGGCGGCATTGCGGTTGGCGGCCATCGTGTCGTGGACGGCGCAGGTGATTCCGCGGGCTCGCATGTGGCGGTTGGTCGAGATCTCGCCGTCGATGTGGTGGCCTTTTATCATGAGGGTCAGGGACATAGCCACTACGAATAGTAGTAGGGCGCCTGTCGAAAATAGTAGGATTGTTAGCCAGGGGGTCATTTTTTTCTTGCTTTTGGGGGTAAAGATAGTTAAAATAGTGGTTAGTTGTTAGTGGTCAGTGGTTAGTGGTTAGTGGTTAGTGCTAACGCGACGCTTTGGCTAACGCGTAATTCTGGATTGCTTCGCCTGTGGCTCGCAATGACGGGGGGGGGCTAAGTGAAAAGCTCAAGCGTGCTTCGCACGTATATTAATTTTGCGTAGCTCAAATCGCTGCGGCCGTTGCCGCCTGGATTGCTTCGCCTGCGGCTCGCAATGACGGGGGAGCATAACTCATGTCGCGTTAGCACTAACAACTAATCACTATTTTTTTACTACCTTTACGGGATGAAATTTGGTATAAAATCTCGAAAACGGATATGAAAATTGTGATTGTCGGGGCGGGGGAAGTGGGGAGCCATCTGGCGCGCATGCTGAGCGGGTCGGGGCACGATATCACCGTGGCCGACAGCGATGCAAAGCAGTTGGAGGCAGTCGCGGGGGTGGCCGATGTGGTCACCATCGAGGGCGATCCCGCAACTTTCGCGACCCTCAAAAGGGCGTCGGCGAGGAGGGCCGATCTGGTCATCTCGGTGCATCAGGAGGAGAATATCAACATCCTGTCGGCGATGCTGGCCAAGCAGTTGGGGGCCAAAAAGGCGATCGCGCGCATCGACAACAACGAGTGGTTGGAGCCCGACTACAAGGAGGTGTTCGTGGGGATGGGGATCGACTATCTGTTCCATCCGGAGCACACCGCCGCCGAGGAGGTGATCAATCTGATGGGCCACACGGCGATTACCGATTATGTCGATTTTTCGGGCGGGCGGATGTCGCTCATGGTGTTTCGGCCCACGCCGTCGTCGCCGTTGGCGGGGAAGACTATGCTTGAGATTGCGCCCGACCCCGGGGCGATACATTGGCGGATTGTGGCCATCGCGCGGGGTGAGGAGACGATTATTCCGCATGGCGACGACAGGGTGTTGGTGGGCGACACGTTGTATGTGATCATTCCGCACGAGCTGTCGAGGGATGTGCAGGAGCTGTCGGGGCAGGCGGCGTTCGATGTCAAGAACATGATGATATTGGGCGGAAGCCGCATCGGGGTGCAGATCGCCAAGGCGTTGCAGGAGCATGTGGATATCAAGTTGGTGGAGTATAACCCCGACGAGGCGTACCGGTTGGCCGAGCTGCTGGACAAGACGCTGATCATCAACGCCGACGGACGGAACATCGACGCCATGATGGAGGAGGGGATCAACAGGATGGATGCCTTTGTGGCGGTGACGTCGCGGTCGGAGACCAACATCCTGACGGCCATGTTGGCCAAGAAGTTGGGGGTGAAGAAGGTGATCGCCGAGGTGGAGAATCTGAACTACATTGCGTTGGCGGAGAGCATCGGGATAGACACGGTGATCAACAAAAAGCTGCTGACGGCGAGCAACATATATCGTTTTACGATGAACACCGACGTGCAGGCGGTGAAGTATCTGACGGGCACGAGCGCCGAGGTGTTGGAGTTTATCGTGAAGCCCGGGTCGCCTTCGACGCGGGTGCCGATACGCGAGTTGGGCTTTCCGTCGGCCGCGACTATCGGCGGGATCGTGAGGGGCGAGCAGGTGTTGATGGCGGTGGGCGAGACGCAGATCGTCGCCTACGACCGAGTGATCGTGTTTGCGAAACCGGAGGCCGAAGGGTTTGTCGGCAAGTTTTTTAACTAATCTGAAGCAATGCTGCCCAAAATTATAAGAGCCGCGATGGACGGCAGGTTGAGAGAGATCGAACGGTTCAGGCGACATCCCGCCGAGGTGCAGGAGGAGCAGCTTCGGTGGCTCGTGGAGCGAGGGGCGGCGACGGCTTTCGGGCAAGACCATGGGCTCGGCGGCAACGGCCGCGGCGGATTTGGCTACGCGGAACATGGAGGCGGGAGTCTCATCGAGAGATATCAGGCGCGGGTGCCGGTGAGGGAGTACGAGGGGTTTGCGCCCTACATCGAGCGGGCGCGGCGGGGCGAACGCGATGTGCTGTGGGCGGGCGAGACGAGGTGGTTCGCGAGGTCGAGCGGCACGACGGGCAGCAAGAGTAAGTATATTCCCGTGACGCGCGACGGACTGAGGATGAGCCACTTGAGGGGGCCGAGGGATTGCATCGCGCTGAATGTGGAGCGGTGGCCCGAGACGGGGGTGTATGGCGGGAAGACGTTGACGTTGGGCGGGTCGCGGAGGATAGAGCGCGAGGGCGAGAACGCGCTGACGGGTGACCTGTCGGCCATCATGATCGAAAATGTGCCGATGTTGGCCAACCTGTGGCGGGTGCCCAGAACCGAGACCGCGCTGATGGCCGACTTCGAGCAGAAGGTGGATCGGATATGTCGCGAGTGTGCGGAGGTCGATGTGCGGGCGTTGGCGGGGGTGCCGTCGTGGAACTTAGTGATGCTGAGGCGGATGCTGGAGTTCACGGGCAAGAGCAACCTCTTAGAGGTGTGGCCGAGGCTGGAGCTGTTCATTCATGGCGGGGTGAACTTTTCGCCCTACCGCGAGGTGTACAGGCGGCTGATTCCGTCGGACGGGATGCACTACATGGAGACATACAACGCGTCGGAGGGATTTTTCGGCATCGCGGACGGGTTTGGCGACGACATGTTGCTGATGTTGGACTACGGCACATTCTATGAGTTTCTGCCGGTGGGCGATCTGGACGATCCGTCGAAGGCGGTACCGATAGAGGGGGTTCGGACGGGGGTCAACTATGCGATGATAATTTCGAGTGCGGGTGGGTTGTGGCGATACATGGTGGGCGACACGGTGCGGTTTACGTCGTGTGCGCCCTATCGGATTCGTGTGTCGGGGCGGACGAGGCAGTATATCAACGCATTCGGGGAGGAGATCATTGTGGACAACGCCGAGAGTGCGATTGCGGCGGCGTGTCGCGAGACGGGGGCCGAGGTGGCAGAGTACACTGCCGCGCCGGTCTACATGGAGGTCGACACTAAGGGGGCTCATCAGTGGTTGGTGGAGTTTCGGCGGGAGCCTTCGGGTGGGGTTGGCGCGTTTGCCGAGGCTTTGGATCGCGCGCTTCAGGAGGTCAACTCGGACTATGAAGCCAAGCGTTGGCGGGATACTACTTTGTGTGCGCCGGTCGTTACGGCTCTGCCCGCGGGGACTTTTCTGCGGTGGATGGAGGCGAGGGGTAAGACGGGGGGGCAGAACAAGGTTCCGCGGTTGGCGAATGATCGGGAGTATGTGGAGGACGTTTTGTCTCTAATGAATCGGGAATTAGTGGTTAGTGATTAGTGCTAACGCCGTAAAAAGCTACGCACTGATTTTGCATAGCACTACGCCGCGTTAGCACTAACCACTAATCACTAACAACTAAACACTAATAAATCATGTATATAGCGATTGCAGGAAACATAGGCAGCGGGAAGACCTCGCTGACGGAGCTACTCGCACGGAGGTTCGAGGCGACTCCGCATTTCGAGAATATCGACAACCCCTATATCAACGATTTTTATGAGGATATGGGGCGGTGGTCGTTCAACTTTCAGGTCTACTTTCTGTCGTGCCGCATCCGCCAGTCGATGGAGGCGCTGAGGAGTGGCGGCGACCTGTTTCAGGATCGGACGATTCATGAGGACGCGCACATTTTTGCCGCCAACCTGCACGAGATGGGGCTCATGTCGTCACGCGACTTCAGCACCTACATGCAGATCTACCGGCTGTCGGAGGAGCTGATCCGGAAGCCCGACCTGTTGGTCTATCTGAAGGCGAGCGTGCCAAAGTTGGTGGAGCAGATCAGCAAGCGCGGGCGGACGTATGAACAGGGGATCGACGAGGAGTATCTGAGGCGGCTCAACGACAAGTATGACAACTGGATCGAGAATATATACCCGGGCGAGGTGATGGTGCTGGACGTCGACCGGTGCGACTTTATGAAAGACCCTAAAATAATCGAAGATGTTTCCGAAAGAGTTCGAGAGATCTGTGGCAGATGAGTTGGGCGCGGCCGAGGCGGCGGAGCTGTTGGCGGCGCTGGATGGCGAGGCGGTGGTGTCGGTGCGGTATAATCCTTTTAAGCTTTCGGCTCTTCCTGTTTCGGCGACGGATGGGGTTCCGTGGAATCGTTATGGGGCTTATCTGAGTGAGCGGCCGGTGTTTACGCTCGATCCGGCTTGGCATGCGGGGGCGTACTATGTTCAGGAGGCGTCGTCGCAGTTTGTGGAGCATGTGTATCGGGAGGCGTGTGGGGGCGAGGAGCTTCCGGAGGGGGTGCGGATTTTGGATCTGTGTGCCGCGCCCGGGGGCAAGACGACGTTGTGGTCGACTCTGGCGGGGCCGACGGGGTTGGTCGTGGCGAACGAGGTGATCAAGCAGCGGGCAGGGGTGCTGGCCGACAATGTGAGGCGTTGGGGAGTCGGCAATGTGGCTGTGTGTTGCAACGAGGCTCGCGATTTTGCCCCCTTTCGGCACTGGTTCGATGTGCTGGCTGTCGACGCGCCATGCTCGGGCGAGGGGATGTTTCGCAAAAATCGGGGGGCGCGCGACGAGTGGAGTCCCGCCGCGGTGGAGATGTGTGCCGCGCGGCAAAAGCGGATTCTGGCAGACGCTTGGGAGGCTTTGCGGCCGGGTGGGTTGCTGATATACTCGACTTGTACTTTTAATCGGTTGGAGAATGAGGGGAATGTGGCGTGGCTGATGGCTAATTTTTCTGTTGAGCCGGTTGATGTTGAGGTGCCGGAAGAGTGGGGCATCGAGGTTGGGGAGGTTTCGGGGATTCGGACTTTTCGGATGTGGCCGCATCGGGCTCGGGGCGAGGGATTTTTTGCGGCCGTGATGCGCAAGGGCGACGGGCGGATGAAGCGGGAGACGCCGCGGACGCGACGGGAGCCGTTGGGAGAGTTGAATCGGCCCGAAAGTCGGCCGCTGGCGGAGTGGGTGGCGGCTCCGGAGGCGATGAAATTTGCGCGTGCAGGGGAGGCGTGTTACGGTTTTTATCGCCCCGTGTATCGCGATGTCGCTGCGCTGGCAGGAGGGTTACACGTCATATACTCAGGGGTTTGCATGGGGCAGATCTTTAATGGGCGGTTGCGGCCCGACCATGCTTTGGCGCTATTTGCCGACCTCGATCGCGGCAGGGCGGCGGTCACTTCGCTGACTCGGGAGGAGGCTTTGGACTATCTTCGTAAGCGGGAGTTTGCGGATGTTTCGCGGCTTCCGGAGGGGCTTAATTTGTTGACGCATGATGAGTTGGCGATCGGTTGGACGAAGCGGATCGGGCATCGGACTAATACTATGTTGCCGAATAGTTTTCGGATTGTAAATGTGTAAAAATTAGCTATATTTGTGGCGCTACTTAAAGCGTTGGTTCATGGCGGAAAAATTATATTATTCGATGGGCGAGGTGGCCGAAATGTTGGACGTCACCCCCACCCTGCTGCGGTTCTGGGAGAGGCGGTTCGATATCGTCGCGCCGCACCGAAACAAAAAAGGTAACAGGCTCTTCTCGGCCGAGGATGTGCGCAACCTAAAAACGATCTATCACCTTGTGAAAGAGCGTGGTATGACCCTTGCCGGCGCCGAGAAACAGTTGCGTGCGGCGCGCAGTTCGGTCGAGCGCGATGTGGAGATTGCCGAACGATTGGGGGCCATTCGGGCGCTGCTGGTCGAGGTTCGGAATGAGCTTGGCGGTGGCGGAGTTGTTGTTGGGGAGGAGTTCGAGGGGGGAGCGGATGAGACTGTTTTGGCGGTGGGTTCTGAGATTGAGGCTGTTGCGACTGCGGCGGCGATTGTTGAATCGGCGGTCGAGGTGATGGTTGAGCCGGCGGTCGAGGTGGTGGTCGCGGCTGAGTTGGAGATTGAACCTGAGGTGGTTGAGCGCGAGTTGGAGATCGAGGCGGAAGTTGAGGTCGAACAGGAGGCAGAAATCAAGGTCGAAGAGGCTGAGGAAGAGGTGGTTGAGATGGAGGTTGTGGGGCGGTTTATTGAGCAGACTCTTTTTTAAGAAGTGATAAGTGAAAAACTAAAAGTGAAAAATCAGGGTACCGAAGCGCCGGCTGATGTGATGAAAATCAAAGAGATAATAGCACCGTTGGAGGAGTTTGCGCCGTTGGGGTTGCAGGAGGCTTATGACAATTGCGGGCTCGTCGTCGGTGAACTTGAGGACGAGGCCAACGCGGCGCTCGTGTGCGTCGACGTGACCGAGGAGGTGCTGGACGAGGCGATCGCGAAGGGGGCGGGGCTCGTCATCGCCCACCACCCGATCATTTTCCATCCGCTGCGCGCGATCGGCAGCCGCGGCAACGTCGAACGCGTAGTGGCGAAGGCGATCCGCAACAACATCGCCATCTACGCCGCCCACACCAACCTCGATCGCGCGCGGCACGGGATGAGCTACGTGCTGGCACGGCAGTTGGGACTGCTCGACATCGAGGTGCTCGATCCGGAGGTGGACGGCAGCAGCGACGCAAAAAGCGGCGTGGGTTTCGGAGCGGTGGGAGATCTGCCCGAGGCGATGGGTGTGACCGATTTTCTGCGGAAGGTGGCGGCGAGGCTCGGCATCGGGTGCGTGCGTCACAGCGCGCTGTGCGGCGAAGGCGAAAAGGTGCGGCGAGTGGCGCTCATGACGGGCGCGGGAGGCGAGGGGTTGGAACGGGCGATCGAGGTGGGGGCGGATCTGTTTCTGTCGGCCGACCTGAAGCACGACCGGTTTTTGGCCGCCACGGGGCGCATCGTGATCGCCGATATCGGACACTTCGAGAGCGAATTTTGCGCCATCGAGCTGATATTTGATGTTATCTCGAAAAAAATCGCTAATTTTGCGCTTCACAAAAGTGTGTGCTCACACAATCCTGTTAACTATTTGGTATAAAGAGATATGGCAACGGCAAAGAACAAGGCGGCAGAGGCCGACTACTCGATGGAGGAAAAAATCAAGGCGCTGTACGAATTGCAGCAAATCGACTCCAAGATCGACGAAATCAATAAGGTGAAGGGCGAACTGCCCTTGGAAGTGCAGGACCTCGAAGACGAAATCGCCGGTCTGCGCACCCGCTCGGCCAACATCGCCACCGAGCTCGAAGAGCTCACGCAGCTCACTCGTCAGCGGAAACGCGAAGCCGACGAAGCTACCGCGCTCATTGCCAAGTACGAAGAGCAGCAGAAAAATGTGCGCAACAACCGCGAGTTCGACGCGCTGGCCAAGGAGATCGACTACCAAAAGTTGGAGATCGACCTTGTGAACAAGCGCCTCAAGGAGTACACCGTGGCTGTGAAAGCCAAGAAGGCGCAGGCCGAGGAGGTCGAAGGAGTGGTGGCCGATCGTACGCTCGACCTTGAACAAAAACGCAACGAACTTGCCGGCATCGAGGCCGAAACCGCGCGCGAAGTCGAGGCCCTGAGGGGTCAGGAGGCCGAAGCCGCGACACGCATCGACGAACGGATGTTGACCGCCTATCGACGCATTCGCCACAACATGCACAACGGGTTGGCCGTGGTGACGGTCAAGCGCGACGCCTGCGGGGGTTGCTACAACCGCATCCCTCCCCAGAGGCAGGTCGATATTCGCCAAAACAAGAAGATCATCGTGTGCGAGTACTGCGGCAGGATACTTGTCGCCGATCCCAACGGGGACTCGGGCGAGGTCGCTTAGTCGCCGCTCGCGCGGAGGGAATCTGCCCCGAGTTTGGCACGGGTTTGGCTTCTATCGTTCCTCAGAGAGTAGGGGCGAAAGTCGAGTTCGGCGGGCTAAGTTCTGGCAGTCAGGTATCTGACGGGTCAGGCGGAAAAACCGGCGGGTGAAAAACGCGTCGAACATTAGGAACTTCGCAACAAGATGTATACCTTTGTTGAAACAAAAGTCTAAAACGATCGCCTATCGAAAAACACTACTCTAAACCGGGGGCCGAGCTGTTGAAAGGGGCCGAAAACACGAAAAGTATCGGAGGCGCAGGTGCTGAGGGACACGAAAAATGTGTCGGAGGCGCAGGTGCCGAAGAACACGAAAAAGTGTCGGAAGCGCAAGTCAACAGAATGGTTCCACAAACAGTAAGAGTATGGAAATGAGTAAATTGAACGATTCGCAGCTAATCGCGTCGTACCTCGCGGGCGACGGCGGCGCGATCTCGACACTCATCGAACGGCACAAAAGACGCGTGACCGAGTACATCGCAATGATGGTCAAGGATCGCGACATTGCCGACGACATCTTTCAGGAGACGATTCTCAAAGCCGTGGGCGTGATCGACCGCGGACGATACTGCGACAACGGCAAGTTCCTGTCGTGGGTGTTGCGCATTGCCCACAACCAGGTCATCGACCACTTCAGGCACGCGCGAGGCGAACAAAAAATCTCGGAGTCCGACGCCGGTTTCGACATCCTCGGCTCGCTCAGGTTCTCCGACGAGACGGTCGAAGACCGGTTGGTGCACGATCAGATTCACGAAGACCTGCGACGAATCATCGAACGGCTGCCCGACGAACAGCGCGACGTGGTGATGATGAGATATTTCAACGACATGAGTTTCAAGGAGATAGCCGAAGAGAGCGGAGTGAGCATCAACACCGCCCTCGGACGCATGAGGTACGCGCTGATCAACCTGCGAAAACTGATCCACGAACACCAAATGATACTTACGGCATGACCGCGGCGAGGGCTTTTTTGCGTGGGCCCGACAGTGGGCCCGAGGGTGCAAAAAATCGCACGCCCAGAGGTGCGAAAATTGTGCCGCGGAGGGTGCGAAATTATGCTGCGAATGGCGCAATAAATGGCGCGACGGTGCGTTTAAGATATAAGAAGTTGACGAAAACTTCGAACTCTCGGCCCCTATTTTTTATAACACTTCCCCGCCTATGGACGACGTTGACACACTGGAATTGAACGAGTACGACGACGAAACGATGTTTCTGAACGATGTCGTCGGAGATGAACACGAACTCCTCATGCTGGACAGCTACCTCAGAGAGGCTTTCCGGGGACGGGGTGCGTTCGCGGCAGCCGGAACAGGCGGCGGCGTGTTTGCCGAAGAGGCGACCATTTAATAGTGGTTAGTTATTAGTGGTTAGTGCTACGCGCTATCGTTGCTGAAAAATCGCTATTGATATACCGCGTCAGCTTAAAATCGCCGGCGGCGTTCCGCCCGCGTTAGCACTAACCACTGATAACTAATAACTAACAACTATAACGCGTCCTATCCACACGGCGGCGAGGCCCAGCAGCACGCTGCCGGCGCAGTAGAGGCCGAACAGCAGCATGTCACCCGCGCGGAGCATCGCGAGACCCTCGCTCATGAATGCCGAGAAGGTGGTGAAGCCGCCGCAAAATCCCACCGTCAGCAGCAGGCGCACCTCGGGGGTGTTGATTGCGTGACCGCTGCCGCCGACGCGCTCGAAAAGGCCCGACAGCAGGCCGATCACCAGACAGCCCAACACGTTCACAATCAGGGTGCCCCACGGAATTCCAGCATTGAGGGCCCGCCCCACCAAGTATCTAAGCATGCTGCCCGCCGCTCCTCCGAGGCCTACTAACAGAAGGTTTTTTATCATCGTTTAAAATTTCTGCGTAGCTAAAATCGCTGATGGCGTTCTGCCTGCGTTAGCACTAACCACTTATAACTAACCACTAATCACTTAAAAGCTTTTTATAAATTTCGATGCAGACCCAGGCGTCGGTGGCGGCGTAGAGTCGTTGGGCGTCGGTGAGCTGCACCGCCTCCCAGTTGCTGAGGCGCTGGGCTTTCGAGATTTTGTGGCCGAGGACAATGGCGGCTATCTTGTTGAGTCCAAGCTCGTTGATGCCGTGCGCAGGCACGACTTTTTGCAGATCGACGAATCCGCGCGGACGCAGGCGATGCAGCGTTTCGAGTTCGCGGATGTCGCCCGCGACGCTCAGCCCCACCTTGGTTATCTTATTTGACTCCAATATCTTGAGTATCGGTTTGTCGAGGCGGACGCGGTTGAGGCGAAACAGGTAGCAGCGGCGCTCGGTCGAGAGTTGCAGCAGGGCGATGCGGTTGACCACACCTTTTTGGAACGCCGGGCGCGACTCGGTGTCGAAGCCCAGCAGCCGCTCGGACGAGAGCTCGGCGCACGCGCGCTCGACATCCTCCGGCGTGTCGACCACAACAATCTCACCGCCGAACGACACGGCCGGCAACGCCGCGGCCTCATCCTTGGTGATGGTCGGGGCGAAACGCGCGGCGGCCCCTGATCGCGCGGCGGCCTCTTTTGATATGGTCGGTTCAAACAATTGGGAACAAATTTAAAAAAAATAGTGAAAAGTGAAAAACGAAAAGTGAAAAACACGGGATTTTCTTACGCACCCGCAGTGAATCATTCCGAGTAGCCCATTTTCAATTTTCAACTTTCAATTTTCAATTCTTAATCGAAATAACTCCCGTGGGGTCGATGATGACCTTGCGGGAGGCGAGCAGCGCGTCGAGCGAGCGGAGCACCTCGGCCTGGTCGAGCTCGAAGTTGCCGACCAACCGCTTGACTGTCATCGCTTTCGGCCGCTCCCCCACCCCGTCGCCGGCAGCTGACTCACGCAGCAGCGACATTATGATCTCCTCTATGGCGGCTTCACCGGAGGCCGAAGCCCCGCCACCCCCGCCAGCAGCCCCACCCCGCCGCCGAGCCAGACAAACGTCGCACACCCCGCAAGGAGCCAGCGACTCTTCGCTCTCGCCAAAGTAACGTCGGAACCACACGCTGCGGCACTCGTCGTCGGAGTCGGCGTAGGCAAACATCTGTTCGGTGCGTCCGGCGGCGAGATCTTTGCGAATTTTGTAGGTCGTGGGGGCAATGTAGACATCCTCGACGGGCAGCCGTTCGACGGGGAAAAACATCAGCGGAGTGCGCCTCGACGGGATGTAGCTGATGACTCGCAGCTGCCACAGCGTCTTGAACAGCTCCTTCACGCGGTCGACGGTGTAGCCGGTGCGTGCGGCGATCTCGGGTTCGCTCACGCTGCGGAACTCGGTGAAGATGCCGTTGTACATCCTCATGATGGTGCGCAGGAAGTGGTCGAGGTCGTCGCGCTCGACGCGCAGGCGGTAGAGGTCGTCGCGGCTCACTCGAAACATCACCCTCGCCGGATGGTCGCTCTCGTCGGTGAGCACCATGTAGCCGTTGGCCTGCAGGATTTTGATGGCGTTGATGGCCGTCCACGTGAAGTGGCCGTTGCGGCGACTGAAGTCGTAGACGTTGAAGTCGAACGAGTAGTCGGCCCCCTCGCCCAGCGCCACCTGCAAGTAGTTGAATATCTGTTCGTAGATCAGTTTGATCGTCTCGACGGGTGGATACTCGTTGGCGAAACGGTTGGAGGCACGCATGCGGTCGTCGGGCGCGACGAGCAGCACGGCGTAGGCTTTTCTGCCGTCGCGACCAGCGCGTCCCGTCTCCTGATAGTAGTGCTCGGGCGAGTCGGGAATCGAGAAGTGTACCACGAACCGCACGTCGGCCTTGTCGATGCCCATGCCAAAGGCGTTGGTGGCCACCATGATGCGTTTACGTCCCGCGATCCACTCCTCCTGCCGCGCGGTGCGCACCGAGGGCTCCATGCCGCCGTGGTAACTCGTCGCCGAGATGCCCCGTTCGGTGAGCCACGTGGCCAACTGCTCGACCCCTTCACGGGTGCGCGCGTAGACTATGCCCGCCCCGACAGGAACCCCCTCGACGATGCGCATCAGTTGGCCGTTCTTGTCCTCCGTGCGCCGCACCGACCACGACAGATTGGCCCGCTCGAACGAGGTGCGCATCACTCGACCGCCCACCATCTTGAGCCTGTCCATGATATCCTGCTGCACCTGGTCGGTGGCGCTCGCGGTGAGGGCCAACACGGGCGTGGTGGGAATCAGCGCGCGAATCTCGGCGATGCGCAGATACGACGGACGGAAATCGTAGCCCCACTGGCTGATGCAGTGCGCCTCGTCGACGGCCAGCAGCGTGGGGTTCATGCGCGGCAGGCGCAGGCGGAACATCTCGTTGGTGAGTCGTTCGGGGGCGATGTAGAGAAACTTCACGTCGCCGTAGACGCAGTTGTCCAGCGCGATGTCGATCTGCTGGGCGCTCATGCCCGAGTGGACGGCCGTGGCGGAGATTCCGCGCGCGCGCAGCTTGTCGACCTGGTCTTTCATTAGCGCGATGAGCGGCGTCACGACTATGCAGAAACCATCCTCGCGCGCCACCGTGGGCAGCTGATAGACAAGCGATTTGCCCGCGCCGGTGGGCATCAACGACAACGTGTCGCGCCCGCCGCACACACTCTCGATCGTCTCCAACTGCATTGGCCGAAACTCGTCGTGGCCCCAATGCTTCCTTAGCGCGGCCCGAAGTTTTTCGTGAATATCTTCTGTCTGTTGCTGCATCACGCAAAGATAGCGATATAGATAAAAAGAGAGTGAGCCAACGCGGATATTTTTGCGTTAGCTCACTTTCAATTTTCAATTCTCAATTTCTCAACTGAGGAGCAACTCCATAATCTTGACAGCCGCGGTGGCAACGGGAGTACCCGGGCCGAAGATCGCGGCGGCGCCATCCTTGTAGAGCTGTGCGTAGTCCTGCGCAGGGATCACACCGCCGACGATCACCATGATGTCGGGGCGGCCCAACTTCTCAAGCTCGGCGATGATCTGCGGCACCAGCGTGAGGTGACCGGCGGCCAGCGACGACACGCCCACAACGTGGACGTCGTTCTCGACAGCCTGACGCGCGGCCTCCTCCGGAGTCTGGAACAGCGGCCCCATGTCGACGTCGAAACCGATGTCGGCGTAGCCCGTGGCGACAACCTTCGCGCCGCGGTCGTGGCCATCCTGACCCAATTTGGCAACCATGATGCGAGGCTGACGCCCCTCCTTCTTTGCGAACTGTTCCGCGAGCTTCCGCGCCTGTTCGAATGTCTTGTCTCCTTTCACTTCCGAAGAATATACTCCTGAGATTGAACGAATTACAGCTTTGTAGCGACCGGCAACGGCTTCGCACGCATCGGAAATCTCGCCCAACGACGCACGCAGCCTCGCCGCCTCGACGGAGAGCTCCAACAGATTGCCCTTACCTGTGCGGGCGCACTCGGTGATGGCGGCCAACGCTTTTTCGACAGCAGCATTGTCGCGACCGGCCCTCAACGCCTTCAGACGCTCCACCTGTGAAATGCGCACCGCCGTGTTGTCGACGGCCAGAATGTCGATGGGATCTTCCTTGGCCAACCGGAAACGATTGAGTCCCACGATGATCTCCTCGCCGCTGTCGATGCGTGCCTGTTTGCGCGCGGCGGCCTCCTCGATCCTCATCTTGGGAATCCCCGTCTCGATCGCCTTGGCCATGCCGCCCAGCTCCTCGACCTCCTGAATCAGGGCCCACGCCTTGTGCGCGATCTCATTGGTGAGGGTCTCCACATAGTACGAACCCGCCCACGGGTCGACCTCGCGCGTGATGTCGGTCTCCTCCTGAATATATATCTGGGTGTTGCGAGCGATACGCGCCGAGAAGTCGGTCGGCAGTGCGATCGCCTCGTCGAGCGCGTTGGTGTGCAGACTCTGGGTGTGCCCCAGCGCCGCGCCCATAGCCTCGATGGCGGTACGTGCCACGTTGTTGAACGGATCCTGCTCCGTGAGCGACCAACCCGATGTCTGGGTGTGCGTCCTCAACGCCAACGACTTTTGGCTCTTGGGCCCGAACTGTTTGACGATCTTGGCCCACAGCAGACGCGCGGCCCGCATCTTGGCGATCTCCATGAAGTGGTTCATGCCCAGCCCCCAAAAGAACGACAACCGCGGCGCGAACGAGTCGATGCTCATGCCGGCGTTGACCCCCGCCCTCAGATACTCCATCCCGTCGGCCAGCGTGTATGCCAACTCGATGTCGGCTGTGGCGCCCGCCTCCTGCATGTGGTAGCCCGAGATCGAGATCGAGTTGAACTTGGGCATATTCCGCGACGTGTACTCAAATATGTCGGCAATGATCTTCATCGAGAAGTCGGGCGGATATATATAGGTGTTGCGCACCATGAACTCCTTGAGGATGTCGTTCTGAATCGTACCGGCCAACTGGTCGAGGGTCGCCCCCTGCTCCAGCCCCGCCACGATGTAGAACGACAGCACCGGCAGCACCGCGCCGTTCATAGTCATCGACACCGACATCTGATCCAACGGAATGCCGTCGAACAGCACCTTCATATCCTCCACCGAGCAGATCGACACCCCGGCCTTGCCCACGTCGCCCACGACTCTGGGGTGGTCGGCGTCGTAGCCGCGGTGCGTCGCGAGGTCGAACGCGACCGAAAGCCCCTTCTGCCCGCTCGCAAGGTTGCGGCGATAGAAGGCGTTGCTCTCCTCGGCGGTCGAGAATCCGGCGTACTGACGAATCGTCCACGGCCTCATCACGTACATCGTGCTGTACGGCCCGCGCAGAAACGGTGCGATACCGGCGGCGTAGTTCAGGTGCTCCATTCCGGCCAGGTCGTCGGCCGAGTAGGTGGTCTTCACGGGGATTCGTTCGGCGGTGAGCCACTCGCTGCCGGCGCACGCCTTCGAGCTGCAGCAGCTTTGCGTCGCCGCACCCGCCGCCCCCTTGTAGTTAAGTTCTGAAAAAGTTGCTCTTTCCATATATTTTGTGTTTTTTCTATTTTGCTTCGAAATTTTTAGACACAGCCCGTTACCTGCTGCCCGGCGATACCACCACTCGAATCACGCTGCGCACACCGGCCTCGGGGTACTTCGCCCGATAGTGTTCGGAGAGGTCTTCATAGAGTCTGATGTGCCATGTGCGCACCGGACTCATACGCGTAAACGGATCTTGGACAACGAACATGTCATGCTCGCGTGGCGCTTCGTCCCCCCGAGTGAACATCCACTTGCCGGAGGTGACGATCTGGTTATTGATCGGCAGGATAGAGTAGATCGGTTTCCATTCGGCCTCTCCCTCCACAATCGACATCGTTCCCAAGGCGACATCGTTGTTGTCGGCGTCGACAAATGTGCAATCGAACAGCTGCGACCCGTCGCCCAGCGGGCCTCTGCCGCTCAGGTCGATACCGCCGCCCTCGACCCAGAGATCGTCGGCGGCCAGATCGGCCTCGATGGCCTCGGTGCTGTCGGCATCGACGTGTGTCACGATGTCGGTGACGCGCAACCCGACGATGCGTTTGGTCACTGTCACTAAACAACTCGCCGTCGAGCCGTTGAGGACGTCGGCCACGGTGACCGTCGCCTCGCCCTCGGCCTTGGGGTCGATCACGATCCGCGGCATGGCGCCATACATCAACTCGACCTCGACATCCGCAACCTCGGGCTTGTCAATTGCAACTGCATAGTCGCCACTTCCGGCGGTGATGGTCACGGGGTATGAGTCGCTGTAAAGGTAGACCGTCACCACGCTCTGTTCGAGCTCCACGTCCATCGAGTCGGGCCCACCGTCGTCGCACCCCGTCGTCACCGCGAAAACCGCCGCGAAGAGCGTCACGAGTGCGAGTATCGAAAACAACCGTCTCATAGTACGCCCAACTCTTTAAGATAACCCTTCAGCGTCTCCAACACATTGCTCTTCACCGAGATGAAGTGCGTGATGCCCTGCGCTTCGAGTTCGGGCTGCGAAGCGGGAGCACCGGCCACCACCAGAATCGCCTTCGAGCCGAGCAGCTTCGCCGCCTCGGGAGCGAGTGTCGCGTAGTCGTCGTCGGCCGCACACATCACAACTATCTGAGCGCCACTCGCCAACGCCGCTTTCGCCCCCTCCTCGACGCTCGCAAAGAATGTGTTGTCGGTCACGCGAATACCCGCGCAGGCAAAGAAGTTGCAGGCAAACTGCGCCCTCGCACGAGCCATCGCCAGAGTGCCGCACGTCAGCATAAACGCCGTGGGGGTCTTGCCGCTGCGATCCGTCGCAAGGCGAATCTGCTCGAAGGGCATCGCACCGCGATAGGGCCGCAAAACGCCGCTCCCCGTCGCCGGCTCGACCGCCGCGGCCGTGACCGCCTCTCCTGCCGTCTCTGTAAAATTAGGATATTGGTTCGCCCCCAGCAGCACCGTGCGGCGAGTGGCCACAGCCTTGTCCTTGGCGGCGGCGGATGCCTCCACGGCTCCCGTCACAAACCCCTCCTTGAAGGCGGCGATGTAACCACCCTTCGCTTCGACCTCGCGGAACAGTTTCCACGCCTCGTTGGCAATGCTGTCGGTGAGAGTCTCGATGTAGTACGAACCGCCCGACGGGTCGACAACCTGATCGAAGTGCGACTCATGTTTCAGCAGCAGCTGCACGTTGCGCGCAATGCGGCGGCTGAACTCGGTGGGATTCTCAAACGGCGCGTCGAACGGCACCACCTCCAACGAGTGTACCCCGCCGATCGTCGCACTCATCGCCTCGGTCGTGCCGCGCAGCATATTGGTGTGGGGGTCGTACACAGTTTGGTTCCAACGCGAGGTGACGGCATGCGTCAGCATCTTGCCCGCGCACTCCTTCGCCGGCCCATACTGCGCCACGATGTTGGCCCATAGCATGCGGGCGGCGCGGAACTTGGCGATCTCCATAAAGTAGTTGGAGCTCACGGCCATCGAGAAACGGATGATGCCGGCCGCACGGTCGACACTCAGCCCCGCCTCCATCAGGCGCACCAGATACTCGTGCCCCACGGCGAGGGTGAATGCCAACTCCTGGGTGATGGTCGCGCCGCTCTCGTTGAACTTGTCGCCGCTCACGGTCACCAACCTCACGCGAGGATATTTCTCATACTTTCCGGCGAGTGCCGCAACCTTGGCGAAACACTTCCCGCCGCCTTCGCAACATCCGGACACTCCCTGCAGCGACAACTTCTTCACCACGGGGTCGATCACGAAGCTCATGCGAACATCGTGCGGATCCATTCCGTCGATCCGCGCCAGCATCATCTCGGCGACGCGGGGCGTGCCCTTTCCGCAGAACACGATCTCGACCGCGCCCAGAACGATCCCGTTCAACAGCGCCCCCAGGTCGCCCTCCGAAAAGTCGTCACTCGCAATGCAGAAACCCACCGAGTCGCACCCCGCCTCAAGTGCGGCGATGGCTTCGGCGTTGGCCTTGCGCGGATCTACCACGGCGATTGTCTGATGGATCCTCCATTCGTTGCACTTGCCGGTGCCCCTCACGAATGGGAAGCTGCCCGGCTGCCCCGCCAAAAACGGAACCTTCGCAAGGTCTTCGGCACGGTAGTAGGGTCTGACATTGAAACCTTCGGAGGTGCGCCACACCAGACGTCGTTCGTAGTCGGCCCCCTTGAGGTCGGCGTTGATTACCTCTTCCCACTTTTCGGTCGCGACCGGCGGAAATTCATCGAACAGCCTCGCTTTGTTGTTGTCTGCCATATCGGAATTGTGATTTGTTTTAGATTAGTTTTTTGGTTTAAGGCGCAAATGTAACAAAAATTTATTACTAAAACGACCCCGCCAAAACCATTTCCGCGATAAACACGGCGATACCCGCCACATATCCGACCAGCGCCATCAGAGTGAAGTTCCGCAAGTACCACCCGAAGTTGATCTTTTCCAACCCCATCGCCACCACCCCCGCCGCCGAGCCGATGATCAGCAGGCTGCCGCCCCGTCCCGCGCAGAAAGCCAACAGCGTCCAGAACGCCCCGTCCTGCACAAAGTAGCCCGCGTATGCCGGATCGGCCGAAGCCGCCACCGCCGCCGCATCCGCAATCGGATACATGCCGATCGACGCCGCCACCAGAGGCACGTTGTCGACCACCGCCGACATCAGCCCGATAAGTGTGTTCATAAGATAGATGTTGTGTGCGCTCCCATCCAGGAAGGCCGCGAATCCCCCCAGCACCCCCGCGCTGTCCAGCACCGAGACCGACATGAGAATCCCCAGAAAGAACAATATCGTCGTCATGTCGATATCATGAATGATCTTCGACACGCGGTACTGATCCTCGGAAGGGATATCGGGGTGGTGCTTATACATAATCTCGGTCACCATCCACATAACCCCCAGCGCAATCACCATCCCCAGATATGGCGGCAGCCCCGTGAGCGCCTTGAACACTGGAATCATCAGCATCATCGCCACCCCCAGCAGCAGGATTATCAGACTCTCCCGCCCCGTGATGTAGTGCTTCTCGGTCGACGGCTCGTCGCGATACCCGGGCGACGTGGTGATGCCGCGCAGTATGCGGGCGCAGAATAGACACGGCACGACGATGGAGACGAGGCTCGGCAGGAACAACGTCGAGATCAACCCCCACGCCGTGATGTTGCCCCTCACCCACAGCATGATAGTCGTGACGTCGCCGATTGGCGACCACGCCCCGCCCGCGTTGGCGGCGATGATGATGAGTCCCGCGAAAATCCACCGCTCCTTGTAGTTGGCCAGCAACTTGCGCATCAGCATGATCATCACGATGGTGGTTGTGAGGTTGTCGAGAATCGCCGACAGAAAGAATGTGATCAGCGCGATGATCCACACCAACTTCACCTTGTTGCGCGTGGTGATGCGCCGCGTCATGAAGTCGAACCCTCCGTTGAGGTCGATGAGCGACACGATCGTCATGGCGCAGATCAGAAACACCAGAATCTCGCACGTCGACGCAAGCGCGTTCCACACATCGCCGTTGACGGCGTCGGGGCCGAAGCTCGGGTCGATCGTCCGCCCAAAGAGCATGAAGATAGTCCACATCGCGCCGCACATGATCAGCGCGATGGCGGCTTTGTTGATTCGCGTCCTGTTTTCGAGAGCTATCAACACGTAGCCCACAACGAAAACCGCAATCATAATGATCGTAAGCATGGCTTCAAAAGGTTTTAAGTTTTAAGCCACAAACTTAACGATAATAATTATCAAACGCGCTAAAAAGTCCCGATAATTAACATCTCCGCAATAAACACCACGATACCGGTAACATAGCCCCCCAGAGCCATCAGCGAAAAGTTCTTAAGATACCACATAAAGTTGATCTTCTCCAACCCCATGGCAATAACCCCCGCGGCCGAACCGATAATCAGAATGCTCCCCCCCGTACCGGCGCAGAAGGCCAGCAGCTTCCAGAACACCCCGTCCTGCATGAAGTAGGCCGCGTATGCCGGATCCGCCGAAGCTGCCACCGCCGCCGCGTCGGGCATAGCGTACATCCCCATCGCCCCCGCCACCAGAGGCACGTTGTCGACAATCGCCGACATGACCCCGATTAGCGTGTTGATAGCGTAGATATTGTGTACCCCCGAGTCGAGCATCTGCGCGAAAGCGCCCAGCAGACCAATCCCCTCCAGCGCCGACACCGCCATCAGAATCCCCAGAAAGAAGAGAATCGTCGTCATGTCGATCTCACGAATAACCCTGATCACACGATTGCGATCCTCGGCGGGAATGTCGGGCCGCATCCTGTACATAATCTCCGTCACCACCCAAATCACCCCCAGCGCACCGATCATCCCCATGTAGGGAGGCAGCCCCGTGACCGACTTGAACACCGGCACCATCAGCAGCATCACCACCCCGATAACGAGAATCAGCAAACTCTCCCGCCCCGTCATGTAACGCCTCTCGCGCGACGGCTCGTCCTTGTATCCCGGGGCCGAGATAATCCCCTTCAACACACGCGAGCAGACCACGGCCGGAATAATAACCGAAGCGATGCTCGGCAGCAGCAGAGTAGACACAAGCCCCGAAGTCGTGACATTGCCCCTCACCCACAACATGATAGTCGTCACGTCACCGATGGGCGACCACGCCCCCCCCGAGTTCGCGGCGATGATGATGAGACCGGCAAAGGCCCACCGCTCCTTGTAGTTGGCCAGCAGCTTCTTCATCAACATAATCATGATGATGGTCGAGGTCATGTTGTCGAGAATCGCCGAAAGAATAAAGGTGATCGCCGCAATGATCCACACCAGCTTAACCTTATTCCGAGTGGTGATGCGACGAGTGATAAAGTCGAATCCCCCGTTCAGGTCGATAAGCGACACGATGGTCATCGCACATATCAGAAACACAAGTATCTCGCACGCCGAGGCCAGCGCGTTCCAGGCATCGGTATTCACCGTGGCGGCGTCGGTGACCCCCCCGAACATAAACATCGTCCACAGCACCGCACACATAATCATAGCGACGGCGGCCTTGTCGACATGGGTTTTGTGTTCAAAGGCGATAAAAGCGTAGCCCGCGACAAAGATCGCGATCATCGAGAATACAAGCATAATTTTTTACTGTTAGTTTATTAACAAAAGAGAGTGCAAAATTAATAATTTTTTTGTATTTTTGCTCTCTGTGTACAAAAAACCGCACCCACCCTGTGTATAAAAATCTGCCTGAATACATAGCGACGCTTGAGCGCGAGGGAGAACTCCGCCGCATCGCCACCCCCGTGTCGCCCATCCTTGAGATCACCGAGATCACCGACCGCGTGTCCAAAAGTCCGAAGGGTGGCCCGGCGCTGCTGTTCGAAAATGTCGAGGGCAGCACCTTTCCGGTGGTCACCAACCTGATGGGCTCCGATCGACGCATAGCCCTGGCCCTGGGCGCCGAGTCGTTGGACGACATCGCCTCGCGCCTTGAGGGTGTGCTGCGCGAGGCGTTCGTGCCGCGTGGCTCGCTGGCCGAGAAGATGCGCACCCTGCCGCTGCTGACCGAACTTGCGCGCTGGTTCCCCAAAAAATCGAAGGGCCGCGGCGAGTGCCAACAGGTGGTACTGCAAGGCGGAGTCGAAAAACTGCCGGTGCTCAAGTGTTGGCCCCACGACGGAGGCCGATTCGTGACGCTGCCGTTGGTCCACACCGCCCACCCCGAGACGGGCTCACGCAACGTGGGCATGTACCGCATGCAAATTTTCGACGACCACACCACCGGCATGCACTGGCACATCCACAAGACCGGCGCGCTCCACTACGACGCCTACAAAAAAGCGGGCATCACCCGAATGCCGGTCAGCGTCTGCCTCGGAGGCGACCCCGCCTACACCTACGCCGCCACCGCCCCCATGCCCGACGGGATGGACGAATATCTGTTGGCGGGATTCCTGCGCCGCCGCCCCGTGCGGCTGGTGAAGTGCGTGACCAACGACCTGTGGGTACCCGCCGACTGCGACTTCGTCATCGAGGGTTGGGTCGACACCACCGAGCCGCCACGCCGCGAGGGCCCCTTCGGCGACCACACGGGCTTCTACTCGCTGGACGACCTCTACCCCGTGTTCCACGTCGAGGCGATCACCCACCGGCGTGACGCGATCTACCCTGCGACGGTGGTCGGCGTACCGCCCCAGGAGGATGCGTGGTTCGCCGCCGCCACCGAGCGTATCTTCCTGCCACCCATCCGTTTCGCGCTGCAACCCGAGGTGACCGACCTGCACATGCCGCCCGCCGGCGTGGCCCACAACCTCGCGATCGTGTCGATGGATACAGCCTACGCCGGCCAACCCGAGAAGGTCGCGGGGGCGCTGTGGGGAGCGGGTCAGATGATGTTCAACAAGGTGTTGGTGGCAACGCCGGCCGACTTCCCGATCCGCGATCCGGAGGCCGTCGCAAGGCTGCTGAGTGGAGTCGACCCCGCGCGAGATTTCGTCTTCGGCCACGGAGTGTTAGACGCACTCGACCACGCCACCGCCACCCCGGGAACCGGAAGCAAACTACTAATAGACGCCACCGGAGTGAAAACTAATTATCAATTATCAATTATCAATTATCAATTAAACATAGACGATGGAGCCAAGTCGCTCTCCCCTAACGAACAACTCTGGCTCGCCCTCGCCAACACAGACCCCGCAAGGGACATAACAATCGCCGACGGAGTGGCCACCATAGACGCCCGAGCCAAGATCACCGGCGGCGAGGCGACACCCGGCAGATGGCCCAACGTAGTGGTGATGGACAAGTCGACAGTCGAGTTGGTCGACCGCCGCTGGCCCGAGTACACGCTCGGCGCCCTCCTCCCCTCGCCCTCCGACCGCTACCGTAAACTCCTGCACTCCGATGGCGCGGCAGTCTGACAAAAAGCGAGGCTTCGAATCGGGGCAAGGCGTCGAAAAGCGCTCGACCGACACCCGCCGTCACTCGGGCCGCGAAGCCCGCGCCCTCCTCTGGCTGCTCCCCGCCCTCGCCATCGCCTCGTGGCTGATAGTGGAAATCGCGAAGACCGAACCCTCCGACACCCAATCCGATACCCACAATTTCGGTCAGAGTGGTGCAGATGTCGCGCTGACCGAAGTTCAAGGAGGCAGGGATAGTACGAATAGTACAGCCCTGTCGACGGAACGAGGAAGTGCGGCAGATGCGCCGCTATCACCGGAATTGTTCAACTTCGACCCCAACACAATCGAGTATCACGACCTAATCCGCCTCGGCTTCGAGCGAGGAGAGGCGCTGGGCATAATCAAGTACCGCGAGCGCGGAAAGATATTCGAGATCCCCGAGGACTTCGCGGCCTGCTACCAGGTCACCGAGTCGATGTACCGCCGCCTGCAACCCTACATAAAGATAGGCGAACGCTTCCGCCTAAAACCCTTCGCCCCCCGACCCCCCGCAACCCCAACCTCAACCCCCGCAACCCGAACCACCATCAGACCCAACGAAACCAGAACCCCACCCCCGACAACCACAACCAGCCGCCCCAACACTCCCCTCCCCTTGGTAGAGCTAAACACCGCCGACAGCACAACCCTCGTAGCAGTAAGGGGGATAGGCGCAATAACCGTAGTACGAATAATAGAGTACCGCACCCGCCTCGGAGGATTCGCCGCCGTGGAGCAGTTAGCCGAGGTCGCCGGCGTCACCGAGCAGAATTACGAGCTGATGTCCCAACAAATTTACGTCGACGTGAGCGCAATTCAAAAAATTGATATTAACTTTGCACCCGCTCAGTCGCTCGCGCGCCACCCCTACATGAGGGCGCCGTCGCTGAGGAAATTACTGAAACAGAGACAATTGAAGGGAGGTTGGCGCACACTCGCAGAACTCAAAAATGACGATATCTTTACGCCGGAAGAGCTCACAAAGCTCGGCCCGTACCTCTCATTCAATTAAAAAACAACTAAAAAAACATCCACAACCATGATCATCATGCCGATAAAAGAGGGCGAAAACATCGAACGCGCCCTCAAGAAATTCAAACGCAAATACGAACGCACCGGAGTCCTCAAGGAGCTTCGCCGCCGCCAGTACTTCTCCAAACCGTCGGTCGACAAGCGCAAAGCCATGCAGCACGCCGTCTACGTCGAAGCCCTCCACCGCGACGAGGAATAGGCGGCAACGGCCGCAGCGGCCGGAACGCCGGCGGCGATTTTAGCTACGCAACATTAAAAGCTCCCTTGAGGGAGCTTTTTTGCATCCGCCCCCCTGTTAAAAGTCGATTTTTTCCGATTCACCCGCCCCCGCGTTTCAAAACCGAAATATATTTCCGTACCTTCGCAAAAAACCTAAAGCGCCCCTCTATGTCTCTGCCAAAGAAATACAACGCCGTCGTGATCAACGTTTTGTTGTCGGCCGTGCTGTGCCTTGTGATCAACTTTTCGTACCTTCTCACGATCCGCGAACAGGAGCGCCGCGAGGGCGAGGCGCTCCGAAGATGGGAACGCATCGAGAACGCCCCCTCTGTCACCGGCACACTCCACGTCTCCAACGACGGCTACGGCTACATCGTCACCACGCCCCAAACCACGCCCCAAGCCCCAACCCCCGCAACAACCCCAACCCCCGACACCCCCGCCGACAAAACCGAAACAACCGACACACTCACCACCGCAAAAACCGACAGCATCTACGTCCCCTCCCGAGAGATAGAGCGCCTCTCGCTAACCCACGGCAGCAATCTGAGGGTCGTGGCCCGCGACGCCCACTCGCCGGGCGGCAACCGCGTGATGCTGCGCGCGCTGGAGATCGACGGCCGCCCCTACGACTACGGCGAGATGTACGACCACCCGAGCGACCGCGCGATGATGGTGCTTCAGCTGACGTTCTACTTCCTGTTCGCCTTCATCCTGCTCACGGTGATGACTGCCGGCGCCACAGGCAACACCTCAGTGAAGTTCTACCTCACCCGCAGCGCCTACGCCATAGCGATAGCTGTGCTCTTGTGGTTCCTGCTCCCCGTCACCCGCCCGCGGTCCGACGAGATCACTGTGATGGCCGCCGTGTTGGGCCGCCGCAGCTTCTTCATGTTCGACATCATGATCGTCAAGTGCTCGTTCGTGTTGGCGTTCGCCCTGCTCTACGGCCGCACCTACCAGCTGATCCACCAGCGCGAGGTGATCATGTTGGAGAACGAGCAGCTCAAGAGCGAGAACCTGCGCGCACGCTACAACACCCTCGTTGGCCAGCTCAACCCCCACTTCCTCTTCAACTCGCTCAACTCTCTCTCGGCGCTTGTGCGCGAGGGCAAGATCGACGACGCGGTGCGCTACATCGACCGCCTGTCTGACACCTTCCGCTACACGATCCGCAACGAGCCCGACGCCATGACCACTCTGGGCGAGGAGCTTGAGTTCGTCAACGCCTACAAATACCTGCTGGAGGTGCGCTACGACGAGAAGCTCTTCATCGACATCGACATCGCCGCCGACCGGCTGCGTTGGACCCTGCCCGCCTTCTCAATCCAACCGTTGGTCGAAAACGCCGTCAAGCACAACAGCATCACCCGCGCCCGCCCCCTGCGCATCTCGATCCACATGTCGGGCGACCGCCTCGTTGTGTCGAACCCCATCCAACCCAAGTTGGAACCCGAGCGCGGCACCGGCATAGGCCTCGCCAACCTGGCCAACCGTTGGAAACTACTCACCACCCGCGACATCGAGATCTCCAACGACACCACCACCTTCGCCGTCTCCATGCCCCTCTTAAAACCATAGCCGACAGCGGCCGCAGCAATTTAGTGGTTAGTGGTTAGTGGTTAGTGGTTAGTGGTTAGTGGTTAGTGGTTAGTGGTTAGTGGTTAGTGGTTAGTGGTTAGTGGTTAGTGGTTAGTGGTTAGTGGTTAGTGGT
>JAITWH010000016.1 GCA_031285405.1 Alistipes sp.
TCCGGATTGCTGCCCAGCTGCCACAGGTCGCCGAAGTACGACTCGTCGGGCAGCATGGTGACGACAAAACTGAACATCGTGTCGGCGCGCGGACTCTCGACAATCCTGATGCGTGTGTGAGGCGCTTGGGTGGTGAGACTCACGGTGTCCGTCCGGTTTTCAACCAACACGGTGTAGAGCACACGCCGCGTTAGCTTTGCCGGAACCTCCGTGACGAACTCCCCTTCGTACTCCCACGTCGTGGCCATCGACCAGTCGGGTTCGATGGCTCCGTCGAGCATGAACGGCTCGCCGGATCGGCTTCGGTGAAAGGAGGTGTTCGTCATGTCGTAGGTGTTAGGCAGGGAGAGAGACATCCCTGCTTCAGCGTTTAGAAAGTCTTGCGCTCGCAAAACTTGTTGATTCACAGCACTTTCCGTCGGGGGGGGGGGGTAAAATCCACACCCATCTCCATCTCCGGCGAGCAGCTGTAAATTCCGGCAGCCAGACCTATCAGCCAGGCGGCCCTCATCGCAAAAATTGGTTTCTTCATAAAGGTACGGGAAATAAAAAGTTGCAACCCTAACACAAAGCTACGAAAAAAATCCGCAACCCCCGCCTCCCGCAACGAATAAAATTTTCACCACCAAGCCCTCAAACCACCAAGCCCCCAGCCACAACCCCACAGCCCTCAAGCCGCCAATCCACCACCAATCACCGAACCAACCCCCCAACCACCACCCCAATAGAGATAATCCCCAAGACATCCGCCAAACAAACCAAAACCACCGCCACCATAAACCAGCGCAAAAACCGAGTACCCCACCCAATAGCATAGTGCGAAGCCAGAAAAGCCCCCACCATGTTACCCGCGCCATGCACCAGCCCGAACATCCAGTTCACATCGCCGTTAAGCACAAACACCAGCAGCGAGAACGGAATCGCCAGCAGGATTATAAAGTTCTTGATAACATTCGACTTAACGATACCCAGATGCAGCAGCCCCATGGTCGAGAGCAGTAGCAGAAATCCCGTCCCCACAAATATATACCCGCAGTATATCCCAATCAGAAAAAACACAAAGTAGTGCAGCGGCGTCACCCGCTCGATGGCATCCCCTCCCCGCTTCAACAACCGGTCGCCCAATAACGTAAACACCAGCACCGAAACCATCACCGCCGCCAGACAGATCTGAAATATCCGCTCGTCCACCGTGGCCGCCACCTGAGCCCCCGCAACCGACCCCACGATCGCCGGAATGCCGAGCCGAACCCCACTCCGCCAATCCAACATCCGCTTCCGCGAGAAGGTCGCCGTCGACGACAGGTTCTGCATCAGAATAGCCACACGATTCGTCCCGTTGGCCACCTGCACCGGCAGCCCCAGCGCCATGAACACGGTCAGCGAGATAGCGCTCCCGCCACCCGCCAACGTGTTGATGAACCCCACCACGAGGCCCGACACGAGAAGTATCACGATTATCGACAGCGAGAGTTCCATGTTACAAAAGTAGCGAATTGGTGCTAAAAATTCGTACCTTCGCCGAAAATTCACACACAAAAAACAATCGCACAACACACAATGATACACGCCGGCACCCACCACGACCTCACCGTCGCCCGCATCTCCGACCACGGGCTCTACCTCGCCAACGCCGAAGGCGACGAGGTGCTTCTCCCCAACCGCTACGTCTCGCTCAAGGATGCGGTGGGCGACACTCGGCGCGTCTTCGTCTACCACGACTCCGAGGATCGCCTCGTCGCCACCACCGAGGAGCCCTTCGTCACGGCGGGCGGCATAGCCCATCTGCAGGTCGTCGACAAGAACGACCACGGCGCCTTCCTCGACTGGGGCCTCTCGGCCAAACACCTCTTCCTGCCCAACCGCAATCAGCAGGGCGGAGTTGTGGTGGGCCACAAATATCTGGTGTGGGTCTACGAAGACTCGGTCACGGGCCGCGCCGTGGCGTCGATGAAGCTGCGCAGCGTCGTGGCCAACGACGAGATCGGAGTCACCCCGGGCGAACAGGTCGACCTCACCGTCGCCTCCGAGAGCGACATCGGCTGGCGGGTGATAGTCAACGGCCGCCACTGGGGCATGCTCTACAAAAACCAGCTCTTCGCCCCCGTCTCGATCGGCGATCGCCTCACCGGCTTCGTCCGCCGAGTGACGGACGAGAAGCGCATCGACGTCGCCATCCAGAAGCAGGGCTACAACGAGGTGAAGGATGCCTCGGCCCGCCTGCTGGAGCTCATCGAGCGCCACGGCGGAGTGCTGCCCCTGGGCGACCGCAGCGCCCCCGAGGATGTCGCCGCCCTCACCGCCATGAGCAAAAAAGTCTTCAAAAGAGCCTTAGGAGTCCTAATGAAACAAGGAAAAGCCACCGTCTCCGACACCGAAACCAAACTAATTGAAAGTTGAAAATTGGAAATGGGGCTAACGCGACACCAATGCTACGCAGCACTCGTCATTGCGAGCAAAGCGAAGCAATCCAGGCTGGGACGCCGGCAGCGATTTAAGCTAACGCGCAGCTTAATATCGCGTTAGCCCATTTTCAATTTTCAATTAATTCCGCGTTAGCCCAATTCTTAATTTTTAATTCTTAATTCTTAATTGAACCGCGTTAGCCCATTTTCAATTCTCAATTTTCAATTAAAAAAATGCCAACCGCCCAAAGAGTCTCCCACACCGACCAAAGCGACAACTTCGTACTGGCCCGCTCGGTGCTCGCCTACCGCGAGGCGGCAAGTCGTGTACACGGCCGCGTGCTTGAGATCGGCACCGGCACCGGCTATGGCACCCGAATAATCGCCCCCGCCGTCACCTCCCTGATAACGATCGACAAGTTCAACGCACCGAGCCCGCAAAACCCCGACCTGCAAAACCTGCACGATCTCCCCAACACCGAGTTCCGCCAAATGAGGGTTCCGCCCCTGCGCTTCCCCTCCTGCACATTCGACTGCGTGATCTCGTTTCAGGTGATAGAGCACATCCGCAACGACTTAGCGTTCATGGACGAGGTGTGGCGCGTGCTCAAACCCGCCGGCCGGTTCATAGTCACCACGCCCAACGCCCCCATGTCGCTCACCCGCAACCCGTGGCACGTGCGCGAATACACCGCCTGCGAGTTCACCGGCCTTGTCGAGAGCCGCTTCGGCAGGGTCGAGGCGATGGGCATCTTCGGCAACGAACGGGTGATGGAGTACTACGACCGCAACCGCGAAGGAGTCGAGGCGATCACCCGCTTCGACCCGCTGCGCCTGCGCGACCGCCTGCCGCGCTGGATACTCCGCCTGCCCTACGACGTGGCCAACCGCCTGAATCGCCGCCGCCTGTTAGCCGCCCACGACACCCTCACCCGCACCCTCAGCCCCGACGACTACCACCTCGCCCCCATAACCCCCGCCACCTCCAACCCCTTCGACCTCTTCTACATAGCCACAAAATAGCATGCCCCTCATCTCCGTCATAGTCCCGGTCTACAACGCCGAAAAGTACCTGGCGCGCTGCATCGACAGTGTGCTGGCCCAGACCCACGCCGACCTCGAACTGATCCTCGTCGACGACGGTTCGCGTGACCGCAGCGGGGCGATTTGCGATGCCGCCGCCGCCCGCGACCCACGAGTAAAAGTGATCCACAAGGCCAACGGAGGCGTTTCGGCTGCGCGCAACGACGGCATCGAGGCGTCGCGCGGAGAGTGGATCGCCTTCTGTGACAACGACGACTTCTACGCCCCCGCGATGCTCGAAAGGCTGTTAGAGATATGCCTCACTACCGACGCCGACATAGCCCAATGCCGCTGCGAAAAGGGAGCCGCCGAGAGCCTGCCCACCCCGCCGCCGCAACCGGTTAAAACATTCACCAACAGAGAGATACTCGAAAATTTCTACACCGAAGCGACCATCTACATCTGGGACAAACTCTACCGCCGCCACGTGTGGCGCGACGTGCGTTTCCCCGTCGGCTCCTACACCGGCGAAGACCTCGCCGTGGTGCACCTGCTGCTGTGGGCCGCCGACCGCGTCGCCACCACTCGCGAAAGGCTCTACTACCACTTCCGTAACCCCCACAGCGTCATGCAGCGCGGTTTTGACGTCCGTTGGGCGACCGGCGCGCTCACCGCTCGGCTGGAATTTGCCCGGCGCGAGGGGCTCTCCCGACTTGCCGCCGATACTGCTGCTAAGCGGGTCTATGAAGAGGGGTATTTGTTACTTATGAACCGACGATACGGGCGAGCGCAATCGAGCTTGGTCGAATTGCCGAGCCGTGAGGAGGAAAACGAGCGCAGCGAAGTTAACCGACGATATAATCGCGTTCAGGGCACTTCTCGCCGCGATTTTCATTGTGAGCATCATGTGCTTTTTCGTCGATATTATCGTGAGGCTATGGCACTTTCGGGGGTTTCGACTAAAGATCTGGTTATGATGACTGTTCGTCGCTTTGTTCCGCCCCTGTATCACCTCTATAACTATTTGAAATTCCGAGTTTTACGTCGTGATTGTACTATTCGTTTTGGGGAGGTTAAGTAGCCGGAACGGCTGCTTAATTGACAATTGGCCGGAACGGCGGCGGCGGATTTTTTGCTACGCAGTACTTAAAAAAGCGTGACATATGTCACGCTTTTTTTTGGGCTTGTGTTACCTATGTCACGGTTTTTTTGGGGGTAGTGTTACCTATGTAACACTTTTTTTTGGCGAGTGTTACAAATGCTACACTTTTTTTGGGGGGTTGCCTCTTATTAATATAGGTATAGTCTCTTTTTTGTTGTTGTGTGTGGGTCTTTTATGTTGGCGTGTTATTACGTTTTTGGGGGTGGTTTTGTTTCAGTTTTTGTTTATTTTTTTGCGATTTTTTTCTATGAAAAATACGCGTTAGCCAAATTCTTAATTTTTAATTCTTAGAATCTGTTTTGAATTTATTTATAGATTTTTTTAAGCATGATTTGACAGAGTGTAAGTTGTAGCATTGCGGTGGCAGATTCGGTGGAGTATTCGTAGTCGAGGGCCATTCGTCGGTAA
>JAITWH010000020.1 GCA_031285405.1 Alistipes sp.
ATTACAGGGTGCAGCATAGCGATAACGAATTTGCGGTTGGAACGAACCATATCAATGGCATTGAGAACTTCTGGGGGCTGTGTAAAGTCCGCCTCGCGAAGTTCCGCGGAGTGCACAAACATACGTTCGTTTTGCACATCAAAGAGTGTGAATTTAGGTACAACAACAGAAACAAAAATATTTATATATCTTTACTGCGAAATTTTAGAATTAACCCGCTAAAGTTATCTTGAACCAAAAATTAATGATTAAAGGGAGATTTTAAATATGAAAATACATTGGGGATGAATGGAACAAGATTTACAATATCGAAGGACAAAGAAAAGTAGCTTCTTTTATTGATGTTGAAAATTTAATTAAACAACTAAACCACCATGCACTGAAAGTGCATGGGTTTTACAGAGCGAATGAAATTCGCGGGCAACGTCATTGCGAGGAGTGCAACGACGAAGCAATCCAGGCAAGAACAAAAATACGTGCAAAGCACACCGCAACTTTTCACTTTTCACTAAAATTAAAAACCACAAAAAAACAATAAAAATGAAAAAACTCGCAATCATCACACTGCTCGTAACGTTCTCCGTAACGCTCCGAGCCCAAACCACCCAAGACCTAACCCAAACCGACAACGCCATCACCACTCTCGCGACGGAGCTAACTAAAAAGTTCGCCGAGAGCAACGTGCAGACCGTGACCCTGGGCCAATACACCTTCATGGGCGGCGCGACGCAGTTCAACGCCTACCTCAACAACCAGCTCTCCGGCGAGCTGACCTCTACACGCGGCGGCACGTTCTCGTTGGTCTCGGGCGGCAACTCCCAGTGGATCGTGTCGGGCGAGATCGTCCGCATCGCCGACATCATCCGAATCTACACCCGCCTCGTGCGCAGGGAGAACAGCGCCGTTGCCTCGCAAATTCGCACCGACCTGACACTCAACCCCACCCTCTCCTCCATGCTCACCTCGGGCGACGGCAACTCGGGCGGCGGCAGCACTGCCTCCTACGACGCGTTGGAGCCCGACGGCTGGGACAACCCCTCGCTCTACACCCCCGAGGCCGAGTCGAGCGCCACCACCATCGGCCGCTCCATCGGCAGCGGCGACGAAGATTGGTTCCTGATCACCCCCGCGAGCGCTTCGGTGCTCGTGATGGAGACGACCGGAAGCATGGACACCCACATGACGCTCTACGACGCCGACACCCGCAACGAGCTCGCCTCCAACGACGACGGCAGCGGCAACGGCAACAACGCCCGCATCACGCAGTTCGTCCGACCCGGGAAGAGATACATGGTCAAGGTGAAGGGCTACTCCTCCGACACCACCGGCGACTACGGCTTCCGCGCCTACACTGTAAACCTGGGCGACCCGACCCGCTACGAAGTGGGCGAAGATGTCAACGCCTCGCGCGTGGTGAGACAGAGGCTGGAGGGTGGCACGAGCGTCTTCCTGCTCACCGCTCCGGCGGGCGGCACGATCGTAGCCGAGACCTCGGGCAGCACAGACGTGGTGATGGAGTTGCTGGACGCCGAAACTTACGACCAACTCGCCTCCGACGACGACAGCGGCTACGACAGCAACGCCCGCATCACCCACGAGGCGCAGCGCGGCAAGAGCTACCTCGCCGTCGTGCGGGCATACAGCTCCGACACCAACGGCGAGTTCGGCTTCAAATCCTACATGGACTGACCGCAACCTATAACTAAGTTTTTAGTTATATAACTAAAGTCTTAGTTATAGATTTTCAACCCCTCGAAAAAACAAGCATGTGGAAGTTCGTAACACTGTCGATAGCACTGCTCTGGGCCGCCGTTTCCGTGGCAGCCCAAGAGCTGCAACAACCTGACAGCAAGTGGATAGAGAGACTCGCCCCGGGCTTCGACACCGTGGCGGGCAACCCCGTCGAGTACCAAAAGGTGTTGGACAAGTTCTCAGCTGCATTAGTGCGTCTATCGGTCAGGGATTGCGCCATCGCCTACTACGGATTCCCCCTGCAGCCCGGTTTCGACGGCTCCGCGCCGGCGGGAGAGGAGGATATGCAGCGCGCCATCATGGCCGACGACTACGCAACCGCCTACGCCCTCGGCACTCAGATACTCGCCCGCGCGCCGGTCAACCTGACAGCCCTCTACTGGACGCTGTTCGCCGCCACCGAGACCGACCAGCCGTGGGAGGTGCGCAACTCGCTGCGGGGGCGCTACAACAGCATCGCCCACATCATCGCGCTGAGCGGCGACGGGACGTCGACCGAGTCGGCGCTGCGGGTGGTGTGGACAGGCGACATGTACACCTACACCATGCTCGAACTGGGCCTTGAGATCGGCGACGGATTCCTTTGGGACAGTCGCTGGACGGAGCTATACATCACCCCCTCCGAGACATTTCCTCACACCTCCATCTTCTTCGAACCCTTCCCGCGCGCATCCAATTCTTAATTCTTAATTTTTAATTCTTAATTGAAAAAGCTAAACATAATAACAATGGGCTGCTCCAAGAATCTGGTAGATTCGGAGCACTTGGCGGGACGTTGCGCGGCGGCGGGCTACGGGGTTGTGTTCGACAGCGACGAGACCGACGCCAAGGTCGTGGTCGTGAACACATGCGGATTCATCGGCGACGCCAAGGAGGAGTCGATCGAGATGATCCTCGGGTTGGCGGAGGCGCGGGCGCGAGGCGACATCGAGAGGTTGTACGTGATCGGCTGCCTGTCGGAGCGCTACGCCGACGAGCTGCGGGCCGAGATTCCCGAGGTCGACAGCTTTTTCGGCGCGCGCACCTTAGACGATATCGTCAACGAGCTTGAGGTCGCGGCATCCCCCAAACGGCGAGTGCTGTCGACCCCGCCGCACTACGCCTATCTGAAAATCTCGGAGGGCTGCGACCGGCGGTGCGGGTTTTGCGCGATTCCGCTGATCCGAGGATCCCACGTGTCGGTGCCGATGGAGGAGCTCATCGCCGAAGCGGAACAGCTTGCGGCGGGAGGAGTCAGGGAGCTGATAGTCATCGCGCAGGACACAACGTACTACGGCATAGACATTTACGGCGAGCGGCGACTGGCCGAACTGCTGCGAAGGTTGGCGCGCATCGAGGGCATCGAGTGGATCCGCCTGCACTACGCCTACCCCGCCGGCTTCCCGCAAGACGTGATCGAGGCGATGAGGGAGGAGCCGAAAATCTGCAAATACTTAGACATCCCGTTGCAGCACATCTCCGACAATCAGCTCAATGCGATGAAACGTGGATTGGGAAGTGTGGGAACTCGCGAACTCGTGCAAAAACTGCGCGCCGAGATTCCCGAACTTGCAATTCGCACCACGATGCTGGTGGGCTATCCGGGCGAGACGGAGGCCGACTTCGAGGAGCTCGTGGAGTTTGTGCGCGAGGCGCGTTTCGAGCGGTTGGGGGTGTTTCCCTACTCCGCGGAAGAGGGCACGCACTCGGCCGAGCAGCTCACCGACGACGTGCCCGACGAGGTGAAGCAGCGGCGCGCCGAGCGGATCATGGAGGTGCAGGCAGGCATCTCGGCAGATATCAACGCCGCGCGAGTCGGCACCATCGAGAGGGTGATCGTCGATCGGCGCGAGGGCGATTCGTTGGTGTGCCGCTCGCAACACGACTCGCCCGAGGTCGACTGCGAGATTATAGTGTCGGACGCGACGGCGCGCGAGGGCGACTTCATCACCGTCCGCATCACGGGAGCCTCGGAGTTCGACCTAACCGGCGAACAGTGGTTAGTGGTTAGTGGTTAGTGATTAGTGGTTAGTGCTAACGCGCAAGATCATATTGCGTAGCTACGCGCCGCGTTAGCACTAACCACTAACCACTGATAACTAACAACTATCTTTTCACTTTTAACTTAATTCTGCGAATTATTTTATACCTTTGTACAACCATGTCATCGAAGGGACTTATAGATAGCATCGCGAGCAGCGTCGAGCGGTTGATCGGTGAGAACCGGCGGCTGCGCGGCGAGGTCGAACGGTTGGAGGCGGCGCGAGTCAGACTGCGCGAGGAGAATCGTCGGCTGACGGCGCTCAACGTCGATCTCGAACGTCGGATCACAGTGCGCGAACTCGCCACGGGCTTTGCCGACGGACGGACGCTCGACCGACATGGGGTGAAGGTTGCGCGGGCGCGAGTCAACAGGTTGGTGCGGGAGGTGGATAAGTGCATAGCGCTGCTTAACAAATAGTTAGAACATGGCAAAGCTGTCGATAACGCTCAAAATTGCGGGGACGACCTATCCGTTTCCCGAGATCGAGAGTTCGCGCGAGGAGGTCTACCGACACGCCGAGCGCGAGGTCAACCGCCTCTTCAACGAGGGGGCCCACCCGTCGCTGCTGCCCAAAGACAGGCTGGCGCTGGCGGCGCTGCACCTCGCGATGGAGAATGTGACCCTCAAGCAGAGCCGCTCGATGGGGCCCGAGCTCGACAACCTCGCCGAGGTCGACCGAAAGCTCAAAGAGTATCTCGACAGCGCCGCGACGAAAAAGTAAGTCGCAACAAAAAAGTAAACAAACGAAAAAGTAAACAAACAAAAAAGTAAACAAAGGTTCTTTGAATAGATATTTTAGTTGTTAGTGGTTAGTGATAAGTGCTAACGCTATTATTAAGCTACGCAGATTTTTTTTGCGTAGCATTGCGCCGCGTAGCACTAACCACTAACCACTAATCACTAACAACTAACCACTAAATCAACCGCCGATCCCTTAAGCTTTGCGAAACTCAACACTTAACTCTTCAGGGCTGAAGTGTGACCGCTAAAAACAGGCCTTAACCTCTCCTCTTTTCTTCATTGGGCAGTCGGGGAGGAGCACCGTTTTCGCCCGCCGCGCGCGGGTCGGTGCCGTTGGACGTTTGCGGCTGTGTCCCAGGCCCCGTACGTGACGTCTCGGAGATTCGTCAAACAAGGGAAGGGGTCGGCGGCTTTTTTTATTAGTTATCAGTGGTTAGTGATTAGTGGTTAGTGCTAACGCGATAAAAGCTACGCAAAAATTCTTAATTCTTAAATTGAATTGCGTCGCGTAGCACTAACAACTAACCACTAATAACTAACCACTAAAAAAATGACCGGAGGGGCGGGTCGGACGTGCCCCACAACATAATACAAGTTTAATTTCACCATGACCACTATCACAACAATAGGCCTCGCGGTGGCGGCCGCAGTAATAGCCGCCGGACTGACTTTTTTTCTAACCGGAAACGCATCCAAAAAACGCCGCTCGTCGATCCTCAAGGAGGCCGAGGCCGAGGGCGAGATGATCAAAAAGGAGAAGATCCTGCAAGCCAAGGAGAAATTCATCCAACTCAAGAGCGAACACGACCGCGCCGTCAGCGAACGCAATCAGAAGATCGCCCAGAGCGAACAGCGCGCCAAGCAGATCGAGTCGGGCCTCGAAGGGCAGAAACGCGAGCTGGAGAACAAGTCGCGCGATCTGGACAACAAGATGCGCGAGCTCGAAGGCAAGGCGCGCGACGCCGAAAAACTCAAGGAGCAGTACACCGCCCAGATGGGGTCGCTCGACAAGAAGAAGGAGGAGTTGGCCGCCGTCATCGGCGAGCAGAACACGAGGCTTGAGGCGATAGGCGGAATGACGGCCGAAGAGGCCAAAGGCATCCTCATCGAAAATCTACGCTCCGAGGCGCAGGCCCAGGCAGCGGCATATGTGTCGGAGACACTCGAAGAGGCCAAGATGACCGCGAGCAAGGAGGCCAAAAAGATCGTCGTGCAGTCGATCCAGAGGGTCGCCACCGAGACCGCCATCGAGAACTCCGTCACCGTGTTCAACATCGAGAGCGACGAGATCAAGGGGCGCATCATCGGTCGCGAGGGTCGCAACATTCGCGCGCTGGAGGCCGCCACGGGAGTCGAGATCATTGTCGACGACACCCCCGAGGCGATCATCCTGTCGGGCTTCGACCCCGTTCGCAGGGAGATCGCCAGACTCGCTCTGCATCAACTTGTTACTGACGGCCGCATACACCCCGCGCGCATCGAGGAGGTGGTCGCCAAGGTCGAAAAGCAGATCGAGGAGGAGATAGTGGAGGCGGGCAAGCGCACCACCATCGACCTGGGGATCCACAATCTGCACCCCGAGCTGATTCGCCTCATCGGCAAGATGAAGTACCGCTCATCGTATGGCCAGAACCTGCTTCAGCACGCGCGCGAAACGGCCAACCTGTGCGGAATCATGGCCGCCGAGCTGGGCCTCAACGCCAAGGCCGCACGTCGCGCGGGGCTGCTGCACGACATCGGCAAGGTGCCCGACGATCAGCCCGAACTGCCCCACGCACTGATCGGGATGCAGTTGGCCGAGAAGTTCAAGGAGCGGCCCGACATCGCCAACGCCATCGGCGCCCACCATGACGAGATGGAGATGACGTCGCTCATAGCCCCCATCGTGCAGGTGTGCGACGCGATTTCGGGTGCCCGTCCGGGTGCTCGCCGCGAGGTGGTCGAGAGCTACATCAAGCGGCTCAAGGAGATGGAGGATATCGCGATGGCCTATCCGGGTGTGATGAAGACCTACGCTATTCAGGCCGGGCGCGAGTTGCGCGTGATCGTCGGGGCCGACAAGTTGGACGACGCCGCGTCGGATCAGCTGGCGCATGACGTCGCTCGCAAAATCCAGGAGGAGATGACCTATCCCGGGCAGGTGAAGATCACGGTTATTCGTGAAACCCGAGCAGTTAGCTACGCGAAGTAAATTCCTGTTCCGCATTCAAAAACAGTCGCCTCTTTCGGGGGCGACTGTTTTTTTGATACACTCTATTCCGGATTATAGCCGACATCCTCAAGGTGTCGGCTACCGTCGGCGGCGGCGGTGGCGAGTTCGTCGCATCGGTTGTTCTCGGGGTTGCTGGCATGGCCCTTGACCCACACGAAGTGCACGCGGTGGCGACGATAGACGCGCAGAAAGCGCGCCCAGAGGTCGGGGTTTTTCTTGCCGGCGAAGCCCTTCTTCTCCCAGCCGAAGACCCATTTTTTCTCGACCGCGTCGACCACGTATCGCGAGTCGGAGTAGACGGTCACCTCGTGTCCGTCGCCCTTGAGCGTTTCGAGGCCCACTATCACCGCCAGCAGCTCCATCCGGTTGTTGGTCGTGAGGCGATAGCCGGCGTTGATCTCTTTTCGATGGGGCGGCAGTGGCGCTCCGTCGGTTCCGGTGCCCGCCGGCGCCAACATCACGACTCCGTACCCTCCCCGCCCGGGATTTCCCCTGGCCGACCCGTCGGTGTATATCGTTACTTTTGCCATAAGATATGGCAAAAGTAACGATCAATTAAGAATTAAAAATTAAGAAGTTGTTTTGAATTTTTAGGATTATATTTTGAGATGGATAGGGTTATTGTATTAATTTATTGATTGTCAGTTAGTTGGCTGGGATATTTTTCGTAATTTAGTGGTTACCAAGACAC
>JAITWH010000029.1 GCA_031285405.1 Alistipes sp.
CCGGAACGCCGGCAGCGATTTATTTTGCGTAGCCAAAACTCGCCGCGGCCGTTGCCGCCGCCTCGGGGTGAGTTTTTTTTGCTTACTTTTTTTTGCGCACCAAAAAAAAGTAAGTCGCGAAGCGAAAGCCAGCGGCAACGCCGCAACAATTTTTTAAAGAAAAAACCAAAAAACTGAAACAAAACAGATAGCAAAAACGTAATAACACGCCAACATAAAAGACCATAAAAAAACAAAAAAAGAGACTATACCTATATTAATAAGAGAAAACAACCAAAAAAAAGTGTTACATCGGTAACACTCGACAAAAAAAACCGTTACATAGGTAACACTACCCCAAAAAAAAGCGTGACATAGGTAACACAAGCCCAAAAAAAAGCGTGACATATGTCACGCTTTTTTAACGCGTCAGCTGTTTCGCGTAGCTTCATTTTCAATTTTCCACTTCAAATTTTTCAATTATTAAAAGTCATCTCGTCGATAAGCCACCCCGCGCCACCGACCTTTTCGATGGTAAACATCACATAGCGAATGTCGACCGAGATGTTGCGACAGATTGCGGGATCGAACTCCAGATCGCTCATCGTGCCGGGCCACGTGCGGTCGAAGTTTAGGCCCAGCAGCTCGCCGCGCGCGTTGAGGATGGGGCTGCCCGAATTGCCGCCAGAGGTGTGGTTGGAGGCGATAAAGCAGACGGGCACCGTGCGGCGACCATCGACCACGGTCGTCCATCGGCCATACTCTTTCGCGGTGTAGAGCTCGCGCAACTTCGCCGGAATGTCGTAGTCGTATATCTCGGGATTGTCCTTGGCCATCACCCCGTCGATGGTGGTGACGGGCTCGTGCCACACCGCGTCTTCGTAGCGATAGCCCGACACCGCGCCGTAGGCTATGCGCAGGGTGAGGTTGGCGTCGGGATAGAACAGCCGGTCGGGCTGGTACTCGCGCAGCGCCCGCATGTAGGGGGTGTAGTGGCGAACGATGTCGGGAATGGCGGCGAACGAGCCCACTCGCGGAATCTCCAACGCGCTCCAAACCTCGGTGCGCAGAACCTCCAGCGCCTTCGGATGACGTGCCGCGCCTTCGTACCCGCCCAACGAATCTATCACGTGGGGAATGATCTCGGGAGTGCGGGCGACGGATGTGGGCCACCACTCGACGAACCCGCGCAGCAGCGCGGCGTTGGTGCGGCGGTCGATCTCGGAGTCGGTGAACTCCATCGCGCGGAAGGTCTCGTTGTAGAGTTCGTTGAGGTAGAGCACATCGTCCCATCGGTCGTACCCCGCGGCGAGGCTGTCCAACAGATGGGCGTACTCGGGACGCGAGGCGGCCCAACGTGCGAACTCGGCCTCCTCGGCGCGCTTGCGTGCGACGGTTCCTCTGCGCTCAAGCCCCCAACTCTCGCCCTGCCACTTCTTCCAGCTGTTGGCGATGCCGGCCTGGCGTGCGGCGTAGGCGATGCGGGTGGCGCGGTCGGCCTCGCTCGCCTCCTTGATGATGTCGAGACGCAGGGTGCGCAGGGCGATCTTCATGGGGTTGGAGCGCTCGACGATGTAGTCGACAGCGTCGCCGGTGACATACTCGCGGGTGGTGCCCGGAAATCCGTAGACGAATGTGAAGTCGCCCTCTTTCGTGCCGTCGGTCGCGATGGTGAAGAACTTCGACGGGCGGTAGGGCACATTGTCGGGCGAGTAGGCGGCGGGGCGGTTGCTCCCGTCGGCCGAGGCGTAGATGCGGAAGACGGAGAAGTCGCCCGTGTGGCGCGGCCACACCCAATTGTCGGTGTCGCCGCCGAACTTGCCGATCGAACTGGGCGGCGCGGCGACCAACCGCACGTCGGTGAATACCTCGTAGACCCACATCCACTGCTCGTTGCCGTAGTAGAGGGGTTTGATGTCTGCCTTGTAGCGTCCGCCCTGCTCGGCGGCGGCGATCGTCTCGTCGCGGCGGCCGGCGGCAACTGCCTCGGTGACATTCTCCATGCGGATCATGATGCGCACTTCGAGTCCCGGGTTGGGCAGCTCTTGTGTGCGGTTGGCGGCCCAGAATCCGTTCGTCAGATAGTCGTGCTCGACGGAGCTGTGCTTCTGGATCTGGCCGTAGCCGCAGTGGTGGTTGGTGAGCAGCAGCCCCTCGGGCGAGACTATCGCTCCGGTGCAGCCCCCGCCGAAGAGCACTATGGCGTCGCTGAGCGATGGTTTCTCGGCGCTGTAAAGGTCGGCGGCTTTGAGTTTAAAACCTTTTTTCCGCATATCCTTCACGCGGCCCTCGATCTGGGCGGGCAGCCACATTCCTTCATCTGCGTATGCAGATGAAATTGATAATTGACAATTGATAATTGACAATAAAACGATGAGTCGGAATAGTTTTTTCATAATATCTATTTTGTAAAGTTATCTTGCTCCGTAGTAATCCGATAGTCGATTCAAATAGCTGTAAATCATTTGAATCGGCAGTCCCATCACGTTGTGGAACGACCCCTCGATGCGTTCGATGCCGATGTAGCCTATCCACTCCTGGATCGCGTAGGCGCCCGCCTTGTCCATCGGGCTGAAGGTGTCGACGTAGTACTCTATCTCCTCGCGGGTCAGGTGGCGAAACGTCACCGTGCTCTCCGCGGCGAAAGTTTCGCGGCGGTCGGGGGTGCGGATCGTAACGCCGGTGATCACTTTGTGTGCTCTGCCGGAGAGTTTTTCGAGCATCTCTATGGACTCGGCTCTGTCGCGCGGCTTGCCCAGCACCTCGTCGACTTCGCCGTTTACGCCTCCCACCACCACCGTCGTGTCGGCGGTCAGAATAATATCGCGATCGGCGAGCGGCACGGGGTAGGCGTCGCTCTTGAGCGTGGCGAGGAACTCGGCGACCTCGGCGGCGGGCAGGTCGGCGGGGTAGATTTCGTCGACCTCGTAGGGCTCGGCCATGACGAACGGCAGCCCTGCGTCGGTAAGGATCTGTCGGCGTCGCGGCGATGCCGATGCGAGAATTAGCCTGTGGCCCTTGAGTTTATCTTTCAGTAGCATGGTCAAATTTTGTCATATATCGCGCGCGGCAATCGTTTCAGCAGCCAACCGACGACTGCCCATCGCGGGGTGACATACTGCACGCTCCTTTTCCTGCGAATCGTCCGAGCGATTACACGAGCCGCGCGTTCGGGTGTGGCGACCCAGAAATGACCCTCACCCTTCATCATCGCGGTGTCGACCGAGCCCGGACGCAGGTCGGTCACCGTGATTCCGTGGCCGCCTTTCGCCGACTTGCGGCGCAGCCCTTCGAGGTAGTTGATCTGGTACGCCTTGGACGCCGAGTACGCAGGCGCGGCATCGCTTCCGCGAAGCCCCATCACCGAGGTCACCACTGCTATGTGTCCGCCGCCCGCTGCCTGCAGATGGTTGTAAGCCACACCGCACAGCCGCGTGAACGCATCGACGTTGAGTCGGTTGGCATGGCTCTCGACAGCGTAATTGAGCTGGGGATTCAGGTCGCCCGTTCCCGCGCAGAAGACAAAGAGCTCCACTCCTCCGAGTGTGGCAATCAGTTTTTCGAGCCCTGCCGGTGCATCTTCGGCCGTCGCGTCGAAAACTCCGGTTACGAAACTCTCCGGCAAATCGGCTCCCGCGGAGAGTGCGGCTGTCGCGGCAAGTGCGGCCAACTGCTCGGCGCGGCGCCCCGTGATGCCGACCCTGTAACCGTCGCGCGCAAGCTCCTCCGCCAGCGCCCGCCCTATTCCCGAACTTGCGCCTATTATGATCGCCCTCTTTATTTTATCTTTCAGTAGCATGGTTCATTTTGTGTTTTTTGTGCCTACCGATAGTCCGATCATGACGGTGGGTTTGGTGGAGTCGTTCCACACCGAGTGGAGCGTGGAGCCATTCACCCGATAGCTTTCGCCCTCGTGCACGACGATCTCCTTGCCGTCGGCCACTACCCGCGCCTGGCCGCTCACCACTATGAACAGATGGTCGTGCGGATGGGTGTGCGGCTCGACGGGCCCTCCGCCTCCCGCTTCGAGTCGGGCGATCGAGCCGTCCAACAGTTCGCCCTGCGCCCCGAAGAGCCGCTTGGCCAAAAACGCCACGTGTCCGGGCGGGGTTGTGAAGTCGTTCATCGCGGTATCGTTCATCGTGGGGGCATTCATCGTATCTGGAAATCGAGTAGTGTGCGTCCTTCGAGGCTGGCGACGAGATGGTCGCTCGGGTCGACGCGCCCCACCCCGACCGGCGTGCCTGTGTATATGAGGTCTCCCATCTTGAGCGTCACGAAGCGCGACACGTGGGCGATGATCTCGTCGACCGTGTGGATCATCTCGGCGGTGTGGCCGCTTTGGCGCATCTCGCCGTTGAGCCGCATCTCGAAGTGGAGGTTCTGCACGTCGCCCCCGAGGTCGGCGAGCTTGATGAACTCGGGCGACAGCGCCGCCGAGCGGTCGAACGACTTGCACATCTCCCACGGCAGCCCTCCGGCGACTGCCTCGCGTTGCAGGTCGCGCGCCGTGAAGTCGATGCCCAGACCCACCTCGTCGTAGTATCGGTGTGCGAACTTCGGCGCGATCGAGCGACCCACGCGGTTGATGCGCACCACCAACTCGCACTCGTAGTCGACCTCGGCGCTGAAGTCGGGCACGAAGAACGGGTCGTTGTTTCGGAGTAGTGCCGTGTCGGGTTTCATGAAAAAGACCACCCCGTCGGCCTCCGGCCGCCACCCCTCCGAGGGAGGGGAATCGACTCCGCCCGAGCCCCTCCGCATCGTGCTGAGCTCCTCGATGTGCGCCGTGTAATTTCGGGCTATGCAGATGATTTTCATATCTTATGTATCTCTATTCCGGCCCGTTTTCCGCACGCCGCCAACTCCTCCATTTTGCCCTTTTCGATCAGCCCGAAGGTGTAGCTGTCGGAGTCGGTGTCGAGGATGAAGAGCGTCTTGTCCATCTTGGTTTCGATCACCTCGCTCAGCAGCGAGAATATCCTTTCCGTCGACTTTCGGGCGAACTTTTTTCTGTCGATGTCGACTTCGGCGACGTCGCAGATCGACTTCAGGGCAAACAGCACCTCGTCGAGCCCATCTTTCCAGTCGACCGTCGCGACAACGTGCCGCTCCTCCAAAACGCCCGCCAGATATAATAGGTACATATTTCCGGAGGGGTCGAAAATCTGATAGTCGTTCAGGGCCGCCTCGTTGCTGTCGAAATAGTCGGTCGGACTCGCCGCCATCTTCACCACGGCGTCGGCCAGATCGCCATTTCTGCTCCCCTTCGGAGGCGCGACGGACGACCTTATTTTGGAGAATAGCGACTGCTTCGGGGGCTTCCCGCCCGCCTCGCCCGCCTCGCCTGTCAACAGATTGATCAGCTGCACGACATCGCCCCTCTTCAGCTCGCGCCCCGTGATTTTGCGCTTCTCGGGTTTCTCGGGCTCCTTGTAGTTCTTCAGGAACGCGAGAATGCCCTCGATGGAGTTCTCCATCCGCGAGATCACCTCGTTGTCGGTCACGGCCTCGAAGCTGTCGCCGATTTGGAACCACTTCGCACTGCCGCCGCCCCGTCCGACGCACACCTCCAACCGTCCGTCGATTCGCGCGACGAAATAGAACAGCGACGGGAAGAGTGCGTCGTTGTCGTCGCAGAAGATGAGCGCCGGCGGGAGATGAAAACTCCCCTCGCTCGCGCTGTAATCTCTGTAGCCGGCGTCGATCTGTATGTGCCTGAAGTGGTCGCGAAAACCGCTCTCTCCGTCGGGCGCGAGCTCGAACGAGGATTGGGGTTTCGGGCAGCGCATGAGAAGATCGAAATTGGCCTCGTCGATCACGGAGGAGACTATCGGCTGCCCGCAGCTCCTCCCCTCTTTGTAGTAGATTCGTGTATTCATATTCAGTTCAGTTCACTTCAGCAGGTCGGGTCGCAGGCGTTCGGTGCGTTCGAGGGCTTGGGCCTCTTGCCAATCGCGGATCAACATGGGGTTGCCGCTCAGCAGCACGTCGGGCACCCTCATCCCGCGCCACTCGGCCGGACGGGTGTAGACAGGCGGGGCGAGCATGTCGTCCTGAAAGCTGTCGGTCAGCGCCGACTCCTCGTCGCCGATCGCGCCGGGCAGCAGCCGCACCATGCTGTCGACCATCACAGCCGCCGCCAAGTCGCCGCCCGTCAGCACGTAGTCGCCTATCGAAATCTCGCGCGTGATGTAGAGGTCGCGAATCCGGTGGTCGAGCCCCTTGTAGTGGCCGCACAGCACGATGACGTTGCCGAGGGTCGACAGGCGGTTGGCCTCGTGCTGGTCGTAGCGCACGCCGTCGGGCGAGGTGTAGATTATCTCGTCGTATTCGCGCTCGGCCCTCAGGGCGTCGATGGCGGCGGCCACCGGTTCGGGCTTCATCACCATGCCCGCCTCGCCTCCGAAGGGGTAGTCGTCGACCTGGCGGTGCTTGTCGGTAGTGTAGTCGCGAATGTTGTGGACTACGATCTCGACGAGCCCTTTCGACTGCGCGCGCTTGAGGATCGACTCGCCCAACGGCGAGACCAGCAGCTCGGGCACGACGGTGAGGATATCTATTCTCATTGCACGATCAGGTGTTTGAGTTCGGCGTGGCGATGACCCGGGATAAAAACTATGTCGCGCTCCGGCGCGTGCATCACGCTGACGAGGCGCCCTTTGTCCAACACATAGCCGGCGTAGCCCCATCCGCGAAAGAGTTCGATCATGGGCCGCCGGTTGGCGCCGCCGGTCTCAAGCAGCACGATGGGCAGATGCTTCACGATGATGGCCTCCATCTCGGGAATCACCACGGCCTCGTATCCCTCGATGTCGCACTTCACGAAGTCGAGCCTTTCGAGATGGGCGAACAGTTCGCTCCCGCGCCTCATCTCCACCTCGAACTCCATGTCTTCGTTGCGACGCTCGTCGGCATCATTTTCGGGAATGTAGTTTTGCCCCGTGCCCATGTAGCCCGCGACGCGCGCCGAGTCGTTGACCATGGTCACGCGGCCATCCTCGCGTCCGAGCGCGAAGGGCACGATCTCGACGTTGCGGCAGCCGCGCAGGTTACGACCCAACACCTTCAGCACCGGCTTCACCGGCTCGACGGCGTAGACCCTGCCGCCGCTGCCCACAAGGCCGGAGATTATGCGCGAGTAGTAGCCCAGATTGGCGCCGATGTCCAACACCACATCGCCCCGCCGAACCAGTCGCCGCAGGAACCGCGGATATTCGAAAGCCGCCCCGCGACCCAGCCCCGAGTAGTAGAGCTCGAAGAAGAGGTGGCTCACCACCCGCAGGTAGACTTCGAGCGGCAAGGTGCGGTAAAGCAACTTTTTTATGCTACCTGTAATCGACATCGTGATCGAGCACCTCGGTGATGAAGGGGTTGTTGGCGGCCTCGCGGCCTATGGTCGTGTCGCCCCCGTGGCCCGGGTAGACGCGCACGTCGCCACCCAACGGCAGCAGCTCTTCGAGTATGCTGCGCATGATCCAGCTGTAATCGCCCCCCGGCAGGTCGGTGCGGCCGATGCTGTCGGCAAACAGCGTGTCGCCCGTGAAGACCACCCTGCTCGCGGGGTCGAAAAGGCAGACGTGGCCCGGGGTGTGGCCCGGCGTGGGAACTATCCTCAGCGTGGTGTGGCCAAAAGAGATATCCCGACGGCCGGCCAGGTCGATGTCGATCGCGGGCAGCGCCTCCGGAAACTTCACCCCGAACACTCCGGCCGAGGTCGCGGCGTTCTCCAACAAAAACGCGTCGCCCGAGTGGGCCGCGAAGGGCACGCCATATCGGCTCTTGAGCCACCCCACCCCCAACGCGTGGTCGAAGTGGCCGTGGGTGTTGATGGCGACGACGGGCTTCAGCCCCTTTTCGGCAATGAAAGCCTCCAGTGCGCTGTTCTCGGCGTCGGAGCTGTTGCCCGCGTCGATCACCGCCGCCTCGCCCGTGCCGTCCCACACGATGTAGGTGTTCTCGGCGATGGGGTTGAAAACCAATCTCGCTATCTTCATCATATCACTACTGTTTTTTCGTGGTTGTTTAGGCTCCGGCGGTTTTCGCCGTGGCCGTCTCGGCGCCGGCAGCTTTCGCGGCGGCGGCGGCTTCGGCCCTCTTGCGGTTCGTCTCGTCGAAGATCTTCCACACGGGCAGTCCGTAGCCGTTGGTGAGTGTGCGGCGGCGCGCCATGATCTCGTCCATATCCTCGACCCGACCCACGCAGGGCGAGCCGTTGCGGTCGGCATCCTCCAACATCTTCCACGCAAGCTCCGAGGCTATGACGCTGTCCCTCACCTCGGGGAAGCCGAGGTTGCGCCCCGCGAGTATCGAACGGCCGAAGACGTCGACCAGCACATCCAGCTTTTTGTCGCCGAACTCCTTGACAATTTTCTCGGTGCGGTTGATGCCGTGCAGCTCGACCGTCGCGTCTTTGAAGTCGTGGGTCATGCGTGCGATCCCCTTGGTGCCGATGATGTCGACGTAGCAGTTGTGGGTCTGCTTCTCGGCCATGTGACCGTAGACGAACCCCTGGGTGACGTCGAACACCACGCCGTTCTCGAACGTGCCGTGGGCCTGCAACCACCACGGGTCGGTGTGGCTCCACATGCGGATGCCCTGGGCGTGGAAAGTTTTGTACTCGCTGCCGGCGTACATTCTCGCCGCGTCGACGTAGTGCATGCCGCAGTCGTGAAACGCGGGACCCTCGGGGCCGTGGCCCTCCTGGGGCATGTGGCCCGGGGTCATGTGGCAGATTCGCACGATGGCCAGCTCTCCGATCTCCCCCTCCTTTATGAAGTCCATGATGACGTGGTGGTACCACGCCGAACGGTTGAACAGATTGACCGCCACCATGCGGTCGGAGGCCTCGACGGCCCTGAGAATCTCCCACTCCGATTCGAGACTCTCGGCCACCGGTTTCTCGACCAACAGATGTTTGCCGGCGGCGAGTCCCTTCATGATCTGCCCCGGGCGCGAGTCGGCCAACGCGAAGAGCCCCACCGCGTCGATGGCGGGGTCTGAGAAGACGGTGTCGTCGTCGGATGTTACGATTGCGCCCGGCACCTTTTCGGCTGCGATTTTTCGCGCCTCGGCACTGGGGTCGCAGATGCGTGTCACACTCCACAGCGGACTCCGGAGCAGCTCGTCGCAGAACTTCTGTCCCATGCGTCCGAATCCGATGATGCCGATGTTTAGCTTTTGCTTGTTTTCGTTCATTTCGTTTCTTATTGTATAAATTGTATATGTCGCAAAGATAGCACAACCTTTATGAAAACGGCAAACCGGCGCGCCGTATCTTCTATTTTTTGTTTATCATTTCGCCGCTCCGGTTGTGCTAAAACTATATTTCCGCGAATTTTCGTTACCTTTGACTACGCCTTAGGTAGGATGCGCCTCGGACAAGCTCAACCGACGCCAAACCGAAAGCCATCGAGCTCGCTCGAATGGCTGAGGTGCGAAGGAGGAAAACAATGTTAAATAAATTTGGCTTGCCACTCGGCTTTCACTACCTTTGTGTGAAGAATCGGGAAAAGATATGTGTGCAAAAAGAAGGGAAAATCCCCTGATCGAGGGGCTCGAAATAACGGGAATAGCGGCCGAGGGTAAGGCGATGGGCCACCACGACGGAGTGGTGGTGTTCGTGCCGCTGGCGGTGCCGGGCGACGTGGTCGACGTGCAGGTGCGATCGAAGCGGCGGCGGTTCATGGAGGGATATGTGGTGCGATGGGTGCGGCGGTCGCCTCTGCGGGCCGAGCCCTTTTGCGAACACTTCGGGGTGTGCGGCGGCTGCTCGTGGCAGAGTCTGCCCTACTCCGAGCAGTTGCGGTTCAAGCAGCAGCAGGTGTTCGACCAGCTGTCGCGCATCGGCAGGTTGGAGCTTCCGGAGGAGGGCGTTCGCCCCATCATCGGTTCGGCCCGCACGACTTTTTATCGCAACAAGTTGGAGTTCACATTCTCGCCCAAGCGGTGGCTCACCTACGAGGAGATCGCCGAGGGTGGCGGAATCGAGCCGGCGCCGGCACTCGGGTTTCATGTGCCGGGTATGTTCGACAAGATATTGGACGTAAAAAAGTGCTGGCTGCAGCCCGACCCGTCGAACGACATTCGTTTGGAGATCAAGCGTTTTTGTGAAGAGCACGACTATCCCTTCTACGACATCCGTTCGCACGAGGGGTTTATGCGCGGCATGGTGGTACGCACAGCGTCGACGGGCGAGGTGATGGTGATAGTGGTCTTCGCCGAGCCCGACGCCGAGCGGATCGACGCGCTCATGTCGCACCTCGCCGTGCGCTTTCCCGAGATCACCTCGCTCATGTACATGGTCAACGCCAAGCTCAACGACTCGCTGGGCGATCTGGAGGCGGTGTTGCACAGCGGGCGCGACCACATCTTCGAGCAGATGGAGGGGCTGCGGTTCAAGATCGGCCCCAAGTCGTTCTACCAGACCAACTCCGAACAGGCGTACGAACTATATAAGGTAACGCGAGAGATGGCGGGCCTCACGGGCACCGAGACAGTCTACGACCTCTACACCGGCACGGGCACGATAGCGAACTTCGTGGCGGGGCGAGCTGCGAGCGTCGTTGGCATAGAATATGTGTCGGAGGCGATCGTGGACGCGAGGGAGAACTCGGCGATGAACGGCATTGTCAACACGGTGTTCTACGCCGGCGACATGAAGAAGGTGCTGACCGACAGCTTCGTCGCCGCCAACGGCCACCCCGACGTGGTGATTCTCGATCCGCCTCGCGCGGGGGTCGACGCGCCCGTGGTGGATGTGATCCTGAGGGCCGCGCCCGAGACGATAGTCTACGTCAGCTGCAACCCCGCCACCCAGGCGAGGGACATCGCGCTGATGCAGGAGGCCTATCGCGTCGTCGCCGTGCAGCCGGTCGATATGTTTCCGCATACACATCATGTTGAGAATGTTGTTAAACTAATAAAAAAGTGAGAATTATGAAAAAGTTGATTTTAGCAATGGCGGCGCTTTTCGCCATCTCGGCAGCAAACGCACAGGTTTATCAGGGCAGTGCGCGCCACTACGAGGAGTCGGTGCAGGTGAACGGTAAGGCCGAGAAGAAGATCGTCCCCGACGAGATATATGTCGGCATCACGCTCAGTAGCAGCGACGACAGAAACCAGACTGTGGATCAGCAGGAGGTTCGCATGAAGCGCGAGTTCGCCGCCCTGGGCATCGACATCGCCGACGCGCTGAAGGTCACGAGCATGGCCAACGCCCCCCGCAAGCGCAACGATGTCGACACCAACCGCTCCTACGAACTGAAGGTGGGCGACACCGCCACACTCGGGCGGGTGTTCGAGGCGCTGGGCGAGATGAACGTTCGGGATGCGAGCGTCGTTCGCGCCACACATTCGCAAATCGAGGAGCTCCGCCGCGAGGTGCGCATCGAAGCGGTCAGGAATGCCCGGCAGATCGCCACTGAACTCGCCGAAGCGGTTGACCAGAGAATCGGCGCCGCGGTGTGGATCGTGGACAACGGCTTCTACGAATCGTCGCCCATGCCTGTGTACAAGACACGCGCGCTCGCGATGGACGCCGCCGGATTTGTGGGCACGGGAATCGAGGCGGGCGAACAGGGGCTCGACATGCGCGAGATCACCCTCACCTACAACGTGACGGCCAAGTTCATCCTGCGAGCCACGAGTCCCCGTCAGCAATAATGTCGACCGAGGGGGCTGCAGAGGGGGTGACTCCGGAGATCGAGATCACGGCCGACGGTTCGGCCACGCTGCGTTCGCCCATGCACGGCGACACCTACCACTCGCTGCGCGGGGCGGTGGGCGAGGCGCGCCACGTATTTATCGAGGCTGCGTTTCGGCAGTCGACGGGTGCTCCGGTTCGGGTTTTGGAGATGGGATTCGGTACGGGCCTCAACGCCTGGCTCACTCTCGAAGAGGCCGAGCGCACCGGCCGGCGGGTCGACTACACCGCCGTGGAGCTGCACCCCGTGCCGGAGGAGGTCGCGGCGCGGTTGGGCTACACATCCGATTTGCGTTTCGCCGCCCTGCACTCCGCGCCGTGGGGCGAGTGGAGCAGGCCGGCCGAGGGGTTCCGGCTGCTGAAGTTGCAGGGCGAGATGACGGAAATTTTGGCAAAATCCGATTTTTCGGCTACCTTTGACATCGTGTACTGGGACGCCTTTGCGCCCGACACGCAGCCCGCGCTCTGGAGCGAGGAGATCTTCGCACGCGTCTTCGAGGCCACGGCTTCGGGTGGCGTGTTAGTCACCTACTCGTCGAAAGGCGATGTGAGGCGCGCGTTGCAGGCGGCGGGGTTCGCGGTCGAACGGCTGCCCGGCGCACTTGGCAAACGACACATGCTGCGCGCAAGTCGGAACGCCGACGGCGGATTTTAGCTACGCAAAATCAGTGAATTCACGCAAAATAAGAAAAATAATTATCCATTGTCAATTATCAATTATCAATTCGACTACGAGAGTTACGCGAGTCGGGAGGCGATGAGTGAGGCCGACCGCGAACTCATAGTTCGCGCCACGGAGGCGTGTGGCGAGGCGTGGGCCCCGTTCTCGCACTTTCGGGTGGGTGCGGCGACGCGGCTCAAAAGCGGGAAAATCCTCACGGGCGCCAATCAGGAGAGCGAGGTGTTTCCCGCCGGAATGTGTGCCGAGCGCACGCTGCTGTTCCACTGGCAGGCGCACCACTCGGGCGACCCGATCGAGACGCTGGCCATCGCGTCGATCCCTGGCGAGCGAGAGTGCTCGCCGTGCGGCCAGTGTCGTCAGGTGATTTTGGACACCGAGCGGCGGCAGGGCAGCCCCATTCGCGTTATCATGTGCGGCGACTCGTCGGCCTCGGTCGTGGGTTCGGCCGCCGACCTTTTGCCATTCGGATTCAAGCTATGACAGACTTCACGATTCACGATATACTCTACGAGGACAACCACCTGATGGTGGTCAACAAACACGCCGGCGACCTCGTGCAGGCCGACTCGGCGGGAGAGACCGGACTGGAGGACGCCATCAAGTCGTACATCCGCCGGCGCGACTCGAAGCCGGGCGACGTCTTCCTCGGCGTGGTGCATCGCATCGACCGGCCGGTGAGCGGCGCGGTGGTGTTCGCCAAGACGAGCAAGGCGTTGGTGCGCCTCAACGAGATGATCCGCCGAGGCGAGATCGACAAACGCTACTGGGTCGTCACCGAGGAGCTGTTGCCCTCGGAGCAGGGCACCCTGACGCACCACATAGTGCGCGACGGCAAGACCAATCGCTCGCGGGCGCACGTCTCGCCGACGAAGGATAGCAAGGAGGCGCGGCTCGAATATCGCATGGTGGCGGGCAGCACCAACTACTATCTCTACGAGGTGAGGCTGCTGACTGGACGCCACCATCAGATCCGCGCGCAGTTCTCAAAAGAGGGGGCGCCCATCCGTGGCGACCTGAAGTATGGCGCCAAGCGCAGCATACCCTCCGACGGCGGCGGCGGACACGGCGGCAGCAGCAAGGGTGGCGGGATTTCGCTGCACTCGCGGCGCGTGTCGTTTGTGCATCCGGTCAAGAAGACGCAGTTGGAGGTAGTGGCCCCCGTTCCGAAGGGCGACAACCTCTGGAAATTTTTCGAACAGGCCGCCGCCGGCGCGACTGCAATATAGCGCAACCGCAACATAAAAAAATCCCCGCTCATGAGCGGGGATTTTTCTGTGACACAAAAGGGCCGCACGAATCAGATATCAATCTGCTCGCCGGCATAGAATTCAAGGATTTTTGTCGAGAACAGGTAGTCGAACCGTGCGCGCGTCTGCTCCGAGCGGCTCGCGATGAGGGTCGTGTTGGCGTCGCTGTACTCATACACAGTCGCCTTGCCGTTGTTGTAGCGCAGCTCCATCGCGCGGAACGCCTCTTCGGATGCCGCGAGGGCCTTGGTGGTGGCGTCGAAACGCACCTCGGCGGCCACGGCGCTCTGCCACGCCTGCTGAATCTCCTTATACAACGCGAGCCGCACCCCATCCAACGCCAATGTCTGGTTCATCACGCCGAGTCGGGCTGCGCGCACGCCGTTGCGCGTTGCGTTGCGATTGAAGATGGGAATGCTCAGATTGAGCCCCACACTCTCGCTGTGGCGATTGCGAATCTGGTCGGCGAGGCTGGCCTGCGGAAAATCCTGCCCGAACATATACATGTATCCGACACCCGCGTTGGCCGAGAGGCTCAGCGACGGAAAAAATGCCGAGCGGGCGATCTTCACCCCGTACTCCGCGCTCCGGAGTCTCAGTTGAGCCTCGCGCACCGAGGGTTTGATGCCCAACGCGGTCTGGTATATCGTCTCGGGCGAGCGCATTGCGGCGGCCACGGCGGGGGTGAGCGAGTCGGCGTCCACCTCGGCCACGTCGAAGTCGGGCGAGGGAACCAAGTCGAGAGCCTGTTCGAGGTTGAGGAGCGACAGTGCGAGGTCGTTCGAGGCGGTCACCTCGTTGACTTCGTTGCGAGCCAACTGTGCCTCGATGTCCAAGAGTTGCGCGCGCGCCACCTTACCCTCGTCGACCATGCGGCGGGTGTTGTCGACCTGCCGGCGGGTGAGGGAGGTCTGCTCGCGATAGACGGCCAGAATCTCCTTCTTGAACAGCACGTCCAGGTACAATGCCGCGACGTTCAGTTCGAGGTTCTGCTTGGCGCGTTCGAGGTTTTCGGTCGCAGCTTGCAGGTCCAACTTGTCGGCCTTGAGCTGGTTGCTGATGCGGAAGCCCTGAAACAGCGGCATTCCCGCCGAGATCGAGGCCGAGGTGTTCGACGTCTGGGTGTTGCGATACTCGGGAGTCTCCCCCCCGACGTCGACCGAGGTGCGCCCGAAACTGAAGTTCTGCCCCAAGCCGGCGTTGAGGTTCGGCAGGCGGCTGTTCTGCGTTGTGTTGAGATCGATCTCGGCGTTCTCGACGTTGAGCGCCGTCTGGCGAATCTCGATGTTGTGCTCCACGGCGTAGTCGATGCACTCGCGCAGAGTCCACTGTCGCGCCTGCGCGTTGACCTGAGTTCCCGTACCCGCGATTGCGAGCAGGCCGGCGAAAATTGTGATTATCCTCTTCATGCTGTATGACGAATTAAAATCCGAATCCCACCCCGAACGACCACGGCCGCAGCTCGGGCCCGTGGCGATAGTTGATCAGGTCGGCGAAACCGTAGTTGGCAAATAGATAGGCGCCGCGAAAACCGACACGCCCCGTGACTCCGAACTGCCCGAAGTTGGTCTCGGCATCCTTGAGTTTCTCCTTCGGGAACTTCGACTTGAAGTGCGACGCAACGATCAGGTCGGCGAAACAACCCACCGAGAAGAAGAAGTCGCGCGACGGGCTCACCTCCAACGCCAACGGAATGTGAATCGCCACGGTGTTGAGCTTCGACTTTTTCAGGGTCTCGCCTGTGTCGATCGGGTGCCACACATCGTAGCCGTAGCCCACGGGCATTCCGGTCGGGTGATTACCGCTCTTCCCAATCCGCGCCTTATTCTGAAAGGCATAGTCATTGACCGTCAACCCCGCCCCCAGAGTCATGCCCAAAGTCTGCGCCCGATTGAAGGCGACCGACAGTGTGGCGATGTTGAATGTGAAGTGGAACGAGCGCGCCATGTCGACATCCATAAATCCGCGCTCCTCGGCAGGAAAACCCGCGTAGCCCATCTGGGGCACGCGCAGGCCGCTGAAGCCGAACTCGAAGACCCCCATGCGGCCCGAGTAGCTGCCGCTCTCCGTCCAGAGGAATCCGTGCTCCTGCCAACTCGGGTCGAATCGGTTGGCACCCAGCACGCGGAACGAGTAGTTGTCGCGGGCACTCACCCCCGCCGCCGCCACAATGGCGACTATTAATATAAGTATCCTTTTCATGGCCTCTTGTTTTCGGGAGGGTTTACTGTTGGGGTACCGAGGGCGTCATCGCCACGGCGGTGATCTGGTTGCCACGAATTTTCTGACCCACGGCGAGCCCCTCTGTCACCTCGATTATCATGCCGTTCGACAGACCGGTCTTGATGTCGCGCCGCTCGAACACCTGCTTCTTGGCCAGCGAGTCGGTGAGCACATAGACGAATGTCGAGTCGCCCGAGAACGACACTGTGCTCTCCGGCACGGTGATCACATCTTCGACGCGGGCCAGCACGATCTCGGCGTTGGCGCTATATCCGGCGCGAATGTTGACGCTGTCGGGAATCGTCGCGGCGGCCTTGATCTCAAACAGGATCGCTCCGTTCTGCTCCACGCCCTGCGGCGAGATATATTCGAGGTCGGCGTCGAAGGTGCTGTTCTCGACCGCGCCGATGGTGAGCTTGACGGGCATTCCTGTGTGTACCCTTCCGACCTCCGTCTCGTCGACGTTACCTATAAATATAAGGTCGCTCATGTCGGCCACCGTGGCGATGGTGGTACCCTCGCTGAAGGTCGAGGCCTGCATCACCGAGTTCCCCACCTTGACGGGAATGTTGATGATCATGCCGGTGATGGTCGAGCGAATCTGGGTGTTGGCGATGTCGCTGGTGTTTTTCGACGAACCCTCGCGCACGATGTCGAGAGCGTCCTTGGAGTTCTGCAACTCTTCGACGGCGCGGCGATACTCGGCCTCGCTCTGCTCCATCTCCTCGCGCGAGATCACCTCGCCGGCAAAGAGTTTGACCTGGCGCTCGTGTGCCGCGCGGGTGGTTTCGATGGCGATCTCGGCGATGCGCACCCTCGACTCGGCCGAGTTGAGCTGGCTCATGTCGGGAATCACCTTCACCACGGCGATCACCTCGCCCTCGGTCACGAAGTCGCCCGCCTCTTTGCGCAGCTCGGAGATGATGCCCTGAATCTGGGGTTTGATCATGATCTCGTCCCTGGGCGACACCTTGCCGGTGGCCACGGATGTGTTCTGGATCGAGTTGGTGGCGACCTCGACGATCTCGTAGACCACCTCGACCGGACGCGACTTTTTCCACAGGAAGTAGAATGTGCCCAACACGACCGCCCCGATGAGCACGAACAGGAAAATCCTAAAAAACTTTTTCATCTTGATTTACTATTTTATTGTCTATTTTTATTCTCTGTCAAAAAATCCGCCGCCGGCGTTCCGGCTATTCGTCTCGTATCGCGTCGATCGCCTTAATCTGAAGCGCCCTCATGGCGGGCAGCAGTCCGGCGACGAGCCCGCTCGCCATCAACACCCCCATTGCCGTGAGCGCGAGGCCGAACGACACTATCGGATCGCCCGCGACGGGTATCGACACACCCCCGCCCGGCCCGAGGTTGATCTTGTCGACCAGCAGCGACGCCGCCACCCCGACCAGAAAGCCCAACATACCCGCGATGGCCGTCAGCACGAAGCTCTCGCTCATCACCTGCACTATGATGTTCCACGGCTTGGCCCCCAGGGCACGCCGCACGCCGATCTCGCGCATCCTTTCACGCACCGTCACCAACATGATGTTCGAAATTCCGATGATGCCAGAGAAGAGCGCCCCCAGACCCACGATCCACATCAGAATGTTGACGCCGGTGAACAGGCCGCGGAACATGTTGAATATCCGCTCGACGTTGAGCGTCCACAGTGCGCTCGTGTCGGTGGGCGAGATGTTGTGGGCGGTGCGGATGATCGCCCCGACCTCGGTCTCGACCTGCGCCGCCGAGAATCCCTCGCGCGCCGTGCAGGTGAGAAACCAGAACGAGTCGCTGCGCTGGAAAAGTCGTTGATTGGTGGAGAACGGCATGTAGAACAACTCCTCGACCGGCCCCATGATCTGCATCGCGCCGGTGCCGGCCGACACCACCCCCACCACCTGAAAGTAGATTCCGTTGAACCTCACGTACTGCCCCTCGGCCACCTCGCCGGGCGCAAACAGAGTCTCGTACACCGTCTTGCCGATGACGCACACCTTGCGCGCCTCCTCGACGTCGACCTCGTTGAGCAGACGTCCGCTCTCGATCTTCACCGCCTCGATCTCGAACTGCGCCGGATAGACCCCCAGCCCCGTGTAGGAGCCGCTCTTCATTCCTCGCACCACATTCTTGTCGGCCCCGCCGCTCCAGAGCACCGGCGCGATCTGGTCGACCGACGCTGCCTTCTGGCGTATCAACTCTATGTCGCGGCTGTCGAAATCCCAGTAGCGACCCTTGCGGTAGCCCATGTAGGCCTCGCTCGTGCGGCTGGGCTGAAAGAAGACCGAGTTCGTAGCGATGTCGCCGATCTCGCCCATGATGCCCTGCTTGAGTTTGTTGCCGACGGCGACCAGCACGATCAGCATGAACAGACCCCAGAACACCCCGAACCCCGTGGCGATGCTGCGGAATTTGTTGCGCGTGATCGTCGCCCAAATCTCCTCGAAACTATCTGTATCGAAAAATTTCATTTCATGAAATTTTAATTGAAAGTGGAAAATTGAAAATGATGTTAACGCGCAGATGAGTTCCGCGCAGCTCATTATCAATTATAAATACCCCATTATCCATTATTTTAGCGTAGTCCATTTTCAACTTTCAATTAATGTCGCGTTAGCCCCATTTTCAATTTTCCACTTTCAATTATATCAGTCCGCTCTCATAGCCTCGATGGGACGTATTCTGGTTGCGCGCAGAGCGGGAATCAGCCCCGCCACCACTCCGCAGATGACCAGCAGCAGCAGCACCGAGAACACTATGCCGAGCCCCACGGTGGGATCTTTGAACGGCATCTGACCGCCTCCGCCCCCTGCGTTCAGCCCCCTCGATATCAGCTCGGTGACCCCCATCCCGCACACGATTCCGATATATCCGGCGACGGTCGTGATGACGATCGACTCGATGATGATGCTGCGGATGATCGACCACGGCGTTGCGCCGATCGCCTTGCGTATGCCGATCTCTCGCGTGCGCTCCCTCACCGTCACGAGCATGATGTTGGCCACCCCGACGATGCCGGCCATGATGCAGGCGAACCCGATCACCCACAGAAACATGTTGATGAACCCGAAGATGCGGAATGTCTGAATGGCATCCTTGGCACTGTTCCTCACATACATCGCGGAGGTGTCGGCGGGGTCGAACCCAAGGTAGGCCCCCATCTTGGCGCGCACCCGTTCGCTGAGTGCGTCGGCCTTCTCCTCGGTGTCGATGCCCTCGACGGTGAACTCGATCTGGTTGATGCCCCAACCTCTGTCGTACAGCATCAGCGCGGTGCTCAGCGGAGTGTACATCGGCTCCGAGAACGACTGCCCGAATGGCTTTTCGTACACCCCTATCACCTGAAAAGCTATGCCGTCGATGATGATCTGCTTGCCCAGCGGCTCCTCGCCGTTCTTGAAGAGCGCCTCCACCACCGTCTTGCCGATCACCACCACCTTGCGCCGCTGCTGCATGTCGACCTCGTTGATGAAGCGCCCCTTGGGAAAGAGCATGTGTTCGAACTTCACATGGTCCTGCGTGCCGGTGTAGAGCTGCCACGTGCCGTACTCCTTGCCGTAGGCGACGCTCGTCGGACTATAACTGAAGCCTGCCGACAGATAGCCCACCTCGGGAATGTTGGTGCGCACAAACTCCACCGTGCGCTCGTCGAAACGAATGCGGCGGTCGGAGCGATAACCCTTATAAGGTACCGAGGTGCGCCCGGGATAGAGCGTGACGGTGTTGATGGCCCGCCCCTCGAACTCGCTCTTCACACCGTTTTGCAGACCCTGGCCCGCGCCCAACAACACAATGAGCATGAAGATGCCCCACGCCACGGCGAACCCCGTGAGGAACGAGCGCATCTTGTTGCGCTTCATCGTGGCGAGTATTTCACCTAACAGGTCGAACATCGCCTTAGAATTCGATTACGGGATTTGGGTTGTGCTCGTCGCTGGCGATCAATCCGTCGCGCAGATAGATGATGCGGTCGGTGGCCTTCGACACAGCCAACTCGTGGGTGACGATTATCATTGTGATGCCGTCGGTGCGATTGACCTCGCGCATGATCTCGACCACCTCGCGCGAGGTGGCGGTGTCGAGTGCGCCGGTCGGTTCGTCGGCCAGAATCACGCTCGGACGCGAGATGAGTGCGCGCGCGATGGCCACCCTCTGCTTCTGTCCGCCCGACAGCTCGCTCGGCAGGTGATGGGCATGTGCGCCCAGCCCCAACTTTTCGAGATACTCCATGGCGAGCTCGTTGCGCTTGCGACGCGGCACACCGTTATAATATAGCGGCAGTGCGACATTCTCCATCGCGTTTTTGAACGAGATCAGGTTGAACGACTGGAAGATGAAACCCACCTTGTGGTTGCGCAGCTCGGCCGACCGGGTCTCGCTGAGCCCCCGCACCAGCGTGCCGTCGAGAATGTACTCGCCCGTGTCGTAGTTGTCGAGAATGCCGATGACGTTCAGAAGGGTCGACTTGCCCGAGCCCGACGCCCCCATGATGGAGAGGAACTCGCCTGCCGCGATATCCATGTCGATGCCCTTGAGTACGTGCAGGGCGTTGGGAAGTCCGAGGTTGTAGGTCTTGTTCAGACCGCGGATCTTTATCATGTCGTGCTGTTTTTGCTTTTTCGTTAGGCGCACATTTACTCTCTTGGACGCGCGGGGTCAGCTAAAGGTTACATTTGTAACGGTTGTAAAGGTAGCGTTTTTGTGTAGCGGCTGTGCCGTAATAACGCCGAAATGCTCTTTTTGTTGCCCCGCGCTCGCTTTTTTTTATTCTCCTATCTATTTGCCCGACGCCACTTCTCATTGCTTGACGGGACAAAGGTAGTTAAAAAATAATACTATGCAATACCAACATCTGTCTTTTGCAAGAATTTGTGTATTTTCTCTAAAAATTGTTACCTTTAATCTTCGCTACGCTCGATTTAAGATAGGCTGCGGTTCGGGAATGCTCAAATAAATTTGGCATTCCTCTCACCTTGCACTATCTTTGCCGTCAGCATAGCGCGAAAAGTAATGTATTTCAAAAACCATACCGACATGAAGAAGCTCATAACACTTTCAGTATCAGCCCTCGCCGCCCTCGCCACCATGACCGGCTGCAATGACATCATCCCCAAGGGCGATCCCGGTCCGACCGTTCCCGACAACGTAATCGCCTCGACAGAGGAGCAGTCGGTCAACGGCACCACCATCACCGAGTACATCTACAACAAGAGTTGGCAACAGACCGGCCAGAAGCAGACCCTCAACGCCAAACTCGTCTACGAGGACTCCGACATCAGCATCAGCAGCTATTCGGACACCCGCTACCGCACCATCCACAACGAGGACGGCACCACAGTGCGAAGAAAACTCGCGACAACTTACGGCTACTACGGCGACAACTACACCACCGTAAAGAATATAACCAAATACGAAGTGTTCGCCGAGGATAACACCTCCGTCCCCATCGAGCGCATAGTCAATGAGTACGACAGCTACGGCAATCTGACCAACAATAAACACGAGATGGACGGGAAGGTGGTGAGCGAGCAGTACAACTTCCAGTACATGCCCTCGTCGGGCTACACCTACACCCAGAGAGAGGGCGACACGGTGGCCGAAATGTTGTATGTGTCGAAACCCGACAACGGATACGAGATATACACCTACCCCGCCGGATCGAAGAGCGACAGCGACAGGATCATCGTAAAGAAGCTGACGGATTTCAGTGAGAACTACACAACTCTAACGCGCTCATACGTCATCACAAACTACGACGCCGAGGGCAAGAACGGAGTCGAAACTACCGTGACGAGCCGCTACCAGGCAGTAACAACCCCCAGGTAATAAGAAGTTGTTTAAATTTCTCGACCGGAGACAAAAATCGCTTCGGTCGAGAGATTTAAACAACTTCTACCCCTACCCCACCCGCCCGGGATAAACCTCCAAGGCACGGGCAAGCACCTCAAGGGCGGCAGCGATGTCGCCCTTGTTCAGTACATACGCTATCCTCACCTCCTGCCTGCCGCGCTCGGGTTCGGTATAGAATCCCGACCCGGGAGCCATCATCACGGTCGACGGAACCGACCCACCCAAAGGCACACAGCTAAAGCTCGAAAGCATCCACTCACAGAACCTGTCGGCATCGTCGACCGGCAATCGGGCCATGGTGTAGAACGCCCCGCGGGGGGTTGGCGACACGACACCCGGAATAGCGTTCAAACCCGCGATCAGCAGATCGCGCCGCGAGATGTACTCGTCGTAGATCGCGTCGATGTAGCTCTCGGGGGCGTCGACCGACGCGGCGGCAACCAACTGCCCCAGCAGCGGCGGCGAGAGACGAGCCTGCGCAATTTTCATCGCGGCGGCGCGCACCTCTTTATTATGCGTCACGAGCATGCCGATGCGTATACCGCACTCCGAGTATCGTTTCGACACGCTATCGACCATCACCACATTCTGTTCGAGTCCGCTCAGCTCCATCGCCGAGAAGTATGGCTCGTCCGAGTAGCAAAACTCGCGGTACACCTCATCGGAGATGAGCCACAGGTCATGCCGCCGCGCAATCTCGCCAATCTGCTCCATCTCGGCGCGACTATACAGATATCCGGTCGGATTGTTGGGATTGCATATCAGCAGCGCGCGCGTCCTCGGGGTTATATACTTTTCGAACTCGGCCACGGGCGGCAGCGCAAACCCGTTGTCGATCGAGGTCGGAACGCTCACCACCTTCACCCCCACCTGCTGCGCAAACGAGATGTAGTTTGCATACCCGGGCTCGGTCATGATCACCTCGTCGCCGGCGTCGAGACACGACTGCAGCGCAAAGTTTATCGCCTCCGACCCGCCCGCCGTGACGATGATCTCATCGGCGGCGACACCCACCCCACACCTCGCATAGTACTCCACGAACTTTTCGCGCACCGGCAGCAACCCGTCGCTCGGCGAGTATTCGAGAATCGTGCGGTCGACGCTCCTCAGCACATCCAACCCAGCCTCGGGAGTGGCGATGTCGGGCTGGCCAATGTTGAGGTGATAGACCTTCACACCGCGCGCCTTCGCGGCGTCGGCAAACGGGGCCAGTTTCCTGATCGGCGACGCGGGCAGCGCTCCTCCTCGGTTCGATATAGTCGGCATAAACTTGAATTAAGAATTTAGAATTGCCGGAACGCCGGCAGCGATTTTATTTAGCGCAAAAATATCTCGCCGCGGCCGTTGCCGCCGCGTAGCACTAACCACTAATAACTAACCACTATCATTATAAGTATGTTTCCAAAAATTTAGCGTTCCCCTCAATAACGACCTCATCCTGATCGGCGGGCACAAGCACCGCGTCATCCGTAGCGACCGTAACGCTTCCGCCCGGGGTAGTGACGACAGCCTCGCCCGCGGTACATATATATATGGTAAACGAGTCGCGCGCCACGAGCGAGCGTTCGCACCGCCCCGCCACATCTATCATGTTGACTGTGAAGTGGGGCGACTCAACCAACAGCACTACCTCGCCGGCCGGAGGATTCTGCGTGACTCGGCGAACGGGCGCTGCGAAGTCCATCGCGTCGAGAGCCAGCGCGGTGTGCAGTTCGCGCGGACGCCCCTCGGCGTCGACTCTGTTCCAGTCGAATATCCGATATGTCGAGTCGGAGGTCTGCTGAATCTCGGCCAACACAATCCCCTCGCCGATGGCATGCACCGTGCCGGCGGGAATGAAGTATGCGTCGCCTGCGCTCACCGGCACCTCGTTGAGCAGCTCGCCCACCGTTCCGTCGGCCACCGCCGCCTCGTACATCTCGCGCGTGACCCCGGGCCGAAACCCTATATAGAGGTGCGCCCCCTCGTCGCACGACAGAATGTACCACATCTCGGTCTTGCCCCGACCACCGTGACGCACGGCGATCTCGTCCGACGGATGCACCTGCACGGAGAGTCTGTCGCGGGCGTCGATCTTCTTGACCAGCAGCGGAAACTCCTCGCCGAAGCGTTCGAACACAGCATCGCCCACCAGGTCGCCCATATATACCTCGACCAGTTCGTCGAGCGGATTCTCCGCGAGAAGGTCGTTCGCCACCACCGACACGTCGCCCGGCACGGCCGAGATCAGCCAATTTTCGCTGCCCCACAGAAGTCTCCTGAGGCGCGGTTTGAATTTCAGAGGATAAAGCATGGTGCCAAAGATAGTGAAAAATTGAAAATTGAAAGTGGAAAATTGAAAATGGCCGGAACGCCGGCAGCGATTTTAGCTACGCAGTATAAAAAATTGCCACCGTCATTGCGAGCCACAGGCGAAGCGATCCAGAGTGCCGCGTAGCCTGTCAATTAATCGCCCCCTCGGCAACCCCGTAATCAGGCAGGTCATGAGCAAGCAGCTCGGTCCGGCATTCGCGACAGAGCGGATACTCGTCGAGGAACGGCCTCGCCTTGCCCAGCATCTCCTCCGCGCTGCTATCGGAGTAGAAGTACAACCCCGTATCTTTCGGCCCGCTCCAGTAGCTCCATATAAACGCCCCGTTGTTGCCGAGAATTTCTCCCAGACTACTGATAACGTGACTTATGTCACACTCCTCATACACCTCGTCCGGCAGGTCGGTCGCGTTGATGTAGACCGCGATGCCCTCCAGATTTCCGACGGGGAACTCTTGCTCTCTCTCCGAACTCCCCGACCGATAAACGATCTTCGAGCCCTTCGCCACATCCGATCTGGAGGCCATGGTCAACATGTTCTGCCTCATCTGTTTCGAATCCTCCGCAAGGTCGATCTCGATGTCGCACTCCAGAGGTTCGCCCTCGGGCGAGGTCATTGTGCCGCCCCCGCTGACACACCCCCAACCCTTGGCGCGCAGCAACATGTCGATGCCGTCGGCAAAATTGTCTTCACGATGCTGCGGCTGCAGCCTCATGTTGAGCGACAGTGTGGCGTAGGCCTTGGGCTCGAACGTGAACTTCTCCTCCTCCTCGCTCTCCTGCGACTGCTCCTCACCCTCCGCGAATCTGCGCGCGCTCTGCAACAACTCGTAAGTCGCGGGGTAGTCGTCGCCAAGCTCGATGGCACGTTCGAGATAGGGGATCGCCTCCGTCTCGCGCCCGTCTATATAGAAGAGCGAATATCCCATCCGGAAGTGCCAATAGGCATCCTCCCGCCCCTGCTCCCTTATCGACTCCAGCAGGGCGAGGGCCTCGTCGAAACGATTGATGTTATTGAGCGCGCGGGCCAGATAGCTGACGCAGTTGTAGTCGCGTTCGTTTTCGGGCAACGCGGAGAGCGCCTCCACGATTTTCGTATGCTTGCCGGCGTCGTGCCATTGGGCTATCAGTTTGAGCAGCGATTGTGATGACATAATGTTAAGGTTTATCGGATTAAAGTCACAAACTTAGCACAAAAATTGTTATCTTCGCACGGTTATGATACGAAATATCATTGACTTCTTCAGTCACGGGGTGTGGCAGAGCGAGGCGACCGACCTCTCGGGCAAGCGGGGTTGGGCGGTGAGTCAGCTGCGTGTGATCATCTTCACGGCGCGCGGATTCGGCCGCCACGACACGGCCATCCGTTCGGCGGCTCTGTCGTTCTTCACGGTGATGTCGCTGGTGCCGATTCTGGCGCTGGTGTTCGTGATTTTCAAGGGCTTCGGCATGGAGCAGTCGTTCAACGACTACCTCTACGACCTGTTTCCGCAGTACCGCGCGCTGGCCGACCAGATCGTGATCTTCATCGGCAACCTGCTCAACCGCACTCGCGGCGGGGTGATGGCGGTGGGTGCGTTCTTCGTGCTGATCTGGGCGGTGATCCAGGTCTTCGGCAGCGTCGAGGCGGCGTTCAACAAAATCTGGGAGGTGAAGCGTTCGCGCTCGTTCGCGCGCCGTTTTCCGGTCTACATGGCGCTGGTTATCATCGTTCCGATCATGTTGTTGGCGGCCAACAGCGTCTACGTCGGGATGCGTCAACGGGTGGAGTTGTTCACGGGCAGTCTTGGTGCCGAGGTGCTCTTCGGCATCGCGGGCGTCGCGCTGGTCATCGTGATGTTCTCGCTGATCTACTTCGTGCTGCCCAACACGGCGGTCAAGTATGGCAACGCGCTCAAGGCGGGCATCGTGGCGGGCCTCGGGTTCAGCCTTTTTCAGGTGATCTACTTCTTCATTCAGGGCAACCTGAGTTCATACAACGCGATCTACGGAACGTTCGCCGCCATTCCGTTGTTTCTGCTCTGGCTGCAGATCAGTTGGCAGATACTTCTTTTCGGGGGCGAGCTGTCGTTCGCCATGCAGAACATCCACGACTTCGTGGCCGAGCGCGAGGCGCACGACGTGAGCTACGACAACCGCTGCAAGATCATGATCGCTGTGATGACGATCGTCATACGCAACTACTTGGACGGCGGCGGAGTCTCGTCGCCCGAGCAGATCGCGGCGGAGATCGGCGTGCCGGTGCGCACCGCCAAGGATGTGGCCAACGAGCTGGAGGAGGATGGCATGGTGCTCTTCGTGCAGGGCAACGCGACCGACAAGGCCACGCTGATGGCTCCGGCGCGCGACCCCCGTTCGATACGCTTTTTCGACGTGATCAACTCCGTCACGGGCCACGGCGGCGAGATGCCCCACCTGCGCGAAACGCCCCTGATGAGTCGCATCGACGCCACCTACGAAAAGGTGAAGGGCGACATTGGCTCGTCGGACGACAACATATCCCTTGTGAGCCTGATATCATGAAGGCGATAATCGTGGGCTCTGGAAACGTGGCGGAGGGCTTGGCGCGAGAGATCGCGGAGGGCTCTTCGGGCATCGAGCTTGTGCAGCGGTGGGCGCGCAAAAGTCACACTCCCGCCGAGCTTGCGAAAGCAGACCTATATATAATAGCGGTGAGCGACAACGCCGTGGCTGAAGTTTCGGAGCAGCTCCCCTTCGCCGAGGGGAGCGTGGTGGCCCACACCGCCGGCAGCGTTGCCATGAGCGACCTCTCGACGAAGATCGCCCACCGCGCCGTGCTCTACCCGTTGCAGTCGTTCACCCGCGGGAGGCGCGTTGCCGATTTTCGGCGCACGCCGTTCTTCGTCGAGGGGGCGACGACGCACGCTTTAGAGACTGTTCGCACAGTGGCCGAGGCCCTCTCGGACAGCGTGACCGAGATGAGCTCCGAGCGTCGCGCCCACCTGCACCTTGCCGGCACCTTCGCCAACAACTTCACCAACGCGATGCTGTCGCTGGCCGAGACGATAGCCCGGGAGGCGGGCGAGACCTTCGACACCCTGAAGCCCCTCATAGCCGAGACCACGGCCAAAGCGCTCTCGATGCCCTCGCCCCGAGAGGCCCAGACCGGCCCCGCGAAACGAGGCGACCGAAACACGCAGGCCCGACACCTCGCGACACTCGCCGAGCACCACCCCGAACTGACCGAAATCTACGAAAAAATAAGCGAAACGATATGGAAAATTTCAAAGAGAAACTGACACGCGTTGAGGCGTTCGTCTTCGACGTCGACGGTGTGTTCACCGACGGCGACATCGTGCCGTTGGCCGACGGCGACTTTCTGCGGGCCTACTTCGCGCGCGACGGTTACGCCGTAACTTACGCCATCTCTGAGGGTTATCGCGTCTACATCATCACCGGCGGCCGCGGCAAGACGCTCGAACATCGCTTTCGGATGTTGAAGGTGACGGGCCTCTCGTCGAACGTGGGCGACAAGTGCGCCGCCATCACCGAGCTCGCCGAACGCGAGGGACTCGACCTCTCCAACGTGGTCTACATGGGCGACGACATCCCCGACCTCGGCGCGATGAGGATGGTGGGCCTGCCGGTCTGCCCCGCCGATGCGTGCCACGAGGTGACGGACGCCGCGATCTACGTCTCGCAGTACGCCGGCGGCCGAGGATGCGTGCGCGACATCATTGAACAGGTGCTCAGGGCGCAGGGCAAGTGGATGCTCCACACAAATGGAATGCACACTGTGCAAAGCAATTAGAACGAGAGGTGACAAAAAAGAATAAAAAACACGAGGCCGCCGACACACAGTGGTCGCCGTCGCGCCTGCCTGCGAAAGAGGGCCAGCGGCTGATAGAGGTGCATGTCGAGGGGTACGACGACGTGGCTTTTTGGCGCGGAATTTTCGACGACTTCGAGAGCGAGCGCGTCGCGTTCGAGATATCGGTGCCGCCGCGCCCCGACCTTGCGAAGGGCAAACGGGTGGTGATGGACATGATCCCCGAGTGTACGCGCGGCCAGCTGCTGTGCGTCGACAGCGACTTCGACTACATCTTCGCCGGCCACACGCCCCAGTCGCGCAAGGTGCTCAACACGCCCCACCTGTTTCACACCTACGCCTACGCCACCGAGAACTATCTCTGCTGGGCGCCCGGGCTCCACTCGGTGTGTACGAGAGCGACCAAGAACGACACGCGGATCTTCGACTTCGAGAGCTTCATGGAGGAGTACTCGCGCACGATCTACCCCATCTTCGCGTGGTACGCCTACTCGGCCCGCCTGGGCGACGAGCACATCTTCAAACTGATAGATTTCAAGAATACCGTGCGCCTCAACTATCTGGAGGTGAGGGACAACGGAGCGGCGACCCTCGAATGGCTCCACGGCAACGTCGAGAGGCGTCGGCACAGCCTCGAACAGCACCACGGCGAGCACGTCGGGGGGATCGAAACGTTCAAAAAGCAGATCGGCAGTCAGGGCGTTGAGCCCTCCAACACCTACCTCTTCATGCACGGCCACACGCTGATGGACAACGTTGTGATGCCTATGTTGAACGCCGTGTGCGAAGATCTCAAACAGATGTCGGGCGAGCGCATCACGCGATCGGCCCAGCGCGGGGTTGCCTTCTCGAACGAGGTGAGCAACTACCGCAACGCGCTGATGAACGTGCGCGAGGTGCTTGTCCACAACGAGGATTACAAAAGTTGCCCCCTCTACACCCGCCTCCACAGCGACATCGCCGCCCAACTCCGCCGCGTCGGCCTGCTCTGAAAAGAAACGAGAGTCCGGCATCGCACGGACTCTCGCATCAACCCTACCCCCTATCGGCTACCGTAAACCGCATGCACGGTTATCGACTCCGTGGGATTGTCTTTGTTGTAGAGCGTACCGTCCAACTTCGCCTCGATAGCGGGAAATCCCGAGCCGGGAAACCAGTCCACGTCGAGAATCGATATCTCGAAAGGTGCCCCCTCGCTCGGCACAAACTCCACTAACGGGGTGTCGGCGGAATATCGGCGAAACAGGCTTATCGTACTGTACCGATCGTCTCCGCCATATTCATACGACCAATATGGCTTCGTAACATATTTGGTACCCGGATGCAACCCCGACAGCGACAGGCTGAAATAGCCATGCGCGGACTCGGAGTCCCCAAGGTACACGATGCCGGTATTGATCACGAGATTGCGGCGATCGTCTCCGGGCATCACATTCTCGGAAGTGTTGCTGCCGACCCGCTCGATGTCGTCGCTGTTTTCGAACGAGGCCTCCATATCGTCCTCATCCCTGGTTCCATCGAACGTCCCCTCGAAATATCCCCACGACGAATCCTCCTTCGGGTCGACGTAGGGCTCGCCCCCACGTTCGGAGCAGGCCGGCAAAAACGACACGCCACACAACAAAACCACCCAAGATAGCAGACTCCTGTTTTTCATCATCCTGAATCTCGTTCGTTTGCTACTTTCTTCGTGGCGCGAATACAATTTCGACCTCGCCTGTGCTGATCGCATTCATACGATAGCCTTTTGTCGATTTCTCAGAATCGCTAACAATAATGGGGTCACTATATCTGAAATCGACATCTCCAAGAGTATCCGAGCCTATTGCTACCGTGGTGCTTATAGAGGTTTGTTTCGTCTCTTTTGTAGTAGTACCGTATCCTACCTTTATCCCACCGCTTATCACACCCGTATCTTTCCCGATATTTACCTCCCCGCTTGAATCGAACGTCTTCGAAAATTCATCGGTCCAGCTAAACGTTTCCGTCCGGGTTCCGGTTTCATCAGATTCGAAAACTCCAATATATCTGACAGTCGACCCTTCGTAAAGTTCCCAAGGCGGTAAATACACAGGTATCGCTCCGGGTAGACCGGTATCTGTTCCGACTCTTACCCAACGTGGCACCAAGAAGTTAGAGTTTGCCGTGTATACCCAATCTTTTCTCCTAATCAAAGTGCCATTAGTATAATCCACATGAATTTTACTAAGTGCAAATAGCTTATTCGCCTTAACCGATATCCTTTTCTCTATTTGGGAAGGCTGAGAATTAATTCCGTTAGTTATAAATATCTTGAATACAAACTCAAAACTTCCTTCTTTCCATATCTGGCTAATAATTTGCTCATTAGACCATCCATTATGTCCCTTGCCCGGGCCAGATCCCTCTGTATTAAGCGTTGGATCTTTTGTTTCATCGGACATGACATTGTAATTATTAGAGGATAGCCTGAACATAAGTATCTCTTCTTGGATATTTGGCCTTAAATCACCTGTCGAAATACTTTTGGTCATTCCATAATATACGTTATCCCTTTGATACGGTCTATTATCAATAGTATTGAATTCATTGTAGGCAGCAATGACAAGCGGATCCAAATCGGTGCTCTTCGCATAGGGATATATTTCAGGCAACGCTTCCAAATCAGCATCGTAAGAATCTGACCTTGTTTTCGGCCCCGTCTTTGCCGGATTATATGCGTCATCGGCAAATTTGTAGGTAACGTTCGTCGATCTGGTCATTCCGTTGGCAACCACCATTCTTTCATTGTTTTTAACAACCAAACAAGGAAATCCGGGAATCTCATCCGGCGTCAGGGAGCCGATGGCCTCACCCTCCATGTAGACCGTATTATCGTCATCGTCCCTGCTTATCACACCGACATCGGCATCCGAGACATCCCACGTCTCCGCATTAAAGTCCCAAAACAGCGTCATGTCGGGAACAAGAATGTTCAGCAGCAACAGCGACTCTTCGATCTGCACCAACTCCTCCTCCCTGTCGCAATACGACAGCAATATATCCCTAAAGGTTTTGCCATCGCATACCACCTTGTCTTTAACGAACGGATAAAAGACATCATAATCGTTATCGAACTGAGCCATCGCCTCGTTTTTAAGAAACGTACGAACTTCAACGCTGTTGTAAACCGCCTTCGACAACAACTGCGCAAATGTCTTTTGCGCATCGGCATTATCGAGCTTTACAGCTTCGACATCGTTCTTGTCGGCGACAGGTAGCTCACTCTGCATGCAGCTAACTGTCAGTAACAGAGAGAGAGAGAGAGAGAGAGAGAGAAGATTGTGAAATTTAGATGATCTTGTTTTCATCGTAATTATAAGATTAAGTTAGTTAAAATTGGTCGTGTTGCTTTCTCAAAAAAAACGCGCCTCATCGTCCGGACTTGAATTCAGCACGCCTTTCATTGAAAACAACAATACAAACGTACGAAATAAATACCATCTGAACAAATAAAAAATCGTCTATTTTTCGCACTGCCGTTTCGAAAAACAGATTTTTTCGCCAAAAAATTTGCATTTCCAAAAAATATATACTATATTTGCACCACCTGAATCAAAAAAGCACAAAAAAAGCCCAAAGATGACACGATCGTGCGCGGCGATAGCGAGGTCGGTCGCAATAGCACTTCTCTTACTAACTTTCGGCGGCACGTTTGGCGGCACGTTCGGCAGCGCTTTCGGTCAGACGTTCGACACGGAGTACTACCCCGTCGGGGGATGGGGCGACAATCCGGCGGGCGACGGCACGGGCGACAATGCGGGTCAGGGCTACGATCCGCAAAATTGGCAAGAGGTGTTCGCGCCACAGAGCGACGCGATGGTCTTTTCGACCCCCACGTGGGGCGCGGCAGATCCTTTCCGCGACTTTTCCAGATACAGGTTCGGCACAGTGCGCTATCGCGAGCGGGGGCTCGACGGTCGCCACTTCAGGGCATTTTTGGGCGGGGTCGACCTCGCCGACAATCTCAATTCGTACCCCGACTGGGCGCTCATAACGTTGGCGCGCAGGAGCGGCCTCGCGACAGCGCAGATTCCGGCGATGGTGCCCGGAGCACAATCGGCGGGCATAGCGAGGGCCGAGGGCTACTCGCTCGGGGGAGCGGGCGACGCCCTCTACGTGCAGTTGCGGACGGGCGACAGATACTCCCGCGCGGGGGGCGACATTCGACACAGCCACGAGGGCGCCAAGGGGTGGTCCTACGCCCTCGCGGCGACGGGTCAGTGGGGCGACGACGGACACTTCGCGGGGGTCTACTCCGACGAGGCGGGCGGATCGGCGTCGCTCTCCAAGGCGTGGAAGAGTGGCGCCAGAGTAACACTTTTCGCCGCGGGAGGGGTCTCGGAGCGAGGGGTGCGAACGGCTGCAACCAAAGAGGCTTTCGAGCTGACGGGCAACAACTTCTACAATCCCGTGTGGGGTCTGCAGGGCGGCAATGAGGGAGGGCTGCAAGGCGGCGGCAACACGCAGGGCGGCAACAACGCGCAGAGCAAAAAACCGCGCAACTCGCGCACAACGGGCACGGACTATTTTTTCGCGGCGGCGGAGCTCCTAACCCCCATCGGCACAGATCGAACGCTCTCCGTTACAATTGCGACACGTGACAACCGTAACGGTCGCTCGCGACTCGCCTGGTACGACGCCCACTCGCCGCTGCCCGACTACTATCGCAGCATGCCGTCGTTCTTTCCCGAGTGGGACGCGGCGGAGACGATAGCCGAGGGTTGGCGCACGCAAGACCCGACGGTGACGCAGTTGGATTGGGACGCGCTCTACTACAACAACACCCTCGCGGCGGACGGAAGGGCAACCTACATCGTCGAGGAGCAGGTGGAGCACGCGCGCGACCTCCACGCCAACATCTCCGTCGAGCGACACATCGACGGCGGGCTCATGATCTCCTACGGCGCAAAGGTGCGGCGCGACGACTCGCGACTCTTCAAGGTGGCGGACGACATGCTGGGCGCGGAGTGGGTGCCCAACGTCGATCAGTACATCACCGACGACGACGGCGAGCCCCACACCGCCCCGCCCGACGAGAACGATCTGAGGAACCCGGGACGGCAGGTGAGGCGCGGCGAAAGGTTCGGCTACGACTACTCGATCACCCGCCTGAGGCCCGAGGCATTCGGCACAGTGCAGTGGTACGGCCCGCGGCACGGACTCACGGCGTCGGCATCGTTCACCCACACTCGGCTGCAGCGCGAGGGGTTCTACGAGAAGGCGCTCTTCCCGGGCGCGGCGTCGTTCGGAAGGTCCGAGGCGCTCGCCTTCAACACCTACTCGCTGGCCGTGGCGGCCTACCTCGACGCCGGCACGCGTCACCGCTTTTCGCTCTCGGCGCTCGCCTCGACGGAGGCCCCGGCGGCGCGCAACCTCTTCATCTCGCCGCAGCAGAACAACATCGTGGCGGCGGGAGCCACCCCCTCGGGACTCTACGGCGCCGAGGCTTCGTGGGTCTTCACGGGCGACGGGGTCGACCTGCGCGTGGGCGGATTCGTCAACTCGGTGACGGGCGAGACTCAGATCCGGCAGTACTACGATGACCTCGCGTCGCGATTCGCCGACATGGTTGTGCGCGGCATCGACCGATTGGGCTACGGCATCGAGGCGGGCCTCACGGCAAGGTTCACCCAGTGGCTGAGCCTCTCGGCGGGCGGCTCGGTGGGCAGCTATCGCTACAACTCGGAGCCGACGGCCACGCTGCACGAGGATGCGACGGGCGAGGTGTTCGCCAACGATATCCTCTGCTACATGAGCGGCCTGTCGACGGGTCTACCCTCGCGGGTGGCGGGGGTCGAGCTGATGTACTACGACAGGAGCTACCTGAGGTTTTCGATCCAGGCCGAGTGGTTGGGCGGCCGCGCGGTGGAGGTCAACCCGCTGTTCCACTCCTCGCGCGTGACGGGCATCAACTCCGCGCCCGAGGTCATGGAGATGTTCACAGGGCAGGAGCAACTGCCCGACGCCTTCACTCTGGGGCTGTCGCTGTCGAAGGGTTGGGTAGTGGGGAGCGGCTACCTGCGCGTGGCGGCCGGCGTGCGCAACCTGCTCTCGGCCGACATCATCCACTCGGGCTACGAACAGATGCGCATCCGGCGATTGGGCTCGGGCTTAGACAGGGTGCTTGTGCCCTTCCCGCCGAAGTACATGTACGCCTACCCCATGACGTGGAGCGCCACGATAAGTTACCGACTATGAGGGCCGCCGTAACCATTTTGTGCCTCCTCGCGCTCGCGGCATGCAGGGAGTGGCCGGAGCCGGTGTTCACGGAGACCGAGGCGCTGCCCAACGTCACCATAGGCGACCTGCGGGCCTACTACAACGGCGAGGCGGAGCTCACGATCGCCGACGAGATCGAGCTCTCGGGACGTGTTGTGTCGTCGGACAGGGCGGGCAACTTCTACAACACCTTCTTCATCGACGACGGCACGGGCGCGCTCGAAGTGATGGCCGGCATGCCCGACCTCGACGCCGTGTATCATCCCGGGCAGAGGGTCTCGATTCGCGCGAGGGGACTGGCGGTCGGTTGGCGCGACGGGGTGATGCAGCTGGGCCTGCCGCCCGAGGCCGGCAATCGCTTCCCCACGGGCTACTTCTACCACGGGGCGGTGATCCGCCGATGGGTGACGGCCGAGCGGAGCGTCGAGCCGGTCGCACCTATCGTGGTCTCGGCGGGTGGGCTCGACATCTCGATGTGCGGCAGATTGGTGCGAATCGAGGGGCTCGCGGCCGACAACGCGACCGGAACTTGGGCGACGCCAACACCCGTGCCGACAGTCGGATATGTAAAGTTCCGAGCCGCACCCACAGATGCAAGGCCCGCCGACTCGATCACCGTAGTCACCAGCGGCTACGCCTCGTTCGCCGGAGCGCCGGTGCCGCGCGGACGGGTGGCGCTGACGGGAATTCTGCTCCACGGCCGCGGCGAGGGCCCGCGCGACCACTACCTTTTGAAGCTGCGCGATGAGGAAGATATTGACTTTTAGCCTTTTGGCACTCGCTGTCGCACTCGCGCTCGCAGCCTGTCGGCCTGCTAGCGTCATCCCGCCGACAGACCCCGACGACCCCAACATCCCGGGCCCCGCGGGCGAGCAAACCGTCTCGGTGGCGCTCCTCAAGACGCTCTACACCGGCGCACCGGTGCGCATCACGGGCGAGTATCGAATCTCGGGCGCGGTGGTGAGCGACGACCGGCAGGGCAATTTCCACAAGACGCTGGTGGTGGACGACGGCACGGGCGGCATCGAAATCAGGATGGACGTCGAGCAGATTTTCAAGCGGTTCCTGATCCACTCGCGCGTGACGGTGCGCTGCAACGGACTGTGGCTCGGGTCATACGGCGGCACGCTGCAACTCGGCACCGAGCCCTTCGGCGACTACCAGACGCAGCTGCTCAGCGAGGTCGAGGTGGCCGAGCGCGTCTACGCCGACGAGGAGTTCTACGGCGAGGTGAGGGCGCGCACACTCACCTTCGGCGAGCTGACACAGAGGCACATATCGACCTTCGCGGCGTTCGAGGGGGTGCGCTTTGCCGAGCAGGAGCGGGGGTTGAGCTGGGCCGAAACTTCTGTGGAGGAGGGCATCGGATCTGGCGATGAGGAGGGCGAAGTCGAACCGCCCTCGGCCACCAACCGCCACTTAGTCGACGCGTCGGGCGACACCCTGATAGTGCGCACGAGCCGTTACGCCCGTTTCGCATCGTGGCCGCTGCCGCGCGACGTCGGCCGCATCGAGGGGGTGGTCGGCTACTTCAACGGCGACTACCAACTTGTGGTCTCGGGCAGCCAGGACTTCTCTTCAATTGAAAGTGGAAAATTGAAAATTGAAAGCGGCAACGGCCGCAGCGATTTTTAGTTACGCAGTCCCCGTCATCCCGACAGAGCGAAGCGACGAGGGATCTACCTTATAGACTAAAACAGGTGTCGCAAATGTAACACTCGCCAAAAAAAAGTGTATCATTCGTAACACTCGGGGTAAAAAAAGCGTTACATCGGTAACACAGGGGCAAAAAAAAGCGTTACATCCGTAACACTTTTTTTCAATAAATTCCGCGTTAGCCTCATTTTCAACTTTCAATTTTCAATTCTCAATTAATCTAAAGATGCGGCAAGCGTTAGCAGTAGTAACGGCGGCGACATCCTCCGGAAGCAAGCCCTTTATTTCGGCAATTTTTTCGCAAATGAGTGACAGATAAGCACTTTCGTTACGCCCACCGCGATGTGGAACGGGTGTGAGATATGGCGCATCGGTCTCCAAAACGATCTCCGACAGCCGCATATCGGCCACTACGGCGACAAGCGGCGATTTTTTGTAGGTCACCACCCCGCCGATCCCTAACACGAAATCGCCGCACTCCCTCGCCGCCCGATACTCCTCCGAAGTGCCTGAGAATGCGTGCATTACCCCTCTGAGCCCGCGCCCCTGAAACTCGCCCAGAAGTGCCAGCATCTCGGGCCAGGCATCGCGTGTGTGGAGCGCTAACGGCAGGTCGTATCGCAGCGAGAGCTCGATCAGGCGGCGCAGAGCCGCGGTCTGCTCGGCCAGAAAGTCGCGACTCCAATGGAGGTCTAAACCCACCTCGCCGATGGCGCAAAATCCTCCGGCGGGCGGCGAGGCGAGGTGCCGCTCCACGATCTCCAGTTCGCGCTCCCACTCAGGATTGTCGTTTATCAAGGTCGGATGCACCCCCATCATAGGCAGGCACACCCCGGGCCAGGCGGCGCACATGACCAACATGGCGTCGTGGCTGCCGGAGTCGATTGCGGGACAAAGTATGCGCTCGACGCCGGCCGCCAGAGCGCGCCTAACAGCTTCGTCGCGATCGTCGTCATACGCGCCGTCGAACATGTGTGAATGTGTATCTATCATCTATCTGTGGTTCATATTCGTTCGTACATTCCGCCGGGCAGGCGTCGCACCCGTCCGGCAAATTCCAATTCAAGCAGCAGGGGGGCCAACGCGGTGTGTCCCAGTGCGGTGAGTTCGCCCAGCGCGTCGACCGAGGTTGCGTCGCCGCTCACGAAGCATCCCAACAACCCCTCGGCGTCGGCGGAGATTCCGGCGGGTGCGGGTCGCGGCTTTTCGCCCACCTCGGGCACGTAGAGGTCCCACGCCAACGCGCGAACGATATCCTCGCCGCTGCACACCATCGCCGCGCGTTCGCTCTTGATGAGGCTGTTGGTTCCGAAGGCCACCTCGTCGGTCGCCCTGCCGGGCACGGCCATCACCGTGCGATCGTACCCCAACGCGAGTTCGGCGGTGGCGATGGCGCCGCTCTTGTGCGGGGCCTCCACGACGACCGTCCCCTCGGCCAGCCCCGCGATGATGCGGTTGCGCTGAAGGTAGAAGTCGCCCGTCTGCTTGCTGTTGGAGTGGCACTCGGAGACTATCGCCCCGCCGTGCCGCAGGATGTCGCGCGCGACGTCGGCGTGCTGGGCTGGGGTGACGTCGGGCAGTGTGTTGGCGAGCACGGCGACTGTCGGCACGCCGTAACGCAGCGCCGCGCGGTGGCAGTGGACGTCGATGCCGAAGGCCAATCCGCTCACTATGCAGAGGTCGGGCACGCGCTCGGCGAGTTGGCGCACCAGTCGGTCGCACATCGTCTGGCCGTAGGTCGAGATTTTGCGCGTGCCCACCATCGACACACACCTCATCCGCAACGCCTCCGCCTCGCCGCGCAGATACAACACATGGGGATAGTCGCCCATCTCGCGCAGCAGGGGCGGATAGTCGGGATCGGTGGAGGCCATCGCGGCGATCTCGTGGCGGCGGGTGTAGGTCAGTTCGGCCTCGGCCTGCCGGTGGAACTCTTTTCGGGAGATCTGTCTGGCGAGGGTTTCGCGCAGCCCGCCCTTAGCTGCGAGGTCGGCGGCGGATGCGGCGTAGATTGCGTCGGCGGTGCCGAACCGTGCCAGCAGCTGGGCAGCCGTCCGGGCTCCGATGCCGCTCTCAAGGGTCAGCGCTATGTCGTTTACGTTCATATCTGTATCACGAATGAGACCTCCCGAAAGAGATAGTGTTTGAGCGCGCCGCCGGAGTGTTCGATCGCCAGCTCGCCGCCCCTGCCGACTCCGCGAACGATGCCCGTGAACTCGCCGCCGTCGGGCAGGGCGTATCGCGCGGGGGTGTCCAACCGGTAGATCTTCGAGTGGTAGTCGCGCCGCAGCTCCTCGCGCGACTCCTCGCCGTCGAGCATCGCGAAGCGCGCGAGCAGCCGTTCGTGAAAACGCGTCAGCACCTCGCGCCGGTCGAACTCGCGCCCTGTCTCGCGCGCCATCGAGGTGGGGTTGGGCAGCCACTCCTCGAAGTTGGTCTGGTTGACGTTGATGCCGACCCCCACGCCGCTGCGCGAGAGCATTCCGCCCGGGCCCGACGAGTGGTCGATCAGCACGCCGGTGATCTTGCGGTCGCCGATGTAGATGTCGTTCGTCCACTTTACCCGCGCCTCCAACCCGTAGCCGGCAAACATGTCGACCAGCGCCATCGCCACCGCCTGCAACAGCAGGAACTGATCGCCGGTGCGCAGCCGAGAGGTGTCCAACACCACGCTGAACATCAGGTTCTCGCCCGCCGGCGCACTCCACACCCGCCCCCGTTGTCCGCGCCCCTCGGTCTGGTGGTCGGCCACCACTACGTCGCCGTGACGGTACCTCCCGTCCTTCGCCTCGTCGATGGTCGAGGTCAATTCTTCGAAATAGTAAAACATTAGTCAAAAATAGTTACTTTTGTCATCAAATCCAAAGACCCTAAACAATCATGAAAAAACTTTTAACGATCGCGCTCGCAGGTGCATTTGCCGCGGGGTGCGCCGGAAACACAAAAAACAGTATCGCTATGCTCCCATATCCCGACACCGCGCGCGGCGACGTGGTCGAAAATTACCACGGCACTCAGGTGGCCGACCCCTATCGCTGGCTCGAAGACGATCAGGCCGCCGAGACCGCCGCGTGGGTCGCCGCCCAGAACGAGGTCACTTTCGACTACCTCTCGCAGATTCCCTATCGCGACGCCGTGCGCGCGCGCCTCACCGAGCTGTGGAACTATCCGCGTAACGGCGCCCCCAATCGTGTGGGCGAGTGGTATTTCGCATTCCGCAACGACGGGCTGCAGAACCAGAGCATCCTCTATCGCCAGCGCGGATTGGAGGGGACGCCCGAGGTCTTCCTCGACCCCAACACCCTGTCGACCGACGGAACGGTCGCGCTGGGCAGCGTGTCGTTCTCGCGCGACAACCGATGGATGGCCTACGGGGTTTCGACGGCGGGTTCGGACTGGGTGAAAATTCACGTTCGCGACGTCGAGACGGGCCGCGACACCGACGAGGTGATCGACTGGGTGAAGTTCTCGGGCGCGGTGTGGGCCCCCGACTCCAAGGGGTTCTATTACAGCTGCTACGAGGCGCCAGTCGACGGCAACATTCTGTCGGCCCAAAATCAGTACCAGATGGTCTACTACCACGCCCTGGGTACGCCCCAGAGCGAGGACGAGAGGGTGTACCGCGACGACGCGCATCCGCTGCGCTACTTCCACCCCACCACGAGCCACGACGGACGATATCTGTTCGTCGACGGATCGGAGGGGACGAGCGGCACCGAGCTGTTGTATCGCAGGGCGGGTGAGCAGGGCTTCCGCGTGCTCTTCCCGGGCTTTAAATATGACTATGTGGTGATCCACTCCGAGGGCGACACCGCGTGGGTCTACACCAACGACGGCGCTCCCAACTTCCGCGTTGCTCGCGTAAATCTGGCCAACCCGTCGGAAGGTCTGGTCGACGTGATCGGCGAGGATCCCAACTTCAAGCTCGAAAACGTGTCGACCGTGGGCGGATACTTCATCGCGTCGTATCTGGTGCACGCCGTGACGCGCGCCGTGCAGTTCGACATGGAGGGGAAGCTGCTGCGCGACGTCGAGTTCGAGGCGCTGGGCTCGGTGGGCGGATTCGACGGCGAGAAGGAGGATACCGAGACCTTCTACACCCTGTCGACCTACACAGCTCCGGCAACAGTCTACCGCTATGACCTCACTACCGGCGAGTCGACGCTGTATGAGCGCCCCGAGGTGGCCTTCAACCCCGACGACTTCGAGACCGAGCAGATATTCTTCACCAGCAAGGACGGCACGCAGGTTCCGATGTTCGTGGTGCACAAAAAGGGTCTGACTCTGGATGGCAAGAACCCCACCTATCTCTACGGCTACGGCGGCTTCAACATCAGCATCACCCCTGGATTCTCGCCCGCGCGCATCATGTTCATGGAGCAGGGCGGCGTGGTGGTCGACGTCAACCTGAGGGGCGGAGGCGAGTATGGCGAAAGGTGGCACGAGGGCGGCATGCTGGCCAACAAACAGAACGTGTTCGACGACTTCATCGCCGCCGCCGAGCATCTGATTGCCGCGGGCTACACCTCGCCCGAGAAGCTGGCCATCGCCGGCGGATCGAACGGCGGGCTGTTGGTGGGTGCGGCAATGACCCAGCGTCCCGAACTCTTTGCCGTCGCGCTGCCGGCCGTCGGTGTGATGGACATGTTGCGCTACCACAAGTTCACCGTCGGCTGGGGATGGGCGGTCGAGTATGGCAGCAGCGACAACGCCGAGCAGTTCGAGTACATCTATAAATACTCGCCGCTGCACAACCTGCGAGCCGGAACGTGCTACCCCGCGACGATGGTCACAACCGCCGACCACGACGACAGGGTTGTGCCGGCGCACTCGTTTAAATTTGCCGCCGAGCTGCAACGCACCCACGGTTGCGATGCGCCGGTGCTCATTCGCATCGAGACCAACGCGGGTCACGGCGCAGGAAAGCCCACCTCGAAGCGCATCGACGAGGCCGCCGACACGTGGTCGTTTGTGTTTGAAAACACCGGCTCCGTTCCGCAATTTTAGGTGCGGTATGGAGGTTCTGGTGATACAAAACAAGATCTACGAGATTCGCGGGCGGCGGGTGATGCTCGACTTCGACCTGGCGGAGCTGTATCAGACCGAGACAAGGCGAATCAACGAGGCGGTCAAGCGTAACATAAAGCGTTTCCCCGACGACTTTATGTTCCAACTCTCGTCGAATGAATTTACCAACTTGATGTCGCAAAATGCGACATCAAGTTGGGGAGGCATCCGAAAATTGCCCTATGCCTTTACGGAGCAGGGAGTTGCGATGTTGTCGGGGCTCCTCAAGAGCGACGCCGCGATCTATGCGAACATCGCCATCATGCGCGCCTTCGTGGCCATGAGGGACTACCTGACCACCACCCGCACGCTGACGGCCGAGTTAGCCGAGATCCGCTCGATGCTCGAACTGATGCGGCACACCGACGAGGAGACCATGGAGGCGGTGAACGACCTGTCGGAGTTCACGCGCGACGAGATCGACAACCTCTACGCCGCCTTCGCCGCGCTGTCGTCCAAAACACCGAAATTAGAGAAACCAAGAGCGCCCATAGGTTACCAAACCTCGGGCACCGCAAAAAAAACAGTAGATAGAAAATGAAAGTTTACAAGTTCGGAGGCGCGTCGGTGCGCTCGGCCGAGGGGGTCAAGAACCTCAAATACATTGTGGAGGATGAGCGCGGCGGCCTCTTCATCATCGTCTCGGCGATGGGCAAAACCACCAACGCACTCGAAACGGTCATCGACCACTTCATGGCCGGCCGGCGCGACGAGGCGACGGCAGAGTTCGCCGCCGTCGAGACCTACCACAACGGCATCATCGCGGGGCTGTTCGAAGATGCGAAAACGCCAGCCGCGGTTCAAAAACTCTACGACGAGGTGCGCGCGATAATCGCGAAAGAGAGCGCGGAAGAGCGCGACTTCGAGAGGTGGTACGACAACATAGTGAGCTACGGCGAGCTGATCTCGACCACCATCATCTCGGAGTACCTCAACTCGGCCGGCGTGCGCAACCGCTGGGTCGACATGAGGCGTTGTTTCGTGACGGACGATCGGTTCAAGTACGCCAACGTCGACATGGACGCTTCGGGCGAGCGTCTGCGCGCCGCGGTGGCCGAAGGAGCTGCCGACGGGGTCGATGTGTTTGTGGGCCAGGGCTTTATCGGCGCAACGACCGGCGGCGCAACCACCACCCTCGGGCGCGAGGGGTCGGACTACTCGGCGGCCGTCGTGGCCTCGGTGTTGGACGCCGACAGCGTGGCGATCTGGAAAGATGTGATAGGGGTGCTGAACGCCGACCCGAAGATCTTCCCCGAGAGCACCTTCATCCCCGAGCTCACCTACCGCGACGCCATCGAGCTGGCCTTCAGCGGCGCGCAGATCATCCATCCGAAGACCATCAAGCCGCTGCAAAACAAGAACATACCGTTGTACGTGAGGCCCTTCGGCGACAAGTTCGCGAGCGGCAGCGTGATCCGTGGCGAGATCGCCGCCCCCATCGAGGTGCCGATCCTGATTCTGAAGCGCGGCCAGGTGCTGTTGCAGATCCGCCCGCACGACTACTCGTTTGTGTTGGAGGAGCGTCTGGGCGACATCTTCCCCATTTTGGAGCGATTCAACACCAAGGTCAACCTTGTGCAGACCTCGGCCATCAACATGAGTCTGTCGATCGACCGCACGCGCCGGTTGGACGAGTTGGTGAGGGAGTTGGAGTCGCGCGGATTTTTCGTCACCCGCGACGAGGGTCTTGAGCTGCTCACGATCCGTGGCTACACCCAGCCCTACCTCGAACGTTACAGCCGCGTGCCAGGCATCTTCCTCGCCCAACGCACCCGCAAAATCCTTCGCCTCATGCGCAAAGAGACGGAGTGACCGGAAAAAAGAGGCGGGGACATTTGAAATGTCCCCGCCTCTTTTTTCACGTTCTTACTCTAACGGTATCATCTCATACTCAAGGCTGTAATCCACAACCATCACATTTGCACACGATCCTTCGACAACAATTTCTTCACCGAACTCGTCTCCTTTCAGATAAAGTTTGTAGTCCGCCGGAACTGCCAAATATGTAAACGATGAGGTTATCACCAACGCATGGTCGGGCTTTATGGATAAAATCGTTTCGGAATCGAGCTCCGGCCTTATTTGTTGATCTCCCCTCTGATAGAACCATCTTGCACCGTCGTCATACTGAAATGTTCCGTCCGGGGATATCCACGTCGGAACCTTGACATTCTGCTCGTCACCCGTGAATTTGAATGCACGTGAATCTCCGCTACTGAATGTCATCCTGTCGTAAGCGTTATCCCGTGGATTAAAAATATATGGCTGTTCGACCGAGGAGTTATTGTATATCATCATGGGATAGTTTGTTTTGACAGACTCTTCCATTTCTCCCCTATAACTGCGAACCTCATACTCGATCCTTTCGAACGAGAAGTTTTTGCTTACCTCCGGCACATCCGGAGTCGGCTCACTGTCGCACGACGAAAGAGCCGCAATCACAGACACACAGCAAATATATTTAACGATTTTATTCATGCCTCTTTGTTAATTCATGCTTACTGGTGTAGTGGGAATGCCATTCAAAACCTTGCTGCGGGTCTTTTGTCCGGTAGCAATGTCATATTCGTCGAGATTCACGATGATATCCGTACAATCTATATTTTCCCACGTACCTTCTTCCCATATATAGAAACCTGTATTCTGCCCCCTCATACGTGCCCGATAATCTATATTTGCCCTCTTTCTGGTGACCGTTATCGACACGTCGACTCTCTTATACGGAGCGATAACGAGAGGAAAATTATACTCTCTATCGTCGGCAACCGTTTCTTGCTCTCCATACGACCATTCTTGATTCGCCCCAACAGATATAGATAGATTCGACTCTACGACGATAAGATCCATCTTCATGTCTGTTTTGACTAAAGTTGTAAGGGTTGTATTTCTGTTAAATGTGGAAGACTTTTGTGCTCTTTCGGTGATTTTTGTAGACATTGTTTGTTGAATGCTGCCGTTGTTTCTGTACGACCCAGAGACAAAAAAAGACGGTGCATCCGTAATGGAAGTCGTTCCATTTGGGCTTACCTGCATCTCCACTAAATCAAATTCGTCGCAAGGCCTGATCTCGAACTCCGTCGTTCCATAGGTAGGAGCATCCGAAAACGTCAGTCTTCCCGTGTAGTTATCTCCTGCATAAGGTTTAAGTACGATGGAGCCCGGAGGTAAAAAAGGAGGATAGGAGGGACTGAAGGGACTTTTACGGGCGAATGGACTTGAGATCATAAATGAAGTTGCATCCAAATTACCTTTGCGAATAAACAAACCTGTACCGTAGGTATCCGTACTGTCTTTTACATACAGAAAAGGAACATCCGGCTCGCTTGCCCAAACTCCGACCGATACCAGGAAATGAGGATTTTCATAGGCCGTTAAATAGTATTCGCCTAAAACCATAGATCCGTTCGGAATTTTTCTCAGATAAAATTTTTGATTACTGTTCCCCCACTCTGTTTCCAATTTCAATTCCTTGTTCAATCCCACATCCGAAACATATTTCCTACCGGAGGCATTCTGTTTCACGATAATGTTTACGGGCATTCCTACGATACCTTCAAGGCCAAGTTCATCGTCTGCGGAAGCTCTCGTCCGGTTTGTATACACCACCGGCCAAGGTCCGGATTCCGGAAAAACACCAATAGAAGTATTTTCCATACTATACGGCAAAGGTTCGATTAGTGACGATAAATCAATAATGCTGTCGGTCGCCGGCGCCAATGAGCGAGACCGAACAACATCCGTTTTCTCGGACATGACTGCCTCCGAAAGAGCGCTCACCTCGGGGGTGATCTCCTCGATCAAATCGTCATTAGCACAGGAGAAGAAGAGAAGAGAAGAGAAGAGAAGAGAAGAGAAGAGAATCTGGTTAAATTTCTCATGATTGTAATAATTAAAGTTAGTAGAATTATTTTCGTCAACTTTCACGACACAAGACCTCTTGAAAATTCAAAGCATAAATCAACAAATCATCATATCAAGCAAAGCTGCGCGGCAAAGATACGAAATGTTTTTGAAAACATCTTCTATCTAAGCCTTTTTACTGCGAAATCTCCACCAACTGCTCCCGATAGGAGGCCAGAATCCGCGACTTGGAGAGGAACCCCAGATAGCGCCCCGCCTTGTCGACCACGGGAAGGGTCCAGGTGCCGGTCTCGTCGAAACGCGACAACACGCTGGCCACCTGCTCGTTGGGAAGTATGCGGTCGGGCGGCTGAATCATGTAGGCGGTGACGGGCGTCGAGTACTTCTCGGGGCGAAACATGTCGACCCGCATGTCGTCTAACTGCACGATGCCCACGAGCACCCCGCCGGAGTCGACCACCGGAAAGACGTTGCGCCGCGCGCGCGATATCACCTTAACGGCATCGCCCAAAGTGTCGCCCACGCCGATGGGCAGAAAATCTGTCTCCATCAGCTTGTCCAAATGCAGAAACACCATCACCGAGGCATCCTTGTCGTGCGACAGCAGCTCACCGCGCTGCCTCAACTGCTTGGTATAGATAGAGTCGGGGTCGAGCCAATAGTCGATCATGAAAGATATGGCGGTGGTGATCATCAGCGGAATGAAGAGCCCGTAGCCGTTCGACAGCTCGGCGATCAGAAATATCGAGGTCAGCGGCGCCTTCATCACCCCCGCCATCACGCCTGCCATCCCCACAAGGGTGAACGACACCAGCGGCAGCTCCATCCCGAACATATAGTTGCACACAAAAGCGGTCGCCCCACCGGTGAACGCCCCCACAAAGAGCGACGGCGCAAAGGTTCCCCCCACCCCGCCGGCGGCGTTTGTAGTTGCGGTGGCGACGACCTTCAGAAACAACGCGGCCAACAGAAACGCAATTACCACCCACGGAATGGCCCTGTATTTATAGAACAGCGAGTTCTCGAACAGCGTGTCCATCCGCCCGTGCATCAACTCGCCCAGCGCCTCGTAGCCCTCGCCGTACAGTGGCGGAAACAGAAACAGCAGCACCCCTAAGACCGCCCCGCCCACCAACCACTTTTGCCACACGTGGTCGAACCGCCCGAAGAACCTCGCCACCGCCGAGTTGACCGAAGCAAAGTAGTAGGCCACCAATCCGCACGCGACCCCCAACAGGGCGTACATCGGAATGTTGCGAATCACAAACAGCTCGGGCACATTCACCGCGATGATGGGATCGAACCCCCGCAGCGCAAACGCCAACGTCGTGCCGCCGATGGTGGCCAGCAGCAGCGGGATGATCGAGGCGGCGGTCATCTCCAGCATCAGAATCTCCAACACGAACACCAACCCCGCGATCGGGGCTTTGAAGATCGCCGCCACGGCCGCCCCCGCCCCGCAACACAGCAGCAGCGTCGACTGTTTGTAGTTGAGCCTCAGCGCCCGCCCCACGTTCGACCCTATCGCCGCGCCGGTCAGCACGATGGGCGCCTCGGGCCCGACCGACCCGCCGAAACCGATCGTCGTCGCTCCCCCGACGACCGACGTCCACATGTTGTGGGACTTGATGCGCGAGCTCTTTTTCGACATCGCGTAGAGCACCCGCGTCACCCCCTCCGAGATGTTGTCCTTGACGACATACTTCACAAACAGCGTCACTAAGATCACCCCCACCACGGGGTAGATAAGATAGAGGTAGCTCTCGCTCTCGACATTGAACCAGCTTGTGAGCGCCTCGCGAATCGTGTGCAGCAGCAGCTCGAAGATCCACGTCACCACCCCCGCCAACAGCCCCACCACGACCGCCAGCACCATCATCATCTGACGATCGTTCAGCGTGCGCACCGTGCGCAGAAACCTGCGGTATAGTCTATCTGCGAAGCTCATTTTACTCTATCTGCGAAATCTGCGAAGCTCGTTTTCGTGGAGCGGCCAAAACTTTAAAATCTCCGAATACCCATGATCTCGCGAACGTCGGCCAGCGTCCGGGCCGAACTTTCACGCGCCTTCTCGGCCCCCTCGGCAGTCACCCTCCGCAGATAGGCATCGTCCGCACGAATCGCCTCGATGCGCTCACGAATCGGCGTCACCACAGCTATGATATCCTCGGCCAACTGCTTCTTCAGGTCGCCGTAGCGTATCTCGCAAGCGTTGTAAGCATCCGTAAAGCGCCCCACCACCTCGGGAGCCGAGACCAGCCGCAGCAGCGTAAACAGATTCGCCACCGGCTCCGACATAGGCTCGCCCGCCACCGTCGGCCCACTGTCCGAAACCGCCCGCATAACCTTCTTGCGAATATCGGCGTCCGAGTCCGAAAGATACAACCCGTTGCCCTCACTCTTGCCCATCTTGCCGCTGCCGTCCAGACCCGGCACCTTCACCAGCGCCGTGCCGAAGTTGTAGGCGGTGGGCTCGGCAAAGTACTCCACCCCGTAGAACGAGTTGAAGCGACGGGCATACACACGAGTCAGCTCCAGATGCTGCTCCTGATCCTTACCCACAGGCACCTTGTCGGCGCGATGTTGCAGAATGTCGGCCGCCATCAACACGGGATAGGTCAGCAGACCGGCGTTCACGTTGTCGGCATGTTTGCGAATTTTGTCCTTGAACGACGCGGTGCGCTCCAACTCGCCCACTGGCGCGTGCATGCTCAGCAGCATCGACAGCTCGGCCACCTGCGGCACGTCGCTCTGCACATAGATTGTGGCCACCTCGGGATCCAAGCCCGCGGCCAGATACTCCGACAGCACGTTGCGCACATTGTCGTGCAGCATCCGCGGGTCGGGATGGGTGGTGAGCGAGTGGTAGTCGGCGATGAAGAAGAAGCATCTCGCCTCGTGTTGCATCCTCACAAAATTCTTCAGGGCCCCGAAGTAGTTGCCCAAATGTAACCTGCCGGTAGAGCGTATGCCGCTGAGTACTGTTTCCATAATATCTTTGCAATCAAATTGCAAAGATATTATGGAAAGTTGAAAGCGGCAACGGCCGCAGCGATTTTATTATGTGTGGTGGTCTAATCCGCCGCCGTCATTGCGAGCAAAGCGAAGCAATCCAGAGTATCGCGTAGCCCCATTTTCAATTTTCAACTTTCAATTTTCAATTTTAAACTATCTTTGTGACATGAATACATATTGGAAACTATTACGCTTCGGCCGTCCAATGGGAAGGTACGCCGTCCCGTACTTCTTCTACACGCTGCTCTACGCCGTGTTCAACGTGATGAACTTCGTGTTGGTGATTCCGATCCTCGGGGCACTGTTCGACCCCTCGTCGGAGGTTGTGGCGGTCACCTCGCCGCCGGCGTTCGCCCTCAACGAGCAGTTCATGCGCGACATGCTGGGGTGGATAGTCTACGTGTCGTTCGGCCCCGACCACACCGTGATGAACGCGCTCACGGTCATCGCGGTATTCCTCGTGACGAGCGCGCTGCTGAGCAACCTGTTTCGCTACGCGGGTCAGTACACCGTCGAGAATCTGCGGATCAACTCGCTGCGCACGATGCGCGACAGCATGTACGACAAACTGATGTCGCTCAACGTGGGCTACTTCTCGAACGAACGCAAGGGCGACATAATTTCGAAATTCTCGGCCGACGCCCAGGTGGTGCAGTCGACCATATCGAGCACGCTGCACGTGTTGTTCCGCGAACCTTTTTTGGTGGCCTCCTATCTGGTCGCCATGATCGCCATCTCGTGGAAGCTGACTCTGTTCGCCGCCCTGTTTCTGCCCCTGGTGGCGTTGGTGATCGGCAGCATCGTCAAGCGCCTGCGCCAACCGGCCAAGGCGGCGCAGGACGAGTTGGGTCAGATGGTGAGTCAGTTGGACGAGTCGCTGGGCGGCATCAAGATCATCAAGAGCTACAACGCCGAGAGCTACTCGACGGCCAAGTACCGCGGCATGAACGAGGTGTTTTCGCGCATCTCGCGCGGCATGGCTCGGCGGCAACAGATGGCCTCGCCCATCAGCGAGTTTCTGGGCATCACGGCGGTGGCGGTGATGATCGTCTTCGGCGCCGCGCTCGTCTTCGGCGGCGAGTTGGGGGGGGCGCAGTTCATAGTCTACGTCGGGATATTTTCGCAAATCACTCGGCCGGTGCGCGCCTTCGCCGATGCCTTCGGAGTTATCAATCAAGGCATTGCGGCGGGGGAGAGGATCTTCTCGCTGCTCGACACCCGCGCCGAGGTGACCGACCGGCCCGACGCGGTGCGACTGGAGGAGTTCCGCGAGGGGATCGAGTTTCACGACGTCTGGTTCCGATACGAAGACAGGCAGATCATCCGCGGCGTAAGTTTCCGCATCGCCAAGGGCGAGGCGGTGGCGTTGGTGGGTCCGTCGGGCAGCGGCAAGTCGACCCTGAGCGACCTCGTGCCGCGATTCTACGACCCCGAGCGGGGACGGGTGCTGATCGACGGGCGCGACGTGAGGGACTACACCACCGAGAGCATCCGCGACCATCTGGGCATGGTGGCGCAGGAGACGGTGCTCTTCAACGACACCATCGAGGGCAACATCAGATTGGGTGTGCCGAATGCGACACATGACGAGGTGGTGCGCGCCGCCACAGTTGCCGGAGCGCACGATTTTATCATGGAAACAGAGGCGGGGTATGACACAAATATCGGCGACCGAGGCATGAAACTATCTGGTGGTCAGCGACAAAGGATATCAATTGCGCGGGCGGTTTTGAAGAATCCCGACATACTGATCCTTGACGAGGCAACTTCGGCGCTCGATTCGGAGAGCGAAAAGTTGGTTCAGGGGGCTTTGGACAATCTGTTGAAGGGGCGCACTTCGATCGTTATTGCTCACAGGCTCAGCACTATACAGAATGTCGATCGCATTGTTGTCGTCGACTCGGGGGTCATTGTCGAGCAGGGGTCTCATAGTGAGCTTATGCGGCTGGGGGGGCTTTATTCGCGGCTTGTCGAGATGCAGAACGTTGGCGCCGGTGGCGCCAACAAATCATGAATCATTAATCATTAATCATGAATTGGCTACGCGGCGGCGGCCGTTGCCGCGATTTTTAGCTACGCAATATTAAAAAAGCGTTACGGATGTAACGCTTTTTTTTAGGCGAGTGTTACCGATGTAACGGTTTTTTTTGGCCTTGTGTTACCAATGTAACACTTTTTTTTGGTCGAGTGTTACATTTGCGACACTTCCTTATAATTGAAAATTGAAAGTTGAAAATTGAAAATGAGCTACGCGGAATTCTGGATTGCTTCGTCGCCTTTGGCTCCTCGCAATGACGTGGCGCGTTAGCCCATTTTCAATTTTCAATTGTCGGCGTTGCTCCTATGTCGGTTCGGACTACGGCCTCTTCGCCTCCGCCATTTTCGGGCTCCTCGGGGTGGTATCTCTTTTGGGTGCGGGCAGAGAGGAAGATGCTGAATTCGTAGAGCCCGTAGAGCGGCATCATCACGAGGATCATGCTGAAGATGTCGGGCGGGGTGATGACAGCGGCCATCACCGCCAACAGCACCAGCGCGTGGCGGCGGTACTTGCGCAGGAACGCCGGCGAGACGATGCCGATGCGGGTGAGGAAGTAGATCAGCAGCGGCAGCTGAAAAATCAGACCCGTGCCCAACGGAATGCCTATCACCTGCGAGAAGTAGCTCGAAATGTCGATCGTGTTGGTGACCTGTTCGCTGACCGAGTAGTTCAAAAAGAAGTGCAGCGACAGCGGCGTGATGACGAAGTAGCCGAATAGCGCGCCGGTGAAGAAACACAACGACACCCACAGTACGAACAGCCTCGTGCCGCGCCTCTCACCCGGCATGAGCGCCGGTTTGATGAACTGCCAGATCTCCCACAACAGATAGGGTATCCCCAGCGCGAAGCCCGTGGCCATCGCCACCTTGATGTGCAGGTTGAACTGACCCGTGAGCTTGAGGTTGATGATCTCGGCCACCTTCTTGCTGTTGATGCACAGCACGGTGGGGTCCATCGACCACTCCGTTCCGAACACTCCGCCCAGCCAACCCATCATGTCGTTGAGGGCGTAGCCCATGTTGCACAACCAACGGTTGGTGGGGAAGTCGGGGGTCTGCGGCGCGAACAGCAGGGTGTCGATGATGAACCCTTTGAAGATGAACGCCGCTATGGAGATGACGAACAGAGCCCCGATGGCCCGCATCAGGTGTGGACGCAGGTCTTCGAGGTGCTCAAAAAAAGTCATCTCGACATCGGATGACCCTTTGTTTTCGTTAGCCATTGAGGAGCCGAAGAGGGATTATTCGTCGGCCTTCTTGCTGCTCTCGGGCTTGGTGTCCTCGATCGAGTAGTCTTTGTTGATGGCGTCCTTGAACTCCTTGACGCCGCGGCCGGCTCCCTTCATCAGCTCGGGAATGCGCTTGGCGCCGAACAACAGAATCACCAGCAATACCACCAGCACGATCTGCCAGGGACCTATCATCCCCATCGTTACGAACATTGACATAGTATTTATAGTTTAAAGGTTTTTTACTTCTTTGGTTTTTATGCGAACCACAAAGATAATACATTTCGGGTCGAAATGCAAATTTATTTTTTGGGGGAGTTTTACGTTACTTTTTTTGATGAGCAAAAAAAGTAACCAAAAAAACTCACCCCGAGGCGCGGAGATGCTATAAGGTAGATCCCTCGTCGCCCTTTGGGCTCTGTCGGGATGACATTTTATAGTGCGTAGCTAAAATCGCTGCCGGCGTTCCGGCCTGGATTGCTTCGTCGCCTTTGGCTTCTCGCAATGACGAGCGCTGCGTTAGCTCATTTTCAATTTTCAACTTTCAATTTTCAATTGTTAGTCTAAAAGCCGCTGCGGCTTTTAGACTAACAGGTCGAAGAGGTCGGGGTCGTCGTTGAGGTGGCTGTATGTTATTCCGGCAAGCTCCATTCGGCGCACGAGGCCCTCGAAATCTTCGCGCGCGGCGACCTCGATTCCTACTATCGCCGGGCCCTGCTCGCGGTGGGTTCGCTTGGAGTAGGCGAAGTGGGTGATGTCGTCGGTGGGGCCGAGCACGTCCCGGGCGAAGTCGCGCAGGGCGCCCGAGCGTTGGGGGAAGCGTACGACGAAGTAGTGCTTGAGCCCCTCGTAGAGCAGCGAGCGTTCGCGAATCTCCTCGGTACGGGTGATGTCGTTGTTGTTGCCGCTCACTATGCACACAACGTTTTTGCCCTTTAGTCGGTCGGCGTAGCTGTCGAGCGCGGCTATCGAGAGGGCTCCGGCGGGTTCGGCGACTATGGCGTTGAGGTTGTAGAGTTCGAGGATGGTGGTGCAGATTTTACCCTCGGGCACGGTGACGATGTCGTCCAACACCTCGGCGCAGATCGCGTGGGTGAGCGTTCCGGCTTTGCGCACAGCGGCGCCGTCGACGAATTTGTCCATCGTGTCGAGCTCGACAGGTGCGCCGCGCTCGATGGCCGCCTTCATGCTGGCAGCTCCGGCGGGTTCGACACCGATGATCTTAGTCTCGGGGCTCATCGCCTTGAGGTAGGAGCCGAGACCCGCAGCGAGGCCGCCGCCGCCGATCGGCACAAACACGTAGTCGACCGGAGCGGGGGACTGTGCCAAAATCTCAAGCCCCACAGTGCCCTGACCCTCGATGACGCGCGGGTCGTCGAAGGCGTGGATGAACATGCCGCCCGTGCGTCGCGAAAACTCGCTCGCCGCCGCGGCGGCCTCGTCGAAGGTGTCGCCCACAAGCACAGGGTCGATGTAGTCGCGGCCGAAGAACTTGACCTGGCCCTGCTTCTGCTTCGGCGTGGTGGCCGGCATGTAGATCGTGCCGCGGATGCCGAGGCGTGCGCATGACCACGCGACTCCCTGAGCGTGGTTGCCGGCGCTGGCGCACACAACCCCCTTGGCGAGTTCGTCGGGCGAGAGGCTGCGCATCTTGTTGTAGGCGCCGCGGATCTTGTATGACCGCACCGTTTGCAGGTCTTCGCGCTTGAGTAGCACAGTGGCTCCGTAGCGCTCCGACAGGTTGAGCGTGGGGAGCAGGGGGGTGTCGGTGAATATCTCGTTCAGGACCTCTTTGGCTCGGACTATATCCTTGGGTTGGGGTCTCCAGGGGGTTTTTTCGGGGGTTTGCATTTTGTCGGGGTTTTGGAATTTGGCTTAAATTTAATTGCATAAAGGTAGTAAATTATTTTAGTAATCACATAACAAAAAACCGCCCCCGGAAGTTAAACGCCGTTCGGGAACAGTTCGATTTGCAATACATTATAGATTACAATTTCGGCAATTAAGGTTTAGTCATCGGAGAAATTGCATGCCAATAAGTCCTATTCCATTGATGATCGAATGCAGTATGATAGTGTTGGTAAGGCTTCTGTGCTCGACATATACATAGCCGAAATAATATCCGAGACCGATTGCGCCGACAATTTGAGCCGGATTCAAGGAAGACCCTGCGTGCACAAGCCCGAAAACTATCGCAGAGATCAGTATTGCGTTCTTTTCGCCGATTTTGGTCAGCATTGACTTTAGGAATATACCTCTAAATATCCACTCTTCGATAATCGGGCCTAAGATAACTGCACCAACAAACGATATAACGCTAATACGTGACGACGTGGCTTCCCCCGTAACGAAGCGGCCATAAGCTAATACCGCGAGAGTGAATATCGTTCCGAGGCATATGCCCCAAAGTATCTCCCGCAGAGTGACGTTTATGTAGAGTTCGCTCTTTTTTAGCCATTGATTGCCGCTTTTTTTTGCGGCAAAGTAATATAGTGTTGTCATCGCCAAACACAACACGATCATCATGGCAAGTTGCAGTGTCGAGGTGTCGATAATTTCGTTCAGCTCCATGATCGGGCTTGTTATCAACATACTCGCAATTATGAGTAGCATAAAACGCCAAATGTTGCTTGGGTAAAATATCTTCATATACTTTAACTTACAATCGGGTAGAAAATATAGTTTTGTTCCGGCGGCAGTTTTGGCATCGTTTTTGGATTTGGTTGGGGAAAGACCAACAACTAAAACTAAAAACGATACTGCAATGAACTATTCGGAAAGCATATTCGACAGGTACATGTTCACCACCGACACTAATGAGTACGCCACAGGGTTGAACGACGAAAACGAATGGGAGGAAAATCTCATGGACTACGACGTCTCGCTGGATGACGAAAGCGATGACTTCCTCGAAGGAACTTATAGCTCTCGGGACTCTTATAATGAGACGGGATATTCGCCGTCGCGGATTAATTAAGTGGTTAGTTGTTAGTGATTAGTGGTTAGTGCTACGCGACGGTAATACACGCAAAAATTGTGCGTAGTCTTTATGTACCGCGTTAGCACTAACCACTAAATCCCGTCGGCCGGGTAGACGATGCCGGATTGGCGGCGGATCTCGTCGACTATCTCCATCACGGCTATGCTGCAGGTGTGGGTGTTGATGTCGGACTCGACGCGCCCAGCCTCGACGAGGTCGAAGAAGTGCGACACCTCGTAGGAGTAGTCGTTGCCCGAGTGGACGGGGTTCGCGATGTCGCTCCACTGGAGGGCGTTGCTGCCGGCGTACTCGGCCCCCTCGCCGCGCTGGCGGAACTCCAACCGCATTATCGAGTTGATGGCGTCGCCGCGAATGGTTCCGTCCTCGCCCTCGATCTCCCACGGTAGCGCCATGTCGACCATCTTTGAGTACAACGTCGTGGCTATCATGCCGCCCGGGTAGGTGTAGTTGACCGCTCCGTGGCCGTCGACTCCGCTGGGGAGCATCACCACCGTGGATTGGATTTTCTCCGGTGCGCCGAACAGCGCCACCATCGGGTAGATGGCGTAGACGCCAATGTCCATCGCCGCTCCGTTGGCCAGCGCGGGGTTGAAAGTGTTGGGCAGATCGCCCCCCTTCAGCAGGTCGTAGCGCGACGAGTATTTGCCGAAGCTGGCGAACCAGCGTCGGGGCGTTCCGACTCGGTGCAGGTTTTCCCTTACTTTTTGGAAATTTGGCGTCAGCGTCGGCTTCATCGCCTCCATCAGTGTGCGGTTGTTGCGCCTGGCCGCCGCGGTCATCTCGCGCGCCTCGCGGGCGTTCGACGCCATGGGTTTTTCGCACAGCACGTGCTTGCCGTGGTCGAGACACAGAATGCTCTGCGGCGCGTGCAGCGCGTTGGGCGAGGCGATGTAGACAGCGTCGACGAGGTCGCCCGACACCATCTCCTCCAACGAGTTGAAGGTGTGCGGGATGTTGTGCTTTGCCGCGTACTCGGCAGCCCTTTCCGGAGTGCGTGAATAGAGGGCCGTGAGCTCGAACCTGGGGTCCATGCGGCCGGCCGTGATGACGCGGTCGGAGATGAAGTTGCTCCCGACCACGCCGAATTTTATCTTCTTACTCATGTCTTGCTTTTTGCCGGCGTCTGTTTTGACGCCGGCTGTGTTTCATCAACGGCGTGTTTTGACGCCGGCTTGTGTTTATTGCTGCTTCGGCGGCGGCGGTTAGGCTCTCGCCCACTGCTCGCGCATCAGTTCGAGGGCGGCGGTGACGGTCTGCTCGCGTTCGCCGCGGGTGCCGCACTCGAAGCTCACCCATCCCTCGTAGTTCATCTCCTTGAGGGCGCGGAAGCCGTCGACGTAGTTGTCCAGCTCGCCATCCTCGCCGGGCATGATGCGGCGGCCGCGGCTGGCGATGTGGACGTGGCTCAGGTAGCCGTCGGCGCTCCAGAGCGCGCCGTAGTCCGACGCCTCCTCGCTCATGTGCCAAAAGTCGCCCATGCAGGTGACACCCTTCGAGCCCGAGTCGCGCGCGATGGCGGCGCCGTCGCCCACCTGACGCAGGTAGAACGCCTCGCGCCGGTTGAGCGGTTCGAGTATCGCGGTGGTGCCGTGTTGCAGGGCGAACTCGCCCAGCTTGCCCATCTCCTCACAGAGGAATTCGCGCGTTTCGAGGGTGTGGGGACGGCACGGCTTCTGGCCGTTGAACGCGGGCACCATGATGACGCCCACCGAGCCCAACTCTCCCGCCGCAACGATGATGTCGCGCATCGAGCTGTCGAACGCCGCCTTCACGGCCGGATCCTCGGCGAGGATGAATCCCTCGAAGCCGGCGCAGATGGCCGTCACCTTGATGTTGCGGCCTCTCAGCAGGTTTTTCAGCTCGGCGACTCTCGCTCCGAGGTTCTTTCCGCCGGGTTCGAAGCCGGTGACTCCGTGTGCCTCCATCCAGTCGAACTTCTGGGCGAGGTTTTCTCCCGGGGCGGTGCCCTCTTGGAACGAGATGTTCAGCCTCGGGGCGGCGGTTGCTCTTTGGTCGGCGGTGCCTTTTCGGCCGGCGGCGCTCACGACGCTTCCCGCCAATGCGGGGGCCGCCATCAAAGCGGCCGCCCCCATCAGCGTTGTCTTTAAAAACTCTTTTCTATTCATAGTGAGTCTCTACTTAGCAGTTCCCGGGACGGGCACGGTGTATTTGGTCATGTCGACATTTTCGAGGGCCAGCGTTTCGGGCACTATGCCGTGAACCTTAGCGCTCTCTTCATCCCACGTGACGGTGGCGCCGGTGTAGGCCGCGTCGCGTCCCATGATCCCCGCGAGGGTCGAGATGGCTGTCTCCTCGGCCTGGTTGATGGGCTGGCCGCTGCGGATGTGGCTGATCCAGTTGACGTGCTCCAACACGTAGGGGTTACGCTCGGCGAAGAGGCCCGGGGTGGTGTCGGTGCCCTCGATGGCTGCCTTGTCGTAGCGCCAGATCTCGTTGCCGGCCAAGTCGACGATGTGGTGGTCGGAGTTGTCGCCGCCGTACCACACACCCTTGGTGCCCTGAATGATCTCGGTGTTCTTGCCCGACGCGCCGTCGATCTGGCGGCACATGCTGTGGAGATGAATGCCGTTCTCGAACTCGAAGTCGATGCTGAAGTTGTCGTAGCCGTCGCCCGTGACCCTGCGCTGGCGGCTGCCGACGCCCACCGCGCTGATAGGACGCAGGCCCGAGAACCACGTAAACACGTCGATGTTGTGGACGTGCTGCTCGACGATCTCGTCGCCGCACAGCCAGGTCCAGTTGACCCAGTCGCGGATCATCCACTCCATGTCGGTCCAGCCGGCCTGCTTGGTGCGGTACCAGAGCTGGTTCTGATTCCAATATACGTTGCCGCCGCGGATCTCGCCGATGGCTCCCTCCATGATCTTCTGATACGACGCAACATACGAACGTTGGTGGTGGCGCTGGGTGCCGGTCACGACGCACAGGTTTTTCGAGGCGGCGATGCGGGCCGTGGCAATCATCGTGCGGTAGCCCTCGCCGTCGACAGCTACCGGCTTTTCGAGGAACGAGTGGATTCCCTTCTCAGTCGCGTACTTGAAGTGCAACGGACGGAATGCCGGCGGCGTAACCAACAGCACCACGTCGATGCCCGAGTCGATGACCTTCTGGTAGGAGTCGAAGCCGATGAAGCACTTGTCGTCGGCGATGTCGGTGTTGAAATCCTTCTTGAGCCTGTCGCGCGTGCTCTGCAAGCGGTCTTCGAAGACGTCGCCCAGAGCCACTATGCTCACGCCCGTCGCGGCGTTCAGGAAGTTGATGGCGGCGCCCGTTCCGCGGCCTCCGCAACCCACCAGACCCGCCCTCAGGGGCTTGCCGTCGGGGGCTTTGTCGGGCAGGGCGGGGATGTAGTACTCGCCGGGTTGCTTCAGCGGAACGAGTTTCGCACTCGTGCCACCTCCCGCGCACGAAGCGAGGAGCGACGGAGCGGCAATGGCCGCCGCGGCACCGAGTGCCGACACCTTCAGAAAATCCCTGCGCGGCATCGAGCCGCTGTTGATCGTTTTTTCTTTTTTCATAGCTGTATAGTTTTTTAGGTTAAGTATCTGAAGTGTGTCGGAACGCCGACGGCGGTTTTTTTACAGCCCATCGGGCACCTCCATCACGACGCGGAAACCGATCGCCTTGATGTCGCTGTACCACCAGATGCTCTTGGGCTGCTGCGGGTCGGTGCGCAACCAGCGGTCGTGCTCGGTCGGGGCACGCACTGCCGAACGGATGCCCGACGCGTCGTCGGCGTAGGTGCCTCCCCTCACAACATGCTCGGTTTGGGGCGCGACGCCCTCGCCCGTCCACCAGTCGGAGGTGTACTCCCACACGTTGCCCACCATGTTGCGCAGGCCGAACGGATTGGGCTTCACGAGCGACGGTTCGCCCGTGCGGCCGCGGCTGTTGAGGGCGTATATGGCGTAGGTGTTGATCACGGTGGTGTCGGGGCCGAAGATCTTGCGCATCAGACCCTCCGACGAGAACCTGCGCGGCGAGCCCTCGAAGAAGTAGGGGGTGTCGGTGCCGCCCCTCGCGGCGTACTCCCACTCGGCCTCGGTGGGCAGGCGGTAGGTTTTGCCCGTCTTGGTCGAGAGCCAGCGGCAGAATATCTCGGCCGAGTAGTAGGTCATGGTGATGGCCGGACGCTGCCCCCCGCCCCACCCCTGCTCGGGGTTGCCGAACGGCGGCGTGGGTCCGCTCAGCGCGTCGACCTCGGGGTCGGCGTTGCGGGCGAATATCTCCTCGGGCGGGATGCGCCCCTCCGACATCGTCTCGGCCAGGAACGCCCAGTAGGTGTCCCACGTGATCTCGGTCTCGGCCATGAAGAAGCGGTCGACGCTCACCTCACGCTGCGGGCCTTCGTTGGCGTTGTGGAAGGGTTCGCTCTCGGGGCTGCCCATCGTGAAGGTTCCGGCGGGGATGGCCCTCATGGCGAACGAGGCCGACGACCCGGGAATCTGCTCGGTGAAGTCGGCGAACTCGGTGACGGTGGCGGTCTCGGTGAATCGCTGACCCTGCGCCTGCTGCGGCACTCCGGTCATGCGGGCGTGGGTGTAGTTGGGGTCGTAGTGGCCGACGTCCAAGTGGCAGTCGATGCAGTTCATGTCCAACGCTTCGTGGTTGTCCTCCCAATAGAGGTGGGCTACCACGCCGTCGTCGGATATTCCCTCAGGGAAGAGCTGGTGGTGGCACTCGATGCATGAGGCGTTGTAGACTATCTTGCGCGCGTTCTCCAACTCGCCCTTGGCGGCCCAGTCGATCTTGCTCTTGTCCTTGAATATGTATGACCAAACGTCCTTACCTCCGGTCTTCACCTTGGCGGCGACATAGCCCATCGACCCCTCGGGCGGCAGGTGGCAGTCGGCGCACGACACCTTCACCCCCGAGCCGTTGACATAGTGCGACGACTGGCGCCAACTCGCCTCGGAGTCGGGGTGGACGTGGCACGCCATGCAGCCCTCGTCCTTGGAGCTGGCGACCCACGCGCTGTTGACGCCCAGGGTGATCAACACGCCTGCGGCACCGGCCGTGATCGCCACGGCGGCAAGGCGTCTCCAATTTTTACGTCGGGTCTCCTTCATTGCTACAAAGGTAAATCATTCTATCGGAAAATGCAAGAGAGCCCCACGTCGGAGGCTCTCTTTGGTTGCTATTTTTTTCAGACGTTACTTGTAGAACTCGGCCGGCGCGCCCGAAACGTACTCGAAAGTCGCGGGTGTGGAGGCGGAACCGTCGGTTGCTACCTTGTACTCCAATGTGTAGGTGACAGTGGCGCTGGTCACCCCGTCGGGATAGAAGACCGCGACTCCGATCTTGTAGAGCACCTCGACGCCCTGCACGTCGGTGACTGCCATCGGCCATCTGTTTTTGAGGTAGAGGGGCATGCCCTTTTCGACGAGGCGCTTCCAAAGTAACGCCGCCTGCTCGGCGGGTTTGCCGTCGAGGGCGTGCAGCTCGGTGTCGTTGGCCACGCTGCTCGCAACCATCGCGCGCGACGAATTTCCTGCCGAGAGATTGAAGCTGACGTTGTTGTAGAAGGCGTTGAAGCCGTAGTACCACTCTTCGTTGGTGCGGCCGAGGTTGGTGTACATCGAGGTGGCGGGATCGGCGAGAGCTGCCGTGACGGCGATTTGCTGGTCGGCGGAGGTCATGGTGTGGTTGACCGTCGGGTCGAACATCCAGCCGTTGTCGGCGTACACAAACTGCTCGGTGCGGGTCGTGGGGGCCGCCGTGGGTGTCCACACGCCGCTCTCGAAAGCGTATTCGTCGGTGCCGCCCGAGTAGACCACTGCCTTGATGGCGCCCTGCTGCGCGTAGGGAAACTTCTGCGCGAGGAAAGCGGGCAGATAGTCGGGGGCCTGCGAGGCGTTGAGCGAGGTGAGGCCCATCGCCTTGTAGTCGTCGGCGGTGAGCGAGATGCCGTCGGCGTAGATCTCCCAGCCGTCGCCGTTGTCGATGTAGGCTGCCCCCGGGACGGAGCTGTCGTCCAAGAACCTGATGTTGTCGATGCGCAGGGTGGTGGTCAGTGCGGGGGTCGCGGTGTCGTCGCCCAGATACTCGAACGCGACGTTGACGCTCTTGCCCTTGTAGGCCTCCAACTTCATTGCGCCGACGTTCGCCAGAGCGTTGGTCTGGGCGGTGGGCAGGGAGAAGTTCTCGGTGATATCGGTCCACGTCGCGGTTTTGGCTTCGGCGTCGTAGTCGGTGGCGATGAGCACCCTCAGGTAGTCCTGTCCGGCGACGGGGTAACGCAGTTCGGCGTCGAACGTGATCGCGGGAAACTCGACGCCCGAAAGGTCGACCGCGGGGGAGACTAAGAAGACCTCGTTCTTCTCCTTCGGGTCGCCGAACGAGGTCACCTCGACGTAGTTGTTGCCGCCATAGGCTGCCACCTTCCACACACCCGCGCCCGAGGCGTCGAACTGAGTCCAGCCGGCGGAGGCGAAGGCGTCACCCGTCGCGGCGTCGGTGAAGTCCTGACCAATGAGCAGTTTGGCGGAAGAGGCGGCCAGCGTGGCGAGGTAGGCGGGACGGTCGGCGGTGAAGTCGTAGCTGAGCTGGGCCGTCGAACCCTGACGCAGTGCGGGGAACGCGGTGGCCAGAGCCGCCGGAGCGAACCGGTCGGCGGCGGCGAAGCTGTTCAGCGAGCTTGTGCTCTTGACCGCTGCGGCGAGAGCTTTCTCGTCGTCGGTCGTCGCTGCGGCGGCGGCTGCGGTGGAGATGGTGCCGTAGTCTGCCGCGGTGAGGGTGTAGTCGACGTTGGCCGCGTAGGGGGTGTTGTCGATCTCGTCGTAGAGATCCTTCACGACGTCGTTCTGGTCGCTGCACGAGACTATGCCCGCACCGGCGGCCGCGATCATGAGATATAATAACTTTTTCATGGCGTTGTTTTTCTCTGTTTTTGGGGGATTAGAAATTGAATTTCAGGCCGGCGGTCCAGGTTCTTCCGAAGCCGTAGTAGACCAGTGCGGTGCGTGCGTCGTGGCCGGCTCCGTCGCGTGCGTCGGCAATGTACCACGTGTCGAGCAGGTTGTTGACGTTGCCGTAGAGAGTTGCCCTGACGTTGTCGCCCAGCTCGAAGCGATAGCTCAGTGAGAGGTCGACGGTGGCGTAGTCGGGCATCTGCCACGCGTCCACCTTGTCCTTGAGCTGCGTGCGGTTGATGGGGTTGTAGTCGGCGAAGTTCTTGCCGAACCAGTTGAAGTCGGCCCCCAGTCGCAGAGTCTCTAACACCGTCCACTCGGCACCCAAGGCGGCGGTTATCTGGGCCGAGTTGCCCACGTGCACACCGGCGACGTAGAGCGTCTGGGCCGTGCCGATCACCTGTTGGTTCTCATCGAGGATGGTGGCGTCGACATCTTTCTGCCACACCCAGTCGCCCACCGAGCCCATCGCGCGAAGATTGAGGCGGGTTGTGGGGCGGTAGTTGGCTTCGAGTTCGAGCCCCATGTGGCGGGCATTGAGGCCCGAGATGTTGTATATCTGATCGTTGAGCGTGCGGGTCATCCCTTTGTCGAGCCACAGCGTGTAGTAGCCGTTGAAGGTGAGGTTGAACACGCTGTTGGCGAATCCGTAGCCCACCTCGGCGGTGGCCACCTTCTCTGACTTGGCCTCGGGGTTGGTCTTGATGGTGTAGCTCTGGAAGGTCGAGTTGAAGAAGGGCGCGCGGGTGAAGTAGCCGCCGTTGACAAACACGTTGTGGTAGTCGGCAAACTTGTAGCTCGCACCCGCCTTGACGCTCCAAGGCATGAAGTTGACCCACTCCGAAACCGTCTTACCGCTGAGGGGGTCGTTGGCGTCGTTGGGGTTCACGTAGGGTGCGCCCGGGTTGTGCCACTTGTAGAAGTTGCCCGACGCCGACGCCGACAGGAACGCCGACAGGTCGCCCCTCACATACTCGGCCTGCGCGAAGAGGCCCGTCCAGAGCACCTCGCCCGTCTCGTCGTACTGCACGAGGTCGCCCTCGTGAAGCTGCTGCGCCGGATCGCGATACTTGATCGAGTTGTCGAGATAGTACTTCGCCCCCAACAGGTCTTCGACCCTGCTGCCGTGGAACGCGGTGTAGTAGCGGCCGTCGAAACCGGCGGTGATCTTGATGTCGTCGGTGATCTGGTTGTTGTAGGTGCTCATCACGCCATACCAGTCGTGCTGGTTGACCGCTGTGCCGAGGATGATTTTGGCCGAGCCGTCGGGCGAGTTCTGGTTCATTGCGTATGCGGCGTCGAAGTCGATGTGACCTTCGGGAGTGAGCATGGTGGTGGCGTTGGGCCGACCGGTGGTGTTGTTGATGCCCAACTCATTTGCTGTCGCGGCGTTGGGGCCGTAGGCGCGACGGCCGCCGCCCCTCGCCAGCGATGCGTACACCGAGGTCGAGAGCAGCGATTGGTCGTTGATCTCCCACGTGTGTACCAGCGAGATCTGCGGTTTGTGGTACTCGTTGTAGCCGTAGGCGGTACCGGCCACCTTACCATCTTTGTAGCCCCACGAGCGGTTCATGCGTCGGCCGTCGGGATGGTTGCGATAGTCCTCGATCAGATAGTGGTTACCCCTCTGGTTGTGCCACTGGGGAGCGCCGAAAGCGGTGAGCGACAGACGGTGGCGACCGCCGGCAAAGACCTTCGACAGGTTGGCGAAGTAGTTCCACGCCAGATAGTCCGTTCCCCTCACATATCCGTCGGCCGACTGACGACCGCCGGCGAGCGAGAATGCCCAGCCGTTGTCCAACAGTCCGGTCGAGACGCTGAAGTTGAGCTTCTGCATGCCGTCGTTGCCGATGCCGTAGAAGACGCTGCCGCCCTGCTGCGCGTCGGTGCTCTTGGTGACGATGTTGATCGTGCCGCCGACCGACGAGAGCGCCAGCTTCGACGCCCCGAGCCCCCTCTGCACCTGCATGAAGCTGGTGACGTCGGAGAGTCCGGCCCAGTTCGACCAGTAGACGCGCCCATTCTCCATGTCGTTGACCGGCACCCCGTTGATGAGCACGCCGATGTTCTCGGAGTTGAACCCGCGCATCGTGATACGCGAGTCGCCGTAACCGCCGCTCTCCTTTGTGGCGTAGATCGAAGGGGTCGACTTGAGGATCTCGGGGAACTCCTAGTTCGAAAGCTTCATGTCGATCTGCGCACGTGTTACATTCGACACGGCCACGGGGGTCTGGCGGTCGTTGACAACGATGCCCGCCGTCACCACGATGTCGGCCACGGTGATCGCGTCGGCTTCGAGTGCAACGTCGCCCAGATTGGCGTTGGCTCCGGTCTCCATGGTGAGCTCGCCGTAGCCCAAATAGGAGACGGTGAGGGTCTGCGAACCTGCGCCGCCGCGAATGCGGAACGCGCCGTCGTTGGTCGCCACCGCCACGTCGCCGGTGGTGGTGTTGGTGATCAGCGCGCCGGCAAGCGGAGTGCCGTTGGCTCCGTCGACGATGCGCCCCGAGAGAGAGCTCTGCGCCACAGCCGGAGCGGCGATCATCAAGGCGGCAAACAGTACGAAAATCCGGTGTAACATTTTAACTTTCATAGCCTTCGATTTAAACATTAAGTTATTTATGGTTGAATGAGTTTACGATTTCGCGGTGGAAAATTAGGACGATGTTGTTACATTTGCGCACAAATCAGTTACGATCGCATTAAGCCGTCGCCGGTGTCGGATAATCGAAATTTTTACACTACTTTTACACTCCGTAAGTAACAGACCGCAAAATTAAACAAATTCGATGAGAACCGCACATTTTTCAACCCTGATTGTAGCTTTTGCCGCCCTCATGACCTCGCTGCCCGCCTTCGGTTGGGGCGAAAAGGGTCACAACGCCATTGCCCACATTGCCCAGAACCACCTGACACGCAGGGCGCAACGCGAGGTGACCCGCCTGTTGGAGGGCCACAACATGGCCTACTGGTCGTCGTGGGCCGACGGACTGAGAGAGGACAACCGCTACGACTTCATCTCGACGTGGCACTACGCCAACGCCGACGAGGGGCACACCTACGCCACCGCCGACAAGAATCCCGAGGGCGACGTCTACACCGCCGTTGAGCTGTGCGTCGAAAAGTTGCGCGAGAAGGGGCTGAGCGACTCGCTCCGGAGTCTGCACCTAAAGCTGTTGATCCACTTTGTGGGCGACATGCACTGCCCCATGCACGCCGGACACGCGAGCGATCGCGGCGGCAACGGATACGCGGTGAACTTCCGCGGCCGCAAGACCAACCTCCACAGTCTGTGGGACTCGCAGTTCGTCGACGCCGCCCACGCCTGGAGCGCCACCGAATGGGCCGAGAATGTCGATGTGAAGTTGGGTCGCGACGCCCGTCGCGAGATCGAGGCCGGCACGCCGCTGGACTGGATGGAGCAGACGGTCGTAGTGTCGCACTCGCTGTACGCCGGCACGCCGCAAAACGTGTCGCTCTCGTGGGACTACATCAACAAGTACGCCCCGCTGGTCGAAGAGAAATTCATGGAGGGCGGCTACCGTTTGGCAAAACTCCTCAACGAGATCTTCAGCCGGTAAAAGCCTTTAACGCGCGCTTGCTGCGCTACTTCCCGATGCAGAAATAATGCACTTCTGCGTAATTGTCTTATTGTCAAATCATTGCAGCATAGGTATCGTGCATTGAGTTGCAAATCTGCGGCAAACTATTTTTTGGTCATTTATTTGAGGGTCATTGCTCCTCTTTGTAGTACACCTTATAGAATTTACCCTTATCGTCCTCGCCCTGCTCGATGAGGTTGCGGTCGCCGTGGACGTAAATGTGGAAATTCTTGTCGAGTTTGATAACGCTCTTGAACACGCGCGCCTGCTTTTTGACCGCGCTGTCGGAGATGGTGAAACTATCCGAAAACTCAATGTCCCGATCGCGCGCATATTCGTCCCTATACCGATTGAAACTGTCGATTACCTCCGGCTGGGCGATCACCTCGTTGGCAAACTCATCCATATCGAACGTGTCTTTCTCCTTGAAGAATTTCACCGACTTGTTGAGCAGATCGACCTGATCGGCTTTCGATACCTCGAAATGGTTGGGTAGTTCGTGAGTCACAAAATTCTTTGTCATCGACAGTAAATTTTGCGTATTGTAGTACTCGTCTCGCCGCTGGCGAACGTGGAGGAAGTCGTCGATCCAATACTGCGCCTCCGCCCCTTTGTTGGTGTTGTCAACGATCGCCACCACATAACCGTTCTCCCTGTCCGTGTTGAAGATCAGACAGCCCTTGTCGAGCTTGTTGATGTTGATCCCCTGCTGGCTCTCGATCTCGAAACCATCGCCTGCCGGATAGACCTTGAGGAACGTGTCCTTATTCTCCGACTTGAACAGCCCGACCGCATCGACCGTCTCGCCATCCACGATGCAATCCTTAAAATAGACCACATAGAACTCCCCGCCCTTGATTTTCGGGTGGTTGCTTTGCTCGTACAGGTGCTTGGCGAGATTCACCGACTGCTCGTGCAGAGCTTCGGGACTGTCGAAAATCTTTGAGGCGTACACATACACCTCGTTGAGGGTAATGTCGGCCTCGTGTGTGAAATTAAAATATACAGAGGCCTTGAACGAGGCTGTGAAATAATTGGTCAAATCCGACATCGTTTTGTCATCAATATCGGCAGGAGCATTCGATATTCGTAACATACCTCCTTCGGTTTTGTTTTCAATACCGCAAATAACTATGCCGCAAATCTGGGAATCTGAGAGTTGTATCATTTTATGCGAAAGTGAGTTTTATTAATTGTAAAACAAGTGTGGCGCAGACAATCAACACATTTAACGTCCAACTTACAACATTCGTCAATTGGCCTGCAACGAAGAGAATTACTTTAGGTATGCAAAGGAATAAAACAAATAGAATTGGGATAGTGATTACAATGGATTTAGTTGCACATATCCGTCGATATTGCGTCTTAAGATTGTTATCAAGTCTTGAAAAACGATCACTGATTACGCTATTGAGGCTTGATTGGGAGTCCTCAATATGGTATGTGGCTTTATATTCAGACACATTGTTGTTTATTATATCCAGAGCATCTTCTTGGTTTTTTAGAAACATCCATATCAATATCGCAAAAATCACAACACCTATGACTATGGAAATATTCAATAATGAAAATGTTTGATCTTTCTCTATTCCCGCTATTGCTAAAATGAATGCAGCAGGAATTGCAATGAGACGCTCTTGTGCTCCATTTATAACACTTTGCAGTTTATCAGAAAAATCAAGAACTGCACTATCAATTTTGGTTTTTACTTCATTAAATGAGAAATTGCGAACATAAACCTCGTGGCTACAAATACACCTTTTTTGATAGTCCGTAATGTTGCGAATCAAATTAGCAAACTTCTTATCATCGTATATGTTTTGTATAAAGGCTAAAAGTTCTTGTAGATATAGTTTCGAAATTATGTCTTGCTTATTTTTCAGAGAGGTCAAGATGTTGTCGTATGACTTATCTATAACAGGCATGGCCGAAATATCGATTGCATCATACTTTATTGGCAATTCCTCAAGTTGATGGTTATTGGATATGCAAAGTGTTCTTTGATCTTCAGCCTTGTAGTTACATACCGACCTTAAGACATCGATAAGTTTATGTACGAAATCAAGTTTGGTTATTTCTGCACTCCCTGAAGTTTTAGAATAACCTGCATCTAATATATAGAAATCATCAGGCATTTTGTTATCTGCCTGACATTGCCTGACGAAATCTTTGAAGGTGGCATATAAATGTATACTCCTTAATTTGTGTATCGGAAATTCTATTTTTCCAACTTTCTGTTCCTCTTGCAAATTAGATACTATTATAACCTGATTATCTTCATCATATAAATGGTTGAAGCAATCTTGTTCGCTCAAATATCGGATAACATCAATATCTGCTAAGCCAATAATAAAATCTGTTTTTATTAAAATCTTAGACTCCTCGTCATAATGCGCATCATTAAGAAAAGATGCTATTTGTTCTAAAGTCGCCATTATGAGAATTGATTTGCTAATTCGACAGGAACCTGCTCTATCTTCAGTGTATTCGAGGTTTTATCATAAAAGACAGTCTCTCCGATTAGAGATGCGTCAATTTCAAGGGTCATTTTTTTGTCTTTGAACCTAATGACCTGCAAATTCTGTAACGTTTTTTTATGACCACTAATAATAGGGCCAACTCCATATTCCTCTTGACCAGCAAATTCTGCAAACTCTCTTGGATCATCACCATTAACTATTGCTGACAATGAATCCAAAAGAATCTCTTGATTGGCGGTCATCCGATCCATTGCGTGTCGAAAGACACGGGATCTGACTTCTTTCGTCTTATCTTCGTCATACTCTTTCTGTTTGCAGTATCCGTTAATCGCATTAAGTAAATTCACAGATGCAACTTCATTGGTTTGCTTGTTGCAACAACCAACAAACTTATTCATAAAATAATCACTAATGCCTTTCTTGCCCTTTACAAAAGCCAAATAAGTCTTACTATCGGTCTCTTTATTATCCAAGAAGTTTTGCCACCTTGATAGGTTAATGCGACAAGCGAGGTCTATTTTGCTCAAATCAAGATTTTGGATGCTTTTTATGGTAAGCGAGTCATTTAGACTGTATCCTGGCTTATTATCAATAGCAAGTATAAGAAAATAGAAATTATTGTTTGTAGTGTTCTTGTAGTGAGCAAATACCATGAATGCTCCCGTCGCTCCTGCACTGGCATTAATAACCTTCCGGTATAAAAACATCGCATTTCGTGTGAACTTCAAAAATTCACATTTCTTATCTTTGAAATCACATAGCTGTTTATTGAAGTCGTCATTCTCTCCATTAAAAGTACCGTAAGTTGGTGAGGAGTTTTTTTGAAAAGAGTCCGTTATTCTCGCTATGAACTGCTTCTCAACATCGGTGATGGGCAAAACTGCCTGATTACACTTGATATTACCGGTGTTTAGCCCTTTTGTTTTAGTAATTCGATGAATTACAATATTCTTCAGGTCAATATTATGACCCCTCTTCTTCAGTTCCACCATAACTATAGATTTTTAAGTTAGTTTTTTAGCCATCACTATAATCCACTGCAATCAGTTCCTCAAAGTTTCACTTTCTCCCTAAATATTCCACTTTGTTATTACTCCCTTCTTTCTGCTGTAACCGCTTGACTTCCTTATCGAAGTCGGAAACTATCTTTTGCGTTTTGTTGAACTCGTCATACTCCTCGATTGCCTTTTGATCGGCTCGGGCTTTCGATATTTTGCCCTTGTCGTGGGGGATTTGGTACTTTCGAAAATGCAAAAATTCATTGACGCTCGCGGCAAACTGCTCCATCGTGAACGTATTCTCCCGCTCGACTAAATCCTCGATATAGTCGAAATATCCTGTCACGGCGCGTTCCAAACGGCGAATTTCATTCTCCGGCAGATAATTTTTTGCAACCGTGACATCCGACTTCAAAATTCGTCCGGCGGGCGAGTTTTTCCACGTCGTGAGTCCCATATTTTCGGCACTGCGGTCAGCTTTGGTGTAGATAATCTCCGCCGCCGTCTGCCCCGTGATGGCAAAATGGAACTTATTTTGCACCATCGCGTAAAAGTCTTTGGTCACAGGCGAATCGCGATTATAGTCGATACTGCATTCCGCGAAAATATCGGTAATTTGCTGATAAATACGCCGTTCGCTCGCACGGATGGAGCGAACACGCTCCAACAGTTCCCGAAAATAGTCCTTGCCAAAAGCGGTCTTCCCCTGCTTCAATCGCTCGTCGTCGAGGACAAAGCCTTTTGTGATAAACTCCTTCAGCGTCCCCGTCGCCCAGATTCGGAATTGCGTCGCCTGCGCCGAATTTACACGATAGCCGACGGAGATAATCGCGTCGAGGTTGTAGAACTCCACGCCCTCGCTAATTTGGCCTCTGAAGCCCCTCTGCACGACTGTTTCCAAAATGGAAACAGTCGCACGCTCCTGCAATTCGCCACTTTCGTAGATATTTTTAAGGTGTTTGCTGATCGCCGGAATTTGCACGCCGAACAGCACGGCCATCGCCTTTTGCGTCAGCCAAACGGTCTCGTCCTTTACCACCACATCGACCTTGACGTTTTCCTGCGGTGTGTTGTATATCAGAAATTGAAGTTCTTTGGTCATATATCGCATATTATCTATCTGCCAAAGTTAATAAAATGTCTTGAAGTGGAGGAATTTCGAGGAGTTTATTTGTTATCAGCCCTTCAACTTCCCCAACCTCATCACGATTGAGGTTTGGCTTCTCCCCATTTTCTCGGCGATGTATTTTACGCTCTTGTCCCTCCTGTGGAGATCGAGAAGGTATTTGTCGGCGGCGGGTGTCCATCGTTTGCCTGAATTGCGGTGTGGTTGGTGGCTTTCAGCCGTGACCTGTTCGGGATGCAGGAACTCATCGACGAAAACGGACGGGAAACGCCTATCGTACAGCACGATGGTTTTCGCTTTGGCTCGCGTGATTGCCACATAAAACAGCCTTCGTTCCTCGCCATACGGAAATTGGTCGCTTGCGGTCAGTACATAGTTCAGAACAGGATCGTCGCTGACAAGCGAGGGGAAGCCATATGTGTCTTTATTACATTGAAGGATAATCACATAGTCAGCTTCAAGTCCCTTCGATTTATGGACGGTAAGAAACTCGATTTCACGATCTCCAATGATGTAGAAGAAACGATTGCCCCGCTTGACGTATTTGTACATAAACGAGAGATAGTAATCGTCGAAAGAGTAGCGTCCCAACAGAAAAACAGACTTGTCGGGCGGGATTTGTGCGATTATTCTCCCGATGGTGTTGCAATAATCGGCTCGGTCATATGCGCAAAATTCCAAATCAGTTTTGGCTTCCGCGCTGGACGGGTGAATGCTCTTTTTGATTTGAGCGTCATTGCGTTGTATGAATTGTGAGGATAGGCCGACCAACGGCTCGCCAAAACGGTAAGTCGTCTCGATCTTGTTGATCTCGGTTGCGCCGAAATAATCGGGAAATTGGTTAAAAAGAGCCATATCGCTCCCCGAAAAGCGATATATAGACTGCCAATCGTCGCCGACACAATATAGTTTGGCCGGAGGATTTCCCTCCCGCAAAACTTTCAGGAAGTTGTAGCGATCCACCGAAATGTCCTGAAACTCATCTACGATAATGTAGTCATATCCAACAAGATGAGTGGAGCGACAAATATCGGTGGCTTGTAAAATGGTATCGGTAAAATCTATCTGCCCGCTTGTCCGCAGAGCCTCGATGTAGCGTTCGTAAACAGGCAGAAAAATATTTTTGACGATAAATACGCTCCGCTTGTCGTTCTCCCGGCTAGCCTGCCGCAACACGTTGTTAATGGATTTGCAACTCGATTTGACCAACGTTATAAACGTCGCCACGAGCCGAATGAACGCTTTCTCCTGCTTACTGCCTTTGGGCAACACCAGATCGCACAACTCTGTGGCCGACTTTTCGAGAATGGGAACGCCCGCATTGCTCAACAGGGCTTTCAGCACCTCCTTAATGTCCGATTGATAAAAATCCGCGCTCGATGTGGTTAGGAGCGTTGTTCCGAATTTTTCGTGGGCGGCCTTCTTCCACGCTATGCCATCGTTATATTGTCGATTCGCCTCCTCATAAGTGATGCCCCTGTCTTTGGCGAACCACATAGGTACAAGCCCGCGCTCGTTCACCCCGAAGTGTTCCAGATATATGCGTTTCCGTTTGCCGTTCCGCTCGAAGTAGATCGAGAAGTCGGGCTTGTATTGGGAGTGCATTTCGTCGGCTAACGGATGTTCGTATTGTTCTTCGTATCGGAACTTCACGCCGAGAGAGGACAACACGAAGCAGATTTTTTGCTCCTGCTCGCTTCTGACCCAGATTGTTCGCCCGTCCATATCGGGGAACAGTGCTTTCAGCTGCACCTTCTTCTGTTCGGAGAGTTGCTCCCTGCGTTCATTTTTCCGCCGCTCCCAATCCGCCTCTTGCGGTTGGTAGTCGGCAAAATACTCGACGATGCTTTTTTTGAACTCCGTTTTTTCCAATAGCTCGCGATAAATCTCCACAATGAAAGCATCCGTGTTGTCGCAAATCAACGGCTTAACCCCGGTCATCTGCCCGATTAGGTCGATAGCCAACTTATGAAAGGTGTATCCACGCAATCCCGGTGTCGCCAATCGTTCGGTCAATTCGGCGGCGGCCTTGTTCGTGTAGCTGATGAGTAGGATTCGTGCGGGGTCGATGCGCTTTATCTCGGTCAGATATTTGACCTTACCGATAATGGATGACGTTTTGCCACTCCCCGCACTACTGACCACCAAACAATTATCCTCCTCTGAAACGATGGAGCGCCTCTGCTGTTTATCCAACGGATATTTCAGGCAACAATCGAAAAAATCCTTGTGCGTTTCGAGCAGATGCCGGATGACCTTTTTATTGTGGTCTTTGGTGAGACTGGGGATCGACTCAAAGTCGTAAATTAGTTTCTTAATTGCGTCCGATGGCTTGATGTCGAAGGTGGATAGCCTTTTATTGAGCGACGATGCCTCTTTGTAAATCTCGGAATAGTGGCGGGTAAACCGTTTTTCCTGCGACGAAGATATGACCTGCCCTGCAAATGAGCGTTCAAAATCAGCCTCGATGTCGGTGGCAAAATTTTTATAGACGTTGGGAATAGCCGCTCTCGCATCGCTATCCCGCTTCTGCTCAAAAGAGGATATATCCGCGATTCTTTCGGTGAGTTCCCTGACCTCTCTTTTCAGCCGCGTCCGTCGCATTATCACCGTAGCAATAATAACTACGGCGGCAATACAAAGCCCTATGGCGAGTAAGGGGGGCATAGGGCGATGAGGATTTATTTTGCTAACACAGCTGATAAACTACGGGTAATCGCTTGCCGAATATCATCAGCTTCGGTTTCTCCCTGCCCCTCTGCCGTGCCGGAACAAATCAGAGTATGTGTTCTTGCCGAAATAAATTGTATCGTTACCTCTATCGTATATCCCAACCCGCGATTCCTTCTACCACTCTCCCCATAATTCACGATAAGAGTTTCGTCGGATAATTCGGGTCTCAACTCCGGTAGCACGATAAATCCCTCTTTAGATAGTATTCCGGCAATGACATCACTTGGATTGACACTCTTGGTGGTTGTCGCGCCATATGCACCGTAATTTCCACCATACAAAGAACCTGCGCTTGAAGTCAGAGTTTCCGTAGGAGAAATAAACACATATTGATAGTCGTTAATATTGCCGTTGTTGATGGTGGTCGCCATTCGTAACGGGGCGCAGTTGCTCATCAAAACACCTGCAAGTATAACTCCCAAAAATCTAATTATTTTCATGTCGCTACGCCTATTGATGGAATTTTCATTCGATAACAACTGCCGGTACCGTTTTGACCATCTCATTCCTTGCAGTATATTGATATGTGCCTATTTGTCTTGCACACTTGCCTGACGGAATCTTGATTTTTTGCTCGTCATAGTATGACCCGCCATCATTATTGATAAGCAGCACCAACATCCGGTCATCGTACATAAAGTCGCCTGTATAGGCCAATGCCGCATCTGGTGCCAAAACCTGCATAACTTCTAATTCGCCGCTTGTTGTTATGCATTCGCCTTTTTCGGGAAACACCGTAAGACCCGGAAAGCCATCGTTAGGTTGATTCGCAGCATTAATCGCAAATGCCACTAAAATTGTCAGCACAACCCCTGTGACTAATCCTCCGAAAAACAATAGTGCCTTTTTCATCGCTTTATTTTTTTTGATCTATTTCCGTCCAAATTCGTGAAAATGATGGTCAAAACCCATTACCGACAAAGGTACAAAATCTTGGCTAACGGGGATATATTTCATTGATTTTCAATCCGCCCTTACTCTGCAAAGATATGAACTTTCTGCATCTCGACAAATGTGTCGAGGTTGAAATATGAAATATTCCTCTATTTTGTGTATGCCAAAGCAGTACATAGATAGGGAGTTGGTCGCCGAAGTCGCCAAGAAATTGCGCCGACTGAGGGAAGAGAGAGGCATCTCTCAGGATATTGTCGATATGGACATCGACACTAATGCCAGCCGGATCGAGCGAGGGATGGCAAACATCACGATTTCCACCCTGTCAAAACTATGTAAATACTACGGTGTTTCTCTCGAAGAGTTTTTCAGGGGTATCGAGTCAGAGTAAACCGTCGCCACACCGCCCCATTCTCATTTGGTAGCGGACTCGCAAGGTTGGAAAAGTAAATCTGCAAGGTTTTCGTAGAAACCGACGCGGATGCGGCGGCTACGACCTTGCGGATTTACTTTTACAACGTTACCTTTGCGAACGAAGGGGAATGGGGGTAATATAATTTGAAAATCAAAGCTACTTTCCACCCTTAACGTTTTCTACTTCCTCGCGTAGTCGTTCGGCTTTGGAGGTGTTGAGCCGTACTTGCTCAATCTTCTCGGCTTGCTCTCTGACCAACCGTTCGTATTGAACGACCTGTCGGCGTATGAGTTTAATGCTGTCGGGGTTGTGGTCGTAGGTGAAAATCGTCTCCAATGCCTCGATGTCGCCCGGTGTCGCCTCGCCGTGCATTTTGACGTAACGATATTTCAGGTCGTTGTCGCGGGAGGCTCGGATTGTGTCGAATTGGTAGATATGGAGGACGATGGACACGAAAACCACGAATCCCAACGTTGCGAGGACAAAGAAATTTTTCGACGATACCACGTCGATGGCGTGGCGGTGTTCATGGTGAATAACGCTGTCTTGGTTCTCGGCTTTGAGCGCGTCCAATGCCTGCTCGATCCTTTCGAGGGACGATTTCAGTTCTTCGTCATGTCCGACCTGTCGCTTTATGACGGCATTGGCGACGGCATTCAGCATTGCTTCAAATTTTGCGACCTGCTCGACGGAGAATTCTTTTTTGTCAGCGAGATTGCCTACCTTCTCCGACAATTCACGGAGCAGTCGTTCGCTCTCGTCGCTCTCAGCAAGCTCAGCATCATCGGCATCATTTTTAGAGCGTCGGTCGAGTTTGAAGTGCTTGGTCAGTTTTTTGACTTCGGCGAGAATGAGAGCCAACGCGCCCTCATCCTGATTTTTCAGATTAGATTCCATACTTACAATTTTCTTTGAGGTTTTTTAATTTGTTGCTGCTTACGCTTTTGTTCCTCCGCGTGGGCGATCATTGCCGCCGTGACGGAGTTGATGAGGGCGGTTATTCTGGCAATATGCTGTTCAGAGGTCTCGTCCGGCTGACGTTGGAGTTGGGCGGCGGTGATGGCTATACCCAAGTCCACAGGCGGCTGGGGCAGGCTCCCCGCCCCGAAAGCCGCGAGGTTGATTTCGCCGCTGCCTGTGCTGCCACTCCCGACGGAACCTGTCGAACCGAAGCATTTGGTGAACGCCGATAGAAAACCACTCGCCGCCGACTTCAAACCGTCCCTCGATTGCTGGGAGTATGTGGGCGCGTCCTGTTTCTGCACCCGATTGAAGTGGTCGTTGAGTTTCGAGTAGCTAAATCGTTGGTCGATCTTTGAGCCGGAGAAGGTGTATTGACCTTTGGTGAATCGCACTCCCTCGCGGATGTCTGTACTGCCTTTGCACTTGAATTCCAACCCGATTCCCTGCCTCAGCAGATTCCGTTCGAGGTCGCCCCACGATTTACAGCGCGGCAAAAGGGTCGTGATGGTGTTATAAATCTCGTACTTGGTCTTATCCGGCTCACGCAGGCGATGTTCCCGAACCTGCTCTTTGTCAGATGCGAGGTAGAGCCCGTGCCACTCCGTCAGCTCCCGACACACCGCCACGTTCCGCAGTCGAATGTTGCTGTCAGGTACGGTCGAGCCGTCGTCGCGGACACGATTATAAACGATGTGGCAATGCGGATGGGGCGCGTCGTGATGACGAACGATGAGGAATTGGGTGTCCGTGATACCCATCTTCTGCATATACTCCCGTGCGATTTCGGTCATCGTTTGGTTGTCAAGTTTCGCCTTATCGCGTTCCGAAAACGACAGCGATATGTGGCCGACCGTGTTCTTAATCCGAGGATTTAAGAGGCTCTGGTCGCTGAAATCCTGCACCATATCCTTGACTTCGGGCGGGGTTACGCCCTCAGAATCGAGTATCTCGGCATCGCGCTTCATCACATAACCGACGCTCCCGGCGAACGATTTGCCGCCGATTACCTTACCGATCATCGCGAAATTGTTTTAGAAGTTCGTTGATTTCTGCGACTATCGGGTGCATAAATTGACTGACAGTTCCATACCCGGCGGCATTGGCACGGCGGGTCAGTTGGTTCAGGTTACGCGCAACCCCTTTGAGCTGCGCCATCAGGTCGAGGTGCGCACGCCGCATCCTTTCGCGGACGTAGCCGTGGGTTATCAGCTCGCGTATCACGTCCGCCGCCGACTTGCCGGAGCGCAGTTTCAACTCTTCCAACCGCAGGTGCTCGACCGCGTCGAGCCTTGTGCTGACGACGTGTTCCCGGTATTGGGCATCCGAAACCTTCGGTCTGCCGCCCTTGTTCTTTATATACTTTGACATAATTCCAATTGTTAAATTTCGATGTTAAAGACCAACGGGATTAGGTTTCGGGGCGCGAAACACCGTTTTTGTTTACAAAAACACAAACTTGCCCCCTTACCCTCATTAAATCCCTCATCCTCATCGAGATAATCACTCATTTTGCTGACTGTGCCGACTTGACTTCGGGTCGTTACAACCGCTTCCATTGCTCCAGATCGTCGGCGTACAGGTCGAGGTGGTGGCGAGCCAAATTCTCAAGAAACCCCGACACGCTCATCTTCCGCTCCCCGAGCCGCCGCACCACGCTGTCGATCTGGTCGCGAACATCCCGACTCACGAACACGGGTTGGCGGTCGGTAATTCTCGGGACGGACAGGAACGTCGCTCGGTACTCGTCGAGCGATGCCCAGCGGTGGCGAGGGGATAACCGCTTGACTGCGGATGCCTCGTTATCTGTACCCTGTTTGGTGACTGTACTTGTCGATTGCAGTGAGTCATCTGTGCGGACTTGGCTCACTTCGTTATTTTTACTCTCTGTCATAGCTCTGAAAATTAGATTGTTTGTAATAAGTCGGCTGTACCCATCCAGTGAGCACAATAAGCACACTGCGCCCACTCGACAGACACAGCCGATAATTAAGACTTACCTACGCACTCTATTACGAGCAACGTAGTTAGTAGTCTCCTGCTCGACCGCCTCGGCGGTCTTCACCGGATTCTTCAGCAACCACTTCTCCAACTCCTCACGGCTGAAGTATATGTTTTTGCCGTGTGGTTTGAAGAATGGGATTTTGTTCCGATGGGTGAGCTTATACATATAGCTTTTGGAAAGCCCCGTAAATGCGCACCCCTCTTCAAAGGTTAGAACCGACTTCTGTCCTTGCAGCAGCCGTTCGATGGTATCGAGCCTTTGCTCGACGGATTGTTCGTCTTTCATTTTCTTGATGTATTAAAACGTTAAACATTAGCGGAGTCGCGACTTCCGAGGGCAAAGGAAGGTCAAGCAAAAACCGGCAACGTTATCCGCCAATGTTTGCCCGTTTACGGACAATCTTTCCAATGTTTTGAGGTTGATTTGCTTGACGGTGGGCATGAAAAAAGGCGGCCACCCGGTTAGGATGGTCGCCTGTTATTGTTGCTCATGCGGGTTACGTTTACCGCGCTCGTTTCACTTCGTCTATGCAGTCGAGAATTTTTTCGTACTTCTTTTCAGGGATTAACTCTGCCGCTTGCTTAGCCGACGAAAGGTCTTTTGCGGTTAGCGGCTTGCCCATCTTCGATACGAAACACTTTTTGTCGGCGGCGACACGTTGCCATTTCGGGGTTATAAATCCTTCGGCACACAGTTTGTCGAATATCAGGGCGATGATTTTATTGTGGGTGGTCTGCAACGGCTCGATATGCTCACACAACAACAGGCGCGTAATCTCCTCTGCGGTAACATCACGCCGGAACACACCGATCTCGTTCATTCGTTCTGCAAGCACGGCAATCTGTTTGTCGGACAGTTTTGGACTGAAATCTTCGGGATGAGGCTCGAAGCCCGATTTAGACAGGTGCTGTTGTCGCCGTTTCTCGGCAATGGCGAGTGCCTCGGCCTCTTTCTTTTCCCGCTCTGCATCCTCACGATCTTTCCGGGAGGTGTAACCGGCAACGCTATCCATCGCTGTTCTGACTTCGGTGATACCACCCATTACCTGCGTATGGCGTTCCGCCGCCGGGTCGGGTAAAGGTTCTTCGATGGGTGGAACCGGAGCGGGGTATTTGGCGAAAAGATACTCGAATGTCTTGTCGATGCGTTTTTGCTCCTTCGCCGAAACCGAGCCATAGGACAGACGACGTGTATATTCCTGTTGCCTACCGATGAGGTACGCACGGACTTTCTCCGGCGGCAGGTCGCCAATCTCACACTCCATAAAATGCAGGGTGAATCTCACATCCCGAAACAGCGTAACCACGAATGCCAGCCAACTCACCAAATACACCACGCCGATAACGATCCACGTCACCGCCCGAAATAGCCAACCCAACACATGGCTCTTGCCATCGAGTCTCCGACACATACCATCGAGCCATTCCCGCAGTTTGCGGTTGGCCTCCCTGTGTGATGCACGGATGTACTCGACTTTGGTCATAACGCAAAGTTATTACAATTCGGGGATTTTATTTACCGCCTCACGCTTTTTATCGTCCATAATTTGGGCATATATCTGGGTCGTTTTCAGTTCGCGGTGGCCGAGCAGTTTTGATACTGTATATATCTCGGTCCCGAGAGACAACTGCAAAACCGCGAACGAGTGTCGTCCGCAATGAAATGTGATATGTTTCTTAATATCAGCTTCCAAGCACCATTCACGCAAGGCCAGATTGTGCCACGCCGAATATTTCAGCCCTGCAAAAACACGCTCGTCCGGTTCGCCACGCTCACCGAGATAGCGGACTGCCTGATCGGATATGTCGAGATACTCGAAACCTTTGGTTTTCTTTTGACGAAAAACTATGCGGGTAGTGCCGTCATACTCTTGCACCTCATCCCACGTCAATTTATTAATGTCGCTCCAACGCATACCAGTTAGGCACGAAAAAATAAACGCATCTTTTAGGATCGGGTATTTGCAATGCGCTTTCAAAAGGCGTTGCAACTCCTCGAAGGTGAGATATTCACGGTGCGTCTCTTCGATCTTTGCAGGCTTGACCGCCGATGCGGGAGAGTGCGGAATAATACCGTCATCCACCGCCTGATTGAGCGCGGCTTTGAGTTTCAAAAAATAACTACTCTGACTGCTCGCCGAAAGAGGTGTGTTGCTCTTTGTTTTGGCCTCTTTCGCCAAATACTTTTTGAAACCCTCTACGAACGGCTTATCTACCATCTCGAATGTGGTCTCGGTTCCGGCGTAAGCTATCAAGTGTTTGAGCGCACTATCCCAGTTGCCCCAATTCCCCGGCGACGCTTTGCGCTCGTCGATGAGACGTTCGATATATTCAACAAGGTTTGTGCGGATTTTGTACTCGACCGAAAACCCGTACTGCGTGTTCTGATGGGAGAGCAGACGTTTGGCTTTCACCTTTTCCGCCATTTCGAGATTCGCCTTGTTGTGGTCTCGCTCGGCCTTGTCTTTTGGGTTGGTGTGGAGAAAGTATTCGAGGGTCTCGAACTTGCGCTTGGCCTTTGTCGTGCCGTTCTCGCCCAACGAATAGCCGGAATAATACTCAAGGACCAAGGAGGTGCGCCCCGTTTTCAGTTTCCGTTTAATCAACTTGATTTCCATAGTCGCTCGCCTTTATTGTCATGTTGCAAATATAGGGGCTATTTTTGCAACACGCAAGTCCAGATGTTGCAAATCTGCGGCAAAAATTACGACATAAACGGAAAGTCAAAGGCTAATCATTCGCGGAAACAACGCACTTAAAGCACTGACAAACAGAGAATTTATTGACTTTTTGTTTGACGTTGATTTTTAGGGTTACTTTCCGATGCAAAACTTCGAAAAAATAGTAGCCAAAAGGTCGTCAGTAGTGACAGCACCGGTGACCAGACCAAGGTGATACAGCACCTCGCGAACATCCTCGGCCAGCAGGTCGGCCGACAGACCCGCCACGAGCCCCGCCGAAAACTTACGCACCCCTTCGCGCGCACGAGTCAGCGCCTCGTAGTGACGCGACGACGACACCACCGCCGCCCCCGCTTCGATAGCCGCCGTGTCGACCGCGCCGGCCAACCACGCTCGCAACTCACTGAGTCCCAGACCGGTCTTGGCGGAAATCGCCAAACTTTCAACACCCGCCAAAACCGGCGAAGAAACACTCGAAAGAGACGGTAACAAAGAAACCGGCGAACACAAATCCGCCTTATTAAAGACAACGCAAATCCGCTGATCACCCCGCAACCCAAGCCCCGAAACCTGCGCCTCGACCGCATGTGTAACATTTGTAACATGTGTAGCATCTGTAACACCCGCAACATGTGTAACATCCGTAACACCAAGCTCGGCAGCATCCAAAATCAGCAACACGACACGCGCCCCCCGAATAGCGTCGAGCGTGCGGTCGATACCCATCCGCTCCAACACGTCGTCGGTGTCGCGCAGACCGGCGGTGTCGATAAACCGAAAACCCACCCCGCCGATGTTCACCCGCTCCTCGATGCGGTCGCGCGTCGTGCCGGCAATCTCCGACACCATGGCGCGGTCGTCGCCCGCGAGGGCATTGAGCAGTGTCGACTTGCCAGCGTTGGGACGCCCCACTATCGCCACCGGCACCCCCTCGCGAATTGCGTTACCCAAGGCAAACGACCCCGCGAGGGTGTCCAACTCACTGCCGATCGTCTCGGCCAGCGCAGCCAACCTTTCGCGCGAGGCGAACTCCACATCCTCCTCCGAGAAGTCCAACTCCAGCTCCAACAGCGCGGCCAACTCTACAAGTTCGGCTCGCAGACTCGCCAACGCCGACGACACCCCGCCCCTCATCTGCCCCATCGCCAGGGCGTGACCCGCGCGGTCCGACGAGGCGATCAGGTCGGCCACGGCCTCGGCCTGCGCAAGGTCCAACTTACCCGCGAGGAAAGCCCTCACGGTGAATTCGCCTGGGGTTGCTGCACGAGCTCCTTCGGCGATTAGCAGTTGTACTATGCTGTTTTCGATGTAGGGCGACGCGTGGCACGATATCTCGACCGACTCCTCGCCGGTGTAGGAGTGGGGCGCGCGGAAAACAGTAACTAACACTTCGTCAACTACTTCCACCCCATCGCGGAGCTCGCCGAAGTGGACGGTGTACCCCGCCGCCTCTCGCAACGACCTGCCTCCGCGCGCTGCGAAGAGCCTGTCGCACAGGGCAATGGAGTGCGGGCCGCTCATCCTGATGATGGCGATCGCTCCTCCGCGACCCGTGGCCACGGCGACTATCGTATCGTTGTCGATGCTGTTCAAAATCGGCCCGCGAACTCTATAACTAAAGATTTAGTTTTAGGTTCAAGATAACTTTAGCGGTTTATCTCTAAAAGTTTCTTAGCAAAGTTAAATAAATATTTTGGTTTCGGAAATTGTATCTAAATTCACTATCTTTGAAGTAGTCAGTTGATAATTTGCTGACTGTAAAAAGATTAAGAGACCCTTGAGAGAGGATAGGCAATGGATAGGTAAGGAGTAAAGTGCTTGGAGACACTTTGTTTAACACTTTTCAAAAGAGCCCTTGTTACCTGCGCAAAGGTAATCAATATCCTTAACAATGCTAATTTAGGGAGTGCTATTTTCTATTTTGAAACAGCCATTGATTGAGATTTATCACTATACATGTGGCGCTTATTGGTGGATCTCTTTCTTGTCATAAAAACACCCCCAAAGTGTGTGTTCAATTTTGGGGGTGTAGTTTAAAATGTGGTTGCTCTTTCGTATTGACGAGCAGAACTTTGTTTTGCGTATCGCAACTATTGTGATATAGCAATCTCAGGTTCCGGCACAGTCGACGGGGAGCACGAAGAAATCTCATAAGTGCCGGAATGCTCGTAACCTTCTTCGGCTCCTGCCAAACTTCGCCATGTGTACGATGTGATCGTCGGATCGCGCGTATCAACCACTTTGCTTACATGTGTAATCTACCGTCGGGCAAACAAAAATAATTGCAGATTTAGAAGTTGTTTTGAATTTTTAGGATTATATTTTGAGATGGATAGGGTTATTGTATTAATTTATTGATTGTCAGTTAGTTGGCTGGGATATTTTTCGTAATTTAGTGGTTACCAAGACAC
>JAITWH010000025.1 GCA_031285405.1 Alistipes sp.
TTGACAAATGGATAATTGAAAGCCGGAACGCCGGCGGCGATTTTAGCTACGCCGTAAAAAAAAGCGTGACATATGTCACGCTTTTTTTTTGTCGAGTGTTACCAATGTAACGCTTTAAAAAGGGCGAGTGTTACAAATGCGACACCTATTTTTGGCCGAGTGTTACCGATGTAACGCTTTGTTAATTGAAAATTGAAAGTGGAAAATTGAAAATGAGCTACGCGGTACTTAAGTTTTGCGAAGATACGAAATTTTTCTTCGGAATGCAAATTTTTCGCGATGTTTTTTGCGTAGCTAAAATCGCTGCCGGCGTTCCGGCTTTCGATTTAAAAATTCAAGAATTTAGAAATTGGCTGCGTTAGCTAATTATCATTTGCGTTTATTCGTTATGGCTCGCGTCGGCCAGCGACTTACATTTTTTTACAGCTCCGCCACAAACTCCTTGAGCAGTTCCGAGTCGGGAGCGACGGGGGTCGAAACCTTGGGCCGCCCCAGCAGTCGCGCCAGTCGCTCGGGAATCTCGGGCGCCAACCCCAACACCGGCTCTATCACCTCGCCGAACTTCGCGGCCGAAGCGGTCGATAGCCAAAAACCGTCGACGCCACACCCCACCGTCGCCGCATACCCCGCCGCGCTGTGAGGATCGGATATGTAGCCGTAGCGATCGTACAACTCGCGAATCGCACGACGAATCTCCTCGTCCGACGAGGCGAAACCCGAAACCTCACGCCGAACCGCATCGACATCGCTCCCACATAAAGCCATCATCCGCTCATAGTTACTCGGAGCCCCCACATCCATAGCGTTGGCCACTGTGAGCACCGACGGCCTCGGCCGATAATCGCCTGTGCGCAACCACTCGGGCACGACGTCGTTGGCGTTCGAAGCGGCGACGAACCGGCGCACCGGCAGCCCCATCCTGCGAGCCAACATCCCCGCCGACAGATTCCCATAGTTGCCACTCGGCACTACTATCTCCGGAGTCGTCCCTCCTGTCGCCGCCTGCCACTGCAACACGCCCCAAAAGTAGTAGAACGACTGAGGAATCCACCTCAGCAGATTGATCGAGTTGGCGGAGGTGACGCGATGCGCGGCGCGAAAAGCGACATCCGAGAAGAGCTCCTTCACCATCCGCTGGCAGTCGTCGAACGTGCCGGCCACCCGCAGCGCGTGTATGTTTCCGCCCAGGGTCGTCATCTGACTCTCCTGCAGATCGGAGATTTTGCCGTCGGGATACAACACCACCACGTCGATCCCCTCGACTCCGTGAAATCCGTGGGCCACGGCACTGCCCGTGTCTCCGCTCGTGGCAGTGAGGATTGTGAGACGCTCGCCCTCGGGCCTCAGTCGCGCCAGCATCCGCCCCATGAACCCCGCGCCAAAATCTTTGAACGCCGCCGTCGGGCCGTGAAACAGCTCCAAAGTGTAACATGTGTCGGATGTAACGTTTTTGTCGAGTCGACGCATTGGCACGGGAAAGTCAAACGCCTCGCGAGTAACCTCTCGCAGCTCTTCGCGCGGCAAATCGTCGGCGAAAAAGAGCCCCGCGAGGTATTCGGCCATCTCGGCGAACGAGCTCGCGGCGCGCTCCCCCACCTCGCGCATGTCGGCGTGCGGAATCTCGGCGGGCATGAACAATCCTCCGTCGGGCGCCAATCCCTCGAACGCAGCCTCGCGCAGGGAGTAGGTCTTTTTGTCGGAACGTGTAGTTGTGTATTTCATACTATTGTGTGTTGTAAAATGAAGGTCGAAAAGGCTATAACTAAATCATTAGTTATAGCCTCCTAAATAACTCGCGCCCCTTCGCCCGAAATTTTCGAGGAGTAGGTGTCCGCCGGAATCTCCAAAGCGGCAAAGTGGGCGGCCATCACTTCGCACAATTTCTCGGCCCCCGCCAAGGTGTCGCACACCGCGAAGACCGCCGGCCCCGACCCCGCGATGTTGACCCCCAATGCCCCCGCCGCGAACAATGCGTCGTGGAGAGAGTCGTAACCCGGAATGAAACGTTTGCGCACAGGCTCGGCCACGGCGTCCTTCATCGAGCGACCGACCAGAGCCATGTCGCCCAGCGCGAGCCCCGCGACCAACCCCCCGACGTTGCCCCACTGAGTGGTGGCTGTCTTCAGAGGAATCTCGCGCGGCAGCACTCCCCGCCCCTCGCGCGTGGTGACTGTGATGTGGGGATGCACAACGGCGGCGTAGAAGTTGTCGGGTATCGGCAGCCGCACAATGTCAAGAGGTTCGTAGCCGCGGATCAGCACCACCCCGCCGAGGATGGCCGGCGCAACGTTGTCGGCATGTCGCGCGCCGCCGCCGATGAGGCTCTCGCCCTCCATCGCGAACTCCACCAACCGCTCCGGCGAGAAGGGGCGCCCCAGCACCTCGTTGAGCCCCCACACCGCACCCGCCGACGAGGCCGCCGACGAACCGATGCCGCTGCCGGGTAATATCTTCTTCAGGATCGTGATCCGCACCGCCACCTCTTTTCCATAGGCCGCCAGCAATGCTCGCACGGCGGGGGTGGCGACGTTGCTCTCGATGTCGTCGGGCAGCGGCACTTCGCTCCGGTTCGAAATCTCAATACCCTCGCCCTCTTCGACTCCCACCTCGATGATGTCGCCCGTTCCGTCGATCGCCATGCCGGCAACGTCGAATCCGCAACCGAGGTTGGCGACTGTGGCGGGGGCGAAAATTTTTATCGTCTTCATTGTCTGTTAATTTTGAAACTGTGTCAGCGCGAAGTTAATTAAAAAAATTTAATAATTGGCTCCTCTGAGAAATTTCCACAACTTTCCTGCAAATTTTAACTGATTTGGAACGCTTTGTGTATTAAAAGTCCTACCTTTGTACCGAACGTCACAATTTTAATTAGGCCATGACATCACACAACCTCATAAAAATAGCCCTTGCCGCGCTGTTACTCTGCGCGACGGCAGTAGCGACGACACCCGCACGGGCGCAGAAGGTGGCTATCAAGACCAACCTGCTGTACTGGGCCACCGGCACAGTTAACTTCGCCGGCGAGTTCGCCGTCAAGCCGAGGATGACCATCGATCTCACCGCAACATCGAACCTGCCCGGGGTGCTCTACTATGGCGACAAGGCGCAGAACAAGAAGTTGTGGCACTGGGCGGTGCAGCCCGAGGTGCGGTTCTGGCACACGGAGGCCTTCAATCGCGGCTTCTGGGGAATCCACGCAACGACGGGGGCGTTCGACGCGGGGGGCATCAAGATGCCCGGGGGCATACTTCCCAACTTCGCCAACCACCGATACGAGGGTTGGATGGTGGGTGCGGGAATCAGCTACGGCTGGCAGTGGTTCCTGAGTCCGCACTGGAATGTCGAGGCGACCATCGGGGCGGGATATCTCTATCTGAAGTACAACAGGTTCTTTCCGCAGACCGCGATCGAGCCCGAGGCCGACCAGATCGACGCCGTGCAGCACTACATCGGCCCGACGCGTGTCGGCATAACGTTCTCATATCTGTTACGATCCAAAAAGTAGACCATGAAAAATATCTTCGTACTGGCGGCGGCGTTCGCCCTTGCAACAACGGCGACCTATGCCCAGGCGCCGGCAGACGGCATCAAAGCGTCGAACATCACCATGACGACATCGGGCAACGAGGTGTCGCTCACAATGAGCCTCGCCATCGAACGCGACGCGGTGACCCCGTTGCAGAGCATCTCGGTCATCCCCACGCTGTCGGACGGCGCGGGTAACACGGCCGCGTTTCCGCATGTGCTCATCAATGGGCGCAACGCGGCGCAGACTTACGCCCGTCGACTCAAGTTGGTGGGGCCCGAAACGGGGATGGGTACGCCCTTTCGCGTGATGGACTTCGACAGACGCAGTCAGGGCGGCACGGTCGACTACTCGGCCAGCGTGGTGCTCGAACCTTGGATGGTCGGCACGCCTTCGGTGGCGGGAGGTGCAACGGCTATGGTTATGCCGGCGGAGATGGCAGGTGGGGTGGCGCTTAGTCTCGACTTTGTTTTGTCGGAGCCGGCGGGAGAGCGGCAGACTTACTCTTTGCCTGTTTCCGGGGTTTCGGTTGGCAGCAATGGCGGCGGGTTGAGCTATGCGGAAAATTTGGCGGCAGTTCCGGCGACTACTACGGGGGCGACGCAGGCTCGGACTATTTCGGCGGCACAGGTTCCCGCGGGTGTTACCGTTGTAACGGCTGCTCCTCAGCCCTCGTCGGGGGTGATCCTTCAGCCTGCTGTTGCAGCTGTGGGAACAGTCGCGGCGGCCGGTGCTCAGGTGACGCAGGTGCCGGTGGGAACGCCCACTGCGGCCACGGGCGACACGCGGATGGTGCTTGTGCAGCCCGACGGCCAGACTCCTCAGTATCAGACGGCGCAGTATCAGGCGGGCGCACAAGCCTCGCAGTATCAGACATATCAGCAGCCGGCGGCCGGCACCTCGCAATACTTCTCGGCGGGCGAGTCGTATGTGCCGTCGCGGCAGACATACGAATCGGCCCCGAGCCTGCCCTACGACCTTGCGGCGCAGCAGCCCGTTCAGTCTTATCAGCGTGAGTACGCGCCGAGCCTCCCCTACGACTTGGCTTCGCGGCCGCCCGTTCAGTCGAGCGAGTCTTATGGCGGCTACCAGTCGGCGGGTGCGGGATCGCGCGTGCAGACCTATCTGTCGACCGCCGACGCGACGCTCGTGACGCAGGGTTCGCAGCCCCAGGTTCACTACGCTCAGCCGCAGGCGCAGTACTACGACTCGGCCCGTCCGCTCTTCGAACCGCAGACGCAGATGCAGCCTCAGCCTCGCGCGGGTGTGCGCACTCTGCGCGGCTCGGCCCACCTCGACTTCGACAGCTACGGCGGACTGCGCCCGGGTTACGGACGTAACACTCAGGAGCTTGCCACGATCACATCGTCGTTCAACGGGATCGCCGGCAGCCGCATCGTGGGTCTCACGGTGACGGGTTACGCATCGCCAGAGGGCAACTTCGAGAGCAACGCCTCGATGTCGCAGTATCACGCCGCCGCGCTCGCCAGATATCTGCAGGAGCAGTACGGCATACCCGACTCGATGGTGCGCGTGTATGGCGCCGGCGAGGATTGGGTGGGCGTCAGTTCGATGATCGCGTCGAGCTCGCTGCCCTACGTCGATCAGATCCTCAAGGTGGTCGACGGGTATCAGAGCCCCGACGTCAAAGAGTCGCTCATGCGCCGGATGATGCGTGGGCAGATTTGGCAACGCATGGAGCGGGAGATTTTTCCCGGGCTGCGGCGAGTCGAGTATATATTGGAATACGAGGCTGCTCAATAGTTGACAACGACAATGCAAAAGGCTCCCATCTCGGGAGCCTTTCTTTTAGGGCTTTTGTGATGAGCCTGCCTCAGGGCTTTTCGGTGAGGAGGGGCCAGAATCGGCGGGGCATGTGTTGGCGTTGCAGGCGCGGGTTGATGCGCTCGGCGATCGCCATCGAGTGGAAGTAGGTGCGCCACAGCTCCTGGAACAGCTTTTCGTCCTCGGCCATCATCGCCTCGTCCAACTGGCCGTCTAACAGGTGGGCGTCGTCGTCCATCGTTACCTCGGTAACGTTTTGCAGGTCGTAGTAGTAGCCGTATCGGCGCTTGATGTCGTAGATCAGCCAGCGCTGGTCGCGGAACCTGTCGCGGAAGTAGGGAATCGCGAGCGGCAGCGCGTTGTAGCGGGGGGAGACGGGGGCGAAGTAGGTTGCTCCGGCTCCGGCCGAAATGCTTTCGGCGGTCTCACTCTCATTTTCCGCGTAACATAATTCGCTGCGGCCGTTGCCGCTTGTATCATCGGGGGCATCCGCGGACTTTTGGAAGCGGGTGAACTGCATCAGGTGTTCGCGCTCGTTGGCGACCTTTTGGGCCAGTTGCTTTATTCGCAGGATGTCGGGGTTGGAAAAATCGGTCGCCACGCTGTTTGTTTTTGCTTTGCGACCGCCACCTTTTCCACTGTCGCCGTTGCGACTGCTGTCGGCGTTTTGCCCGCCGGAAGAGCCTGACGGGCTGCTGAAAGCGTGACGCATGTAACGCATGAGCATCATGTCGACGCCGGGCTCTTCGCTCAACCACCCCATTACCAACATGTTGCACACATTGTCGGGGAGTGACTTTTGTAACGCCCGCCACACGCGCCCCGACTTTTCGGAGTCGGTCGCGACAGTGTGACATTCGGTCACGAACAGCGGCAGCGAGTCGCCATCCCCCAGCAGCAGGTCGGGAAACGTGCGCCGAAAATAGGCGTCGAACAGCGCCGTGAGCAGCCCCTCGAAAGTTTTGTCGTATCGGAAAACTACCATCGCGGCCTCAAAATAACAGCCAGCCTCTTCTCGCCGGAAAGGCGCGTGGGGATCGTGAAAAGCAACTTTTCGCCCTCCCGTAAGGGCAGCTTTCCGCTCCTTTTTTCGGTGCGTTTGAAACGGGCGAACTCCAACCGTCCGAGACTTCCGTAGTGTTTTCTCTCGTATTTGTCGAGCCACGCCCCGTTGAAGAGATGGATCGTGTAGTTTTCGAGTCCGGGCTCGGGGGCGCAAAAGAAATGGGTCGGATATATCGTCACTCCGGGTGCAGGCACCGCGCTTCGAGTTGCGTCGTAGGGGGGATCGAGGGCGAATTTTTCGGAGAAATATCGCGCGATGCGACTCGTGTTCGGCACCATGTCGAACGACCCGTCGGGGTGCACGAACGGAATCGCGTCGTACTCGGCGAGCAGGTCGGAGACTACCTCGCAACCCTTTTCCGCCGCGAGAAACCACCCCGCCACAGTGACATTTCCGCGATAGGTCTCGAAGCCTGTGAAAAACCGGTTTTCCAAAAACCTGTCTATCGGCGCCGTCACCAGCAGATCGGAATCCATATACAGTCCGCCGTGCTCCCTGAGCACCCACAGTCTGAGGACGTCCGACGCGAAGGCCCATTTCTTGTTCTCAAGAGCCTCCGTCGCGAATCGGTTATTCATGTCGAGCACGGCTTGACGACCCCATTCGCGGATTTCGTAGTCGGGACAGTGGTTTTTCCAACTTTCGATGCAGTCGAGCACCATTTGCGGTTTGGGGTCGGGGCCTACCCAAGCGAGATGAATTATTTTAGGTATCGACATGGTCGTCGGATTTTGTTTTAGTGCAAAGATAAAATAAATTAAGCCTTGTGCGACCTCTATTCGGGAAAGAGTATAGTCATCTGGTCGGAGTGGGGGCCTTTGCGCGAAGGCTTCTTGGTGGTGAGCAGTTTTCGGATCAGGTCGGGGTGCATGTCGCCTATCAGGCCGCGGCCCGACGAGATGGAGAAAGTTGGGCTGCCGGTTGAAATCGAAAAATCACTTTTTTTGAGGATACCCCCCTCAAAAACAGGGGGTGCCTCTCCGAAAACTGCACTTTTTTGGGACATACCCCCCGAAATTTGACCGCACTCGACGAAAAACTGCGCTTTTTTCATCACCACTCCGATTTTCTTCAAAGTCGCGGCGGTGATTGTCGAGTGGCGGCGGGCGGCGACGATCATCTGTGCCGACTTCACGCCGATGCCGGGCACGCGCAGTATCGCCTCGTAGTCGGCGCGGTTGATGTCGACGGGGAAGAACTCGGGGTGGCGCAGCGCCCACGCCAACTTGGGGTCGATCTCCAGGTCGAGGTTGGGCGCCAGGTCGTCGACTATCTCCCCTGCCCCGAAGCCGTAGAATCGCATCAGCCAGTCGGCCTGGTACAACCGGTTTTCGCGCACCAACGGCGGCGAGCCCAACGCCGGCAGGCGCGTGTCGTAGGAGTTGACCGGCACGAAGGCCGAGAAGTAGACGCGCTTCATGCCCTGCACGTTGTAGAGTTTGGTCGACAGACGCAGTATCTCGCTGTCGGTGTCGGGGGTCGCGCCCACTATCATCTGGGTGCTCTGGCCGGCGGGTGTCCAACGTGGCGCCTTGCGAAACTTTCGGCGATCCTCGGCGTTCTCCAAAAATCCCTGATGGATGTAGCGCATGGGCGAATATACGCTCTCGTGATTTTTGTCGGGCGCTAACAGTTTTAAATTCTCCTCGCGCGGGATCTCTATGTTGACGCTCAGTCGGTCGGCGTACATGCCCGCCTCGCGCACCAACAGCTCCGACGCGCCCGGGATGCTCTTCATGTGGATGTATCCGTTGTAGCGGTGGGTGGTGCGAAGCTCCTTGACCACTCGCACCATGCGCTCCATCGTGTAGTCGGGGTCGCGCACAACGCCGCTCGACAGAAACAGACCCTCGATGTAGTTGCGGCGATAGAACTCCAGCGTCAGCTCGACCAATTCGTCGGGGGTGAAGGCGGCGCGCGGCAGATCGTTCGACCGGCGGTTGATGCAGTAGGCGCAGTCGTAGATGCAGTGGTTGGTGAGCATTATCTTTAGCAGTGATACGCATCGACCGTCGGCGGTGAAGCTGTGACAAATGCCCCAACCGTGGGCACTGCCGATGTGCCCATCCTTGCCAGCTCGGGTGATTCCGCTCGACGAACACGACACATCGTACTTGGCGCTCTCTGCCAGCACTTTAAGTTTCTCGACGATTATTTTTTTCATTCCGGTGCAAGATAGAAAGAAATTTGGCACATTACATGTAATAGCATCGGACATTGCTAACGAATTTTCAACAACACTATTTAACACCTAATTAAAAACCAATTTTAATGTATTGATTCTATGAAAAACTTAAACAGATTCCGGGCAGGCACAGCTGCTGTCGCCGCCCTCGCGCTCCTCTCTACGAGCTGCATGAAAGATGGTGGTAGCGCCGTTCAACCGATCGTGGGTGACGAAGGCTCGCTGGTTGTTCGCCTTGCTCCGTCCAATGCCGGTACCCGTGCACTTATCGGAACCACGACCGCAGAGCAGGTCGCGGCGTTCGAAAGCAACGTGGTTGAGTTCACCGCCTATTTGTTCGATGAAACGGGCGCTTTTCTGAAACAGGGATCGACCGACCCCGGAGAGTCAGAGGTTGCGTTCTCGGGCTATGTGGAGAACGACCAGATTCAGGTGGTGGCTATTGCCAACAGTTCGGTTTCCGGAGTTGTTGCTCCCACCCTTGCGGTTGGAACAGACGATCTCGCCGACCTCACTTCGACTCTCACTTCGATGGTCAATCTGAATACTCAGATCCCGTCCGACTTCACCGACCTCACTAAGGGTCTGCTCATGACAGGCCAGTATGGCAACGGATCGAAAGGTAACCTCGACGACGCCGACGCCGTAAGCCCCATCTACACCATGACCAAGGGTTTGAACACGATCGAAGTTCCGGTGGAAAGGGTCGTGGCCAAGATCGAACTTGGTGATGTGACCTTCGGCGGCACCGTCTCCGTGGGCGACCTTCTGGCCTTCCATGTCAAGGGCGCAGGCGTACAGAAGGCCCTCACCACCTCTTACCTCTACCCGGGTGAAATCATTACCCACCCTACCCTCGGCACACCTCAGTACTACGGTGCATGGGCAGGATTGGCAACTGACGGATCGCAGAGCTCGGTTTTGACCGGCCTGGGCGATACTAATGACGACGGTCTGTTGGATCTCGACGGAATACTTGACACCGTGCTCGGTGCCGTGTTGAACGATGACGGTACGTTGTTGGGACCGACGGTGGATGGGTTATTGGAGACGATATTAACTGCGCTGAACATTGCGACTTTAGGCCAGTTGGATATTGACGATATCATAGATGGATTGTTGGACGGTACATTGCCTTTTGCCGACGATCTTCTCGAATTTCTCGATGGCGTTTTGATCAGCAAAATTGCACCCGGGCTCAACCTCGGCGAGTTGGTAGTCACATCCACCAACTTCTGGTATGCGTTGCCCAATAACAATGGCGCTGCAGCCGTGGCTCAGCCCACCCTGCTCACGATCCTCGGCGAACTCGACGACGATGAGGCCTATTTCCCCATCGCGATCAACGAAGCAGGTAAAGGAACAGTTACCGCCGCCAACGACGGTCTCTATCGCAACACGCGCTATATTGTCAACCTGACCTTCAACAGCCTTAACGGTGTGCCCGACCCCGACACCGCGAGCCTGACAGACAACCTCGTGGTAACGGTGACTCCCATCGAATGGGAAGGCCCCGTCAATCAGAACTCCACTTGGTAGCAACTCCTTTCCTCACGGCTCCTGATCGGGCCGTGGGGAGCCAGAAAAAAAAGCGGTAACCGACGGCAAAGCGGTAACGACCGCGACGATTAAAACTACACATGTATTGATTATGAAAAGGGAATTATACAGCATCGCGCTCCTCGCGTTGAGCCTGGGCCTCGGCGGTTGCGTGAAAGAGAGTTGGGAAGATTGCTTTCCGCCGATCGAACCTCGCAGAGACATCGAAGAGGCGATGATCGTCCGAGCCTACGACAACGAGGGCAACGACATCACCATCTCCGACAGATTCTTCGACGGCACCATCATGGTGTTCGACGCCGAGAAAAAGCTAATCCGCGACATCCGCATTCCACGTGAAGACCTCGGCGTCGAGCGGGTCATTCCGCTGCCCGAGGGGTTGACCGCAGGCGACGTGGTGTCGATCGCGGCGTGGGGCAACATCAGGGCCAACATGTTTATGCTGCCCTACAACATGGGCGACGACATGAGTCGGCCGTTCGTGGCGCTGGCTCCCGACACCAGCATGCCCCACCACATGCTCTCTCCGGGCGACGTGTTCTACGGCGCGAGGGAGTTCACCGTCGGCGAGTCCGACAGCCAGTACGACGAGGTGACCATCGACGGAAGCACTATCAAAATCGTTCACAACTTCGAGATACGTCCGCTCAACGCCCACCTCGACATCACCGTGCGGGGGCTGCCCGCGGGGGCCGACGAGAGGGACTACTACTTCCGACTGCGCAACCAGAGCAGCGGTTACACGCTGGGCGGCACGCCGTTCGAAAACCCGACCGCTCCGGCCGAGATCCACAAAGAGGGGATGTTCAACATGGCCAACGAACTGGTCTCCGCCGAGCCCTACCAGTTGGTGCCGTCGCTGATCGAGGATGGGGTGGAACGCTTCCCGATGATGATCGAGGTGATGCAGTCGGTCGGCGACATGGATCACGGGGACGACGACTCCGACATCAGCCTTGCGGGCATAGTGATGGACGACATTCACGACGACCCCATCGAGCTGCACACCGGCATGACCACCCACGTGCTCATCGAGCTGGGCGAGCCGGGCGAGGCGCAGGTGCAGGTCAAGGTGCTGCCTTGGGGCGAGATGTATCAATGGTCTGAATGGGAATAATTTATAAACTGCATGTGACAATAAAAAAACACTAACGTTTTTATGAAAACAACACTACATAACTTTGGAAGAGTGGCAGCTCGCGCGAGACGCGTTATGGTTGCCGCAGTCGCGATGCTTGCGATGAGCCTCGCCGCCACATCGTGCATCACCGACGACGACATTCTGGGGAAACCCGACCAACCCGTCGTCGTGCCTCAGGACGACCTGACTCAGGTCGAGTTCACAGTCACCACTCCCCCCGCCTCGCGACCGGGTACTCGTGTGGTTGATACAGCATTTGAGAATACGATCGGCGACTTGATTGTCACGGTTGAAAAGCAGAACGAGAGCGGGGTATTTATATTCGAAACGTTTATTCCCGTGACAAATTACACCCTGACGGAGGGCGGCAACGCAACATTCAGAATCGGTCTGCAGCCGAGTGACACACCCGTGAGATTCTTGGTTAGGAATTTTCGTGATGTGGACTCGAACTTTACGGATGCACATGTACAGGCTGTGATGCAAGTATACATGGGTAAGGACGACGAGTTTATTCGCAATTGGATTTTTTCCGATGCTCGTGATCATTTCCTTGGTATAGGATCTTATGACGAAAAGGCCCCGATGATGTCGATGGCCGGAGAGAAGACCTTGCCGTCGCTCGAATTCGGACGAATCGTGAATATCACCATACCTATGCTGCGCTCGGTGGCGAGAGCCGACATTCAGCTCGATATGTCGGACAACTCCAGAGACTTCGTGCCGCAAGAGGCGTGGCTCTACCGCTCCAATCACGCTTATTGTGTGCTCCCTTTAACGGCTGATAAATACGCCGATCCGACGAATCCTGTGAAGGTGATATCTCCGTCTAAAAGTTCTCGTAATGAATTTCCTGGAATTCAGACTCCCATCTCCGTCACAGTCGACGACGTTGAGACCGGCCTCTTCGCCACAGCCTACATACCCGAATCGGAGGCGGCAACCACCGAAGCCGAGCGTCTGGAGGCAACCTGCCTCGTGGTGGGCGGCTACTTGGATGGCGACACCAGCACCATGCACTACTACCGACTGGACTTCGACTCGGGCATCGCGGGCCATCCGTTCGGCCAGATACTGCGCAACCACCGATATGTGTTCAACATCACCAGCGTGACCGCCGATGGAGCCGCCACCGCCGACGACGCCGCCAACAACGCCTCGGCAGCCATCAACGTCGACATCGTGCCGTGGGACGACAACGTGACCGACATCGTGTTCCCCGGAACGAACGACTACTTCTCGATCGACACCCACAACGTCGACCTGCTGTTCGAACCCGGGTCGGAGGGGCAGTTCGAGATCGTCTCGACCGTCGACTTCAGCATGTCGCTCGACGGGGTCGAGCTGCAGAGCACCGCCGTCGACGCCGCCGGCAGCGTGGGCGCCAACATAAGCAACAGTGGAGTTGTCGAGATGTACGACGGCGCGTTCGTGGTCAAGGTCACGAGGACGGCTTACTCTGCGCCCGAGGCGACATACACCGTCTCCGTGCAGTCGCTCAACTACAACTACGAAGGGACAAGCAACGCGCAACTGCAGATAACCGTGGGCGGCAAGACAATGACCGTCGACATCGCGCAGGCCCTCACCGCGTCCTATTTTCCGCCTCGCACGCTGAATGTCCACACACTGGTCAACACCTACGGCGAGCTTGGAACCGGAAATGCCGCGGGTGGCACCTACTTCGGTAGTGCCGACGAGTTGCGCAACATGCTACTCAACACATCGCAGTTCGGCCCCGCGGGGACAGGTATTGTGACGCTCGACGAGATTAGCTTCACACGAAGCGCCGCCACGGACTACACCGTCGACGCCGATGCGCCCACTCTTCGCACCACATTGGAAGATGTTGACGTGCTGATGGTACCGGGCTACACCGGAGGTAACGCCAACTCGATCTCGCCGGCGTGCGCGCAGGTGATAGTGGAATGGTCGCAGGATCCCACCCACACGCTCATCCTGACGGTAGACCAGATCGGCTCCAACACGGTACTTCGAGGTGCGCTCCAGCCGGTTATAGGGTACAACATGCTTTGGGCAGATGATGACAGTTCTTTGAAAGGTCTGTTGGACTCCGTGCTTGATCTCGTATTCGGTGCTCTGGACGGTTTCGACTACACCTTAGGTAGTGCTCCCGACACGACCACTACCGGCGACGACGTTTTCCTGTCGGCCTCGGCGCCATTCGGAGCAGTGGACAGAACCACAACCTACGACGTATCGGATACTACAAGGACTTATGTCGAATTTTCGGCGGAAGCTCCGTTGCCGTCTTCTGTTGTTCCGATTCTCAATGTGGTTGTCGAACATAACCCGCTGATTTCAACAGATCCGACAACCTACACCGAATTACAGGCAATGGTAATGGGAGTCGACACACAAAACGGAATTGTATGGATGGGCGACAGCCAAATCGGAGGCGACGGCTACATGGATGACAGCGCCGACCTGACAAAAATCATGGGTAACCTCTGGGCATGGATAGTCGATCGGGCCAACCCGTAACACACCACACAATGCACTTACGGAGCGGGAACTTGCGTTTCCGCTCCGTTTGCATTACTTTTGTGGCCAAAACCAGAGATTGACATGAAGACATACCTGAAATTGATCGCGGCCTGCGCAGCCCTCGTCGCCACAACCGCCCAAGCCCAAGAACAAACCCGACAACCCGCCATAACGGTAACCCCCAGCGGAACGGTGCGAGCCAAGTTCGAGTACCAACCCACGGAGGGCAACGCGCGATACAGCGTGCGCACGGCAAGGTTCGGAGTGGGCGGCAGCGTCTACGGCACGCTCGACTACAAGATGGAGATCGACCTCTCGGACGAGGGCAAGATCAAGATGGTGGACGCCTACGTCGCCGGAAAAATTTACAAAGGCCTCAGCCTCAGCATGGGCTTCATGCGCGTCCCCTTCACCATCGACGCCCACCGTTCGCCCCACCTGCAACTCTTCGCCAACCGTTCGTTCATCGCCAAACAGGTGGGCGGCACGCGCGACGTCGGGGCGGTGTTGGGCTGGCGGTTCGGCACGCGGGTGCCCATCAACATCCAGTTGGGCATGTTCAACGGCTCGGGCCTTGTCGACAATCTGCAAAGCTACTGGACAGGCTCGTTCGACTACTCGGCCAAGGTGCAGGCCGGAGTCGCCAAGGGGCTCAACCTCGTGGCGGGATATCGCAACGCCATGCCCCACAACGTGAGGATGCACCTCTACGACGCGGGGGTCACCTACACCACCGGCCGCTGGCTCATGGAGGGCGAGTACCTGCGCAAGACGTACGCCGGCGGGGAGTTCGATGCGGTCAACTCGATCGACGCTTTTCTGAGCTACGGCGTGCCGATGGGCGACGGGGCGCTGCGGCGTGTCTCGTTCCTCGGGCGCTACGACTACCTCGGCGACCACTCCAACGGCACGGCCGTCGAGGGCGGGCTGCTCACTGTGAACGACCCCGAGAGGCATCGCGCCACGGCGGGGGTCACCTTCTCGCTGGGCCTCCCCTTCGCCGCCGACATCAGGCTCAACTACGAGAAGTACTTCTACGGCATCAACGTGCAGCCCGGCCCCTCCGACCACGACAAAATCGTCGTCGAACTAATGGCACACTTCTGAGCCGGAACGCCGGCGGCGGATTTAGCTACGCAATCCCATAGCAGACGCCGGACGAGACATCATGCGTGGCGCCGGTAACGGAAGCTAAGCAGTTGGGGAACCCCAGCACGCGCCGCAGTCCGAGGAAGGCAAAGATGAGCGCCTCCTTGAAGTCGACGATAGCCCGCGCGGGAACCACCAACTCGGCCGCCACATGCTCACGCACCCGCTCCAATAAAAACCCGTTGTAGGCCCCGCCGCCGGTGACCAACACACGACTCGCGGGACGCAGCGCGGCGGCAATTCTGCGCGCCGAGTGCTCGGTAAGTGTGGCGGCGATGTTCTCGAAACTGTCGTCGCACCCATCGACCAGCGGCGCAACCCACGCGTCGACCCACTCCTGCGCCAGCGACTTGGGCGGCGGACGATGGTAGTACTCCAACGCGTCGAGGGCCTCCAACAACTGCCGGTTTACGCGCCCCGAGCGGGCCGTTGCGCCATCCTCGTCATACTCCTTTCCGCGCGTGCGCATCAGCCGGTTGAGGGTGTAGTTCGCCGGACACAGATCGTAAGCAATCCGAGCCGACCCACAATCAAATGACACGTTTGCAAACCCACCGATATTGAGACAAAAATCATAGTCGGGAAACAGCAGTCGATCGCCGATGGGCACCAGCGGAGCTCCCTGCCCCCCGAAGGCCACATCCAAAGTCCGAAAGTCGCACACCACCGGCAATCCGCACGCGGCGTGAAGATGCGCGCCGTTGCCGATCTGAAGATTGTACCCCAGGTCGGGCCGATGAAACACCGTGTGGCCGTGCGAGGCGACAAAGTCCACCCCCGCCAACCCGTGCCGCCCGACAAACTCAGTCACGCATCGCCCAAGGTGGCGCCCATACTCCGCATCCAACGCCGTCAACGCCTCGCCCGAAAGATAGAACGCCCCACGCAGCCGCTCCCGCCACTCGGGTGTGTAGTCCACCGAATCGGCATGCGTAATCTCGTAACTCCACCCGTCGCCAGAACGGCAAAAGTTAGCGCAAACAATGTCCAACCCATCGAGCGACGTGCCCGACATCAACCCGATGGCTGTATACATCTCCTTTTCCATAAATCACTTCCCAATAGTTACCCGCCCAAACTCAAAATCGACGTCAAGCCTTCGATACAGCAACACCGAGGGCAAAGTCCCCAGCACCACCACCATCCAGAAGAACCACTCATACCCCAACGCCGTGACTGTGAAACCGCTGACCGCCTTGGGCCAGATCAACGACAGCGCCATCAGCCCCGAGCAGATCGCGTAGTGCGACGTTGCGAACTGCCCGCGCGAGATGTAGACCATATACATGGTGTACGACGTAAACGAAAATCCGTAACCAAAGTAACCCAACGCCACCACACCTCCCACCGCCGCGAGTCCCGCCGTGCCCGCCGCCCCGATCGCCGCGGGGTTTGCCGCCAACAGCACGTAGCCGACGTTGGGCAGATTGAGAATAAGTATCATCGGTAACAGCCAAAACCGCAATCCCCGCCGCGCAATCGCAAAGCCCCCCGCGATGCCCCCCAGAATCAGCGCCACCACTCCGACCGTACCTTTGATAAGCCCCTGCGCCTCCATCGGAATCGCCAATCCGCCGTTGGCCACACTGTCGGTAAAGAACGACGGCAGAATCTGCAACAGCTGCGCCTCGCCCGTGCGATAGAATACCAGAAACAGCACCCCCCACACGATGCCCGGCTTCTCGAAAAAGGTCGCGATCGAGCGGCCGAACTCCCTCACGATGCTCCCCACATTGGCGGTCGCCTCTCGGGGAGAGTCTTGAGGGAAAGCCCACCGGTTGTATGCCGCCGTGGCGAATGTGATTCCGGCCAGCACCATGAAGGCCGTCCGCCACGCCCCCGTCATCTCGGGACTCATCGGCGCACTCCCCTCGCCCGCCGCCCAACCGACGAGCCACAGCATGCCGCCGTCGACCAGCAGCCACCCGACCCGAAAAGCCGTCGCACGCAGCCCCACCCACACCGACTGTTGACCAGGCGTGAGGTTGATCATATACATACCGTCAGATGCAACGTCGTATGTCGCGGCGGCAAGCGCAATCAGCACAAACGGAATCAGAGTCCACACAAACACACGCCCCGTGTCGCCCCCCGCCGCGGGAACCAGCAGTGCCACCGCCACGAATCCCGCCCCCACCAAAATCTGCATCCACATGGCCCACCACTTTTTAGTCCGCAAAATATCGACGATCGGCCCCCACAGCGGCTTGATGAACCACGGCAGATACAACAGACTCACCGCCAGCCCCGACACACGCGGATTGACATTCATCGCGATGTAGAAGTAGACGATCAGCGTCTGCATCACCGTGTTTGGAATCGCCTGATAGAAGTAGGCCGTGGGCACCCACTGCCAAGGCTTGCGCGGCGCGCGAGCCTCTGTTTTCACAGCCCCGCCGGAATCGCCGTCGTGCAAAAGTGACATAGGTAACGTTTTTTAGGTTGCCGCGAAGTTACGAAAAAAAAATCCCCACCAATCACCGGCAGGGACTTTTTATGACTACATATTTTCTCGGTACTCGGAGCCGGGATCGAACCGGCACGGGCATTACTGCCCACAGGATTTTAAGTCCGGCGTGTCTACCGATTCCACCATCCGAGCGCCTTCAAGCCGCAAAGATAGTAAAATTTTCGCTGCCGGCATTCCGACCTCACCATTTTTTACCCGTCGGAGCACCCCCAAGTCCATCCTGCCAATGGAACGAAGCATGCGTCCCATCGCACCAAGGCTTGTTCGAAGATTGCCCGCACCGGCACAGCGAGGCTCTGTTGCGCACCACATAAGTAAATCCGTCGGGTCGCGAGATCGGGATTCCCCCCGACACAAACAGCCCCGCCGATGCGTGAATTTTAGGATCCTCCACCAACCCTAACTCCGGTTCAAGCTCCGGCTCATGAGGCTCTCCCGAAGCGTTGTCCCAAGCCGAAAGTCGCCCCGCAATGCAGTGGTTGGCCTCCCTGATCGTCATGTCGCGATGCTCGGGCGAGTCGCTCTCCCCCACCTCGTTCCACACCCGCAACCCGGCGTCGCAAAATCGCGCAAAGGCGCAATACCTCTCACCGTCGGTCAGCGTCAGCGTGGGCCCTTCGTACTCCTGCGCCCCCTCCAATACCCCCGTCTCGGGAGCCGTGAGTCGCGAATCCCACTGAGCCGTTGCATGCGCGCCGTCGCAGTATGGCTTGTTTTTCGACTCGCCGCAGCGACACAACGCCACGGGGTCGGTAGCCATCTTGAAGGTCAGCCCATCCTGCAGCCACCACATCTCGCCCTTGTCGTTGGGCACGATGAATTTCTGCACTAGCGGCGGTTGCCCGTGCACCATCAATGGTCCGCCGTCGGCGATGTCGATGCGGAACTTGGGGGCAGCCTGTTTCGAACCTTTTTGAATTTTTGTACTCATAAAGCAACATGATTATTAGGTTAACAACACATCTCAGACACAATAAATGTGCCCGCGATTCGTAAAGTTATGGAACTTTTGGTACTTTTGCAACGAAAAACGCACCAACATGACAAATAAGAGTACAAAATCGGTTATCATAGCCATCGCGACGATCTTCGCCGCCCTCACAGGTTGCAAAAAGGACGAGAGCTTCTCGTCGTTCATGTTCGAGACCACCTCTGTCGACTTCGAGTGGGGCCAGACCAAGGAGATCGCCTTCACCACCAACAAGATCGGCGGCTTCACCACCCCGACCGCCCCGTCGGGCTGGACATGTGTCCGCAGCGGCAACAAGGTGATCATCACCTCGCCGGAGGAGAGCGCCAGCGCCACCCTCATGGGCAGCGTCTCGATGACGGCCCACGGCGACGAGGGGGCCACGCTCACAAGCACGATCAAGGTAGCCATCCGCATAGCCGAGGAGATAGTCCGTCCGGCCAACAGCTACATAGTGGCCCAGCCCGACAAACGCTACAAGTTCAACGCCCTGCGTCGCGGTGGCGAGAGTGCCGAGACGATCACGGGAGCTGTGAGCGCCACCCGCCTCTGGTCGACCTCAAAGAACGCCATCGTCAACGTCTCGCTTGAAAACGGTTACGTCTACTTCGCGACGGGTGCCGACGCTGTGTTCGGCGACGCCAACGCCGTTTTGGCCATTCTCGACAAGGACGGCAAGGCGCTCTGGAGCTGGCACATCTGGGCCGTCACGGAGGACCCCACGGCCAACCCCGACATAGTAGGAGACTACAAGGTGATGAACCGCAACTTGGGTGCCTTCACAAGTTCCGACGCCACACCCGAGGATGTCGCCCGCTCGTTCGGCCTCTACTACCAGTGGGGTCGCAAGGATCCGTTCGTCGGCCCGGGGGTGTGGAACTCGACCTCGCCGCGCACGCTTTACAGCAACTCGGGCGGCGTGATGTCCCACACCTTCAAGGTATCCGACGCCGAGATCGGAACGGTCGATTGGGCCGTCGCCAACCCCAACACTTTCATCGCCGGCGCCGACAAGGGCGAGGGCAGCAGCGATTTCGGTTGGCTCGACTTCCCCAACGACCAACTGTGGGTCGACCCCGTCACAGGCGCCAAGACAATCTACGACCCCTGCCCCGACGGGTGGAGAGTAGCCCCGTCCGACATCTGGAGCGACTTCATCGCGGGCGCGATCGACGACCCCGCGGCCTTCAACGTCGACGGCGAGTACCAATATGGCTGGCAGTTCGTCAACGGCGAGAGCACGATTTTCTACCCCGCGGCCGGTCGCCGCAGCTTCTCCCCCACGTTGGCCAAACCCGAGGACAACTTCACCAACGTGGTCAACGACGCCAACGGCGTGGGTTATCCGGTCGGCTTCTACTGGTCGAGCGACTCACCGCGAGTCTACTCGCTCGCCTTCAGCCGCGACCACATCAATCCGGGCGGCGCAACTCCCCGCCCCACTCCCGAGACCTCCGCCGCCGGCGGCTTCCCGCTCCGATGCGTTGCTATTTAATTGAAAATTGAAAGTGGAAAATTGAAAATTGGCTAACGCAGCAATAATAAAAAAAGCGAGACTCTTCAGTCTCGCTTTTTCATTAACTAAAATTCACCACCGCCCCTTCCGTCATTGCGAGGAGCCAAAGGCGACGAAGCAATCCAGGCCGCAAAATCAGACCAGCATAGAGACAAACCACTCCGGAGCCCGCTTAGGTCGCCGAGTAACGCGATCGACACAAGCCAACACCACCTCCCCTGTATGAATCAGCACCCCCCGCTCACTAAATATCTCAAAGTCAAAAATAACCTTAACCGTCGGAACCTCCCGAATAGAGACCCGAACATTCAGCACCTCGTCATACACGGCCGGCGCAATAAAGTGCGACCGCACATCGCGCACAACCAACAACGCCCCCCGCTCCTCCATCTCGCGATAGCTCGTCCCGAGCGACCTCATCAGCTCGGTACGCGCCACCTCGTAATAAAAAATGTAGTTCGAGTGGTGCACAATACCCATCTGGTCGGTCTCATTGTACCGAACCCTGATAGGAATATCCCGCGTCACAACAGCCATTACTCGCCCCTCGAATAGTTAGGCGCCTCCCGAGTAATTGTAACATCATGGGGATGACTCTCGGCCACCCCCGACCCCGTGATCCGGATAAACTTAGCCTCCTTAAGCTGCTCGATCGTCTGCGCGCCCACATATCCCATACCGGCCCGCAGCCCCCCGACCAACTGATATATCACCTCGGCCATAGTCCCCTTGAAAGGCACCCGCGCGGCAATCCCCTCGGGCACAAGTTTCCCCGCATCGCTCACCTCACCCTGGAAGTAGCGATCCTTCGACCCCTGCTGCATAGCCTCCATCGAACCCATGCCCCGATACGACTTAAACTTACGACCGTTATATATAATAGTCTCCCCGGGCGACTCCTCCGTGCCGGCAAACATCGAGCCCGCCATCACACAGTCCGCGCCGGCGGCAATCGCCTTCACAATATCCCCCGAGTATCTCAATCCGCCATCCGCAATCACCGTCGCGCCGCTGCCCTTTAGCGCCTGCGCCACGTCATAAATAGCGGTCAGCTGCGGCACACCAATCCCCGCGATCACACGCGTGGTGCATATCGACCCAGGCCCAATCCCCACCTTCACCCCGTCGGCCCCCGCCGCAATCAGATACTTCGCCGCCTCGGCCGTGGCAATGTTCCCCGCCACAACCTCCAACGCCGGGTACTCCTTTTTCACTGTCCGCACCATATCGGCCACATTCTTCGAGTGCCCATGCGCCGTGTCGATCACCACCGCGTCGACCTGCGCCTCCCACAGCGCCGCGATCCGCTCCAGCGTGTCAGGCGTAACACCCACTCCGGCAGCCACGCGCAGACGCCCCTTCTCATCCTTCGACGCAAAAGGGTTGTCCTTCAACTTGGTGATATCGCGATATGTCAGCAGCCCCACCAACTTCCCGTCGGCCGAGACCACCGGCAGTTTCTCGATCTTGTTCTCCAACAATATCCTCGACGCCTTGCCCAGATCGGGATCCTGCGTCGTAATCAGATTTTCGGACGTCATCACCTCGCCGATCTTACGCGCCATGTCTGTCTGAAACCTCAGGTCGCGATTGGTCACGATGCCGATCAACTTCCCCCCAGGCGTCACAACGGGAATCCCCCCGATGCGATGCTCCCTCATCAACGCCAGCGCGTCGCCCACGGTCTGCTCCCTGAAAATGGTGATCGGGTCGTAAATCATCCCGCTGTCGGCCCTCTTCACTTTGCGCACCTGCGCGGCCTGCTGGGCGATGGTCATATTCTTGTGTACCACCCCGATACCCCCCTCGCGAGCAATGGCGATAGCAAGCCCTGCCTCGGTGACGGTGTCCATCGCCGCCGACGCGATTGGAGTACAAATCGCAACCCCCGGAGTAAATCGCGAAGTGATATCGACCTGCCGCCCGACCATTTCCGAGTACGCGGGCACCAGAAGGACATCATCAAAAGTAAGTCCCTCCGTAACAACTTTTTCACCAATAAACATAATGAGATCTGTTTAGATTATTGGGGACAAAGATAGCACAAGACGACAGCAATCGCAAATAAATTTACGAATTGCCCCTCCGCCACCACCTGCCACCCCATCGCAACACGCATTCTCCGCACAACAGAGATACCTCGCACCCGTTTTCAACACGAAAGAGAGAGAGAGCCCTTCGGTTGGGGGGGCTCTCTCTTTTTGCACAGCCAACTAATACCCGGGATTCTGAACCAAAGTAGGAACCCCCTCGATATAGCTATTATCAATCTGCGTCAAAGGAATAGGCCGATACCTGTCATTAACATCAAACACAGCCCCCCGCAGATACTCGATCTTCTCACTCTCCCTCGCGATGTATGCATTGAGATACTCCTCGGCAATACCCCAGCGAACAAGATCAAAGAAAGCCATCCCCTCCAGAGCCAATTCAAGACGCGTTTCAAATCTCACACGCTCCCTCGCCCACTCTTTTGACTGCCCCGCCCACGACTCCTTATACTCGTCGACAACGTAGTTGGCTGCCGCAGGCCCGTCACCAAACGGCGCCGCCTCACCCAGTCGCACATAGATACCGTCACGCGCCCTCGCCCGTATCTGATTCACATACGCCCGGGCCTTGTCCAAATCGCCCACTTCAACCTCGCACTCTGCGGCCCACAACAACACCTGAGCATAACGAATAATGTTGATGTTCAACGCATTGAACTTAGCCGTGTTCTTATTTGAGTATTTCGCCAGCTGCGACTTCAGTATTATCCACTTTTTCTGGTTATACGGCCCCGCGCTCGGCTGATCCCTTATCCATCGCATCCCGGGATGCACCCCCCAGTCATGAAACGGAACCCCTCTGCGTCCCACCGTCCAGTCGAGTCGCGGATCGACGGGGGTCGTCATGTCGGGCTCAAACAGATCCGTGTCTCCCGGGTTCGGATCGGCCGGAAGATACCCCTGCGAGTAGACCCCCTGATCGTTCTTGAAGTCGGTCTCATAATAGCTGTCGATCAACGGCAACCCGTTCTCATCCGTCTTGTAAGAATTGACCATATCGAACGTGGGCTGATTGAAACCCGCACCGCTCAGATTAGGCTCGTCCGGAGCGTTGGGATAAGCAAGGTCGCCGCCACGGTTTGCCCGCGCCAGATCCGTTCCCGCCAGATTGACCGCCGTCTGAACCTGAAACACCGACTCGACCCCGTTGTTCTGCTCCGGATTGAAATTGTCGTAGAAGTTCCGATGCAGCTGATACTTACCACTCGCAATCACATCATCCAACAGAGGCTTTGCCTCGCCATACTTTTGTTGAAAAAGATAGACCTTCGCCAAAAAAGCCTCGGCCGCATACCTCGTCGGTCTCCCTGGCTCGGCCTGCGAGTCGGGCAGATTGTTCATGGCAAATGCGAAATCGGCCTCGATGCCGGGCCATATATCACGATCGTTCGCCACCCTCCTCATCGGATCTTCGACCGTTTCATCGAGATACGGAACCGTGCCCCACAGCTGCTTCGCTTCAAAGTGGTAGTATCCCCTCAGAAAACGCATCTCCGCGACCACCTGATTCGCCTCTGCCTCGGTCAGATTCTCGATGTCATTCGCATTGAGTATCCGCAGCACATCGTTGCAACGCTCCACACCGTTATACATCACCCGCCACTTGTTGTTAAGCACCCCGAGATTGGTTTCGGGCTTATACTGCTCCATCAGCAGCATACCGTTCTGGTCACCCGTCGTGCTGCCCTTGTGCATGATCCCCGCCCCCATATCTCCGTAGTACATATTGTCGGGCGACGACGACCAGTCTCCCGTGCCGTTATGTCCGTTCAAACCAGCGTAAGCCGCAATCACCTGCTTATCGAGCGTGCTTTTGGTTGTGAGAACGGCCGGATTAAGCGTCCCCTGCGGATTCTTCTCCAACATGTCGGAGCACCCCGACATCGACAGCGACAACACGCCGGCCATGGCAACGGCCAAGCCCCCTGTTACTCTACTCTTCATATTTGCATTCATAGCTAATTTCGATTTTAATAAAAGTTTAGAACGACACGCTTAATCCCACCGAGAACACTCTCGCCACAGGCAAACCGGTGGTCAGATAGTCGACCCCCATGTTGTTATGGTTGCCATCATTCCTCACCTCGGGATCCGCATTGCTGTACTTTGTCAGCGTAAAGAGATTCTCGCCACTCACATACACCCTCGCATTGCTGATCTTAACCTTCGACAGCAGCGACGAGGGCAGCGTATACCCGATCTCCAACATTTTCAGTCGCAGATAAGAGCCATCCTCCACCAAATAAGATGTCACCTTAGTCCCCTCGCCGTTCGGGTTCAGAATGTTGACCTCCGGCAATTGAGCATCCCTGTTATCCTCGCTCCACGAATCCAGAATCCGCGTGCTCTTATTGAAGTAGTCGTTCCAGAAGTCGATCCCCTCCTGCCCATACTTCGAGGCAAACAGAATATCGTTGCCATAGCTCCCCTGAACGAACACCCGCAGATCGAAATTCTTGTAGTACAGACTACCGTTCAGCGAGTACTCAAAGTCGGGGTGCGGACTGCCGATCATCATTCGGTCCGAATCGTTGATGGTTCCGTTGCCGTCGTAATCCCTGAATCTCCACCTGCCCACAGCCTTGTCCGTCTGCGTTGCATGGGCATCCACCTCCGCCTGATTCTGGAATATCCCGTCGATCATAAAGCCATAGAAGAACGACCTGGGCCTCCCGACCTCCGTGCGGTTGGGTGCGTTATTCAGGGCCGTGCCGCCATACAGCGTCGTGACCTTGTTGCGATATCCCGACAAAATCACCCCCACGTCGTACCCGAAATCGCTCTGCCCCGAGTTCCTGTAATTTGCGCTGAACTCCCAACCACGGTTCTGCATCGACCCGATGTTTTCATACGGAGCGTCGGCTGTTCCCGCCGTCCCGGGATATGTCGGCCGCTGCAATATGTCGCGCGTCCGCTTATCGTACACATCCACCGAGAAAGTCAACCTGTTGTTAAGGAACGCGGCATCCAACCCGATGTTGGCCTGCGTGATCGTCTCCCATTTCAGATTTGCGTTACCCCGCGCTGTCATTGCAAGCCCGGGCGACACACTGCCCACATCACCCGTAATCGGATAGCTCATAGATGTCATAACCGACGCGTAGGTCGAGGCATAGGCATAGTTCCCGATGTCCGAGTTCCCCGTCACCCCATAGCTGACTCTGAGCTTCAGGTCGTCAAAAATTCCCTGACCGGCCATAAAGCCCTCCTCCGAGATTCGCCACGCGGCGCTAACGCTGGGAAAGACACCATATTTGTTGTTCGCCCCAAATCGCGACGAGCCGTCACGCCGCACAACCCCCTGAAGATAGTACCTGTTCCGATAGTTGTAGTCGACACGTCCGAACAGCGAGAAGAACGAGTAGGCCGACCCCTCTCCCGAGTTATCTTTACTCGCCACATCCTCCCCCGCGTCCAGATACCAGTAGTCCGGATCCTCCGACGCGAAACCTTTCCTCGAAGCCTCCCACTCTTCGCTTTTGTTGTCGCGCGCCTCCGTACCGACCAGAACGTTAAGCGTGTGACTCCCCGCAAATGTATTGGAGTAGGTAAGCGTATTGCTCCACGTAAGCTCCCGAACCCTCGTCTCATTCTGGGTCAAGGTGTTGACCAGAGTATTCTTGTCCCCCTTGTTCCAATATGTCACGGGGCTGAATCGCTTGTGGTTACGATTCTCCGTGTTAGCACCTGCGGTCGACTTAAACACAAGATTGTCCACAAACTTTATCTCCAGAAACGCACTACCCAAAAAGTTCTGCCTCTCTGTCACGTTATGCCTGTTGTTATAGATCGCCGCAACGGGGTTGATCCTGTCCCCCAGACCGTTCGCCTTCGTGCCGGCCCAATTCCCCATCACGTCGCGCACCGGAATGATCGCCGGAGACTTCGCCGCATCCTCGTTATTTGTACTCCCCGTATACTGAGACTGGCTCGCATTCATATTCAGCCCGAAGTTCACCCCCTTAGCAATAGTGAACACCGAGTTCGCCATCACCGAGATTCGATCATACCCCGACCACTTCAGCACCGCATCCCGCGACTCATAGTTCGCACTCGCAAAGTACTTCGAATCTTCATTCCCGCCCTGCGCCGTGATACCAAAATTAAATGTCTGCGCCGGCCTGTACACCTCCTGCTGCCAATCCGTCCCCGCCTTGTTGGCACGCATATACTGATTACCCAGCGTGTTGTAGTTACTCAGATCGACCGACCCCTCCATCGCCCCGTCGGGCAAAATGTAGTCGGGAATCACAGGAGCCGCCCCGTTTCCATACTGAGCATGCTGCGGAGTCAACCCCGCGTTCTTCATCGCGTCCCACAACACCTCGCCATACTGCTGGGGGCTAAGCATCTCTGGCAGATATGTAGCCATCTGCACCCCCGTGTTCATGCTGACGTTGATCTGCGCCTTCCCCGCCCTGCCCTGCTTGGTGGTGATCAGAATCACCCCGTTGGCAGCCTGCGCTCCATAGATAGATGCCGAAGCCGCATCTCGCAACACCTGCACATTCTCGATACTCGCGGGATTGATCTGCGTGGCGATCTCACTCTTGGTCGGAATACCGTCAATCACATACAGCGGAGTGTTGTCGCTAAGAGTCCCCACCCCTCTCACACGCACCGAAGGGGCCTCCCCTGGAACGCCCGACGACGACACCGACACCCCCGCCAATCTGCCTTGAAAAAGATTCTGAACATTGGTCACCGAGCCGATATCGAGGTCCTTGTTCGACATCACCGCAATGGCTCCGGCCACATCTCGTTTGCGTGCGGTCCCGTAGCCAATCACCACCACCTCGTCCAACTGCTGCGTATCCTGCTGCATGACGACTCTGTAATCGCTCCGACTGTCCACCACAACCGCCCCTTTCACGTAGCCGATATAGCTGATCTCCAGCACATCGCCCTCGTTCACCTGAAGCGAAAATGTACCATCCACATTGGTGATACTCCCGCGAGTGGTTCCCGTCACAATGACGCTGGCGCCGACGATCGGCCCTCCTGCCTCATCCACGACCGTTCCCGAGATCGTCCTCTGTTGTTGTGCCGCTGCGAAAGAGTCGGCCGGCGCTGCGACGAGCGCCACATTCTGAAAAAGACAAACGCACAAAAGCACAGCGGACAGAGCCACGATCCGAAATGCCCTCACACGCATCGAATGAGTTAAGATAGTTTTTAGTTTCATAATTATTTAGGTTGGTGTAGTTTTTTAAGAAGTTGTTTAAATTTCCCGACCAAAGCGATTTTTGCCTCCGATCGAGAGATTTTTTCGCCCGCCGAACGAGGCATAGGGGTTCCTACGGCGAATGAGACGGGTGGAAAAAGCGCCGATTCGGAGGCGAAAAGCGCGAGAGTAGGGAATTTTAAACAACTTCTAAGAGTTCGATTCCAATCACAAGTTTTGCAACATAGGCAGTAGTTATTTGAGTATATTAGTATCACAAAGATACAAATACCTACCAAATCCCCAACCCCAAAACCCAAATTTCAACCACCCCACCCCAAAATAATTGACAATTGATAATTAAAAATGGATAATTGATAATTAGGCTAACGCCCCCCCCGTCATTGCGAGCCAAAGGCGAAGCAATCCAGGCCGGAACGCCGGCAGCGATTTTTAGCTACGCAAAATTAAAATACGTGCGAAGCACACCCCAACTTTTCACTTTTAGTTTTTCACTTTTCACTCAGAAAAAGCCCCCCGTCATTGCGAGGGCGTAGGCAGCGAAAAACTGCCGAGCTGAAAGCGCCGAGCAATCCAGAATTACGCGTAGCATAAAACCTGTCATCCCGACAGAGGAGCAAAGCTCCGACGAGGGATCTACCATATAGGCTTCTGCGTAGCAAAATCCGCCACCGGCATTCCCACCCACGTAGCCCCAATTTTCAAATTAAACCCCGCGTAGCCCAATTATCCATTATCAATTATCAATTAAAAACGCGCAGCCCCTCATTTTCAATTCTCAACTTTCAATTATCCGCCGCCCCAACATCCACTCTGCCAAGGCCAAATCCCCCCGATCCAACGCCTCCCGAATCGCCGTCGAAGAGATCTTCTCCACGCAACCAGAACCACCAAAATCCTCCCCTAACCCATCCGCGTAGCCAAAATCGCCGTCGGCGTTCCGACTCCCAAACCGCCCCACCTCAAAAACCCCAAACCCATACTTAACCCCCAGAGCCCCAAGCTCTTCCACACCCCCCTCACGCCCGCGCCCCAAACGATGATTATACCCCACCACCAGCTCGCGAACACCAACCCGCCCAACCAAAAAATCGCGCACAAACTCCTCCGCCGACCACGCCGCCACCTCCGCATCAAACGGCATAACTATCAGATTATCAACCCCCGCAGCCTCCAAAAGCCGCACCTTCTCCTCATTCGAAGTCAACAACCGCAACTCCCCCGAAGCCTCAAAATCCGATCCAGAAACTCCGCCAACCTCCCCCGAAGCCCCTTCCAAAACCCGCCGAGGATGAACCCCAAAAGTAACCACAACCACCTCACCCCCAAGCATTTGCGCCCTCTCACGCAACACACTCAGAAGATACAGATGCCCCCTATGCACCCCATCGAACGACCCGACGGTCACCACCGGATTCCGAAACTCCGGCAACTCTCCCATATCTCGAAAAACCCTCATTTACAACAACTTAACCCCACAAAAAAACTCACAAAAACCACCTCAAACCCCCACAAGCCGCAACACCCCAACCCCCAAAACCCTACTCCTCTCCCTCCTTAACAAAATAAGCCACCTTCTCCAACATAGTAGTAATATCATGATTTTCAACGACAATGCCCCGCGGAAAATTCAGCGGCCGCGAGGTAAAATTCAGAACCCCCTTAATCCCGGCATTGATAATCGGCAGCACCAGCTCGCCCGCCACATCGCGCGGCGTCGACACGACCACCATATTGATATCCAGCTCGCCCACCATCCGCTCAAAACAGCCCATATCGTGACACTCGACCCCTGCAATTTCTCGCCCCACCTTCGCCGGATCGACATCAAAAGCCGCAATAATTTTAAGCTTCAAATCCTTGCTGTTAAAGTACTTAGTAATAGCTCGCCCCAGATGCCCCATCCCAATGATGGCAATGTTCGCGGGCACGGGACTGTCCAGAATCGACGAAATAAAATCGGCCAACACCCGCACATCATACCCCTTTTTGGTGTCGCTCGAAAACCCGATCAGCATCAGATCGCGCCTCACCTGCACCGCCGTAATACCATGCAAACCGGCCAGCACATGCGAAAAAATATGCGTAATCCCCCCATCCGCACAATCCGCCAACGATCGCCGATACTCACTAAGCCGCTCCACAGTCTTCTCCGGAAGAGTCATAACCCCAAAAAAATAAAAAAAACCAAAAAAATGTAGAAATTCACAAATGAAAAAATCTAAAAATAAAAAACTTCAGAAATCCCCCACCCCTCCGTCATTGCGAGCAAAGCGAAGCAATCCAGATACCGCGTTAGCAGTTCCCCTCCCGTGGAGGGGTGTCCGCGAAGCGGACGGGGTGGTAAAATCCGCCGCCGGCGTTCCGGCCATTTTCAATTTTCAATTCTCAACTTTCAATTATAAATCAAATCTCCCTCACCACTCCCCCACTCGAACTCTCCCGCCGAACCACCACCGGCCCCCCCTTATACCGAACCGCCCCGCCACTCGAAGCCCGCGCATTAAGCTCCTCGGTAACAGTCACTTCAACATCCCCCGCACTCGAAGCATCGGCATCGACTCGCCCACAAACCAACCCGATCCCCCGAAAATTAGCCGCACTATCCGCCTCGACCTCCAGATAGTCGGCCCGCCCATCCACGGCACACCGCGAAGCACTATCCATCTCCACAAAAAGGTTCCGCACCGACAGGTTCCCCCGAAAATTAGCCGCACTATCCAACTCCACGGCCAACCGCTCAGCGTCGATATCCAGCTCCACCTCCCCGGCCGACGAACACTCCACCGAAAGCTCCCCCGCCACAATCCGCACCTCGCTCACAATCCGCCCCGCCGACTCCGCGTCCAAACGCACCAACGCCCGACTCAACGGCATGGTAACCACCGTTTTAACATCTGCCCGCACCGACACAAAAGGCTCATACGACACCTTCACCACCCCATCCTCCTCCACAATCGCCACATGCTCCAGCACCTCCTCGTCGGCCACAATAACCCCCTCGACCAACCCCGAAACCGAGCCAGAAACAGTCCCCGAAACCGAGCCCGCCGAAGCCTCCAAAACAGCTCCCTCAGCAGCCCCAGCCCCCGAAACACCTTCCGAAACCGGAGCCAAAAACTCCACCAAAATCCCATTGGAAACTTCCAAAGCCGTATAGTCGGCCGAAATATCAAAAGCCCCCCGAGCCACCCGCCCATTCCCCCGAATCACGGTCGACTCCACACAAGAGCTCACCACCCCGATCATCCCGATCAGCGCAATCCCCAAAAGCAATTTCTTCATACTTTCCATACTCTATATTATATAGGTAAAATATCGTACAAATTTAGAACAATTTTCAAGATTCCGTACTATCTTTGTAGCTAATTTCAAAAACCAAGAACCAATGCTACGAGGAGCGATATTCGACATGGACGGAGTGCTGGTCGACAACCTAAAGATACATATGCGAGCGTTCGGCGCCACCGCACGTCGCTACGGAGTCGATTTCGACGAGGAGCACGTCATGTCGTTCAACGGCATGGGCAACGCCGAGATCTTCGCGGCGGTCTTCCCACCCGAGATCGTCGCCAGAGTCGGAGTCGACGCCCTCGCACGCGAAAAGGAGGCGCTCTACCGCGAGATGTTCGCCCCGATGCTCGCTCCGGCAAAGGGACTCATCCCGCTACTCAACGACCTGAAGGCCAACGGAGTAAAGTTAGCGGTGGGCACCTCTGCCATCCAGGCCAACCTCGACTTCGTGCTCGACGGCCTCGGCATCCGCGCCTACTTCGACGTGTTGGTCAACTCCGAGATGGTGCGCCGCGCAAAACCCGCACCGGACATCTACCTGCGCGCGCTGCAGGAGCTCGACCTGCCTGCCGACGAGTGCTTCGTCTTCGAGGACGCCATAGCCGGAATCGAGGCAGCCCACGCCGCGGGAATAAAAGTAGTGGCACTATCGACCTCGACCGAAGCCGAGACCCTCGAAAGACTCAACGGAGTAACCTTCGTAGAACCCAATTTCCAAGACCTAACCTACAACGCCCTAAACACCCTACTATAAAAAGCCGGAACGCCGGCAGCGATTTATTTTTGCGTAGCCAAAATCCGCCACCCGTCATTGCGAGGAGCAAAGCGACGAAGCAATCCAAAATACCGCGTTAGCCCATTTTCAATTTTCAACTCTCAATTTTCAATTAAAAAAAGTGTTACATCGGTAACACCACCCCAAAAAAACCGTTACATCGGTAACACTCACCAAAAAAAAACCGTTACATAGGTAACACACGGCCAAAAAAAAGCGTTACATAGGTAACGCTTTTTTACACGGTAGACCCAAAAATTCCCCAAATTCCCTAAAAATTCTCTCTAAAAAGGATACCCGACCCCAAAACTAAGGGCGGTATTATCCCACCGAAAATCGCGAATCCACCGCTCGCCGGCAGGCCTCCCGGGGGTATGCAACTGAATCCCCCAATCCAATCTCAGCACCACCACACCCACATCGACCCGCGCCCCGATTCCGCCGTCGAGCCCAAGTTGGCGATAGAAACTCCGAAGCCTAAACACCGCAGTATCAGGATATTCCGTAGGCTTCGAACGCATAAACCAGATGTTGCCGGCATCGAAAAACAGCGCCCCGCCCACCTGCCGCATCACCGGAAAACGGAACTCCACATTGGCCTCCATCTTCACATCGCCCATCTGCACCGGATACCCCGACTTTTTCTCATAAGGCACCGTCCCCGGACCCAGCGTCCGAACCGCCCAACCCCGCATAGAGTTCACTCCACCCGCGAAAAACTGCTTATCGGAGGGTGGCGAGATCGAGCTCGAATTGCCGTAGGAGTAGATCGCGCCGGCCTGCACTCGGTAGGCAAAAGCTGTCTTTTCGCCCAGCATGAAACGCTGGCTGAAGCTCACGTCGCCGCGCACATATTGCGAGAATTGGATTCCGAAAATGTTGTAGTGATCGCCCCCCGCGACGGGTCGAGTGCCGACCAGACGCACCAATCCGCTGAACATGTTGCCGGTGGTTTCGGCGTTGACTCTCAGCACGGTAGCATTGCCGGTGAGGCTGCGCGGCTGGTCGTTGTAGACATACGACGCCGAGATTCCGGCGATCAATTGGTCGTTGTAACTCGACACTAAGTAGGGGTTGTTCAGCCACTCTTTGAACGTTGGGTCGAGGTATCCCATCCTCACCAGACTGATGTCGACGGGCCGCAGCGTGAAGTTCTCGAATCGCCGCATCCGCCAGCTGTAACCCCAATTGAGTCCGAAAAGTGTACGCGAATAGAAGGCGCGATCCTGCCAGTTGGCTGACAGCGAGAGAGTTGATAGCGGGGTCTTGATCTTGCGATTGCTCTCCGCCGCCCAGAAGACGAATCGCGGGAACGACAGCGACACCGTGGCGCCCAACTCGTAGGAGAGTTTTCGGTTGTCGGTGCGCTGGTCGCCCGGCTTTATGAATTCGAAACCTCCTGTGAGTGAGGCGGAAAGGAGTTCGGCGCCGCGAAAAGCGTTGCGGTTTTGGTAGCCGAGAGTGGGGCGCAGTCCGTAGAATCGGGAGGTGGTGCTGCCCTCCAGATCGAAGCTGAAACTTTGCCTCAGCGCCGGCACGCAGCGGATGTCGCAGTTGAGCAGGTCGGTGCCCGGAACGGGGTTGAACAACACGCTCACACTGCGGAACGCCCCGAGGCGCATCAGCTCGGCCGAGGTCGCCTCGACGCTGGACGCGGAGTAGAGCGAGTCGCTGTACAGGTCGACGGCGCGCCGGAGCAGTCGTGCCCACACCTGTTGGCGGCCGTCGTAGACTATGTTAAGATTGTGAGCCTGAAGCGTATCGAGGCGTCGGGCGGTGGCGGCGTCGGCGAGCGGGTCGTAGTCGGAGTGGACGAAAATCTGGCCGAGGCGGTAGACGCGGTGGTCGGCGTAGATGGGGGTGCCGTCCTCGGTGTAGCCGTCGAGGTTGCGACGGATGACCATCTCAAGGTCGATCGTGCCTCTGCCCGACGGGCCGCCCGACCCGACCGAGTCGGCGATGTAGGTGATGTGGCCGACGTTGAAGTTGTAGTAGCCGCGGTTGCGGAGGTTGGAGGTGATGCGGATGCGCTCGTCGTCCATCACTCCGGTGTCGAAGATGTCGCCGCGGTGGAGCAGCGTCGCCGAGCTGTCGGCCATCACTATGTCGCGCAGGAGGGTGTCGCGGAAGGTATATTTTATCTGACCGATGTGTGACGGGGGGCCCTGGCGGACTGCGTACGATATTTTTACTTTTTGGCGGCGGAGAGTGTCGACGCGGGCGTCGGCCGAGCCGGAGAAGAAGCCGCGCGACGCTATGTAGGTGCGGAGATTTTCGGTGGAGCGGGTGGTCTTGGCGGGTTCCCAGATGACAGGTTGTTCGCCGGCTCCTCGCAGGAAGTTGTTCCAGCCGTTCTCCTTTTTTGGGTCGGCCTGCGCCCAGAGCCAGGTGTAGAGGTTGGTGCCGAGGAAGCGGCGGTTGGGCGACTGGAGCACGTAGCGGTCGAGCTCGCCGGCGGTTATTCTCTCTCGGCGGGGAGTTTGGGGGTCGGTGGAGATTTTGTTGCTTTTTAGGAGGTAGTCGCCCTCTTGCAGGGTTCGGGTGGTGCTGCAAGAGATGGTGAGGAGCGCTGTTAGGGCGAGCGTTCCGAGGGTGGTTATGATTTTTTGTGCTTGGGGGGTCATTGGTTGAATTCGTGGTTGAAGAAGCCTTTGCGGGTGAGTTCGTCGAAGTATTTTTTGGAGAAATGGCGGTTGTCGTCGCCGCGGTAGCGTCGCTCAGTGAAGATGTGGGCGAGGGTTGGGAGGGCGTTTTGTTGCTTGAGCTCTTGCGTCTCTTCGGAGTTTTCTCTTTGGGTCCAGAAGTTTTCGATCTCGGCGTCGGTCGGGTCGTGGTATACGTCTTGGTGGGTGACCGCTTCGAGGGGGAGGCGGTCGGTCAGGGGGATGTTGGGGTCGGAGGGGTAGCCGCATGCGACCGCCATGATGGGGATTACGCCGGAGGGAAGTTGCAGAATGTCAGAGATTTCCGGTGCGTTGTAGAGCGTGGTGCCGAGGTAGCAGATGCCCAGGTCGTGGGCCGCGGCCTCAAGCGAGAGGTTTTGTGAGGCGAGTGTGGCGTCGGTCATGGCGCTGAGGAACCAGACGAAATTGTCGTATTGGGGGGTGGTTTTTCGGAGTTCGCACCAGCGGGAGAAGCGGCGGATGTCGGCGCAAAAGGTGAAAATTGCGGGGGCTTCGGTGGCGGCAGGTTGGTTGAAATGGCAGGGGGCGAGTTGGTTTCTTATTTCAGAGGCGGTGGTTGTTATTATGCTGTATAGCTGCATGTTGCCGGTGTTGATATAGGCGGCATTCTGGTAGTTTGTGCTGCCGCCGTTATAGGCGATGAAATCGGTCAAACCGTCGCCG
>JAITWH010000001.1 GCA_031285405.1 Alistipes sp.
AAAAGACGAATTATCTCGCGCGTTTTGCGCTCAGAAATGTGCGTAACTTTTATGTACTTGTTTCTCATTGTCCAACAATAACTTACAAAGATAATTACTTTGTAAAGTTATCTTGAACCTAAAACATTAACCTGAAGCTGTCGTGAAAAATGTTTTGATTCTGCCTTGAGTTGGCCGCGCCGGTGGGTGCCGGTTGGCGTGGCCTGTGAGGGTTTTTGGCTTGCTGAAATGCAGGCTGAAAATGCTCTGTTGAAACGTATCTTGAAGCGTTTTGCTAAAAAACGTGGCGCAAACACAAATCTCAAAAAAAACTAACTACTAAAAACAACTGTCATGAAAAAAGTAATTTTATTGTCCGTCGGTTTGGTGTTTATTGCGCTGGCGGCGGCTACTAATGCTAATGCTCAGGGCTTCAGGAAGGGGGACTGGGTCGTCAATGCGAATGTTTCGGGGTTGGAATTCAACCGCTTATCCCAGAACGACAATCCGAGACAGCCAGACGAAAAACTGTCGGTCACCGACTTCGATGTCACTGCCCAAGCCGGCTATTTTATCTTCGACAAATTAGCTGTCAACGCTGTGGTGTCATTTAACTACGAAAAATGGAGCTATCTGGACGATTCGACATCTTCTTTTGGATTCGGCGCGGGAGTTCGTTATTATCCCGTCGGCAATTTGTTTGCCGGTGTCGATTATATCGGGCAGACAAGTGGTGACTCGGATTTCGGCTCGCATGGTAAAGTATCGGTCGGCTATGATTGGTTTCTTGCTGATAATGTGTTCTTTGAGCCGGCGGTATTTTACAGCAAGAAGTTCGCTAAAAATGGGAGCGAGAATTTTGGGCTCTCTTTGGGATTAGGTGTTAAGTTCTAATTCTATTCTGACAAAACCGTTGAAATTTAATCTTAAAAAATTATCGAATCATGAAAAGAAATGTTGTAACTGCCTGTGTGTGTGTGTGTGTGTGTGTGTACGATGCTGACATTTGTCGGGTGTAGTCCCGATCCGGTGATCGAACCTGCCGTTAAAGAAATAGTAATCCCTGAAGATTTGGAAGGCTTGGGAAACGGTCCTCAAACGCGAGGGTTGAAAGAGGTGTGGTATGAATCTGAAACAGGAGGTGTCTTAACCGGCCCCGATTTGGAGCCAGGTGATATTCTGTATATTGACAAAAGCTACTCTTTTGAGTATGTTCCTACGGGTGTAACGATCCCATACCATCCGGATGTTGCTTTCATCGGAGTGGCCATCGGGGTTAAGGTCGCCAATAGCTATTTAGATGATCTTAAGGCCTATATTCCGGAATATGAAAATAGTCTGAGGGGCCCAATCAGCATGGAACATACATTCTCTGAACCAGGAATATATGAAGTAAAAGGGAATCTAACATATTATTGGAGCTCATTTAAGGATGGCATCATGCCTGAATTCTATCAGTATTGGGGTCAATTTTATCAGTCTAAAACGTATACTGTTGTCGATCCAATGAGCTTGCTTGTCATTTCCGGCCCAGCTGCCCCTGCGATTAACACAAATGTGACGTACAACACACCAACTACTACTCTGCCGGCGGGTATAACTTTCAATGGCTGGACGGTTTCTCCCACCACATACACCTCAACAAACGGACTTAACAATCCTTCTCTAACCATCAAATTCACCGCCTACGGTAGCTACACATTAACGGCGAACTTCAGGTTGCCGAACGGGACTATGTATCCGGTCTCTATGACAGTCAATCTCATTGCTCCCAAGCCGGCTAAACCCACATTGTCGGCTTCAGGTGGGCAATTATTGGGGGTCACGGAGCAACAATGGATCGGGGCGCAGGCCGGCGATGTCGCCTACTGGGTTTTGCCAGGAGCGAATGTGGCTGTGGGCATAAGCGGAGGCATGGTCTCAGGTGCTACGTACTCGTGGGACAGCGGCAGTCTGAATGCGACCGTTGGCCCGAACGCTACATATTTCAATGCACCTTCCCTGCCTTACGGTCGCACCAGCGAAACTTATCCGGTGAAGTGCAGGGCGTATAAAAACGGTCAATACTCCGACTGGAGCACCGTGTGGCTGTATGTGTCTAACTCCCTGCCGGTGCGCCCGTACCAGATGAGTCCGGACGAGGAGGTTGACGATGTCAAGACCCCTGAAGAGACCGAAACCACGGAAGAGTCCGGATTGTTAGCAGCAGCGGCTCGATAGCCTTGTCATACTCCTCAAGAAATCCTGCCTCGTACGACGAGAGGTGGGATTTTTTTTGAGGGATTGGTTATCGGAGGCGGTGGCGACTACCTTAGGCGGTGGCGTTGGAAGTGGGGGGTGACGTAGAGGGTGAACCAGAGGAGGGCGAAGGCCGCGAGTGCTATGTCGACCCAGTAGATTGTGCTGAGGCCCCAGCGTTCGGCTATGCGGCCGCCGAAAAACATTCCGAGGCCTATGCCCACGTCCCAGCCCGTCAGATAGGTCGCGTTGGCGGTGGCGCGGCGGTCGTTGGGCGCAAGGTTGACGAACAGCGTGTTGGAGGCAGGGAAGATCGTGCCGAAGCCGAAGCCGATGAAGAACGCGGCGGCGAAGTAGAGCGCGTAGCCGGCCGTGAGGTTGTAGCCCGCCGCCACTCCGAGAAACGCCTCGCACACTATCCCCACGAAGACTATCAACATTCCTTGGGTGATCACCTGGGTGATCTGCCCGCGGTCGACCCTTTTTCCCGAGCCTATTCGCGAGATGATCAGTCCGGCGGCCATCACGGTGAAGAAGTATCCGGTGTTGGCGGTGAGTCCCAACTCTCCCGCGTGCATCGCTATGAAGGTCATCGTCATGCCCCACGGAATGGCCATCGGTAGCATCGCTCCGCAGGCGGGGAGACCTTTCTTCAGTATGAACCGGTCGGTGGAGACGGCTTGGTTCGACGTTTTGGGCACCACTCTCGGCGCCTTGATGCTCGACGCGAAGATCATGCCTATGCCGCCCGACGCGAGGGCCGAGTAAAAAATCACGTCGTAGTTGCCCGAGGTCATCACGAACAGCCCCACCATCGGGCCGATGCTCATCGCGAGGTTGTTCATCACCCCGTAGTAGCCCAGCCCCTCGCCGCGTCGGGACGAGGGCATGATGTCGATCACCAAGGTGTTGCCCGTGGTGGTGACGAGGCCGAACATCACTCCGTGCATCACCCTGAGGAGGCCGAACAGAAGCAGCGTTCCCGCAGCGAGGTAGCCCACGAAGAAGGAGATGAAGAGGAAGTAGGCGGCGACGTACAACGGTTTTCGGGCGAAGGTGTCGGCGATCCATCCCGCGAAGGGGCGTACGCAGAGCACCGCGACGGTGTAGCACGAGAGAATGACCCCGATCGTCGTACGGCCCGCGCCGAAGACGTCGCCCAGATAGAAAGGCAGCGTGGGCACCAGCGTGTAGAACGCGAAGCACATCATGAAGTTGGCTATGCAGATGAGAACATAGCTGCGCGTCCAAAGTCTCTCCTTGGGGACTTCGACGGGTTGGGGATGGAGGTCGGTCACTTACAGAGCTTACGATCGGTCACTTTCGGGCACTTACAGAACGTGCGAATTGATGCGCAGCACGTCGGCCGCGTAGGCCGAGATCTCGTTCACCTCGATGCCGGCGTCGGTGAGTCGACGCACTCCCACGCATCGGATGAAGCGGTCGGGCTCCCTCAGGGCAAACACCACGCGGGAGAAGCCGTGGCGGATTATGATGTCGGAGCACGACATCGGTTTGGACTTGCGGTTGGAGCAGGGTTCCACCGTGCAGTAGATCGTCGCCCCTTTGAGGTCGGCTCCCGCGGCGAGGGCCTTGTTGACGGCCACCTCCTCGGCGTGATCCAACGGGTCGGTCTCTCCGGTGAAGCCGTCGAACTCCTCGCCGTCGAGGGTAGTTATCACCGCCCCCACACGATAGCGTTTTTCGTCCATGCCGCAGTTCTGCGAGTTGTGGAGCGCGCGCATGATGTAGTTGCAGTCGACACGGTATTGCGAGCGGTTGACGAAGTGCAGCACCGCCGTTTGACCCAAGCTCTCGGTGCGCACGAGGGTCATGGGCGGGTAGTCGCCGTCCAACACCAATCTTGCGGCACGTTCGTCGCCCACGAAGATCGGGGCCACTCCCAGACGGAACTCGTCCCAGCTGCGCTCCCTGAGGAACATCGAGAGGACGCTGCTGCCACCCTCGACGAGCAGGGTTCCCACCTCCATCTTTCGCAGCTGATTGAGGATGATCGTGGCGGTGAGCTCGGGTCGCGAGATGACCGTGGCCACCTCCGACAGCTCGTCCGACACGGTGCCGTGGGTGAAGACGACCTTCTCGCCCTTGCCCTCGGTGAAGAACTTGAGCTTGGGGTCGAGGTTGCCGCTGCCGCTCACCGTGACCTTCATGATGTCGGCCGAACGACCCTCGGACACGCGCTTCTTGCGCAGCTTGGGGTCGCGGATCACGAACGAGGGGTTGTCCTGGCGCAGAGTCTCGGCTCCGGCCAGCACGGCGTCGCACTCGGCGCGCAGAGTGTAGATGGCACGCCAATCCTCGGGCGACGAGAGGATCAACCTCTCACCCCCGAAATCATCAAGGTAGCCGTCGGCGGAGATCGCCGCAGATAGAATTATTCGCATCGTTTCTTCAATGTAAAGAGCGTTATCTCACCTCGTGCTCCTATACGCATGGGATATCCCACACATCCTATGCCATCGTTGATGTAGAGCACCGGTTTTTTATCATTTTCTTGGTCTTTTTTCTCAATTTGCTGTTGCTCAGCCTCCGCGCTTGTTTTTGCGTTTTTTTCGTTCGCAGGTTTTTCGTAGCGGCCGCTCCAGTGTGCGTACATCTGTCGGGCGGGTGACCATTTGTAGCCGAGCAGGTTGAGTTTGGTCTGCATCGAGTGGGTGTGGCCCGATAGCGTTAGGTCTCCCCCGCCCCGCTCGGTGATGTCGTTCCAGAGGAGGGGGGTGTGAGCGAGCACTATGTTGAAGGGGTCGTGGCCTGCCGCCTTTGCGGATGTCGCCTCGGCGAAGGCGGCGTCGAGGTCGGCTCCGGCCAGCGCAGAGTTGTGGCCGTTGTGGCGGCCCGAGCTCGGGTAGTCGACTCCCGTGAGCAGGATCGAGTCGCCGCCGCGGGTGATCCACGTCGAGCTGTCGGAGAGTACCCTCCATCCCGCGCCGCGCACCTTTTCCGCGAGGCGGCGGAAGTTCTCCTCGGGTGTCAGCTCCGCGCCGTTGCGGATGTAGAACCCCAGGTCGTGGTTGCCCCAGACGCTCCATACTCCGTCGGGGGGGGCGAGCCTCGACAGGATTTCGGTCAGTTCGGGGGTTAGTTCGTCGTTGGTGAGGTTCACCAGGTCGCCCGTGTTGACAACCATGTCGGCGCCGAGCGAGTTTATCTTTTCGACCAATCGGCCGGTCTGCCTCTCGGCGTTGAGCATCGTGCCGAGGTGGACGTCGGAGATCTGCGCTATGCGGTAGCCGTCGAACGCCTCGGGCACGCGGTCGGAGCAGATTTCGACCTCGGTGACCCTTGTCTTCGTGCGTCCCGTCGTGGCTCCGCACACCATCACTACCATCATTACGACTCCCAGCGCCGATGCCAACGCCCTGAAGATCACGCTTCGGCGTCGGGTTGCGAGTCTCGTCAGCGCGTCGGCCACGCCGCCGAGGGTGTAGAGGAGTTTGGGGAGCAGCGTGAGGAAAAATAGCCACACGAGCCACATGACCGTCACCACTCCGGCCGAGCCGCGATCGGACGCCGCGCCGTAGAGCATCAGCGCGGTGAGGGCCGCTCCGTCGGTCACAATGGCAAATAGAAGGTAGGTCGCGCGCGCGGGAAGACGGCGGAAGTGCCGGACGATAAGACTCCGGTAGATATAGGCGTCGGCCAGGAGCGCCGCGAAAAACAGCATCAAAACTAACCACTTCATAGGGGGTCGGGCGGGGTCTATGGATGGCTTTCAGTTGCCACACTAAAGGACAAACATATGAAAAACTTTCGCGAAATGCAAGCGTTTCGGACTATTTTTTTGTCTCTTTTTTGTGGCGGGCCGCTCATAAGGTCTCTCGACGCGATTTTTGTGGAGGCTATGAAAATTTCACAAAAAAGTTTTGTTTTTTAACATTTTGTTTTTACCTTTGTCCCCAGAAAGTATCGCACGAGTGAAAACGATGAACATACGGAATTGGTGGTGGCAACTGTTCGACGGACAGCGGCGCGACTAATTTTTGTGTGTATACCCATAAAATTTATTAAGCCTGTTGTCTTTTGGACAGCGGGCTTTTTTAATTGAAAATTGAAAGTTGAAAATTGAAAATTAGCTACGCAGAATAATTTTTAAATCTATAAATTCCTAAATTTCTAAATTTTAAAGCTATGAAGACAAAGAAGATCGTACTGCCGGACAGCGAGCTGCCGCGGCAATGGTACAACATCGTGGCCGACATGCCCAACAGGCCGCTGCCGATGCTACACCCGGGCACCAAGGAGCCCGTCTCGAAGGAGCTGATGAACCGGATTTTCGTCGAGGAGCTGGTCGACCAGGAGTTCTCGACCGAGCGGTGGATCGACATTCCCGAGCGGGTGCAGGATATCTATCGGATATGGAGGTGTACTCCGCTGGTGCGGGCGACAGAGCTGGAGAAGGCTCTGGGGTTGAGCGACGGGGTGAAGATATACTTCAAGAACGAGAGTGTGTCGCCCGCCGGTTCGCACAAGCCCAACAGCGCCGTGCCGCAGGCATACTACGCCGCCAAGCAGGGGCTGCACCGAATGACCACCGAGACGGGGGGCGGACAGTGGGGGTCGGCGATGTCGATGGCCGCCGAGATGTTCGGGCTCGACCTGAGGGTCTACATGGTGAAGGTGAGCTACAACCAGAAGCCCTATCGCAAGTTGATGATGAACACGTGGGGTGCCGATGTGTTTGCCTCGCCGAGCGACACAACCGACGCCGGGCGCGCAGCCCTTGCCGCCGACCCTAACGATGGGGGTTCGCTGGGGACGGCTATCTCCGAGGCGGTGGAGATGGTGCTGAAGAACGAGGATGCGAGGTACTGTCTGGGCAGTGTTATGAACCATGTGTCGATGCACCAGACGATCATCGGCGAGGAGGTGTTGCGGCAGTTCGAGATGGTGGGCGACTACCCCGACGTGGTGATCGGCTGCTTTGGCGGCGGGTCGAACTTCGGCGGGATCGCATATCCGTTCCTGCGCGAGAACCTTACGAAGGGGCGCAAGACGCGGTTGATCGCAGCCGAGCCTACAAGCTGTCCGAAGCTCACGAGGGGTGAGTTTCAGTACGACTTCGGCGACCTGGCGGGATTGACTCCGCTGATTCCGATGTACACTTTGGGGCACGATTTTCATCCCGCCGACATTCACGCGGGGGGGTTGCGCTACCATGGGGCGGGCACCGTGGCGAGTCAGCTGCTCAGAGACGGGTTGTTCGAGGCGGTGGATATCGACCAGGTGGAGTCGCTGGCGGCGGGGGTGCTGTTTGCCAAGACCGAGGGGATTATTCCCGCGCCCGAGTCGACGCATGCGATTCGCGCGGCTATTTTGGAGGCCGAGCGGGCTATGGAAGAGGGTGTGAGCAAGACCATTGTGTTCAACCTTTCGGGCCATGGGATGATCGACCTGTATGCCTATGAGCTGTATCTTAGCGGCTCGCTTAAAAACATTGCCTTGTCGGATGCGGAGATTGCTAAGACTACCTCTACTCTGGAAAAGTTGATTCGATGAGTTTTATTGAGAGTTACAACCTTACGGGGGTGGTGATCGGGTTGGGGACATTTGCCATTATCGGGATGTTCCACCCGATTGTCATCCGTGGGGAGTACCACTTCGGGGTTCGGGTGTGGTGGGTGTTTCTTGTGGCCGGGTTGGCGGCTCTGGCGGGGGCGGTGGTCGTTCGCGGGGTTGTGGGTTCGGCTCTTCTTGGGGTCACGGGGTTTACTTGCCTTTGGAGTATTCATGAGGTTTTTGCTCAGCGGACGCGGGTTGCTAAGGGGTGGTTTCCGAATAATCCGCGCCGGCAGTTGCGAAAACCTCGATAATTTTACCTAATTTTGGGCGTTATGAGCAGACCATTGGCCGAGCGGCTTAGGCCGCAGACGCTCGAAGAGTATATCGGGCAGGAGCACCTCGTGGGAAAGAGCGGGGTGTTTCGTCGTTTCATGGAGACGGGTAATGTGCCGTCGTTTATTCTGTGGGGGCCACCCGGAGTGGGGAAAACCACGCTGGCGCGGCTCGTTGCAAACACCCTTCAGCGGCCTTTCTACACGCTAAGCGCCGTCGCGGCGGGGGTCAAGGATGTGAGAGAGGCCATCGACAGCGCGCGCAAGCAGCAGTTCTTCAACACGCCGTCGCCGTTTCTGTTTATCGACGAAATCCATCGGTTCAACAAGAGTCAGCAGGATTCGCTGTTGGGCGCGGTGGAGCAGGGGACGATCACGCTGATTGGCGCCACCACGGAGAACCCGTCGTTCGAGGTGATCTCGCCGCTGCTGTCGCGCTGTCAGGTCTACGTTCTCAAGCCTATGGACGACTCCGAGTTGCAGGTGTTGTTGGATCGCGCGGTGACTACCGACGTGGAGCTTCGCGAGCGGGGGGTGGAGGTGGTTGAAACGGAGGCGTTGTTTCGCTTTTCGGGGGGGGACGCGCGCAAGTTGCTCAACATCTTGGATATTCTGGCCGCGGCGACGGAGGGGGCGATCACGATCTCGGACGAGGCGGTGACAGATGCGTTGCAGCAGAACATCGCGCTGTATGACAAGAACGGAGAGCAGCACTACGACGTCATCTCGGCGTTCATCAAGAGTGTGCGGGGCAGCGACCCCAACGCGGCGATATACTATCTGGCGCGGATGTTGGCGGGGGGTGAGGAGCCGAGGTTCGTGGCGCGGCGGTTGGCGATTTTGGCGGCGGAGGATATCGGGTTGGCGAACCCCAACGCGCTGCTGATGGCCAACGCGGCCTTCGACATCGTACACAAGATCGGGATGCCCGAGGCGCGGATAGTGCTGGCCGAGGCGACGCTCTATCTGGCGAACTCGCCCAAGAGCAACGCGGCATACGCGGCTATCGACAGGGCGATGGCATTTGTGAATGGCGACACCACCAATCGGCCCGTGCCGCTGCATATTCGCAACGCCCCCACGAAGCTGATGAAGGATTTGGACTACCACAAGGGGTATAAGTATGCGCACGACTTCGAGGGCGGGTTCGTCGATCAGGAGTTTATGCCGGCGGGGTTGGAGGGGACGCGATTCTATGAACCCAACGCGGGGAACGCCGCCGAGGCCAAATATGCCGAGCGCATCGCGCGGTTGTGGGGGGGGAAATACTGATGAAGAGTCGGAAGAGACGGGACAGGAACGCGCTGCCGGTGAGGGCGGTGTGCAGGAACTGCGGGACGGCGACCGTGGGGAGGTACTGCCACATCTGCGGGCAGGAGATCACCGCCGGCACCAACCACCGGATGCGGGAGATAGTGGGTGTATCATTTGACACTATCCTGGCTTGGGACAACAAGGTGTTCACCACGCTGTGGTATCTGATCGCGTTTCCCGGGCGGCTCACGACGGAGTTCTACGCGGGGCGGATTGTGCGGTATGTGTTTCCGGCGAAGCTGTTTTGGTTTATCTCGATTGTGTTCTTTGCGCTGACCCTTAGCGGGATCGACTTCGATGGCGAGAGTGAGGGCGAGACGCCAAAGGAGGATGCGGTTGTGGAGGCTGTCGTGGCGGAGCTTGCGGATGCGAGTGTTACAAAAGAGACGGTCGCGGGGGAGGTGGAAAGTGTTACAAAGGAGACAGTTGCGGAGGAGGTTGCGGAGGATGGGAAGCTGCTGACGGATATTGCGGGGGTGACGATCAGGGGCGATGTCGAGGAGGGCGAAGAGGGCGAGGGGGCGAAGTTCAGCGTCAGGTTCGACAACGCGATTAGTGATTTGGACAGCTCGGATATGCGGCAGGTGCAAGATTTTTTCGTGGCGTGGGCCCCCTACTTCGCGCTGCTGTTGGTGCCGGTGTTCGCGCTGTTGGTGATGTTGTTTTTCTGGCGGCGCGAACATGCGTACAGCCACTACTTGGTATTTTCGCTGCACTACAACTCGTTTGTGTTTCTGATGTTGACGCTGATGACGGTGATGCTGAAAATTTTTCCCGACGAGAAGGTCAGCGATGCGCTTACCCCGTGGTTTGCGTTTTGGCTGCCGGTGATCTATCTGGGCTTTGCGCTGCGCAGGGTGTTTCGGCCGCGGGTCGGGTCGATGATCTTCAGGATATTTATGATGGGGTTTCTCTACTTTCTGATGCTGTTGGTCATGGCGGTGATTTTTATAGTTATTTTTGTTATTATAAATAAAACTGATATCTTTGCGGGAAACTAAGGCGTGGGCGCGAGGGCGAACATGCCGTTAAACAGCCCCGGACTAATGACAATAATTCAATTGGAATACCTGTTGGCTGTCGCGAACTGCGGCAGTTTTTCAGTTGCGGCCCAACAATGTTTCGTCACCCAGCCGTCGCTGTCGATGCAGATCAAGGCGTTGGAGGAGGAGTTGGGCGTGATTCTGCTCGACCGCACCAAAAAACCGGTCATCGCCACCGAGGCGGGAGACGTGGTGATTCGCAACGCGAGGGAGGCGCTCAGGTCGTACAACTATGTGCGCGAGTCGGTCAACGAACTGAAGGGCGAGATCACGGGGACGCTGCGGCTGGGGGTGATTCCCACCATTGCTCCCTATCTGCTCCATCGGTTCATTCCTCCATTCATTGCTAAGTATCCGAGGGTGGATATCGAGATTCATGAGATGGAGACGGCGCCGATATGCGAGGGGCTGGCCCACGACGCGCTCGACGCGGCGCTGCTGTCGAGCGGCACGACGCCCGACGGCATCATGGAGTATGAGCTGTTCAGCGATCGGTTTCACGCCTATGTTTCGACTTCGAGCGATCTTTATGAGCGGACGAATGTGCGGGTGGAGGATATCGACATGCGTCGGTTGATACTGCTGACGCAGGGGCACTGTCTGCGCGACCAGATATTGGAGATATGTCAGGCGCACAAGGCAGCCCACGCGAGGTACAACTTTGAGTGCGGCTCGATGGAGACGGTGCTGCGGATGGTGGACTGCACGAACTCGATGACGATTGTGCCCGAAATGGCGACCGCTTTTGTGCCCGAGGAGAAGCGCGCGCAGGTCAAACCGCTGGCTAAAGGGGCGTTGTCGCGCAAAGTGGCGCTCGCGGTGAGGCGCACATATGTTAAACATTCTATCATCACGGCGCTTCGGGAGGCCGTTTTGGATTGCAATCGCAAATAAAAGTTCGTACCTTTGTGGTTCGAAAAAATTTAATTAAACTGTATGGATAAAGTGCTCGAAACTGTAATCGAAGCGATAAAGGACAAAAAAGGCAAGAACATCGTCGCGCTCGACATGAGAAAAATGGACGGAGCGATCTGCTCGTGGTTCGTGATATGCAACGCCGACTCTACTACCCAGGTCGGGGCTATCGCCGCGGGGGTCGAGGATGAGGTCGAGAAGAGATTGGGCACCCGAGTGTGGCGTGTGGACGGTGCGGCAAACTCGCTGTGGATCGCGATGGACTACATCGACGTGGTGGTGCATGTGTTCCAGACCGAGATGAGGGGGTTCTATAAATTGGATGAGTTGTGGGCAGATGCGCCGACGACGAAATATGAATATGAGGAATAGCCATGGAAAATAAGAATACAGGACAACCGCAGGGAGGGCCTCCCAAGCCGCCGGCGGGACAACAGGGCATGGGGCCGAAGTTGCCGGCGGGGCCGCGCAATCCTTTTATGTGGGGATGGTTGGTGATCGCCGCCATTCTGGCCGTGTGGATGTTTACGGGCGATCGGGTTGTGCCTGCCGAGGCGGACTGGAACACAGTGCGGAGTGAGATGATCGCGCGGGGTGAGGTCGAGAAAATTGTGGTCGTCAATCGCGAGACCGCCGAGATATATCTGACCACGGCGGCGGCGGAACGTCTGCGCGGGCAGGAGAAGTATCGCAACATTCCGACCGACGAGGCGCAAGCGCAGCTGAAGTTTACGATCGGTTCGGTAGATCTGTTTGCCGCCGACATCGAGAAGGCGCGTGAGGAGTTCGGGTTGGAGCTGCCGCTGGACTACCGCAACGAGAAGAGCGGGTTGGGTACAGTGCTGCTGAACTTTTTGCCGTGGATTGTGCTGATCGGGTTCTGGATATTTATGATGAACCGCATGTCGGGTGCGATGGGCGGCGGGCCCGGGGGGCAGATCATGGGTGTGGGCAGGGCCAAGGCGCAGGTGTTCGACAAGGAGAAGCAGACGAAGGTGACGTTTAAGGATGTCGCGGGGTTGGAGGAGGCCAAGGTCGAGATCATGGAGATCGTGGACTTCCTCAAGAAGCCCGAGAAGTATAAGGAGTTGGGGGGCAAAATTCCCAAGGGGGCGCTGTTAGTGGGCCCTCCCGGGACGGGTAAGACGCTGCTGGCCAAGGCGGTGGCGGGTGAGGCCGATGTGCCTTTTCTGAGTATCAGCGGGAGTGACTTTGTGGAGATGTTCGTTGGTGTGGGGGCGTCGCGAGTGCGTGACCTGTTTCGGCAGGCCAAGGAGAAGGCGCCGTGCATACTGTTTATCGACGAGATCGACGCCATCGGGCGGGCGCGCGGCAGAAACGCCGGGTACAGCAGCAACGACGAGCGCGAAAATACACTCAACCAGCTGCTCACCGAGATGGACGGATTCGGCACCAACGCCGGTGTGATTCTGCTGGCGGCGACCAACAGGGCCGACATTTTGGACAAGGCGTTGATGAGGGCGGGGCGTTTCGACAGGCAGATCGAGGTGGGGTTGCCCGAGATCAAGGAGCGTGAACAGATATTCGAGGTGCATCTGAAGAACTTGAAGCTTGTGCCCGATCTCGACCGTGCGTTCCTTGCGCGGCAAACTCCCGGGTTCTCTGGCGCGGACATTGCAAACGTGTGTAACGAGGCGGCGCTGATTGCCGCGCGCGGAGGTAAGGCCGCCGTCGACAAGGAGGATTTTCTGGCCGCCATCGACCGAATAGTCGGCGGATTGGAGAGGCGGTCGCTGGTGATGTCGGCCGAAGAGAAGCGTCTGACGGCGTTTCACGAGGCGGGGCACGCCACGGTGAGTTGGATGTTGGAGCATGCCGACCCGCTGATCAAGGTGACGATCATTCCGCGGGGGAGGTCGCTGGGGGCGTCGTGGTATCTGCCCGACGAGCGGCACAACACCACGCGTGAGCAGTTTATGGATAAAATCGCGTCGCTGTTGGGCGGGCGGGTGGCCGAGGAGGTGTTTTTCAAGACCTCGGAGACCGGTGCGCTGAGCGACCTCGAACGCGCCACGAAGATGGCTTACGCCATGGTCACTTACTTCGGCATGAGCGAGGTGATCGGCAACATGAGCTACTACGATTCGAGCGGCTCGGGCGACATGTCGTTTACCAAGCCATTCAGCGAGAAGACAGCGCAGGAGATCGACGCCGAGACGAAACGGCTCCTCGGGTTGGCCGAAGAGATGGCCAGACGGGTGATTGTCGAAAATCGCGCAGGGCTCGAAGCGTTGGCCGGACGGTTGTTGGACAAAGAGACGGTGTTTGCCGAGGACCTCGAAGAGATTTTCGGGCCGAGCATCGCCGAAAAGAAGAAGGCGGCGGCGGGCGGCGATGTCGTCGCGCCGCAGTCGGAAGAGCCCCTTTTAGATAACGCCCGTGATGAGTCCGGCGACGCGTAACCTTATTATAAGGACGGCGACGGGCGTGGTGTTCGTCGCGGTGGTTCTGGGGGCGATGATGCTTGGGCGGGTGACCTTCGGGGTGCTGCTGGGGTTGATCGCCGCGGGGTGCGTGGCGGAGTTTTGGCGACTTGCGCGGAGGCCGCTCACGAGATGGGCGGGAACGGTGTACATTGTGCTGTGTGTGGTGGCGATGTGGTTTTTCCCTGTGATGGGCGGCGGCATGAGCGTCGTGCCGGAGGGAGTGTGGAATGTGCGGATCGCGCCGGCGTTTATTGTCGTGGTGTGGGCCAACGATGTGTTTGCATATTTGGTGGGCATCACTCTGGGGCGGCACAAGATGTGTCCGCGGCTCTCGCCTCACAAGACGTGGGAGGGATTTGCGGGCGGACTCGCGGGGGCGATGGTGGCCGGCGGAGTGATTGGGCAGCTGTGGATCGGCGAGATCTGGAGGATCTGGATTCCGTTCGGGCTGGTGGTCGCGCTGGCGGCGGTGGCGGGTGACTTTGCCGAGAGCAGTTTCAAGCGCGCGGCGGGGGTCAAAGACTCGGGGGTGGTGCTGCCGGGTCACGGAGGATTGCTCGATCGGTTCGACGCCATGCTCGGCGCGGTGCCGGCGGCGTTTTTGTTTTTGCTGATAACGTGTATTACGAGATGAAGATAAGCAAGGAGGGACGGGTGATAATTCCGGTGGCTTTGGGAGTGCTGTGTGTGCTGGCGGCGGGGTTCGCCTTTTTGACTGCGTGGGCGCTGCCTCAGGTGGCGGGGCGGTGGATTGTGGCGTTTTGGGGAGTGGCGGCTTTGGTGACGTGGGGATTTGTGGTCGCATTTTTTCGACTGCCGACTCGCGAGCGATTGGTCGACGAGGATGTTGTGTTCTCGCCGTGCGACGGGGTTGTGGTGGTGGCCGAGGATGTGATCGAGGGCGAGGTGACGGGCGAGCGGCGGATTCAGCTGTCGGTCTTCATGTCGATCACAAACGTGCATCGCAACTGGTTTCCTGTGGGCGGGTTGGTGACATATTTCAAGCATCACCACGGCAGGTTCATGGTGGCGTGGCATCCGAAATCGTCGAACGACAACGAGCATACGACAACGGCGGTGCTGACCGACGGCGGCGAGACGGTGGTGTTTCGGCAGGTGGCGGGGATGGTGGCACGGCGGATCGTGTCGTATGCGCAGGTCGGCGAGGAGGCCGGACAGAACACGCCGTGCGGATTTATCAAGTTCGGCAGCAGGGTCGATCTCTATCTGCCGCCCGACGCCGAGGTGTTGGTGGAGCTGGGGCAGAAGGTTACGGGGTCGCTGACCCCTTTGGCGAGGCTTAAGAGGGTTTCGAGATGAGGATTGCGGGACGGGTCGTGGGTGGCGACAAAGTGGGACGCGGTCTGGGATATCCGACGGCGAACGTCGAGGTGGATGATTCGTTGGTCGCCGAAAGTGGGGTGTACGCGGCAGTCGTCGAGGTCGACGGACGGCGATACGGAGCGATGGCATACTTAGGGGTGAAGCCGACATTTTCCGACGAGGGTCGGCGAGTGTTGGAGTTGCATCTGACGGGATTCGAGGGTGATCTGTATGGGCGCGAAGTTGCGGCCGAGTTGGTCGAATATGTGAGGCCCGAACAAAAATTTGCCGACGCAGCGGCTCTCGCCGCCCAAATCACGAAGGACGAAAAGATCGTAAAGGAGATATTAAGAAGTTGTTTAAAATTTCCTACTCTCGCGCTTTCTGCCTCCGAATCGGCGCTTTTTTCACCCACCTCGCTCGCCGTAGGAACCCCTACGCCTCGTTCGGCGGGCGAAAAAAGCGCCGATTCGGAGACAAAAATCGCTTCGGTCGGAAAATTCAAACAACTTCTAAAGAGAGTATAGAAAAATGTACGTGGACACAAAATTACAATACAAAGTCGCCGACATTGCGCTTGCAGCGTGGGGGCGCAAGGAGATCGAGATCGCTCAACACGAGATGCCCGGCTTGATGGCGTTGCGCGCAAAGTACGGAGAGGCGAAACCTTTGCGCGGTGCGCGAATCACAGGTTCGCTGCACATGACGATTCAGACGGCGGTGCTGATCGAGACGCTGGTAGAGCTGGGCGCCGAGGTGCGTTGGTGCAGCTGCAACATATTCTCGACGCAGGATCACGCCGCGGCGGCGATTGTCGAGGCAGGGGTGCCGGTCTTCGCGTGGAAGGGCGAGACGTTGGAGGAGTATTGGTGGTGCACGGCGATGGCGCTCACCTTCGAGGGGGGCAAGGGGCCCAACCTGATTGTCGACGACGGAGGTGACGCAACGCTGCTGATACACAAGGGTTGGGCGGCGGAGAACGATGCCTCGACGCTTGACTACGCTCCGGGCAGCCATGAGGAGAAGGTGATTCTCGACACGTTGCGCACGCTGCTCGCCGAGGAGCCGCGCAGGTGGCACGACACGGTGGCCGAGCTGCGGGGTGTGTCGGAGGAGACGACCACAGGGGTACACAGGTTGTACAGGATGATGGAGCGCGGCGAGCTGCTCGTGCCCGCCATCAACGTCAACGACTCGGTGACCAAGAGCAAGTTCGACAATCTGTATGGCTGTCGCGAGAGTTTGGCCGACGGCATCAAGCGCGCGACAGATGTGATGATCGCCGGCAAGGTGGTGGTCGTGTGCGGATACGGCGATGTGGGCAAGGGGTGCGCGCGGTCGATGAGGTCTTACGGCGCGCGAGTGGTTGTCACAGAGATTGACCCGATATGCGCGTTGCAGGCTGCTATGGAGGGGTTCGAGGTGGTGCGGATCGAGGAGGCGCTGGCCGAGGGCAACATATATGTCACCACCACCGGCAACCGCGACATCATCACGCTGGAGCATCTGCGCGGCATGCGTGACCAGGCTATCGTGTGTAACATCGGACACTTTGATAATGAGATTCAGATGGATCGGCTCGAAACCGCGCCCGACGTCACAAAACTCAACATCAAACCCGGGGTCGACAAGTATACCTTTTCGGCGAGCGGTTCCTCGATTTTTGTGCTGGCCGAGGGGCGGTTGGTGAATCTGGGTTGCGCGACGGGCCACCCGTCGTTTGTGATGTCGACCTCGTTTACGAATCAGACTCTTGCGCAGATCGAGCTGTGGACTCGGGATATGCCGGTCGATGTGTATCGTCTGCCCAAGAGCCTCGACGAGGAGGTTGCGCGGCTGCACTTGGACTCGCTGGGGGTGCGGCTCACCAGACTCTCCGACGAACAGGCAGCATACATCGGCGTCTCTCCCGATGGGCCTTATAAGGCGGAACACTACCGATATTAATTGAAAATTGAGAATTGAGAATTGAAAATTAGTAATCTGTTGCGCAATGCGTAGTCTGTCTCTTTTGTTACTTTTCACCTTTCACTTTTCACTTTTCACTTTCGGGCAGGTGGCGGGGCAAGAGCAGATGGCGGCTGCACTTCCGGCGGTGCCATATTCCACTCCTCCGAGGTGGAGCGGGCCGCTTGTCGAGCCCGAGGTGCGGCGACTCGCGGCGGCGCTGAGCGAAAGGGTGGCGCCGCGCGAGGCGGGGATGGACAGTCTGTTTCTGTTTCGCACCATCGACTCGATTGTGCGCGAGGCGATCGACCTGCGCGCGTTTCCCGGGTGTCAGCTATTTGTGGCGCGCGACGGGCGGGTGGTGATCGAGCGGAGTTGGGGCCGGCACGACTACTCGGAGGGTGCGCCGGAGGTGGAGAACGACCATCTGTATGACCTCGCCTCGGTGACCAAGATGGCGGCGTCGACGCTCGCTTTGGCGCGACTCACCGACCGAGGCACGCTTGCACCCGACGATCGGTTCTCAAAATTCTACGCGCCGTTTCGCGGCACGGACAAGGAAAAAATCACTTTCAGGGAGGTGCTTGCCCACCAGTCGGGGCTGCCGTCGGGCGTGGCGTATCCGTGGCGCTTCAGTCGCGATTCGCTGGTGCGCGCGATTCGTGACGCTCGGCTGAGGACGCGGGTTTATCGCTACTCCGACCTGCCGTTTTTGCTGATTCCCGAGGTTGTGCGGACGGCCGACGGGCGCGACTTCGAGACATTTCTGAACGAGGAGTTTTATCGCCCTCTCGGCACCGGACTCACGTTTTGTCCGCTGGAGCACGGGGTGCCCGTCGAGAGGATCGTGCCCACCGAGACCGACGAGGTGTGGCGCAAGCGAACCATCCACGGCACGGTGCACGACGAGAGCGCGGCGGTTATGGGTGGGGTGTCGGGCAACGCCGGGCTCTTCGGCACGGCGCGCGATCTGGGCACGGTGATGCAGATGCTGTTGGATGGCGGCGAGTTCGGCGGCGTGCGCTTTCTGGAGCCCGCGACGGTCGAGATGTTCACGACGCGGCAGTACACCTCTGGTAACAATCGCCGAGGTTTGGGATTCGACCGCCCCTCGGCAGGCAACGACTCGCTGCCATTTGAGGAGGCCTACCCCGCCCCGAGCGTGTCGCAGAGCAGCTTTGGGCACACGGGGTTCACCGGCACCTTTGCTTGGGCCGACCCTGCGTGCGGATTGGTCTATGTGTTTTTGTGCAACCGCGTCACCCCTTCGCGCAACAACAAGGCTTTCGTGGAGACGCGCGTCAGATACGCACTTCAGCAGGCGGTTTACGACGCCATGAGACTGTGCGTGGATGACGCGAGTGTCGCAAATGTCACAGAATGATGGCACGAACGCAACGGCGAAACAGCGGAAAAAGAGAGCACGAAAGATGAGCTACGCAACGGAAAGAACCTGTCGTTTCGCGTAGCTCATTTTCAATTTTCAACCTTCAACTTTCAATTCTCATGAGCGACGGGCACCGGCACAGAGGGCATCGAGCTCGGCAGCACGTTTTCGACCTTCAGTATGGCGAGCAGTTCGTCGATCCGCACCCCCTGTTTTTCGTACTCGCGCTGCTGCAGGAACGCGAGTTCGTCGCGCCGCTCCAAGGCGTCCAACACACGGTCGATGCGCGCGGCCTCGCGACCGGCCTCGGCCCCGGCAAGGTAGCTCGCTTCGAGCCCCCCCTCTTCGGTGAGATTTTGATATCCGGCTCTCGGTGAGAACAGGTAACGCCGCTGGAAAAGGGTGGAAAAAGATTGGCCGTCGGTGCTCTTCTGGTACTTGTCGACCTCATCCTGTCCGAACACCTCCGCGAGTTTGTCGGGTATATATGCGGGCATGGGATCTTTCCCCGTTTCGATCTGGGAGATGAAAGATGTCCCGATCCCGATAATGCCGGACATCTGCCGCTGGCTCATCTTTCTATCCTTACGGAAAGCTCTTAGATCAAACATAAGCATAAGTTTATCGGTAATATCTTTGGGTTAATTTTCGGGTTGGTACTACGGGTTCACTCTTCAAAGATAAGAATAATTTTGATAAAAAGCACAACGAAAGCGTTTTTATTTCGCGTAAATGTTTTTATGTGGCGCACCGAGCGGGTCTTGAGCGTGTTATGGTGTGGGCCGGAGGTGTATCGGAGGCCGATTGCGGCGACTTATCGGGTTGGTGTCACGAACGCTATTTTGAGTCAATCAATTCGTGGTCTGACGATTCCGGATTTATCATTTTTTATTCGGGGGATATCATGTTTTTTCTATTTCGGGGTGTTGACTATTTTGGGTTGCGGCGTTTCGGGTCGCGGTCGGTAGAGCTGGTCGCGGAGTCGCGGGGTGAAACCGGCGGCGCGGATGGCGGCGCGAATTCCGTCGGCGTCGAAGCTGTTGCGCGCACCCGCCGACGAGACAACACGCTCCTCGATCATGATCGAGCCCATGTCGTTGGCGCCGCTGTGCAGGGCCATCTGGGCGGTCTCGGCTCCGACCGTTAGCCATGACGCCTGGATGTTGGGTATGTTGTTGAGCATCAAGCGACTGAGAGCTATGACTCGCAGGTATTCTGTTGGCGAGAATCGTGGCCGGACGCCATCTTTTTCGAGTTGCGTGCCCTCGCTGCGGAAGATCCACGGGATGAAGGCCACGAATCCGTGCGCGCAGGCGGGTCGTTCGGCCTGCAGGTCGCGGATCGTGAGCAGATGCTGCACGATGTGGCGCGGGGTTTCGATGTGGCCGTACATCATTGTGGCCGAGGTTGGGATGTTCATGCGGTGTGCCTCGCGCATCACGTCGAGCCACTGACTCACCGACGGTTTGGCGGGCGAGATCGCCTTGCGCACCTCGTCGACGAGGATCTCGGCACCGGCGCCGGGCAGCGAATCCAATCCCGCTTCCACGAGTCGTTCGAGGGTTTCGCGCACCGTGATGCCGCTCACCCGTGCGATGTGGGCCACCTCGGGGGCTCCCAGCGCGTGCAGCTTCAGTTGCGGAAAAAGATTTTTGAGGCCGGCGAACAGCTCCGTGTAGAATTCGATGCCGAGTCGCGGATGGAGCCCTCCCTGCAACAGCAGTTGGTCTCCGCCCAGGGCGAGCGTCTCCTCGATGCGCGGGATGTAATCCTCCAGGGGCATCACCCACGCCTTTTCGGTCTCGGCGGGCCGGCAATGAAAATTGCAGAAGCGGCAGCCCGACACGCACACGTTGGTGATGTTGACGTTGCGGTCGATCTGCCATGTCACGACCTCGGTATCGGAGACGGTTTCGCGCCCCGCGCCGGAGGCCTCGTCTCGCAGATGGGCCTCGTCTCGCAGGCGAGCCATCTCGGCACGGCGCACCTCGTCGGCCGCGGCGGCGAGCACCTGCAACGGCACACGCTCCCACAGCGACAACGCCTCGGTCTCGGTCAGGGTTTCGCGCCTCAGCGCTTTCGACAGGATCTTCTCCATTAAAGTAAAAAAGGGTACCTCGTACGGGACGGGGTACCCTTTTCGCTCGAAATCGAGTGGGTGATTACTCGGCCGCGATAGCCTCCGACGGGCACACCGCCGCGCACGAGCCGCAGTCGATGCAGCTATCGGCGTCGATCACGTAAACATCGCCTGCCGAAATCGCTTCGACCGGGCATTCGTCGATGCAGGTACCGCACGCGGTGCACAGATCGGGGTTGATTTTGTAAGCCATTTTATTGTTCTATTAATTGGTTTTCCGTCCGCGAAGATAATGCAAGGTTATAGATAATGCAAATTTATTTGATAATGTCGAACTTTGTGTAGGGTCGCAGGGGCTCGGGGATGGTGATGCCGTCGGGGGTTTGGTAGTTCTCCAACAGCGCGGCAACTATTCGAGGCAACGCCAGCGACGAGCCGTTGAGGGTGTGGGCCAACTGCATCCGCCCTTCGGCGTCGCGGTAGCGCAGCTTCAGGCGGTTGGACTGAAACGACTCGAAGTTCGAGACGCTCGACACCTCCAGCCAACGCTCCTGCGCGGCTGACCACACCTCGAAGTCGTAGGTGAGGGCCGAGGTGAAGCTCATGTCGCCGCCGCACAGTCGCAGAATGCGATAGGGCAGCCCGAGCGCGATCAGCAGCGACTCGACGTGGGCGACCATTCCGTCCAACGCGGCGTAGGAGTTTTCGGGTTTTTCGATCCTCACTATCTCCACCTTGTCGAACTGATGCAGGCGATTCAAGCCGCGAACATCCTTGCCGTAGGAGCCCGCCTCGCGCCTAAAACATGGTGTGTAGGCGGTGACGCACACGGGGAAATCGCCCTCGGCGAGGATCGCGTCGCGCCAGATGTTGGTGAGCGGCACCTCGGCGGTCGGCACAAGGTAGAGGTTGTCGACGGTGGCATGGTACATCTGCCCCTCTTTGTCGGGGAGCTGGCCGGTGCCCCATGCCGACGCCTCGTTGACGAGCACGGGCGGCTGGATCTCGGTGTAGCCGGCGGCGGCGTTGCGCTCCAGGAAGAAGGCTATCAGCGCCCTTTGCAACGCGGCACCCATACCTTTATATACAGGGAACCCCGCGCCGGTCAGTTTCACCCCCAACTCGAAGTCGATGATGCCATACTTGGCGGCCAACTCCCAGTGCGGCAGCGCGCCCTCCGCGGGGGCGGTGTAGTCGTCCTGCAGCTTCACCACCACGTTATCCTCGGCGGTGCGGCCGGCGGGCACAATGTCGGCGGGCAGGTTGGGCAGCTTCACTATCTCGGTTTCGAGGTCGGCGGCCACGGCTTTGAGCTCATCTTCGAGCCCTCGCGAACGCTCCTTGAGGGTGGCGACGTTGGCCTTGGCGGCCTCGGCCTCCTCCTTGAGCCCCTTGCCCATTAGCGCGCCAATCTCTCGGGCGGCGGTGTTTTGCTGCCTCAGCAGGTCGTCCAATTCGGTCTGGATCGCTTTGCGGCGGTCGTCCAGTATCTCGATGCGGTCGATGACTGGTGCGGCGTCGAACCCTTTGACTGCCAGACGGGAGGTCACTTTCTCGCGCTCGCCGCGTATCTGTTTCAATGTTAACATAACATGCAATAGTTAGAGAGCCCAAAGGTAATGAAAAATAGTGATTAGTGGTTAGCGTTCACTATCTTTGCACTACCTTTGCAACAGTTGAAAATCATAAGACGATGAAATACACCCTGTTTTTCTGCGCCATGTTTGCCGTGAGTCTTGCGGCGTGCGGCAATCGCGGGACGTCGGGACAGACCGAGCCCACCCCACCCGACCGATACGGCTATCGGATTGTGAACTCCTATCCGCACGACACGGGTGCCTACACCCAGGGGCTGTTTTGGCACGAGGGGAGGCTGTATGAGAGCACCGGAGAGATAGGCCGCTCGACGCTGCGCGAGGTCGATCTCGCGACGGGTGAACCGACGCGGCTGACGAAACTTCCCGACAACGTTTTCGGCGAGGGTTCGACGCTGCTGGGCGGCAAAATATATCAGTTGACTTGGACGGAGGGGCGTGCGTTCACCTACGACCCCGCGACTTTCGAGCGCACCGGCGAGTTCGCATACCGCGGCGAGGGTTGGGGGCTGGCGACCGACGGCGAGAAGCTCTACATGAGCGACGGCACGCCCAACATCACCGTGCGCAACCCCGACACGTTTGTCGCCGAGAGCACCATCGTCGTGCGGCGCGAGGGGGTGGCGGTGCCCTATATCAATGAGTTGGAGTGGATCGACGGCAAGCTGTGGGCCAACGTCTACATGACCAACGAGATCGTGATCATCAATCCGGCGGACGGGCGCGTCGAAGGGTCGATCGACTTTACGGGCCTCCTCTCGCAGATTATCATCATCCCTTACGAGACCGACGTGCTGAACGGCATCGCGATCGACCACGCCACCGGACGCATATTTGTGACGGGCAAGAGATGGAACAGAATGTTTGAGATAGAAATTTTCAAGAAGTAGCGATGGGGCAGGAAAAAGAGATGGAGCGGCACTCGATACACGAGGCTTTGGCCGAGCGGGTGCTTGTGCTCGACGGGGCCATGGGTACTATGGTGCAGCGGCGGGGGTTGAGTGAGGAGGATTTTCGAGGAGCGCGGTTTGCCGACTGGTCGGTGCCGCTGAAGGGGTGCAACGATGTGTTGGTGCTGACGCGTCCCGACGTCATCGTGGCCATCCACGAGGAATATCTGGCGGCGGGGGCCGACATCGTCTCGACCGACAGTTTCAATGCCAACGCAATCTCGATGGCCGACTATGGGCTCTCGAAGTATATCTACGAGATCAACTTTGCGGCGGCGGCGCTGGCTCGGGGGGCGGCGGATCGCATCTCGACTCCCGAGCGGCCCAGATTTGTGGCGGGGTCGATGGGGCCGACCAATCGCACCGCCGCGCTGTCGACCGACACCGACGATCCCGCGGCGCGCGACGTAACCTTCGCCGAGCTGGCCGACGCCTACTACGAGCAAGCGCGCGGGCTGGCCGACGGGGGTGCGGATGTGCTGCTGGTCGAGACGGTGTTCGACACCCTTAACGCCAAGGCGGCGCTGTTTGCAATCTCGCGGCTCGGCGGCGAGCGCGGGGTGGAGATCCCCGTAATGGTCTCCGGCACCATTGCCGACACCTCGGGGCGCACCCTTTCGGGCCAGACGGTCGAGGCTTTTTATGCCTCTTTGGCGCACGGTGGGAACGCCCACGGCGATTTTAGCTACGCGAAAAACGGCGGTTCGGGGTTGCTGTCGGTCGGGCTCAACTGCGCGTTCGGCGCGCGGCAGATGCTACCATATCTTGAGCGACTGGCGGCGGTGGCGGAGTGCCGCGTATCGACCCATCCGAACGCCGGACTGCCCAATCTGTCAGGCGGTTACGACGAGACACCCGAGATGTTTGCCGCCGACATCGAGGAGTTTTTGCAGCGCGGCGCGGTCAACATCGTGGGCGGCTGCTGCGGCACGACGCCCGAGCATATTCGACTTGTGGCCGCCATCGCCGCGAAATATCGGCCGCGACCGCTGCCGACGCCGCGCCACGATACAGTTCTCGCAGGGCTGGAGCCGCTCACCGTCACGCTCGAAAAAAATTTCATCAACATCGGCGAGCGCGCAAACGTGGCGGGGTCGGCGAAGTTCGCGCGTCTCGTTCGCGAGGGTCGGTGGGACGAGGCGATCTCGGTGGCGCGCGATCAGGTGACGCAAGGCGCTCAGATTGTGGACGTTTGCATGGACGACGGGATGATCGACGGTGTGTCGGCCATGCAGCGGTTTTTGTTGATGGTGGCGGCCGAACCCGAGCTGGCGCGCGTGCCGACGGTGATCGACTCGTCATCGTGGAAGGTGCTGGAGGCGGGACTGCAATACGTTCAGGGTAAGAGCATTGTGAACTCGATCTCGCTGAAGGAGGGGCCCGAAGAGCTCCTGCGCCGCGCGCGACTCGTAAGGCGTTACGGCGCGGCGGCGGTGGTGATGCTGTTCGACGAGCGCGGCCAGGCCGACACCTTCGCGCGCAAGATCGAGGTCGCCGAAAGGGCGTACAAACTCTTGACCGACAGCGGTTTCCCGCCCGAGGATATAATTTTCGACCCCAACGTGCTGACCATCGCCACGGGCATCGCCGAGCACGACCGTTACGCCGTCGACTTCATTGAGGCGACGCGCTGGATCAAGGCAAATCTGCCCCACGTGCGCGTCTCGGCAGGGGTTAGCAATCTGTCCTTCGCCTTTCGCGGCCACGGCACGGTGCGCGAGGCGATGCACTCGGTGTTCCTGTTCCACGCCGTGCGCGCGGGGCTCGACATGGGCATCGTCAACGCCGCCACATTGCAGATACACAGCGAGATAGAGCCGCGGTTGCTGGAGCTGGTCGAGGATGTTGTACTCGCTCGCAGGCCCGACGCGACCGAGCGACTCACTGCCCTCGCGGCGGAGCTGAAGGCCTCGTCTGAAAGTTCGGGCGCGCCACAAGCTGCACTCGCGATCGACAGTTGGCGTGAAAAGCCTGTGACAGAGCGCATTGCGCACGCGGTACTGAAGGGTCTCGACGACCACATTGCCGCCGACACGCTCGAAGCTCTCGGCGAACTCGGCACACCCATGTCGGTGATAGACAGCCTGTTGATGCCTGCGATGGGTGAAGTCGGGCAACTTTTCGGCGAGGGGCGCATGTTCCTGCCGCAGGTGGTTCGCAGCGCGCGCGTCATGCGGCGGGCTGTCGACGCGCTGCAACCTTATATAGAGGCGGCGGCCGAAAACGCGGGCACTCGCTCGAAATCGACCGGTCAGCTGCTGTTGGCAACGGTGCGCGGCGACGTGCACGACATCGGCAAGAACATCGTCGGGGTTGTCGCGTCGACGGCGGGATGGCGGGTGCTCGACCTTGGGGTGATGGTCGAGGCGACGAAAATTGCCGACGAGGCCGAACGTAACGGCGTGGATGTCATCGGGTTGAGCGGTCTGATAACACCGTCGCTCGACGAGATGATCCGCACCGTGCGCGAGCTCGACCGCCGCGGCCTGCGCATCCCCGTGATCATCGGCGGGGCGACCACTTCGCGGCTGCACACGGCGGTGAAAATCGCGCCCGAGTATGGCGGGGCGGTGATCCATTCGCGCGATGCCTCTGAAAATGTGCGCATTCTGTCGCGCGTCACGGGCCCCGACGCCGAGAGTTTTTTCGCCGAAATTCGCGAACAGCAGCAGATCGACCGCGAGCTGCACGCGGTGTCGGGCGGCAGCGGAAGGGTGGCGATGCCGCTGTCCGAGGCGAGGCGCAAAGCTCAGGCCGAGCGAGTCAAACCGGCGGCGGCGATAGCAGTTCCGCAACACACGGGCCGCGTGGTTTTTTCGGACTTCCCCATCGTCGACGTCGAGCCATACATCAACTGGTCAATGTTTTACGCGGCATGGCAGGTGCGCGGCAACGACGAAAAAGAGCAACTCCGCCGCGACGCCGAAGCACTGCTCACGCGCATCAAAACCGAGCACGCGCTACGACTTGAGGGGGTCGTCGGGCTCTTTCCGGCACGGCGCGGACGACCCGGCGAGGGCGTGGGCGCTGTCGACGACATAGTGGTGACGGGGGTGAACGGGCGCGAATTTCGCCTGCCGCAGCTCCGCAGCCGTGTTTCGGGCAGCTCTGTGGCCGATTATGTCTCGTCCGCGGCGCAGGATTACATCGGCGCGTTCGCCCTCACGGCGGGTGCCGGGCTGAAGGATTTTGCCGAAAAACTGCGCGGCGACACAACCTCCGGCGGCGAGGGCGACGAGTATAACGCAATCATGGCCAAGCTGTTGGCCGACAGACTGACCGAAGCGTTCGCCGAGGCGATGCACGAATTTGTCCGCCGCGTGACATGGGGTTTCCAGACCGCCGAAGCGAAGCCCCAGGACGCCATCCACGGAAAGTACCGCGGCCGGCGTTACGCGTTCGGTTACCCCGCCACACCCGACCACTCGCTGAAGGCCGAGGTCTTCGAACTGCTGGGCGTCCGCCAGACCACCTCCATGAGCCTGACATCCAGCTACATGATCGAGCCCGGGGAGTCGCTGTGCGGCCTCATCGTGGCCGACGCCGACGCCGAGTTTTTCACCCTCGGCCCCTTGGACGACGAGCAGATAAACGAGTACGCCACGCGCCGAGGCAAACCCGCCGACGAGATCAAACGACTGATCATCAACGAGTAACCGCCAGAGAAAACAAGAGACACAACGATGAAAGTATCCGAAATAATCCGCGCCGCCGAGGTGCAAAACAAAACGCGCTTCACGTTCGAACTGCTGCCACCACTCAAGGGCGAGGGTACCGCACAGGTTTTCAGCGCGATAGACACCCTCGCGCCGCTCGATCCGGCCTACATCAACGTCACGTTCCACCGCGAGGACACCCTCTACACCGAGCGTCCGGACGGCCTGCTGGAGCGTCACACGGTGCGCCACAGACCCGGCACGGTGGGCATCTCGGCCGCCATCGCGCGCCGCTACGGCATCGAAACGGTGCCACACATCATCTGCGGCGGCCTTTCGCGCTACGACATTGAGGACGCGCTGATCGACATGGACCTGCTCGGGATGCACAACGTGCTGGCACTCAGGGGCGACGCGCGTCGTGGTGAGAGCCGTTTCGACCCCCATCCGCAGGGCCACGCCCACGCCGACGGCCTCGTTGCGCAGATCGCCGACATGAACCGCGGCCGATTCATCGACGGTCGGAACGCCGACGGCGAATTAAATGAGTTCCAGCACAAAACGGGTTTCTGCATAGGAGTCGCCGGCTACCCCGAAAAACACTCCGAGAGCCCCAACCCCGAGTCCGACATCGAGGCGCTGAGGCGCAAAGTCGAGGCCGGCGCCGACTACATCGTCACCCAGATGAGCTTCGACAACGCGCGCATCCTCGACTTCATCTCGCGCGCGAGAGAGGCCGGCATCACGGTACCTATCGTGCCTGGTATCAAGCCGATAGCCACACGTTCGCACCTCACCGTGCTACCCCAAACCTTCCGCGTCGACCTGCCGCCCGAACTCGTGAAAGAGGTCGAACGCTGCCCCGACAACGCCGCCGTGCGCCGCGTGGGGATCGAGTGGGCGTCGATGCAGGCCGCCGGACTCCGAAAAGCGGGGCTGCCCGTGATCCACTTCTACTCTATGGGGCGCACGGATAATATCGCTGCAGTCGTGAAAAAAGTTTTTTGAGCCGCGACGGCAATTCGAAAAAATATCACTATCTTTGGCTGCGCCTTAGACCGGATGCGGTTCGGCAACGCACGAACGCACCAAACAAAGACCCTGTTAAAGTCTCAAAAGACCACATTTTTATGGAAAACACTGCAAAACTTCACTCGCTGAGCCTCGCCCACGGACGCGCATGGCTCATGGCGGCGATCTTCGTGGCGGGCAACATCGTGCTGCCCCAACTGTGCCACCTGCTGCCCAAGGGGGGCCTGATCCTGCTGCCGATCTACTTTTTCACCCTCGTCGCGTCCTACAAATACGGCCTGTGGGTCGGTTTGGCGACGGCTCTGCTCTCGCCCGTGGCCAACCATCTGCTCTTCGCGATGCCGGCCGCCGGAGCTCTCGCGCCCATTTTGGTGAAGAGCGTCGCGCTGGCGTTCGCGGCATCCTACGCTGCGAAATGGGCCGGAAAAGTATCGTTGCTCGCCATCGTGAGCGCTGTGTTGGCCTACCAGATCGTGGGCACGGGCGCCGAATGGGCAATGGAGGGCACCCTCTCGACAGCCATCGGCGACTTCCGACTGGGCGTTCCGGGGCTGCTGATGCAGGTGTTCGGCGGTTGGTTGGTGCTTCGGGCGCTGCAAAAAGTTTAGCGCCGTGGCGGCACACAGCTTCGCGGAGGTGATGGATCGCTTCCGCAACATCGTCATCGACGAACCGTTCGACATGATCGTCGCGATCGCAAACGGCGGACTCGTTCCGGCGGGAATTCTGGCCCAACGACTTGGAGCGGGCGGCGCGAGTTGCGGCACAAACGGCAGCACGGGAAGTTCGACAAGCGCGAACGGCGGCATAGAAGTACGCCTGCTGAGGATCAACCTGCGCGACGAGCAGCAACGACCGCGTTACGACGCACCCCAGCTACTCTCGCCGATCGACTTCGAGTTCGCGGGCAAGCGCATTCTGCTCGTCGACGACCGCATCAAGAGCGGCTCGACAATCCGCCTCGCGCGCGAACTGTTGGCCGACGCCGCCGTTGTTCGCACCTTCGCCGTCAACGGCACCGCCGACTACGCCCTCTACGACGAAGCCTGCTTCCGCTTCCCTTGGGTCGGAACGCCGACGGCGGCCGGAACGCTGTCGGCGGTTTAGGCTACGCGACACGCCGCGCAAAATACACCGCCAACGTGCCGACCTATCATCCCGAACGACCCTAAGGCGACAAGGGATCATACCTTTATATATATACGAATATGAAAAACCTCCCGACCCTCCTCGCTGCAACACCCCTAAGAAAAGTCGCCCGAACAACCCTCGCGGCGGCAACCATAGCGACAACCGCCCTCACGACCGGCTGCATATTCGAGCGCCAGACCAACACGCTCGACTCACTGCCCGTGGGCGCGCCCATGCCCGAGTTCTCTGTCTCGAACCCCGACGGCACCATCGTGACCGACGCCGACCTCAGGGGCCATCGCACCGTTGTGGCACTATTCCGCACAACCTGCCCCGACTGCAGCCGCGAGATGCCAAATGTCGAGGAGGCGTTCCGCCGCACCAGCACAAGCACCGGCACCGCCAACAACCTTGACGTGCGTTTCGTCGCGATCTCCAAAGAGGACAACGCCGCCGAGACTGTGCCCGCCTACTGGGAGGCGACGGGCATGACGATGCCGTGGTTTCTCGACCCCGCGGGTGCGGCGTTCGAGTCGTTCGGGGTGGCCTACGTGCCGACGCTCTATCTGTTCGGCACCGACGGCAAGGTCGCCTACGTGGCGGTCGAGACCTTCGACTTCTCCGCCGACGAACTCGTCACCCTCATCGAAAATCTGCAGTAGGGTCGGAACGCCGACAGCGATACGCCGACCGATTCACTCCTCCAAATAGCTGTTGTAGTAGTCGCCATAGATTTCGTTTTTTCGCCGCCAAAATCTCGGGTTCAGTGTCATCGACACGCCGAACCTGTGATGCCCGATCCACCGCGTGAGCCCGTTACGCAGAAAAAAGTTGTATCCATAGAACACCTCCACCCTCACAAACGACAGCATGAGCCGCGGCGTCAGCAGCACCGCATCAGCCGCCCCGTCCGAAAAATAGGAGACGTCGGCGCCGAAAGCCATGCCGATGACGGGCGTGGCGCGAATGTACTCGACCCCCGCCTTTCCACCCCCCAACAGCTTGTTACTCAGCAACATCTCGCCCGCAACGTAGGGCCGCAGATTGCTGTACCCAAACGACAGATACTCGCTGGCGGCGGTGTAACCGATGCGCTGAATGTCGAGGCTGACCCCCGCCTCGGCGAAGAGTCCCCGCTGCACGGCGAGCCCAAACCTCGGCGCGACACCCGTAAAAGAGCTCAGCACATGCTCGCCCTCTTGCGATTCGATCGCCTCGGCCATCCCCTCCAACAGCGCGCGCGGGGTCTCTCGCGCCGGATCGTGCACCTCGGCATGCTCCCCGGCATGCTCTTCATGCCCATTCTGCGCCCGACCGAAAAGGCCGACCATCATCGCGCACAACAACAGGATAAACTTTTTCACAGCCACAAAATTAAAAAAAATCTCTACCTTTACATCTTAATGCAAAGCTTTTTAGGACAGGTAGCATCCGACCTCTACGGTCGTTACGGCGACGGAATTTCGTCGCTGCACACGGTGTTTCCATCTCGGCGTGCGGCGCTGTTCTTCGGCGACGCGCTCTCCGAACTCATCGAGAGGCCGCTCTGGCAACCCTCCGCGATCACGATCGACGCGCTGATGGAGGAGCTTTCGGGCCTCACGACGGGCGACCGCCTGCGCCTCGTCACGGAGCTTTTTCGCGTCTACGGCGAGTTCCACCCGACGGAGAGTTTCGACAGCTTTTACTTCTGGGGCGAGCTGCTGCTCAGCGACTTCGACTCGATCGACAAGTACCTCGTGGACGCCGACGCACTCTTTTCCAACCTCGTCGACCTGCGCGAACTCGACCACCTTTTCGACATGGAACCCGAGGCCCGCGCAGCCGTCGAACGATTTTGGAGCACATTTTCGCGCGGCAACAGCAGCAACAGCGGCAGCAACAGCGGCAGCGACGACGACGAAAAAAATCTTTCGCCCGAGCAAAAAGATTTCCTCGCCGTCTGGCGCACCCTCGGCCCTGTCTACCACCGCTTTCGGGCGCGCCTGCGCGAGTTAGGCATCGCCTACCAGGGCATGGTCTACCGCGAGGCGGCGGAGAGAATTCGCGACGGTCGCGCACCACAAATCCCTGACCGCCATTACGTTATCGCCGGATTCAACGCGCTCGGCCGTTGCGAGCAGACGCTGTTCGACCACCTGCGCGGCACCTTCCGCGTCGACTTCTACTGGGACCACGACAGCTACTTCACGACCGACCCGACGCAGGAGGCGGGCATGTTCATGCGCGACAACCTGCGCCGTTTCCCGCCGGTGTCCAAGCTCTCGGGCGGCCACGATAACTTCGTGAAACCCAAGACGATACGCTCAGTTTCGGCAGCCAGCGACGTCCTCCAGTGCAAATACGCCGGCCTCGCACTCTCCCGCCTCGGCGGCAGCGGCAACAACCCGAAAAACGCCCCTGAAAACACCCCCCTCGGCAAGGAAACCGCAGTCGTACTATGCGACGAAAGCCTGCTAACACCACTGCTCTGGTCGATGCCGCCCGAGGTCGCAAACATCAATATCACAATGGGTTACCCGCTGCGAATGCACCCCGCGTACACCTTTGTCGAGCGGCTGATAGAGCTTCAAAACCGACGACGCACCAGTCGCAACTCGCTGGCTTTCTACCACAGCGACGTCCACGGCCTGCTCCGCCACCCCTACCTCTCAAGCATCGACACGAGCGACGACAACACCCTAACAACCAACATATTAAACTCAAAATATGTCTACATAGGAGCAAAAAGGCTACGCACAACGCCCCTCTTCGAACTGATCTTCTCCGCCCCCGAAGGCTGGCAGGAAATCTCTGACTATCTGATAGATACCATAGCCGCCATAGCCAAAAACCTAACAAACGACAAAAACAACAGCGACAGCGACAAAAAAAACACCCCCAACACCACCGTCCCAATCCTAACCATAATAACCGACCACATCCGAACCCTGGCCAACTCCCTGAGCCAATGCGACATAGCGCTAACCACCAAGACCTACGCAACCCTATTAAGAAGAAGCCTGCAATCGGTAACCATCCCCTTCGAGGGCGAACCGCTCGACGGGGTGCAGGTTATGGGCATCCTGGAGACCCGCGCGTTGGACTTCGACAACATCATTTTCCTCTCGTCGGGCGACAGCACGATGCCCGGCAGCCTCGTCGGCGCACCGTCGTTCATCCCCTACAACCTCAAGGCGGCGTACGGCCTGCCCACGCCCGAGCACCACGAGGGTGTCTACGCCTACCATTTTTTCCGCCTCATTTCGCGCGCGCGCCACATCGAGTTGGTCTGGTCGCGCACCTCCGACGACCGCAACACCGGCACACCCAGCCGCTACATCCTGCAACTCGACTACGAATCGCCGCACACCGTTGAGCACGACACAGTTACGGTCGACGTCAACCTCTCGCCCACCACCCCGATCTCGGTCGAAAAAAGCCCTGAAGTGATGTCGCGCCTTGGAGAATTCCTGCGCCCCGACGCCCCCGGCAGCCCCGCGCCCGATGGACGCACGACACCGCGCCGCCTCTCGCCGTCGCTATTTTTCACCTACGTCGAGTGCCCGCTGAAGTTCTATTTCCGCGGCGTGGCGCGCCTGCGACCCGACGACGAGGTGACGGAGGGGGTCGACAGCGCGCTGTTGGGCAACATCTTCCACCGCGCCATGCAGCTGATTTACACACCGTTAACCGGTCTGCCCGACCCGCGCCCACAGATCCGCAACCTGATAGGCTCACCCACCGTCGAGGCTGCGATCACCCAGGCCGCAGCCGAACTCTACGCCCGCGAAGAGAACCCCGCACCCGCCACATCCGTCACATCCGTCACACCCGCATCCGTTACATATGTCACACCTCCCGCAACCGTTACATCCGTAACACCCGACAACCGCGACGGCACGATCTTGCTGGCCCACAGGACGATATCCGACTACATCAACCGCAGCATCCTCCCGTTCGACGCCTCGCAACCCGAGCCGTTCACCATCGACCGACTCGAACACCGCATCGAATCCCCGTTCCGGTTCGACTCCGGCACCGTCGTTTTTTCGGGCATCGCCGACCGCATCGACAGCCTCAAAAGCCGCGAAACACTCAACCCGGGCGAGCGCGAAACCCCAACCCTCCGAGTGGTCGACTACAAGACAGGCAGCCCCCACAACAACGCCTCGGCGCTGCTCCAAATGAGCCTATACTCGATGATGCTCCAAAAAGGCGACAAAACCCAAAACGAAAACGAGGCCGGAATCATCCTAACCTCGCTATACTACGTCCGCGACATGACACGCCCCGACTGGTCGCCCCCCACCGCCAAAAGCGCAACCATCCCCAAAAACGCGACCACATCAAAAAGCAAAACCGTAACATCGGAGACACCCGAGTTCGAGGAGGATCTGCGCACGACACTCGCGGAGCTGTTCGACCCGCAAATCCCATTCACCCAGACCCCCGACCCAAAACCATGCGAATGGTGCGACTTCCGCACAATCTGCCAGCGCGTCAACTAAGTTTTTAGTTATATAACTAAAAACTTAGTTAACACACAGATAAAGCTGTTCAAACAGCCCGCAAAAAACTCAAATAGTAAACATCTCCCGATACTTAGGAAGAGTCCAAAGCCGATCATCGACGATCATCTCCAGAGCGTCGACATGAGTCCTAATCTGCGCCATAAACGGCTCGACCTCAACCTCATAACCCTCCGCACGAGCGGGAATAGACTCGACGACGTTCCATTTTTTCCGCGCCTCGACCATGTTATGCACCAACTCACGAATGGCGGCAACATGACCCGAAATCTCCTTTATCACCCCCATCTCCGAATGCGTCATCGACACCCCGTCGTTCCGAAACAGCTCCTTCACCCCCCGAACATTCTCGATCAGCACATTCTGAAAACGTATCGCCGTGGGTATTATGTGATTGACAGCCAGGTCGCCCAGCACCCTCGACTCGATCTGCACCTTCTTGAGATAGGTCTCGCACTTGATCTCGTATCTCGCCTCCAGCTCATCCTTCGAGAACACCCCCATCCCGACAAACAGCTCCATGTTGCGCCCCTCGACATACTCGCTGATGGCGGCGGTAACGCTCGTCATCGCCTTGAGCCCCCGCGACTCGGCCTCGACGTGCCACTCGGTTCCATAACCGTTACCCTCGAAACGAATGTGCCGCGAACTGATGATGAACTCCCTGATCACCTGCAATATAGCCTCATCTTTCTTCGCCCCGCCGCCCGTGAGTCGCTCGACCTCGGCGGCAAACAACCTCAGCTGTTCGGCCATCGCAGTGTTCAGCACGATCAGCGGCATTGCACAGTTCGCCGACGCCCCCAACGCCCTCAGCTCAAAACGATTACCGGTAAAGGCAAACGGCGAGGTACGATTCCTGTCGGTGTTGTCCAACATGATCTCGGGAATTTTGCCGATGTCGAGTTTAATACCCGTCTTCTCATCCGACGACAGCCCCCGCTTCCCGCCGACGCGCTCCTCGATATCGGCCAGCACCTCGTTCAGCGTCTGCCCCGTGAACACCGAGAAGATCGCGGGCGGCGCCTCTCCCCCACCCAACCGATGCGAGTTTCCGGCTGTCGCCACCGATGCCATTATCATGTTGCCATGCTCGGCGGCAGCCTTAAGCGCGCAAACAAAAAATGCCAAAAACTGCATATTGCCCTTAGGGGTCTTCCCGGGAGCAAACAGATTCTGCCCCGTCGACGTAGCAAGCGACCAGTTGATATGCTTGCCCGACCCGTTGACCCCCTGAAAAGGCTTCTCGTGAAACAGCACCTGCATCTTATGCTTCACCGCGGTGCGCCTCATCACCGTCATCAGCAGCGTGTTGTGGTCGACGGCAATGTTGGCCTCCTCGAACATCGGCGCGCACTCATACTGATTCGGCGCGGTCTCGTTGTGACGAGTCTTCAGAGGAATCCCCAGCCGGAAACACCTCATCTCGACATCCTTCATAAAGGCCACGACGCGCTCGGGAATCTCGCCCCAATAGTGATCTTCCAACTGCTGATCCTTGGCGGCGCTATGCCCCATCAGCGTTCGCCCCGTCTGCGCAAGGTCGGGCCGCGCCTTGTAGAGCGCCTCGTCCACAAGGAAATACTCCTGCTCCCAACCCAATGTCGGCACAACCTTCGTAACCTCCTTGTCAAACAGCTGACTCACAGGCACCGCGGCGGCATCCAGCACCGCCATCGAGCGCAGCAGCGGCGTCTTGAAGTCGAGTGCCGCACCGGTGTACGAGATAAATACGCTCGGTATACATAAGGTATCGTCGATCAGAAAGGTGGGCGACGAGGGATCCCACGCACTGTACCCCCTCGCCTCGAATGTGTTGCGCAGCCCGCCTGTCGGGAACGACGATGCGTCTGGCTCCTGCTGCACAAGCAGGTCGCCGCTGAAGTTCTCCATCGCCCCTCCGCCCCACATCGGCTCGAAAAACGTGTCGTGCTTCTCGGCCGTCGAGTCGTTCAGCGGCTGAAACCAGTGTGTGTAGTGCGTCGCGCCGTGATCCATCGCCCACGCCTTCATTCCGGCGGCCACCTGATCGGCGACTCGTCTGTCGATGCGGCGATTCTCCTCGATTGCCAGCACTACGCTCTCGAACACCGCTTTGGGCAGATACTGCCTCATCTGTTCGCGGCCGAACACGTCGCATCCGAACCACGACGAAATTTTCTCCTCTGGAAATTCGATCTTCAGAGCCTCGCGCCTCTCCATTTCGCGCAACGCTTCAAACCTTACTGTGCTCATTTTCGCATTTTTTAAAGAGACCCCCCCTAAAAACAGGGGGTCGACCCCGCAAAAGTACACTTTTTTCCGAGACATCCCCCATTTTTCAGGGGGGTACCCCTCAAAAAAAGTGCATTTTTTCGAACAATGCCCGAAAAATCAAAAATTCCGCGTAGCTAAAAACCGCCGCGGCCGTTGCCGCTCAGTCGAAGGACTGCATCCCAGAACCGGCAATGCGAACAATACGCTGATAGTCGGAGGGAGTAAGCTCCATAAAGAAGTAGTGAATCGGGTCGACCCGCATGCCGTCATGCCTCACCTCGTAGTGCAGGTGCGGAGCCAGCGATAGCCCCGAGTTACCCGTGCGGGCGATGATGTCGCCGCGGCGCACACTCTGCCCGACCCTCACTCCGGCCCGACTCAGGTGGCTGTAAGTCGTTTGATATCCGTTGCCATGGTCGATGACCACTGTGCGCCCCGACCCCGTGCTGCGCATCGACACGTCGCGCACCGTTCCGTCGGCCGTCGCAAAGACGGGCGTACCCTCGGGCACGGTGTAGTCGACCCCGCCATGTGGCCGCAGCGTGCGGAAGAACGGGTGGATGCGCAGACCGTACGAGGCCGTCAGCAGCGTGAGATCGTTGTTGACGATAGGTTGTATCGAGGGTATTCGGTCGACCCCGCCCCCCGTCTCGGCAATGCGCTGCTGCACGCGAGAGTAGATATCGTCGAGGTGCGCAACCGCGGCTGCGTAGTCGTCCGATCGTGAGAGAAACTCGGCGGCAAGCGCGCGGTTGTCCATCGCGGTGAGTCGTTCGTATGAGCGCCACGTCTCATCCTGCCCAATCCCCTCGAAGTCGTAGGGGTCGCTCTCGAACAGCACGCGAAAGACGTTGCGGTCGCGCTCTGATACGTTGTCCAGCACCAGCATCAGACTGTCGTACTGCTCGCTCAGCTGCTCGTACTCTCTCGCCAGGCGAATTGTGGAGCGACGCAGACGCAACTCGGGCCCCGTGTCGAACGTGAGCGAAAATACCACATAGTAGCTCACCGCCACCGCCACCCAGGCCAACAGGTGAACCAACCCGCGCAGCACCCCGCGCCGAAAACGACGAAAGCGAGGCCGGTCGCGGCGAGGCCTCTTGCGCGGACGAAACAGATCGCCCTCGTGTTGGCGCGCGACGTTGCTCTTTCTCTTTATGTCGCTCTTCGCACTCATTGAATCTCCTCCCACGGCTCAAAGATGAGGTTGTCGTTGGCCGAGTCGATGATCTTCTCAAACTCGGTGGGGTCCATATCTGTCTGAAAGTAGCTCACGGGGTTAACCTGCCGCCCCCCGTAGAGCACCTCGTAGTGGAGGTGTGTCGAGGTCGAGGTGCCGGTGCTGCCCATCTCGGCGATCAGCTCGCCGCGCTTTACGAACTGCCCCTCGGTGACGAGGTACTCGCTCAGATGGGCATATCGGGTGCGATAGCCGAATCCGTGGTCGACCACCACACTGCGTCCGTAGCCCCCGTTGGTGCCGACGAACGAGACGAATCCGTCGCCCGTGGCATATATCGGATCGCCCCTGCTCCCCCCCAAGTCGATCCCGCGGTGCATCTGATATCTGCCATGAATCGGATGAAGCCTCATGCCGAACGGGCCCACGCCACGGAATTTGCGAATGTCGATAGGCAGCAGCGCCGGAATCGCCGTCGCCATCTGCTCCTTGTCCGAGGCGAGGGTCTGCAACTCGTCGAGCGATACCGACTGCAGATAGAGTCGGCGTGCAAAGCGGTCGAGGTCGCGCCACGTGGAGGTGATGAGGGGCGCGAAGTGGTCGTCGGCAAATTCGGCGTACCGCGCGGCGGGATAGTCCAGATAGACCCCCGCGATGTCGAGCGTGTCGGCCCCGAAGAGCGATCGGTATACCATGTTGTCGCGATGCTTGAGCTCGTCGAGCACGCGGGTCGTGGAGCGAATTTTCTCGTCGAGAATGCGATAGTTGTCAAACAGCTCGGCGTTGCCGCGACCGATGTTGTACATCTTGGGGGTGTAGAAAGCGTATGTGAAGACCAGGTTGGCGACCGAAACCAGAATGAAGCCCAACAGCAGGTAGCGCAACACGGTGTAGATCCCGTAGCGGATCGACAGTGATGTGCGCTCGCGTTTGGCCTCGCGTTTGGCCCGTTTCAGCTCTTTCTTCGACATTTATGGGTGGCGATTTTCGCCCGATTGTGGCAAAAATAGATAAAATTAGCGTAATTTTGCGCTTTAATTAAACGTTTTACTCCACAGATTTATTACGAAACGATGACATCGAACCGGATACGCGAGATTTTTCTCGAATTTTTTCGCACCAAAAGCCACTCCATTGTGCCCTCGGCGCCTATGGTGGTGAAGGGCGACCCGACGCTCATGTTCACCAACGCGGGCATGAACCAGTTTAAAGATATTTTTCTGGGCAACGCCCCCGTCACCGCGCCGCGAATCGCCGACACGCAAAAGTGCCTGCGAGTAAGCGGCAAGCACAACGACCTCGAAGAGGTGGGCCACGACACCTACCACCACACCATGTTCGAGATGCTGGGCAACTGGTCGTTCGGCGACTACTTCAAGAAAGAGGCGATCGAGTGGGCATGGGAGCTGCTGACCGAGGTCTACAAACTTCCGGCCGGGCAGCTCTACGTCACCGTGTTCGAGGGCGACGAGAAGGACGGGGTGCCGTTCGACGACGAGGCGTGGGAGCTGTGGCGCAGCTTCGTGCCCGAGGATCACATCATTCGCGGCAACAAAAAGGACAACTTCTGGGAGATGGGCGACACGGGGCCATGCGGGCCGTGCAGCGAGATCCATTTCGACAATCGCAGCGCCGACGAGCGCGCCGCGGTGCCCGGGGCCACGCTGGTGAACAGCGACAACCCGTTGGTGATCGAGATCTGGAACCTTGTGTTCATGCAGTTCATGCGGCGCGCCGACGGATCGCTGGTGCCGCTGCCGACGCGAAACATCGACACCGGAATGGGCTTCGAGCGACTCTGCATGATCGTGCAAGGGGTGACGAGCAACTACGACACCGACGTGTTTCAACCTGTTATTCAGCGCATTGCGGCGATGTGCGGACGCACATACGGCTTCGACGCAGGTGTCGACGGGGCGACTCGCGAGGGCGACGTGGCGATGCGCGTAGTGGCCGACCACCTGCGGGCGATAGCGTTTTCGATAGCCGACGGACAGCTGCCGTCGAACGTCAAGGCGGGCTACGTCATACGAAGGATTTTGAGGCGCGCGGTGCGCTACGGCTACACCTACCTCGGTTTCGGCGAGCCGTTCATGTGGCGATTGGTGGCGGTGCTCGTCGAGCAGATGGGCGGTCAGTTCCCCGAACTCGTGGCGCAAAAAGGGCTGATAGAGAAGGTGATACAGGAGGAGGAGGCATCGTTCCTGCGCACTCTGGCCACCGGCATCTCGCTGTTGGACGGGGTGATTTCGCGCGCTCGCGCGGCCGGTTCGGCTGCGATCGGGGGGGCCGACGCGTTTCAGTTGTACGACACCTTCGGGTTCCCGATCGACCTCACGGAGCTCATCGCGCGCGAGAATGGCCTCGGGGTCGACATCGCGGGTTTCGAGCGCGAGTTGGCGGCCCAAAAGGAGCGTTCGCGCGGCGACGCGGCTATCGAAGCGACCGACTGGACGGAGCTTATGCCGCTGTCTGCCAGCGAGTTCACGGGCTACGACAAGTTGACCGATACTGTGCGCATCGCGCGATATCGCAAGGTGATAGCCAAGGGCAAAACGCAGTATCAGCTCGTGTTCGACCGCACGCCATTCTACGGCGCGTCGGGAGGCCAGACCGGCGACACGGGGGTGCTGAAAAACGGCGCCGAGCAGGTGGAAATCATTGATACTCTGAAGGAAAACGGCCAGACGGTACACATCGTCACGCAGCTGCCAAAGGATCTCTCCGCGGAATTTACCGCCGCGGTCGACGCTGGGGCGAGGGCGCGTTCGGCGGCCAACCACTCGGCGACGCACCTGCTCCACGAGGCGTTGCGGGCGGTTCTCGGCCCCCACGTCGAGCAGAAGGGGTCGCTGGTGTCGCCTGCCGGACTGCGGTTCGACTTCTCTCATTTCCAGAAAGTTACACCCGAGGAGCTGCGCGAAGTCGAGCGGCGTGTCAACGCGGCCGTGCGCGCCAACCATCCGTTGGTCGAGAATCGCAACTGCTCGATCGAGACGGCGCGCGAGAGCGGCGCGATGATGCTGTTCGGCGAAAAATATGGTAACACCGTGAGGGTCATACGTTTCGGCGACTCGGTGGAGCTGTGCGGAGGGACTCATGCCGCCGCCACGGGGTCGATCGGCCTGTTCCGGATCGTCGGCGAGGGGGCCATCTCGGCCGGCGTGCGACGAATCGAAGCCGTGACCGGCGCCGCCGCCGAGGATCTCGTATACGCCGCAGACGACACTCTGGGGGCGATTCGCGACACCATGCGCAATCCCAAAGTGCAGGAGGCGGTGCAGAAAATGTTTGCCGAGAACGAGCAGTTGGCGCGTGAACTCGCCGCGATCCACAAAGAGCGCATCGAAGAGATGGCGTGCCGGATCGCCGACGAGTTGGGTGCCGGAGAGGGGGTCACCGTCATCTGCCGGCGGTTGGACATGAAGCCCGAAATGGCGCGCGGATTGATGCAGGTTGTGCGTGCTCGCTGTCCGAGGATCGCGATGGTGGTGGGAATTGCCGACGACGATAAGCCCATGTTGGCCGTTGCTCTCGGCGACGAGGTGATCGCACAAGGTGTGAACGCGGGAGACGTCGTGCGCGAGGCCGCCCGAGAGATAGACGGCAACGGAGGAGGAAAGCCCTTCTTCGCAATGGCCGGCGGCCGCAACGCCGAGGGGCTGCAACGAGCTATGGACAAAGCGACTGAAATTATTAAAAAATAAGATAATGAGCACAACAATCGACAGAAAAGTTTTACTGATGATCCTCGACGGCTGGGGAAACGGCGACCACGGAAAGGACGATGTGATTTTTCAGGCCCAGCCGGCCTACATGAACGCCCTGACGGCGCAATATCCTCACGCCGAGCTACTTACAAGCGGCGAAGACGTAGGTCTGCCCGACGGCCAGATGGGCAACAGCGAGGTGGGCCACCTCAATATCGGCGCGGGAAGGGTTGTGTATCAAGACCTTGTGAAGATCAACCGCGCCTGTCGCGACGGCTCGATCCTGCAAAATCCCGAGGTAGCGGCTGCATTCGAGTACGCGCGAGCCGGCGGCAAGCGTGTGCATTTCATGGGCCTGCTCTCCGACGGCGGGGTGCATAGCTCTATGGATCACCTCTTTAAGCTCTGCGACATCGCGCGGCACTACGGCATTTCGGAGACCTTCGTGCACTGTTTAATGGATGGCCGCGACACCGATCCGCGCAGCGGAAAGGGCTTCGTCGAGGCGCTCGCCGAGCACGTCGCGCGGCCCGACAGCACAGGCACAATCGCCTCTGTAATAGGACGTTACTTCGCCATGGACAGAGACAAACGATGGGAACGAGTCAAGATCGCCTACGACGCACTCGTAAACGGAATCGGCTCCACAACTGCAACCCCCGAAAACATGCCCGCCGCCATACAAAAGTCTTACGACGAGGGAGTTACAGACGAATTCATAAAGCCGATAATAGCCGTTGACGGCGCGGGCAAACCGATCGGAACGATCCGCGAGGGCGACATGGTCATTTTCTTTAACTTCAGAAACGACCGCGCAAAAGAGCTCACCGCCGTGCTCACCCAAACCGACATGCCGGAGGAGGGAATGCACACTATCCCTCTCTATTACTGCACGATGACGCCCTACGACGCCACATTCCAGGGGCTGCACATCCTGTTCGACAAGGAGAACGTGGCCAACCCCCTCGGCGAATACCTTTCCGGACTGGGACTCAGCCAGTTACGCATCGCAGAGACCGAAAAATACGCCCATGTAACGTTTTTTCTGAACGGCGGACGCGAGGCCACTTTCCCGGGCGAGGAGCGCATCCTCGTGCCGTCGCCCAAGGTCGCGACCTACGACCTGCAGCCCGAAATGAGCGCGCCCGAGGTGGCCGCCAAGCTCGTCGAGGCGATCGGAACGGAGCGGTTCGAGTTCATCGCGCTCAACTTCGCGAACGGCGATATGGTGGGCCATACCGGTGTGTATGAGGCGATTACGAAGGCGGTGCAGACGGTCGACAAGTGCGCCGGCGAGGTGATCGACGCCGCTCGCGCACACGGCTACGAGGTGGTCGTGATCGCCGACCACGGCAACGCCGACCACGCGCTGAACGACGACGGCTCGCCCAACACCGCCCACTCGCTCAACCCCGTGCCCATCGTCGTGGTGTCGGATCGCGTCGCCTCGGTGACCAACGGCGTGCTGGCCGACGTCGCCCCTACCATACTGAAACTCATTGGATTACCGCAGCCGACCGAGATGACCGGCCGCGCACTCGTAACCATGAAGCGGTAAGTCGCAACGGCGACGACGATATAGCTACGCAATAAAATTTTTACGGCCGAAAAAAGAGACGACCGGAAGTAAAAACATGAAAGAACAACTAAAAAACATGGCGACCGGCCTGGGTAAAGTCTTCAAACCCAAGCTGATGGAGACGCTAAAGGGCTACACGCGCGAGCAGTTCACGGCCGACGCCCTGTCGGGGGTCATAGTGGGCATCGTGGCGCTGCCGCTGGCCATCGCGTTCGGAATCGCGAGCGGCGTGACGCCCGAAAAAGGGCTCATCACGGCGGTCATCGCGGGGTTCATAATCTCGCTGGCCGGCGGGTCGCGTGTGCAGATCGGCGGCCCGACCGGCGCGTTCATCGTGATCGTCTATGGCATTGTGCAGCAGTTCGGTACGAGCGGGCTGATCGTCGCCACGATCATGGCGGGGGTGATGCTGGTGGCGATGGGGCTGCTGCGTTTCGGGGCGATCATCCGCTTCATCCCCTACCCCGTCGTGGTGGGCTTCACGAGCGGCATCGCGCTGACGATTTTCGCAACGCAAATCAATGACCTGCTGGGACTTGGCATCGAAAACGTACCCGCCGACTTCATCGACAAATGGGCGCTCTACGGACATCACATCATGCAGTTCAACCCGTGGGCGTTCGGGATCGGCGCGGCCACCGTGGCGATAATTTTCGGAATGCCGCGACTGTCGAAAAAGGTGCCCGGATCGCTCGTCGCCATAGTACTCATGACGCTGATAGTGTGGCTGTTGCGAGACAAACTCGGCGTCACGGGCATCGAGACGATCGGCGACCGCTTCGAGCTCGGCCACATGAGCATCTCGGCCGAGGCGCCGCGCATCGACTTCGCCATGATCCGCACGCTGCTGCCGGCGGCCTTCACCATCGCGATGCTCGGGGCGATCGAATCGCTGCTGAGCGCCACTGTGGCCGACGGCGCGACCGGCGACAAGCATGACTCTAATACTGAGCTCATTGCGCAGGGTGTGGCCAACGTCGTGACACCGTTTTTTGGCGGAATTCCGGCCACGGGGGCCATCGCGCGCACCATGACCAACATCAACAACGGCGGCCGCACACCCGTCGCGGGGGTCGTCCACGCGGTGGTGCTGCTGCTGATAATGTTGTTTCTGGGTGGCCTCACGCGCCATATTCCGATGGCGTGCCTCGCCGGCGTGCTCGTTGTGGTGGCCTACAACATGAGTGAGTGGCGCGGATTCCGGTCGCTCGTGCGCGGCGAAAAAGCGGGCGCAGCGGTGCTGCTGGCCACTTTTCTGCTCACCGTGATCTTCGACCTCACCATCGCCATCGAGATCGGGCTGCTGCTGGCGGCGGTGCTTTTCCTCAAACGCATCTCGGATGTTTCGACAGTTTCGCGGTTTCGGCACGAGGTCGCGGGGGCCGAATATGTCGAGGGAAGCGTCGACACCGACAAGCTGGAAGTGCCTGACGGTGTGGAGGTTTACGAGATCGAAGGGCCGTTTTTTTTCGGCGTCGCCGGCAAGTTCGACGAGGTGATGAAGGTCATCGGCGACAAGCCGCGGGTGCGAATTATCCGCATGCGCAAGGTGCCGTTTGTGGACTCTACGGGGGCGCATAACCTTGAAAATCTGATACATAGGTCTCTGCGCGAGGGAATTGTGATTCTGCTGTCGGGTGTCAACGCGAGTGTTCGCGAAACTTTGCAAGCGTATGGTATTGAGGAACTTGTGGGGGCGGACAATGTGTTGTCTAACATCGACGCTGCTGTTGCTCGTGCTCGTGAGATTACTCAAAAGTGAGCTGGGGGTCGTCTGAAGCGGTTAAAAAAGCGTGACATATGTCACGCTTTTTTTTGGGCGAGTGTTACCAATGTAACGGTTTTTTTTGGGGTAGTGTTACTTATGTAACGCTTTTTTTGAGGTAGTGTTACCTATGTAACACTTTTTTTTGGGGGGGTGCTTCTTATTTATATAGGTATAGTCTCTTTTTTGTTGTTGCGCTTGGGTCTTTTGTGGTGGCGTGTCATTACGTTTTTGGTATCTGTTTTGTTTCAGTTTTTGTTTAATTTTTGTGATGTTTTTTAAAATCGCCGCCGGCGTTCCGGCTTTCGCTATCGGGGGCGTAGCTTTTTCGAGCATGCTCGAAAAAAGCGAGCTGAAAGTGCAGCGCTTAGCGCTGCGGCAACGATGGACCAGCGCTCGCTACGCAGAACACCACCCCGTCCGCTTCGCGTCCCTTAGCGGTTGCCAAGCGGATTGCTCGGCGATTTCAGCTCGGCAGCTTGGGCTGCCTACGCCCCCTCCTTATAAGCCGCCGAGCGGTGCTCGGCGCTTTCAGCTCGCCGCTCGCTGCGCGAGAATCGGCTACGCCCATAGGAGGGGAACGGCTAACGCGTTATTAGGTTGTGCGTTAGCCTCATTTTCAATTTTCCACTTTCAATTACTATTAGGTAGATCCCTCGTCGCCTTCGGCTCTGTCGGGATGACTTTTTATACTGCGTAGCTATGTTGCGTTAGCGCTAACCACTTATCACTAACCACTTATCACTAAATCGCTGTCGGCGTTCCGACCGCTGCGGCCGTTGCCGCTTTCAATTTTCAACTTTCAATTTTCAATTTAGAAGGCGGTAACGCCTTCTAAATTATTGGTTTCTTGTGGAATAGGTCGGTTTTGTCTATTAGTTGGCCTTGCTCAACTTTATAGAATTTTTGGTTGGTGGTGAGGGAGTCGAGGCCGCCGCGATTGGGGTCGTAGGGGCCTAACTTTACGAAATCGAGGTTCGACAGATCGACCGTCGGCGGAATCTGTGCCCGTCCAGAGTACCATGCGGTCTTCAACTCGCTGGTTTTCACGAGGGCAGCGAGTCGGTTGACCTCCGCCGGTTCGCCGTCGCCGCCCATGAACGCCACGCAGGTCACCGACGTGCCGTAGCGCGCGAGTAGCCCCGTCAGCAGTTCGTCGTCCAACGGTTCGCCCGTCGCCTCGCGCAGGTGCACACTGTGGCACCCAGGGCAACGATTGGGGCACGCCGACAGATTCAGGGCGAGCGTCACCTCGCCCGGAACCTCCTGAAACACAATATCATAACTTGCCAATAATAACATATTCATTGTGGGGTATCGCGACTTTTAAAAAAGTCGCCCAAAAATTTTTAGAGAAACTTCGTTTCTCGATATTTAGTGTTCGGATTTTGCGGCAGGGCTTCGCCCTGCTACTATTTTCAATTGAGCCGACTCTGAAAATGAATTTTCGAGATCGGCTCAATTAAAAATAGTGTTGCACAAGGTGCAACCCGCAAAATGCCGAGTGGAACGCCGCCTGCGTTTTTAGCTACGCAAAATAAATCGCTGCCACTGTTACGCCGTTGCAGGTTTTTCTGTCTGGATTGCTTCGCCTATGGCTCGCAATGACGGGGGGCCTTTTCTTAGTGAAAAGTGAAAAACTGTTCGGTAGATCCCTCGTCGGCACTTTGTGCCTCTGTCGGGATGACACGTGGCGGCGTTGCCGCTTTTTATAGTGCGTAGCTTAAATCGGTGCGGCCGTTGCCGCTTCTATAACTGTTCCTGCGTGGCGTAGTGGCGTCGGGCGGCCTCTTTTTGGCGGGCGGCGGAGAAGTTCGACACCCTTTTCATGTAGCCGATGATGCGCGTGAGGTAGTCCAGATGCTCGCCGCCGCACTTGGGGCATGCAGCCAAGTGGCGCTTGTCGATGTGGCCGCAGTCGTTGCACACCGTGTTGGGGATGTTGAAGGTGAAGTAGTTGCAACCCTCCTGCGCAGCCACCCGCAGCAGCGCCGCGTACTGCTCCTTCGACAGGTGTTCGTCGAGGTTCATGTGCAGCGCCGACCCGCCCGTCAAATGCTCGATGTACTTGCGGCCGTGCATGCGGAACTTGTCGATCACGTTGAGCTCCTTGTCCTCCACGATGTAGAAGTAGCTGTTGTAGCAGTCGCGACCCACCTTGTAGCCCGCCTCGCGGTCCCACTTCGCGTGCTTGACACCCACGTTCTCCGCAGGGATCATCTCGCAGTTGAACATCACGTCGGACGTGCGGTACTTCTTGTTGTATCGCTCGACCGTGCCGAGGATCTCCTGCGTGAATCGAGCGTAGTCGTCGTTGTCCGAGATCTCGATGCTGAGGAACTCCGCCGCCTCGACCAGCCCGTTGACGCCGATGGTGAGGTACTGCCTCCCCATGTTGATGTACCCCGCGTCGAAGAGCGGCAACATACCCTTGGCCTGCATCTCCTTGAGGTTTTCGTTGTAGGCGTTCTGCACCTTGTGTACCAGATCGACAACCTCTTCCAAGAAGAACTGGTAGGGGATTCCCTGCCGGGCGGCGTGCTGTATGCAGCGGTTCAGGTTGATCGTGAGGACGCTCTTCGAGCCGGTGGAGATGCCCCCCGCCCCTAAGGTGTAGCTGAACTCGTTGTCGGTGATCTCGTTGCGCAGGCGGCAGCAGCTCGACAGCGAGTCGGCGTTGTCGCTCAGGTAGGTGAAGAACGAGTGCCCCTCGGCGTACATCTCGGCCGTGAAATCGCCCCACTCCTTGTCCCTCGGCGCGCCGTTCTCGGTGAGCAGCGCCATCGTCTCGACCGGAAAGGTGAGCACCGTGCGCAGACGTTCGCGGTTGAACCACTTCATGAATCGCTTCTGCAACCAGCTGAGCGACTCCCAGTCGGGTGCGCTGCCGTCGGGGAAGATGAAGTTCTCGAACAGCGACTCGAAGTAGAACCGGTCGTAGTACGATATGTTCCAGAACACAGCCTGAAAGTTGCGCGCGCCGGTCGGCTGGTTGATCGAGTAGACTATCTGCTCGAAGTAGTCGGTGATCACCTTGTCCAACGTGCGCTGCTTGAGCGACAGGTCGGCCTGACGGTCGGGGTTCTTCCAGTAATCCTGCCCGAACTCCTTGCCGATGAAGTAGTTCATGTACATCAGGAACTCGGGGGTGGCGCAGGCGCCGCTCAGCATCGAGCTCACGATGAAGACCATGTTGACGAATCCGCCCGCGAACGACTTGAGGTTCGTCGGCGCCTTGGAATTTCCGCCGATCGAGATCGTGCCGCCGATCAGCCACGGATACATCGTGATCGAGGCGCAGTAGTTCGAGAGCGAGGTCTCGTCGTTCTTATATATAAAGTGATTGTTGAGCAGGTCGATGTATTTGTCGCTCACCTCGCGGCCGTACATCTCCTTGAGGCGGTCGGTGAGCATGCGGCGGTTCAGGCGGATGAAGTTGCTCTTGGGCAGCTCGCCGATCAGCGTCGCCATGTTCTTCTGCTCGACGTTGGCGTTGGCGTCGAACTTCGATCCCGTCGCCGGATTCTGCGCCTCGCAGTACTCCATCAGGAACTTGAGCTTTTCGCTCACCTCGCGATCCTCGGCGTGGTGCTGCCGATAGAGGATGTAGGCCTTGGCCACGGTGTAGTAGCGCTCGGCCATGAGCGCCACCTCGACCTGGTTCTGGATCTCCTCGACCGTCATTTCGCCCGTGATGCTCACCCGCGAGAGGATGTTGGTGAGCACGTCCTGGGTGGCGAAACTACCCACTGACAGGAACGCCTTGGCGATGGCGTTCTTGATTTTGTCTACTGAAAACGGCTCACGCTTGCCGTCGCGTTTGATGATGTAAGTCTCCATATTGTGATCTCTTGGTTTTGCGGTTTGCGCCCGAGTTTTTTGCTGTCCGCTCTGTTCTTCGGGCCGCCCGTCTCCGCCTCCCCTCTAAAAACGGGTGATATGGTGACAAAATTATTCAAACTTTTTGCCGCGTTTCTTTTTTCTCATCCTAAGTTATCAACAAGTTATTCCCAAATTTCGCAAGTCGCTGAACGACACATCCGTCACCTTTCGCGGCCGAGGCGATAATTAAAAATCGTGCGGAACGTGTAACATGGCACAAATGTTGTGATAGGGTGAATCTCAAGTGCGTGTGCACAACCAACAACTCACCGAAATGAGACAGGCCAACAGTCCCGCAGAGCAAAATAGTACCCTCGGGCCATATAGAACTAAAGGTGTCAAACGGCTCGCCAAGACGCTGCTACTGACGGCGGCGGCGGTGGTCGGCACGGTCGCGATCGCCCATGCCCAGCGGCAAAACATAACCCTTGTCAATCCGGCGGCGACGGTCTCGGCGAACGCGATCGAGTTTGGGGTCGACATCAAGGCCGAGAATCTCGTGATGAGGTGCAACGGCAAGGTGACGCTCGAATTTGCAATCGAGAGCGGCACCCAGCGGATGGCGCTGCCGGTGGTTACATTCATGGCTCCGTCGCAGGCGCGCTTCGAGGCGCGTCGCAGGCTGCTCTCCGACAAGTATACGCCCGATACCTTTATAACATACGACAACGTGCGGCGCGGCGACTCATATGAACTTCGCTACGAGCAGCAGATCCCCTGGCAGCCTTGGATGTCGGGCTCGTCGATCATTCTGCGCGAATACACCCACGACTGCTCGGGCGACAGGCAGACGAACAGCGAACCGCTGGTGACCTCTCTCGCCTACGTGGCCCCCGGAATCGCGCCCGAGCCCGAGATAGTGTATGTCGAGAAGCCGGTTCCCTTTGAGGTCGAGCGGGTCATCGAGCGGGCCGTTCCCGTGATCGTCGAGAGGCCCGTGCCCTTTGAGGTCGAGCGGGTAATCGAACGCGAGGTGCCCGTCATCGTCGAGCGCGAGGTACCTGTTATAGTGGAGGCTCCGGTTATAGTGGAGGCCCCGGCTCCGGTGATCCTTCAGGCCACCGCACCGGTGGTTGTCGACCCGAGGCGCAGGACGGCCACGCTGTCGCTGCCGATAGGTTTCGAGACCAACATCACCGAGGTGCGCGCGTGGTTCGGCAACAACAACTATGAGCTGGCCCGTGTCGACTCGCTCTTCAACGCGCTGCACAACGACGCAAACGTGGCCTCGATACACAACGTGTACATCACCGGCTACGCCTCGCCCGAGGGTGGATACGCCCACAACGAGATGCTGGCCAGGCGCCGCTCCGAGAACTTCAAGTGGTATCTGGCCCGCCGTTTCGCGGGCGACGACGCCATTGCCCGCGCCAGCGTCAGTTGGGTCGCCGAGGATTGGAACGGACTCGAACGGTTGGTCGAGGCGGGCGACATCACCAACAAGTCGGAGGTGCTGCGGGTGATCCGCAATCCGCGCCTGACGTGGGACGCAAAGGAGGATGCCCTCAAGCTGATCAAGCCCTGGTCGTTTGTCTACCGCGTGCTGCTGGACGAGGTCTATCCACGCCTCCGCCGCATCGAGCTCGTCGTGAGCTACGAGGTGAAGGAGCCCGATCTGTAAGTGCCCTAAAGTGTTTAACCAAAATAATACCCGTAACCCAAATGATGACCACAAAGACAGCAACAATGACAAGAGCTGAAATCGCGCTCGAAAAGTTCGGAGATTTCCACTGTGCGCAATCCGTCGTCTACGCCTTTGCCGACGACTCGGGCATCGACGCCGACACCCTGCTGGCGCTCGCCACCGGCTTCGGGGTCGGCATCGGCCGCAAACAGGAGGTGTGCGGCGCGGTGGCCGGAGCGGTGCTGCTGCTCGGCGCCCGATATGGCCGTCGGGCAAACGACTCGGTCGGCAAAACCGAGCGCTCGTTCGACGAGATCCGCCTGTTCATGGACGAGTTCACGCGCACGACCGGCACCATAAAGTGCCTCGACCTGTTGGGGGGCTGCGACCTCACCACCGACGAGGGCCGCCAAAAGTTCCAGCAACAAGACCTGAAAAACAAGGTCTGCCGAAAGTGCATCGAAAAAGCCTGCGAACTCCTTCAGCCGCATTTTCGGTAATCTTCTTCTCTTCCCGCAACAAAAAAAGAGCAGCGACGTTTGGCGTCGCTGCTCTACTAATTCGTGGTACCACTCGGAATCGAACCCGACTCGTTGCGGCTTTTATATCAACATATTAGAAATCTCAAAAATCGAAAGCAACCGAATAAGCAATGTGCTTTTTTCAATGTTTTACAGGAACCTGCTTTGGAGGTTAACGAGCGAAAAAAGACTCGCTCGTTTTCCTCCTCCTCGCAAGGCATAGTTTAAAAACTCTGCTCTTGCTTCGAGCGTCGGTTCAGTCACTGCAAAGGTAATGTATTCGGTCGATAAAAACAAGAGCGGTCATTGGTTTCCTACCAACCAATGACCTGTTTTGTCGGAGCCGACACGGGATATGATGCCTCTTTCTTTTAATTTTCGGATGTTGTTTTCCACCGCCGTTACCGATATGGAGAGCGATTGCGCCATCTCTGCCATCGTCGTTTTATCATTGAAAATGATTAATTCAAGTATCCGCAATTGATTCTTATTGAGTTTTACACCCAACTTTTCGCCGTCACTTACCCCCAACATATTGGGGGTATCTTTGTTTACTCCCAACTTCTCAGAATCACGAACATGGGCTTTGAAATCAATATGTAGCTCCCTGTTTTTCAAGGCGTGGGTTTCACCGAACAGTAAATTTCCGAAGAACCGATTCAGGTACTTGGGCGTTGCGAGAATGCCCTTTGCGCTATCGTTGTAGTTCGCCCTCACGAGCGCGTTGCGGAAATACCAGCTATGCTCGGCAAATGGTTCGTTCTCGACCTTGAATCCAAATGTCCGCAGGTATTTGATCGCGAATACCGCCGTCGTGCGCGTGTTGCCCTCGCCGAACGGGTGAATCTGCCATAGACCGGAAATGAACTTAGTAATATGCTCGACTTGTTCCTGCTGACTCAAACCTTTATAGCTGAAATTCTTCTCTTCCCGAAAGTCGTATTCGAGCGTCTCGCGAATTAGTGGTGCGGAAGAGTAAAAAACCGTCTCACCGCCCAATACCCATTCCTGCTTTGTGATGTTGTAATCACGAATCTTGCCCGCGAACTTGTAAATCCCGCTGAACAGCCTACGATGGATACCAATGTACTCCACGGGCGAGAACGAAAATGTTTTCTCCGACAAAATATCGGTTATGTTTGCCGAAACCTTGTCTGCCTCCTCAGTACGATCTGCATCATCAACGCGCACAGCGGCAGTCTTATAATAGCTATTGATGCGGCTTTTAACCTCATCAATAGTAATGTCGCCCTCGATGTTTTGCTTGGCAATCTCGATCAGATATGCCGATGGAGTAAGCCCATCTACTTGCTGCAAGCCGATGGCCACCTGCCAAATAAGCCCCTTCTCGCGCTTGTCTGGTTCGGTCTGTTTTATATATTCTTCAAAATTAGTCATGGCGTTTTATTTTGTCGTGGCATTGCTTGGTAAATTTTCCCGTTCAACTGTTTCCCATTAACTTTTTTGTTCCTTTTAACACCATCTCTTCCCCAAGTACCCCACTGTTTGAAGAAGAATGCAACACCTTGTTCATCCGCTTGTTTTTTAATATGCAGTACCCATTCCTCTTTCATAGGTCGTGCCCGTCCACCACTCTCGCCTCCAACGATCACCCAGTCTATACCATCAAGGTTCAACTCTCCTAAGTCTTCTAAAAGAGGTTCACAGGATAGAAATTTCACCGTTGCATTCAGAGGACGCAAATATTCTATTCGGGATTTCGAATCCGCTACATCAACCGTAACTCCTACCCACGCATTAGGTGGAATGGTTTCTATTACAGCGATTTCCTCCGCTGTAAGCCTGTACAACTCATAGACCATCCGGTCGATTCGGCGGTCGGTGGCGGAGATGTGCTTCTTTAGGACAGTATGTTGGAACAGGCTCATTGTTCGGTCGTAATAACAAAAACCAAAGGTACTGATTATTTTTTAGATGACTGATAATATGCCTATTTCTTTTTGACCTCCTCTGCTTCAGAGTTGAGTCGTTCGGCTTCGGAGGCGTTGAGGCGTGCGCGTGCCTCATTTTCGGCTTGTTGCTGTACCAACTTCTCGTACTGCTCGACCTGTCGGCGGATGATTTTGATGCTGTCTGGGTTGCGGTTGAAGTCGAAGACGTTGCTGAGTTGGAGGATGTCGGCGGGAGAGGCTTCGCCGCGCATTTGAATGTAACGGTATTTGAGATCGTTATCGCGAAATTGAGCGATAGTTCGCCGTTGGTGGTCGATAACCCACAACGAAACGAGAAATGCCGTAGTTGCCACCACCAGCGCAATCAACGCTCGATTTCCCATAAAGTCGAGGGTGTGATGATGTCGGAGCGGGCGAGCCAACTGTTCGCTCACGGTGTCGAGCTTATCCGTCAGCGTCTCGATTTTCTTGCCGTCCTCAGAGCCGAGCGCGGGCGTAGATGTCGCCGACGGCTCAATGCCAGATGTCGATTTCATTTCCAACATCGCCGTTAGCTGTTTTGCCAACAATTCTTTGATCTCCTCGAACATCGTATAGACGGTCGAGGCATCCATTGTTTCATTCTTTTGAGTACTCATAATTTGATTTTTAGAGGTTACCAACTTGGTTTATATTGTCTTTTCTTCTTTTTACGCTTCGGTGGGGTGCTATCGGGAGCATCGCCTGCCCCCTGATCGAAATTTAATCCACTGAAAATATTCCCGCTCGAAAAGCTGTGACTATGGCTCGGCTCTGAGCGATGACCTCGATCAGGCTGTGGCAACGGAGTAAACGTCGGCGGCGACACGTTGCGTACTTCTCGCCGTTGGGTATTGGCATTCAGAGCCGCATCGAGCTTCGAGAAACTGAACGCCCGGTCAATCTTCGAGCCGTTGAACGAAAGACCGTCCTTGCCAAAGATCACGCCCTGCCGAATGTCTGTGCCGCCGGAGTATTTAAATGTTACAGCGATACCCTCCTGAGCCAACCGTTTCTCCAAATCGCCCCAATTTTTGCACTGGGGAAGTGCCGCTTTAACCGCATCGTAAATTGCATACTTGACGCTATCCGGGTCGCGAAGCCGTTGACGATTCACGTTCTCCTTGCCGTTCGCAATATACAACCCGTACTTCTCTGTAAGAGTCCTGCAAGCCTTCACGCTCCGCAGTCTGTCGTTCTTGTCGGAGATGGTTTGGCCGTCGTTATCGACCCGATTGAACACGATGTGACAGTGCGGATGCTCGCGGTCATTGTGCCGAACGATGATGAATTGAGTGTCCGTGACACCCATCTTCTGCATATACTCACCGGCGATTTTCAGCATAAAAGCATCGTCAATCCGACCCGAATCCTGCGCCGAAAAGTTAAGCGAGATATGCCCGACCTTGCGACCAAGTCGAGGATTAAGCAACGATTGCGTCTCGAAACTGTCGATAACGGACTGCTTATTTTCGAGCAAAACACCCTCAGCGGCGAGCAATTTCGCATCCTTTTTGTCCGTCACATACCTCACACATCCGCCGAACGAACTACCCTTAACTATCTTGGCCATCATCTCGAAAGAGTTTTAGGGTTCGTGAAATCTCGCCTGCCACCTGCTTGTTTTGGGCGGCGTTATCGTGGTAGCCTGCTTGGTGTGCCAGCTTCGTGAGTTGATTCAGGTTGTTGCCCATACCCGTGAGATTACGCATCCATTCGACTTGCTCGGGCGTGAAGCGTGGGACAATCCGGCGACCCGTAACAGTACGGCGGGCAACCTCCGCAATGGATAATCGCGCAGACTTCGCATCGGTTTTTAGCGCGTAATAATCTCCCGTTTGTAGAAAGAACGACACCTTATATTTCAATTTTTCGGCGGCTCCTTTCTTTGGGCGACCACCCTTGTTTCTTGTTGCCATAGTTATTTGATTTAGATATTCATTCTCCGGCTGAGACCAACGGGATGGCCGGAGAGCGAACGCGGGGCGTTCGCCCGCCTCGCAGAGCAAGTTTTAGCTGCGAGGCGGGTTTTGCGGACTGCAAAACATAAACTTGCTCGCCAAAAAACCATAAATGGTTTTTCATTAAATGGTTAGGCATACATTGTCAAGCCGACACCTCTTGTAACATTCAATTAAATCCCGTTCGTTAGGAGTATTCAGAGCATTGGGGGTGCTCGCTATGCCATTGGCTACATTTTTCGCCAATGTTCGATGTCGGCCTCATAGGTGGCAAGGTGATGCAGGGCGATATTCTCGATCAGTCCCGACACACTCATTCCGCGCTCTCCTAACAGCCGCACGATCCGGTCGAGCCTGTCGCGAGTTTGGCGGCTGACAAAGACGGGTTTCCTGTCTTCGATCCTCGGGATCGACATATACAGCCTACGATACTCATCCAAATCACTCTTTCGCTGTTTCACAGTGCGGCGGGTGGAATCACTGTCGGCGACGGGTTGAGTTTCGACAGTTGAAATAGTAGGTTCAGTGGTTTCGCTCAGTTTTGTGGGCAATGTGTGTGCACCGACTTCATTGTCTGCATCCGGCAAAAAAGACGCAATGATCGCCTTCTCGTCAATCTCAATTTTCTTGTCCATAGGATAATGTCATTTAATTGTTTCAGTCGGCACAATCGCTCGACTGTGAATGCGAATTAAAACACAATTTCCGACAGACCAGACACTTGCGATTCCTTTGCGCAGATATGGGGCGGTTTGCGTCGATTTTGAGGTGTGGAACGGGAGAGAATTAGCCTCAGCTGACAAGGCGAGTGGTGGCGATCGGTCGGCTACCGAAAAATCCGATAAAAATTCCGCTGTCCTGTCCTCGACCTGCGCCACTCCCGGCCACAAGCAGCCATCGCTGCCAAAGCAGTAACCAACGGTAAGAAAACGAATTACATTTGCCGAAAGTGATGAAAATATGCGGCTTTCGGTGAATTATATCGGCAAAAACAACAGCCCCACACCGCGCTACATAGATTTGCGAAAAACGAATAACACGATATTGAAATGGAAGTAATAAACGTAGAAGCCCGCACATTCGAGGCGATGATGTCGCGGTTCGAAACCTTCGCAGAGAGGGTCGATACGCTGTGTCGCGAGAACGGTGACAAAACGATGCAAACGTGGCTCGACAATCAGGATGTCTGTCAAATTTTGAACATCGCGCCACGCACCCTCCAAACCTACCGCGACAACGGGACGATGCCCCACACCCGCATCGCGCACAAGATGTACTACCGCCCCGAAGATGTGGAGCGGCTGATTCACAAACTTAAAACCAAATAATGATGTCTGAGATCGTAACAAAGGACACCGAACGGGTCGTCCGCTTTTTCAAATCGCTCGACCGTATGTTAGACGGAATCGAAGCGATGGTCAAAAACCACAAACCGACACTAAACGGCGAACGTTATCTGACAGATCGCGAAGTCTCGGTACGGCTCCGCCTCAGCCGCCGAACCCTCCAAGACTACCGCGATCAAGGGCGCATACCTTACTGCCAGTTAGGTGGAAAAATCCTCTACCGCGAATCCGACATCCAACGGATGCTCGAACAAAGCTATCGAGATGCGTTCAGGTAGTTGTTACCACACCTCGTCATTGTCTCATCGTAGCGACCAGCAAACGATGGTTGGGATGCGGTGCAAGGCCGTCGAAGACGCTTGTATAGCCTTGCACCGCATCTCAACCATCAGTATCTTTGCGCAGATGGGGCGA
>JAITWH010000027.1 GCA_031285405.1 Alistipes sp.
GCCGCTCTTTAATAACTCCGAGATCATTGGATAGAGGGTCTCCTTGTCTAAAATAATAGGATTTTTAGCCATGATTTTAATTGTTTTACGATTACATAACGGTCGTTCAGTTTCTGTAAACCAAATACAAACCGTATATGACCGCAAAACTATAGACTATCACAATATCTCACAATATGCACTTTACCGAATGCTTACGGTTCTTCGAGGTAACGGCATCCTGTGGGCAGGCATTTAGGCAGTCGAAAAAGGCAACGGATAAGTAGCCGAATTTCTGCCTAACCCCTCCTGATTCTTCATTTTAGGGCAATTTTAACCCCTTGAAGAACACCGAACACCGCCGCCAAATGCGCCTGCTAAACAAACACTTAACTCATTTTATCCGCAATTTGCCGTTTTCTCAGGGTCTTTCGTTACTTTTGCGACATGAAATCCGGATTTGTAAACATCATAGGCAACCCCAACGTGGGTAAGTCGACGCTGATGAACCGCCTTGTGGGCGAGCGCATCTCAATTATCACCTCCAAGGCGCAGACTACGCGCCACAGGATTATGGGTATCGTCAACGGCGCGTCCGGCGATGGCGGCCTCGGCTCCGAGCATGGCGATTTCCAAATCGTCTACTCCGACACACCGGGCATTCTGCGTCCGGGCTACAAGTTGCAGGAGTCGATGATGCGCTTCGTGAAGGGGGCGGTGCAGGATGCCGACGTGATATTGTACGTGACCGACACTGTCGAAGGGGCTGCTGTCGGTGGCGGCCCGATGGAACGAAGCGCCGAGGTTGTGGAAAACATCAAGGCGAGCGGCATTCCGACAATAGTGATAATCAACAAGATCGACCTGTCTACCCCCGAGGCTGTCGGGGCGATGGTGGAGAGGTGGCAGGCGCTGCTGCCCGACGCGCAGGTGACAGCATCGTCGGCGCTGCTGGGATTCAACACCGAGGGGCTGCTGAGCCGCGTGCTCGAACTGCTGCCCGAGGGCGACCCCTACTACGACCGCGACGCACTCACAGATCGTTCGCTGAGGTTCTTCGCCTCGGAGATCATTCGCGAAAAAATTCTGCTCAACTACTCCAAGGAGGTGCCGTACAGCGTCGAGGTGGCAATAGAGGAGTATCGCGAAGAGGCGACCATCGACCGCATCAGGGCTGTGATCTACGTTTCGCGCGCCTCGCAGAAGGGGATCGTGATTGGCCACAAGGGCGAGAAGCTCAAAAAAGTGGGCACCGCCGCGCGTCACGACCTCGAAGAATTCCTCGGCAAGAAGGTCTTCCTCGAACTCTTCGTGAAGGTGGCCGACGGGTGGCGCGACAACGATTCCGCACTGCGTCGCTTCGGTTACGAGGAGTAATCGTGTCAATTATTATAATAATTTAAAAAATAGTCGTATATTTGCGTGCGCAAGTATCAGGTTGTCGTAAACGATTTCCGACCCGCTTGCCGATGTGTAATTTAAACGTTTGTAGCAGAGATGAAATCATTGAAAATCCGCGACCTGACCCTGCGTGATGGTCAACAGTCGGCGTTCGCCACGCGCATGACACAAGCACAAATCGACCGCGTGCTTCCATTTTATAAGGATGCCGGTTTCTACGCCATGGAGGTGTGGGGCGGCGCCGTGCCCGACAGCGTGATGCGTTATCTGGGCGAGAACCCCTGGTCGAGGCTTGAGTTGGTGCACGCCGCGGTGGGCGGAGTGTCGAAACTGACGGCCCTGTCGCGCGGACGCAACCTGTTCGGATATCAACCCTACCCCGATAACATCATCGAGGGCTTTTGCCGCAACTCGATCGAGTCGGGTCTGGGCATCATGCGTATCTTCGACGCGCTGAACGACGTGGACAACGTCGCCTCGACGATCAAATATGTGAAGCAGTATGGCGGCATCGCCGACTGTGCGGTGTGCTACACCATCGACCCAAAATACCCGAAGCTCTCGTTCTTCGACAAGCTGAAGGGCAAGAAGACCCCCGCGCCCGTCTTCACCGACGAGTACTTCCTCGACAAGGTCAAGCAGATGGTCGCCCTGGGTGCCGACATGATCACCATCAAGGATATGAGCGGGTTGATTCCGCCGCGCAGGGTGTACGACATGGTGACGCTGTTCAAGAAGCACGTCTCTATTCCCATCGACTTCCACACCCACTGTACTCCGGGTCTGGGTCTCGCATCGGTGGTTTCGGCCATCGCCGCGGGTGCCGACATCGTCGACACCAACATCTGGAACTTTGCCGGAGGTCCCGCCGCACCTGCGTTGGAACTGATCTGGGTGTTCTGCAAGAAGATGGGCATCAAGGTCGAGGCCAACATGGAGGCCGTGGCCAAGATCAACAAAGAGCTGCTGGGCATTCGCGCCGAGCTGTGCGACTTCGACGCCGTGAAGATCACCGCCAAAGCGTTCGACCCGCTGAAAGATAAAATTCCCGCCGAGATCGACGCGCTGTTCGACACCGCCGTGACAGCTGCACAGCAGGTCGACGAGGAGACTCTGGTGGACGCGTGCCACAAGATCGAGTCCTACTTCGGTTTCCCGCCCCCCAACGAGTTGGTCAAGGCGGCCGAGGTTCCGGGAGGTATGTACACCAACATGGTGGCTCAGCTCAAGCAGTTGGGCAACGAGGATATCCTGCCCCGCTCGATGGAGTTGATTCCCGTCGTGCGTTTGGACTCTGGTCTTCCTCCCCTCGTGACGCCCACCAGCCAGATCGTGGGTGCGCAGGCTGTGAACTGCGCGATCGACGAGAAGAACGGCAAACCGCTCTACACCACCAAGAGTGTGCAGTTTGTGAACATGGTGAAGGGCGAGTATGGCAAGACTCCGGTCGCCGTCGATCCCGCTTTCCGCGAGAAGATCACCGGCAGCCCCATCGAGACCAATTACGACACCTCGAAGCACAAGATGCAGCCCAACCCCGAACTCGAACAGTGCGGCGGAGTGCTGTTGGCCGAGAACGAGAAAGAGGTGCTGCTATTGGAACTTTTCCCGATGGTTGCGCGCGACTATCTGACACGCACCAAGTGCGCACTTTACGCCGCCGACGCCGAGAAGCGTGCCGCCGAAGAGGCTGCCAAGGCTGCTGCGAAAGCTGCTGCCGAGCCGGTCAGGGTGAAGATCATCCCCTTCTCGACCCTCACGGTCGATGCGCCGCTTCCGGGCCGCGTGCTGTCGTTCATGGTCAAGCCGGGCGACAAGGTCAACGAAAAGACCGACGTGTTTGTCTTAGAAGCTATGAAGATGGAGAACAACATCGCCGCCGAAGCTGTCGGCACGGTTAAGCGACTGTTGGTCAACGTGGGCGACACCGTTGGCGCAGGCGAGCCTGTTGTGGAGCTCGAATAGGTTTTTTTTGTGGCGCGCTTCGATGCGCCGTGATTTTTGAACACGGGACTGACAGTTTGTCAGTCCCGTGTCGCATTTAAGCATGGTTTGTACTGTGGCAAGAGATTTGCGGTTACGGTATGTGATTTAAATCCATTCACCATGAACATCAATACCCTGACCATCAAAGCTCAAGAGGCCCTACAAACGGCAATTTCGGTGGCGCGCAGCCACGACAACCAGGCGGTCGAACCGCTTCACATACTGTCGGCGCTCGTGGCCGACGACGACTCGTTGGCCGGATTCCTGCTCTCGCGCGTGGGTGCGGGGGTGGCCGGTGTGCGCACAGAGACGGATCGGGCGATAAAATCGTTGCCAAAAGTTTTGGGAGGTAATGGCGGCGGCGCGGGCGCGGGAAGCCAAAACAGTGGCGCGGGTTCCGGAGGCCAAAGCGGCACAGGCGACCAGTTTTTCTCGACCGACTCGTCGAGGGTGATTCAGCGCGCAACCGACCACACCTCTGCGTTCGGCGACCGTTTCGCCTCGGTCGAGCACCTGCTACTGGCGCTACTCTCGAAGGAGGGCGGCGAGGCGGCACGCATCCTCAAGCAGGCCGGCGCAAGCGAGAAAGAGCTCGTCGCCGCGATAAAAGAGTTCCGCAAGGGGGCGTCGATCGACTCGCAAACCAGCGACCAGACCTTCGACGCACTGGGCAAATACGCACTCAATCTCAATGAGTTGGCGCGCGCCGGCAAGCTCGATCCCGTCATCGGTCGCGACGAGGAGATCCGCCGTGTGCTGCAAATCTTGTCGCGCCGCACCAAAAACAATCCGATCCTCGTGGGCGAGCCCGGGGTGGGCAAAACCGCCATCGCCGAGGGAATCGCCCACCGCATCGTCTCGGGCGACATACCCGACAACCTCCGCTCGAAGCAGGTCTTTTCGCTCGACATGGGGGCGTTGGTGGCCGGCGCGAAGTACAAAGGCGAGTTCGAGGAGCGGCTGAAAGGTGTTGTGAAAGAGGTGATTGGCTCCGAGGGCGAGATACTGCTCTTCATTGACGAGATTCACACGCTGGTCGGCGCAGGCAAGGGCGAGGGGGCGATGGACGCCGCCAACATCCTGAAGCCGGCCCTCGCACGAGGCGAACTGCGCACCATCGGCGCCACGACACTCGACGAATACCAGAAATTTTTCGAAAAAGACAAGGCCCTGGAGCGTCGTTTCCAGATGGTGATGGTCGACGATCCCACCACCGACGACAGCATTTCGATCCTGCGCGGCCTCAAGGAGCGCTACGAGAGCCACCACAAGGTGCAGATTCGCGACGAGGCGATCATTGCGGCGGTCGAACTGAGCCACCGTTACATCACGTCGCGATTCCTACCCGACAAGGCGATCGACCTTGTCGACGAGGCGGCGTCGCGTCTGCGCCTCGAAATGAACTCCGTGCCCGAGGAGATCGACACCCTCGACCGCCGCGTGCGCCAACTCGAAATCGAACGCGAGGCAATCCGCCGCGAGAACGACACCGCACGACTCGAATCGCTGACACGCGAGATCGAGGAGCTCAACTCCGAGCGCAACTCACTGAGGGCCAAGTGGGAGAGCGAGCGCGGCATGCTCGAAAAAATCCAAGCCGGCAAGGAGCGCATCGAACGCTACAAGGTCGAGGCGGCCGAAGCCGAGCGACGCGGCGACTACGGACTCGTGGCCGAACTGCGCTACGGTCGGGTTCGCGAGGCCGAAACCGAGATCGCAAACCTGCAGGCCGAACTCGAAGCGACCAACTCCGCTGGCGGCGCGATGATCAAGGAAGAGGTTGACGCACAGGACATTGCCGAGGTTGTGTCGCGTTGGACGGGCATCCCCGTCAGCAAGATGCTGGCCGGCGAGCGCGAAAAACTGCTCCACATGGAGGACGAGCTCCATCGCCGCGTCGTGGGCCAGGAGGAGGCGATTCGGGCGATCTCCGACGCCGTTCGCCGCAGCCGCGCGGGGTTGTCGGACGCGCGTCGCCCCATCGGCTCGTTTCTGTTCCTCGGCACGACCGGCGTAGGCAAAACCGAGCTCGCAAAGGCGCTCGCCGAGTTCCTGTTCAACGACGATAACATGCTGACACGCATCGACATGAGCGAATATCAGGAGCGCCATTCGGTCAGCAGGCTCATCGGCGCGCCTCCGGGATACATCGGCTACGACGAGGGCGGCCAGCTCACCGAGGCCGTGCGACGCAAACCGTACTCGGTGGTGCTGCTCGACGAGATCGAAAAAGCGCACCCCGACGTCTTCAACATACTGCTGCAAGTGCTTGACGACGGGCGACTTACCGACAACAAAGGCCGCACCGTCGACTTCCGCAACACAATCATCATCATGACCTCTAACATGGGTTCGTCACTCATTCGGGAGAGTTTCGGTGGGAACGCCCACGGCGATATTTTTTCAGGCTCCGAAAGTTCCAGCGACAGTGCGGACCCTAACGCTGGCGACGGCGAAGTGCCGCCCGAGGTGGTCGAGCGCACGCGCGACGAGGTGATCGAGCTGCTGAAGCAGGTGCTGAAACCCGAGTTTCTGAACCGCATCGACGAGGTCGTGATGTTCACGCCGCTCACCCGCAGCGACACGTTGCGCATCGTCGATATCCAGATCGGCGGCATAGAAAAGATGCTGAAACACAACGGTATAGAGCTGCGAGTCGACAACAAGGCGCGCCGATGGCTCGCCGACGAAGGGTTCGATCCGGTCTACGGCGCGCGCCCCGTGAAGCGCGCGATCCAGCAAAACCTCGTCAACCGCCTATCGAAAGAGATCCTCGCCGGCAACATCGACCGCGAACGCCCCGTCGAAGTCTCCGCCTCCTCCGGCGCCTCCTCCGGACTAACATTCAAAAATTAGTAACAAAAAAACGGCGATCCCTCAAGATCGCCGTTTTTTTACTCCGAATCTCAACCGTTAAAGGGCCCCAATCTCCTTAAGCACAGCATTAGTCTTGCGAACGGCGTCGGCAGAGGCAGCGAACTTTGCGGTTTCATCGGCCGTAAGTTCCAGCTCCACAATGCGTTCGACACCGCCGCGACCGATCACAGCCGGCACACCGATGCAGATATCTTTCTGGCCATACTGACCGTCGAGGGCCACGCACGACGGGATCAACTTCTTCTGATCCAACATGATAGCCTCGACAACGCTGGCCGCGGCAGCCCCGGGAGCGTACCACGCCGAAGTCCCCAGCAGGCCCGTCAACGTCGCACCGCCCACCATCGTGTCGGCCACAACCTTGTCCAACACCTCGGCCGACGCAAATTTCGCAACGGGAGCACCCCTCCACGCAGCCTTGTCGACGAGCGGAATCATGGTCGTGTCGCCGTGTCCGCCGATCACCATGCCGTCGATGTCGCTCATCGCAACACCCAGTGCCTTAGCCAGATAGCAGCGGAAACGCGAAGAGTCCAGCTGCCCGCCCATGCCGAATACCTGCGACGTCGGCAGCCCGCTACTCTTCAGCGCGAGGTAGGTCATTGTGTCCATCGGGTTGGAGACGATCACATAAATCGCCTTTGGGGAGTGCTTCAGCGCCTCGCCCATCACACTTTTGACGATGCCGGCGTTGACGCCGATCAGCTCCTCGCGCGTCATTCCCGGTTTGCGGGGCACGCCCGAAGTGATCACGACGACATCCGAATTGGCCGTCGCCGAGTAGTCGTTGGTGACTCCCGTAACCTTGGTATCGAAACCCAAAAGCGTCGAGGTCTGGTAGATGTCGAGCATCTTGCCCTCCGAAAGTCCCTCCTTGATGTCGATGAGCACCACTTCGCTCGCCACTTTGCGCAGAGCCAGGGCGTTCGCGCATGTCGCGCCGACATTACCGGCGCCGATAACTGTTACTTTTCCCATAGCGGATATTTGATTTATTTGTATTCTATTATGTTAAATCGAAACGACATGGCCACGGCGCCGAACTTTCGGACGCAGCCTGACTTTAGAGGGTTACCCCACCAGCGCTTTGTACTCTTCGGCGGAGAGGAGCCCGTCGACCTGCGCGGGGTCGGCCATCTCGACGCGGATGATCCATCCGTCGCCATACGGGTCGCGGTTGACGGCGTCGGGAGCATCGTCCAGCGCTTCGTTGAACTCAGCCACACGTCCGCTCACGGGGCAGAACAGATCGGACACGGTCTTGACAGCCTCGATGGTTCCGAACACGGTGTGCTGCTCGACAGTCTCATCCACGGTCGGCACATCGAGAAACACTATGTCGCCCAGCTGCGACTGCGCAAAGTCGGTGATGCCCACAACGGCCACCCCGCCCTCGACGCGAACCCACTCATGGTCTTTGGTAAATTTCAATTCGGAAGGGATATTCATTTTCAATTAAAAATTAAAAATTCTGAATTAAGAATTAAGTGACACAAAGATAAAAAACAATTATGAATTATTAGCATAATCCAGCTTTTGCCTACGATTCTTAATTAATTTCGCTTCGCTCATTTTCCTCCTTCGCGCCTCAGCCATTTTCAAACAAGTTCGCATGGCGTTCGGCTTGGCATCGGTTCTTAATTCTTAATTGAATCATACACCCGCCACACCCTGTCGACAATAGTTTCGGGAGCGATGCCCGTGAGACAGCGCAGATCGGTGAACCTGCATGGCCGGTTGCCGTTCACCGAGCAAGGGCGGCACTCCAACGGCAGCTGCACGGCGCGATCGGGGTCTTGCCCCAGTCCATAGAAACCTGCGTAGGGATGCGTGCCGCCCCACACCGACACGACGGGCGTGCCGACGAGCGACCCCATCTGCATGGACACGGAGTCCATGGTGAGCATCACGTCGAGGTTTGCAATCAGGTTGAGTTCGTCGCCGAGGCCCATGACGTCGATCACGGAGACAATGTTGTCGCGTTGCGAGGCGATGCGTGCGGCGAGTCGCTGTTCGTCGTCACCGCCACCGAAGATAAACACCTTGTGTGCGCGGTCGGCGATCGCGGCGGCCACCTGCTCCATCTGGTCGATCGGATAAATTTTGGTGTCGTACTTTGCGAAGGGTGCGATGCCGATCCACGGGCCCGACTTCTTGCCATGCAGGTAGTTGATGGCGAGGGGCACGGGCAGCGCCATGTCGATGTCGGGCTGGGGCGTGAGCTCGAACCCGAGATCGCGCAGCACGTCGGCGTACCGTTCGGAGGTGGTCTTCAGTTGGTGGAAATTGAGGTAGCCCTTGCGGCAGAGGCGGCGCTTGGATACCAGCCCCTTGTCGATGTGAGCGGTGCGGCACCCTTTGACACTCAGTAGGTTACGTATGATTCGGCTACTGGTGTTGTCGTGCATGTCGGCGACGGCGTCGATGCCATCTTTTCGGGCGTCGGCGGCGAGGCGAAACAGACCCCAGAGGCCCTTGTGGCGCACTTTGAGGTTCAGGTGAAAGAACCGCATGTCGTGTATGCCGCGGAAAAACGGCGCGAACGACGTGCGGGTCAGCACTGTGATCTTGACCTCGGGATACTTTTTTCGCAGCGCCCGGATGACCGGCACCGTCAGCGCGACATCGCCCATGAGCGACAGTCGGATGATCAGGATATGTTTCGGCAGGGGCTTCATGGTTGCGATTTTGTTGTTGTGGTCTCATTTTGCGGCCTCGCTGTTTCGGAGGCTTCACAGATACAAATATACGAAAAGCCGAGCGCAATCGAAAATTTATTTTCAGATTGCCGAGGTGCAGTATATTAGACGAAGTCAAATATAACAAAATCCGAATGCAATCGCAAATACTGCAAACACAAAAAAGGAACGCCCCCTTGTGGGGGGCGCTCCTCAGTATAGAAATTTGTTGAAGAAGAAGCTTACTGGAGGCCGGTAACGTTGAGCGTGATAGCTACGTCACCTTCAACCGTGCGGCCGAAGCGGTCGTACACCTTAACGTGGATCTTGGTGTTGGCCGTGGTGGCGATGTTGTTCGGTCTGAGGGCTACATACGATTCTTCGTAGGTTGTTGTTGTTCCGACGTAAGCACCCGGATCCATCGCACGTCCGTCAGCGTTGGCCTGATGCCAAGTGGTGGCAGGTGAAGGGTCGGGCAACATGATGTCGTACACCGATACACCGTTGGGACGCGAGAACACTACATTGTGGATGTAGGTGTAAGCGAACGCAATGTAGCTGTTAGCGTTGTCGGGGCCTCTACGAACCTTGAACACACTGAACGGCTGGCTGTTGTAGTTGATAAGCTTAACGTGCTCATCTTTGAGAGCCAGATACTCACCGTTGCCGGGAGCGGCGTCATCGACGATTGCGCTGGTACCTTCAACCCTACCTTCGGCCAATGCACTCATAATGCTCATGTCGAAGTCTTCTCCTGCGATTTCAGCATTAGAATAGGTGTAGTATCCGATGTACGGACCAACTTCCCATGCCATGTTCAGGATATCCTTGTAGGGATTGGGATCGACCTTGGGCAGATTGGCGAACGAATAGACACCGGCGGCAGCATTCGTCTGGTTCAGGACTTCGATAACTGTCTTGGCAGTCGTTTCAGCACCGGTTCCACCTCCATTGATACCGTCGGGGGCAGTTCCGTTAGCGTAGTTGACATCGAATGCCACGAGAGAGCTTGCGTTTACACCGTCAATCTGCTGATTACCATTTTTCAGAGCGATATTGGTATAATCTACCCAACGATGTTCTTCTGCGGCTCTCAGACCCACCTTGGTGTAACCACCATCGAGCGGAGAGACTGCGGTGTGCTGCAGAGCAGTGGTACCACCAGGATTGTATACGTTGTAGAATGTCGACGTTGAAGTCGGGGCGGCGATGCTGCTGATAAAAGTGTTTACAGTCAGAACATCATCGATTGTTCCGAGTACGGCATCAGCACCGGCGGCAGTAGACGTTACGCCGTAGTATGGTGCGCTAAGCCAGTTGTCCGGAGTCTTGTAGTAAGCCTGCAGGACATTGCCTTTCCAGTATTCGGGCTCCTTCTTGAAGAGGTCAGCCAACTTCGGCAGTCTCGGAGTAACGGTCACCTTGATCTCGTTGAGCTCGCTGCCGTCCTTATCATAGAACTTGATAGTGATGGTGTGGAGCTTGTCGATCACGAACGAGGGAGCGTTACCACCGGCCGTAGCGGCGTTGCTGTCGTATGCGTAGTTCGGGTAGATGTTGAACGAACGTGCATCCCACAAGTGGTGTGCCTGAATGTCGCTGACAGGCCAGTTGGTGGTGATGATCGCCTTTTTGTCCTTGTCGAGAGCTACAATACCAGTAGCGGTAGCACCGGCGATGGTAGCGAACTGAGCCGTAACGTCGGTTCCGAAGTCGTTGACAACAGCAACAGCGGCAGTAGCGGCAGGAGTTGAACCAGCGGCAGTGATTGCGCTCGTACCGGTAGTGGTAGCAGTAGCTACTCCCTTCTCAACATAGTTCGGGAACATGAAGCGGTTCAGGTTACCCTTGCCTGCGTTGTTGCTTTCGCCTTCGATAGTGACGTTGGTGATGGTGTAGGTATATGCACCATACTCGTCATCCTGCCAACGCATAGCCATGTTGGCTTCCTGAGTGTCGACGATCTTGGCCAGATCGGTAAACATCAAGTCGAGGGGCACTTCCAACTTCGAACCGAGGTAGTCGGCCTCGTTGGGGTCTCCGGAGAGTCCGGGGAATCCGTCTTCAACGATGTAATCGCCGAGAGGGATGGTGGTGCTGAGCTGAGTGCGAACCGGGTGGATGCGAACGCGTTCAATGTAGATGATACCGTCGACACCGAGTTTGTATACGTCCATGTTGAACGACGCAAGGGTCAGGTCATCGGGCTGCCTCGTGATGGTGAACGAGGTGTGGTTGTCGTTGAACTTGATACCGAATTCGGTTGCGATGAAAGTATCGTCGGGATTGCTACCTATGCGCATGTAATAGTCGACCACCGAGTTGGTGAAGACTTTCTTCGTTGTGGAGAAGCCGTTAGCTTCGGGAGCAGCTACATCATACGGATGGGTTGCGGCGTTGATGAATTCATCTGTACCTGCGACTCCGCCACCGAGACGATCCGTGTCGGCAAGAGCGGTAAGAGCAGTAAGAGTGGGCCAGGTAGTGTATTCACCGTTGAAGAACTGAACTGCTTCGAACTCTACGAAATTTTCAGTGCCAACCTGCACATAGTAAGATGCGTCGATATTGCCTGTCTGGGTTATCCACTCACCGCCACCAACTTTAGCCACCTGGTTTTCCAGTGACTTGACGTAGGTCGGGGTGAAGGTGAACGGAGTGTACTCCGAGCGGACACCGTCAGGCATCACGAGCGAGTAGAGTGCGTTCGGGGTGTACTTCTTAGCATAGTTCACACGACCTTCGGCAGTTTCGTACAGATCGGTCACGTTGGCACCTTCGAGGAAGTAGAGGGCGCTGTTGGTAGCGGCACCTCTGGTCAACAGACCGCTAACGAGCACGGGTGCTTCGAAAGCGATGGGCAGAGCGTTGCCCTTGCTATCTTCGAGAACGAACTTCACACCCGACATGTCGCGCGAGGGGTGAGCCTGAATGATGAGCCCCTTGTTCTGAGCACCGAGGGTGTTGAGAACCTGATACCTCTTCACGTCGATCGCGCCGAAGTTTTCAGCCGGAGTGGCATTCACATGCCATTCGTAGCTTGTCGGCTTAAGAGGGCCGGGGCCGGCCGGAAGAGTAGTGACAGCGGTCGCAGGAGTGTATATTTCTGCTGCGGAGGTATAGCCTGCTAAATCGTAAGCATACGGCTTCTCAATACCATTGGGACCGGCTGCCGGAGGAGTGGTACCATTGTAAGATGCGATATTGGCATCTACCCCGAACCTTTCAATCCAGTTGTAGTAAACCACAAAAGTTTCGCTCGCCAAGTTACGGATATACGTGTTCGTACGATCCGAACCAACAATAGTACCGAGACCAGTGTCATTAGGCGTCAAGGTGTTGTTCGACAGAGTACCCTTGGGATCATAACCTTCAACCCAACCGAGGATGTCGATCTTGCCGAGGCCTACGCTGGCCGACGGAAGTTTGATCTCCTGAAGGCCGGTGTGATCCGAAGTGGGGAGCCACAGCGTCCAAGCGCCACCGTTGTTAACTGCGTAAGCAGCAGCAACAGCCTTTTCGCCTGCAATCCATTCGATCTTACCATCCTTAACAACGGGGAATTCCCACATGTGGGTTTCGGCGTTGATGCGGGGATTTTCGGGAATCACCTTGAAACCGGTGTCGGCACCCTTCGAGTACCAGTTGCCATCGGCACCAATCGTGATTTCGCCGAGCTCGCCAGTACCAGCACCGGCAACCTTTACGTTAACCGTCTTGGTCGGATTGGCGTAGGTAACGTCGATGGTTCCGTCATTCTTAGACGTTACATCGACCACCATGCTCGTACCGCCCGTGAGGACACCCTCAAGGGTTGTGAGCCTGGTCTCCATTGCGTTGACCTGTTCGCACAGATCCTGGAACTCTTTGTCCGACGGACCCTTGGCACAACTCGAAAAACCGAGTGCGAATGCCATCGTTCCGACCAACAGAAGTTTAAAGAAATTTGTCTTCTTCATACTTGATTAGAATTAAAAATTGAAATTTAGGATAATTAGTTTATTGTTAAAATTTATTGAATTTAGTTTCTGTCTCTTTCATTTTACGCTTTCGTATTCGCTGCCGGCCCGCCTGTTCAACGCTAAATTTTCGCCGCCGGCCCACTCCCGCAACACAATTTCCGCCGCCAGCTCACTCCCGCCACACAGCCTTCGCCACCCGCCAGTTCCGTTTCACACGCCAATTCCACGCGCCTTTCGCCACGGACACAGCCCCCTAAAAGGAGCCACACCCTGCATATTACGCTCCGCAAATATACGAACTTTTTTTACAAAAAAGCATTTTGCTCATTTTTTTCACGATTTTTCTCCATTCGCAGCCCTTTTTGGCCGCTTGGTCGGGACTCTGTTCGGGAAAAGTCTCACAAATATACAAAAATAATTACTTTTGCACTATGAACGAATGTTTTTTTCGATGAGAGTCCTAAAAATCACCGCCATCGCCATCGCCGCGACCTTCGCCGCACAGACCCTCGCCGCGCAGGCCCTCTCGCGCGCGGAGTATATCGAGAGGTACGCCCCCCTGGCCGTTGCCCATGCCGAGCGTTACGGCATTCCGGCCAGCGTCAAGATGGCCCAGGGCATCCTCGAAAGCGCCAACGGCAACAGCCGCCTCGCCGTCGAGGGCAACACACACTTTAATATAAAGGTCAAGGCGTCCGACAATTGGCGCGGGCGGGTGGTGCGTCACGACGACGACCGGCCCGACGAGCCCTTCCGCGCCTACGACACCCCCGAGGATTCGTGGATCGATCACTCGGAGTACCTCGACACCCAACCGCGCTACGACTCGTTGTTTCGCTACGACGCCACCGACTACCGTTCGTGGGCGCGCGGCCTCAAGAACGCAGGATACGCCACCGACCCACTCTACGCCGAGAAGCTCATCAAGCTGATCGAGGACAACGAGCTCTGGCGCCTCGACCGCCCCGACAACAACAACGACCGTGGCAACAACACCCGCAACCGCAACAACCGCGGCGATCTCGCAGCATCGCGTGGCACGGAGATTGCGCGAAGCGAGCCGGCGGCCCCCGCATCGACGGAGGGGCTGGTCGACCCCGACCACTTCACGGTCGTTGTGAGCCCCGCGTCGAAGTCAACATCGAAATCTGCCTCAAAGAAACGATAACACACTTTTATGGAAAGCGAAACAGGCCTGAAACCACACATTCTGCAAGCGATCATCGACCGCTCCAACCTCTCGCAGAGGGTCTATGACAACACCTACGCCGTGATGACCAAGCTCAAGGAGATTCTCCACGAGCTCGCCTCCGAACTCGACGAAGAGCTTGAGGAGAGCCTCGACGAGCGCGTGCGCATCGAGTATCGCGACAGGGGCAAGTACGAGGCCCACTTCTTCTTCGGCGAGAACCTGCTGATCTTCTCGATGCACACCGACATCTTCCGTTTCGGACGCATGGACGCCGTGTGGCAAAACGAGTATGTCTCTTCGGAGCCCGACAACGCCTCGTGCGGCATCATCAACGTGTGGAACTTCCTGAAGGACTCGTTCGAGCACAAGCGCATGGGCGACGAGGGCTACCTCGTGGCGCGCATCTTCGTCAACCGCCGCATGCACTACTTCGTCGAGGGCAAGGGCCAGACCACCTTCACGCGCGAGGGCTTCGGCAACTACCCCGTCACCAAGGAGGGGCTGACGGACGTCATCGAGTCGGCGATCGACTACGCGCTGCACTTCGACCTGCTGGTGCCGCCCTACGAGAGTCAGAAGATCGTGACGGCCGAGCAGTTCAACACCAAGATGGAGAACTCCAAGATGCAGACCGGCAAGAGGTTGGGCTACGAATTCGACACCGACGACATCCTATGAGCCACACTGTCAAAATTGAGCAGATGGAGTTCCGCGCCGCCCACGGCTGCTACGACGTCGAGCAACGCGTTGGGGGCAACTTCACAGTCGACATAGCGCTTGAGATCAAAGACGACGGGGCCGCCGAGGCCGACGACATCGCCCGCACGGTCAACTACGTGGAGGTCTACGAGATCGTCCGCGAACAGATGGCCATCCCGTCGCGCATCATCGAGAACGCTGCGGCACGCATAGCCGAAGCTGTGAAGCAGCGCTTCCCGCAGGTAGTGTCCGTCGAGGTGACCCTCGCCAAACTCGCCCCACCGATGGGCGGCAAGGCGGCAAAAGTTTCCGTAACATTTAAACGATAAAAAAATATGGCAAAGTACGAAGAGGACTACGATGACGATTACGGCCAGGACGAAAACCCCGCCGGCTCGCTCAAGGGCTACAAAGTTGTGATAATCCTGCTCGCGGTGATTCTCGTCGCAGTGTCGGGTCTCTACTTTTTCCAGTCGCACCGCATGCGTGTCGACTTCGCCGTCGAGCGCGACACCCTCACCAACCGCATCCTCGCTGTGCGCAACGATCTGGCGGGTCTGCAAACCTCCAACGACTCGCTCAACATGAGCATCGTGCTCGAACGTGGCCGCACCGACTCGGTGCTCGAAGCCCTCGCCAAGGAGCGCAGTGTGAGCGCCGCCACCCGCCGCCGCTACGAGGCGATGCTGGGCACGATGCGCGCCGCGGCCGACGGATTCCTCTACACGATCGACTCGCTGAGCCGCCTCAACGAACGCCTCACCACCGAGAATCTGGGGATGCGCCGCTCGCTCAACACCGAACGTCTGAGGGCCGACGCCGCCGAGGAGCGCGCCGCCGACGCCGACATCCGCATCCGTCAGGGGCAGCGCGTCATCGCCCGCGACATACGCATCACGCCGCTCAACGCCAACGATCGCGAGGTGACCCGCGTGAATCGCGCAGCAAGGTTACGTATAGATTTCGTGCTGTCGGCCAACGAGTTGGCCAATCCCGGGCTGAGGCCTGTGTGGGCGCGCGTCACCGGCCCCGAGGGCTATGTGCTGGCCAACGCCTCGGCCGCGACCTTCGACCACGAGGGCGACCCGTTGGTCTACACCGCCACCCGCGAGGTCGACTACCAGAACGGCGACCTGGCCGTGGGGCTCTACTACACCGGCAGCGACATCTCGGCCGGCACCTACCGCATCGAGATATTCATGGACGGCATGGCTATCGGCACAGCCGAAGCACTACTTCGTTAATTGAAAATTGGCGGCAACGGCCGCAGCGATTTTAGCTACGCGGTACTAAAAAAAAGCGTGACATATGTCACGCTTTTTTTTGGTCGAATGTTACCAATGTAACGCTTGAAAAAGGGCAAGTGTTACCGATGTAACGCTCTATTTTGGGCAAACGTTACCGATGTAACGCTTAATTTTTTGCTTTGGGGGTGGAAATTTTCTTGTCTGTTTTTTGGGGAAATACCTTTTGCGAAGATACGAAATTTTTCTTCGAAATGCAAATTTTTTCGCAATGTTTTTTGCGTAACTAAAATCGCCGCCGGCGTTCCGGCTGCGTAGCTAAAATCGCTGCGGCCGTTGCCGCTTTCAATTAATTAAACTGCTGTTGCAGCGCGGAGGCCAGGGGGTGGGAGAAGTTGAATCCGCGCTCGGGCAGCGTGCGATATATCGCCTCGTTCACTCGGTAGAGCACATCCCAATACTCGCCGCTCGCGACCCACGCATGCACAACGATGTCGAGCGAGGCGGGGTTGAGTTGCGCGATGAGCACCTCGGGCGCGGGAATCGTGTTGACGTGCCCGTCGGCTGTCAGCAGCTCCAGCAGCACCTTTTTCGCCGCCTCGAAGTCGGCCCCGATCTCCAACGACACCGTCCATTCGAGCCGTCGCGTGCGTGCGGCGTTGTGGTTGTTGATTATGCCTGTCGAGACGCTGCCGTTGGGCAGCAGAATCGTCTTGTTGTCCGACGTCCGCAGCACGGTGTTGAACAGTCTGATGTCCATCACCGTCCCCGCCTGCCCCTGAAGCTCGATCCAGTCGCCATTGCGGAAAGGCTTGAGCAGCAGTATCATCACCCCGCCGGCAAAGTTCTGGAACACCCCACTCAGCGCCATGCCCACCGCCAGACCCGCGGCGGCAAACAGCGCCACGAACAGCGACGTGTCGACCCCCAGCCACGCGATCATCAGATAGATCAGCACCAGATAGAGCACAATCTCGACCATGCTGCGAACAAACGTGCGCAGCGACGCGTCGACCTTGCGTCGTTCGAACAGCCTGCCTATCAGCTTCACCACCCGCCCGATGAGCCACCGTCCGACGATAAAAATCGCTATCACGACCACTAATTTGAGCCCCACGTCCCACAGGTCGTTGAGAATAGCGTGGAACCGCTCCTCCCAGGTCATTCCTGCGAAGGTGTGTACACGGTTTTGGATATCGGCGCGCAGCAGGCTGTCGGCCCGTTCGACCTCTTGTTGATCGACCCCGGGCAGTTGCATCGGCAGAAACATTGCTCGAAAAATTTATTTATAGGTAAATATCTTTGTACCAGTTTGTTTGCTGATAGTCGGCGGTGAAAAGAGTCGTGCCGCTCCAGGGAATAAACGCGTTGAGACCCGAGAAATGTTTCACAGTCACGATAGAGCCGGAGAAACTCGGGTAATCAGAATAGAAGTTGTCCGTGTGGTCTGCAAACGTCACCGTGCGCCTCAGCTGAGCGCCGAACGCGGTATAGAGCGCCGCGTTTGTGGTGGCACGAGCGATGTAGTCATCCAAATCGTAGAAGATATGCGCAGGCCTTGAGTACCCTTCATAAACCTGTATCCCTGCGGCAACAGGGTCGGCAATCGAGACCAAAGAGCCGCTCTGAACAATATCCCTAACGCTGCGCGCAAGTGCGTCGAGTTCCGACATCTTAACCACAGCCACAGTGGCGCATGGCAACGATCTATACAGAGTGCCGGACCGCCCCGTGCGATAGTCCTCGACAAACGCGTCGGCCACACCGGCAAGACTCGCCTCAAGACCACTCTCCCAACTCTGAAAAAGGGTCGACACCACCCTGCCATAGGGGAATCCCGGAATCATGATCTCCGTCGGCGACGCCACAATATAGTCAGCCAACCTACGCATATCGTAAAGCGCCTCGATCGAACTCATGAAGCAGTCGTCCAGAATCATAAAATCCCAACTCCAGTCGTCGAGCGCCGCGACGAACTCCGACACATCCAACTTCACAAAGCTCTCCGACATAAAAAAGCGCGTCCTCGGATTCTCCCGCGGCTCCCACAACTCGGCAAATGGATGCTCATACGATTGTCCGTTACCTCCCCTGCGTGTAGGAGTATATGTATTGGACTTGGGCACCCATCCCAACCCGTGCGACCCGAACGCAAATCCATAGTGGTCGGCGGGTACGAGTTCGCGCGCATCGCCCACGACTCGGTTGAGATTCTCACCATTGAGCGACGAGTTTTCACCCACGGCGTACCTCATCAGCACCCTTCTTGCAACCCCACCCTCGGCCGAGTCGTCGCGCACGAGCTCATAAATCGTGTTCCTGACCTCCCCCGTCTCTGCATCGCTGTAATTACGGTGATAGGCGACAACCCGCTGCCCGTCTCGTAGCGCACCCGACGCGACAGCCTGCGCCGCCTCCGCCACATCGTCACCGAAGTATGGACTGCCGATATTATCATACATAAAAAAAACATGCGAAGCCGGAGGAGGAGGAACCGGAGGCACAGGCTCACGACAACCAACCAAAATCACAGCCACCACAAGCGGCAAAAATCTGCACACCAATTTCCTATTCATAATCTTCCTCGATTTTGTCCATGAAGGCGGTCACGGCCCTCAAAAAGACACGCTTAAAAAAATTCATAATCGTACATTACATTGGCGTTCCGTTAAACATCCATTTATGCTTTTTAGAGACCCTCGGCCCCCCATAAGGCTTCCAATACACTCGACTGAAGTCAAAGAAATATCCCTTCACCCCCTCCGGATTCCTCTCCACCTGAATATACTCCACATCGCGCGTCCTCACCTGCCTGTTCGCAATTGTCAACCCGTGTGCGGCCACGATGTCGTTCGCGTGGCTAAACCTCAATATATGCCACGGCTCCCTCTCGCGCGCCCCCGTGCCCGACGACTCTATCGCCCTCACCACCCGTCGAAAACGCTCGGCACTCGCCGCGGCGGCAATGCTGTCCCCCGCCAACCCGTAGGCGTATGTCATCATGTTGATGTTGCCGGGCGAAAACGGATCGACGGTCATGTTCCTCCGCCCCGCCTCGATTATCGCCAGCGCCTCCTCGCGCGTGGGAGTATCGGTACGCTCAAAAATCTCATACATCACCCCCTCGCCGGGCAGCTCCCTGTGGGCGTCGAACTCGGCGTCGTACGCATACCCGTAGTATAGATAAAAATAGTGATCGTCGGTGAGAGTCATGTCACCTTCCAAATATCGCGCCATCATTCGCTGATAGAAGTACGGCGAGTCCGTCGGCAGTATCTTCGACAGCACATCATCCTCCGTCGGGACACGCACTGCGCTCTCCCCTTTCGCCCGTCGGGCCGCCCCCCCCCGCTCCGGCACCCCCTGCTCCAACGGCATCTGCGCAACGCCCCCGTTCTCCTGAGCCGTCGCCACACCTACCGCCGCGCACAAAACCGCAGCTGTTGCAAACAATTTTCTCATACCTTATGCTATAACGTCAAAAACTGTGCTACTCTTGCACAAAGGTATGAAAATTTGTAAGATTCCCCTAATCGGCCACCCTCCCGAGAGCCTCCTTAAGAGCCTCCCGCAACCGAGAACTCCCCTCGACAAGCGGCAGACGAACCCCCGCACGACACACCCCACGCACCTCAAGAGCCACCTTAACCCCAGTGGGATTACCCTCTGCAAACAACAGGTGGCACACATCTTCAAGGTCGGCCCAGATAGCCTGCGCACGCGCCACACTCTCCGTCTGCGCCGTGTGTACCATCCGGCTAAACTGCTCGGGCAGAGCGTTGGCCAACACCGAGATCACCCCGTGGCCCCCCACCGACATGAGCGGCAGCGTCATGGCATCGTCGCCCGACAGCACCAAAAATCCCTCCGGCGCCCCCTTGATAATATCCTGCATCTGGCTGATCTCACCGCACGCCTCCTTGATACCGATGACTCCGGGCACCTCGGCGGCGATCCTCAACGTCGTTTCGGCCGACATGTTGACCCCCGTGCGCGCGGGAACGTTATACAGTATCACAGGCAGCGGCGACGCCTCGGCCACCGCCTTGTAGTGACGAAACAGCCCCTCCTGCGACGGCTTGTTGTAGTATGGCGTAGACGAGAGCACGGCGTCGAACCCCTCGGGGTCGAACCCGCGCAGCTCGGCGCACAACCTCATCGTGTCGTTGCCGCCCATGCCGATGACCAGCGGCACCCGTCCGGCGTTCCTTTCGCGAATGCAACGTGCGACCTCTCCCCGTTCCAGATTTGTCAGCGTGGGAGTCTCGGCGGTGGTACCCAGCGCGACGATGAAGTCGACCCCGCCCTCCACGACGCTATCCACCAATCTGCGCAGGGTGTCGAAATCGACCGCGCCAGCCTCGTCGAACGGTGTTACCAATGCGACACCCGCTCCCTTGAACTTGTTTTCCATTTTCATCTTTAGAATTTGGTGCAAATTTACACAGGTTTGTTAAAATAGCGACGCCTGCTTATGATTATTATCGTTTTTATCACTGTTTGTTAAATTTTCCGACCCGCTCGCCCCGCCGGAACCTCCCACCATCTCCAGAAACTGCGCTTCGTCGATGATCTTCACCCCCAACTTGTTGGCTTTCGCAAGTTTCGCGAGGCCGATCCGTTCGCCGGCGAGCAGGAAGTCGGTGTTGGCCGCCACAGCCGCCTGATTTCGCCCGCCGTGCGCCTCGATCATCTCCTTGAGCTCGTCGCGGCTATGAATCGCGAACGACCCCGAGATAACGATATGCCGACCTGCCAACACGTCCGACGCCGCCACCCTTTCCGTCGCCTCGAACCGCACCCCCGCCTCGCGCAGCCTCCCGACGACAGCAAAATTCTCCTGACTGTCGAAGTATTCGCGAATGCTCGCCGCCACCTTTTCGCCCACCTCCTCGACCGCGGCCAGCTCCTCCTCCGACGCCGCCATCAACGCCTCCATCGAGCGGAAGTGGGCCGCTAAATGTTTGGCCGTTGTCTCGCCCACAAACCTGATGCCCAGCGCGAAGAGCACCCTCGGAAACGGAACCTCCCGCGACGCCCCCACCCCGTCGACAATGTTCTCGGCCGACTTCTCACCCAACCGCGGCAACGGCGCAAGCTGCCCCACGCTCAACACGTAGAGATCGGCCGGCGTCGACACCAACCCCTCGGCCACCAACAGCGCGATAGTCTCCTCACCCAGCCCCTCGATATCCATCGCCCGCCGAGACACAAAGTGAGCGATGCGCCCAACGATCTGAGGCGGACACCCCGCACGATTCGGGCAAAAGTGTTTCGCCTCGCCCTCGTCCCTCACCAGCACCGCCCCGCAAGCCGGACAGCACAAAGGGAACTCCAAAGGCACGCTCCCCGCCGGCCGCTCCGACATCTCCACCCCCGTGATCTTGGGAATTATCTCGCCCCCCTTCTCGACCCACACCGCGTCGCCGACCCGCAGGTCCAACAACGCAATCTGGTCCGCGTTGTGCATCGAGGCGCGCCGCACCGTGGTACCCGCCAACTGCACCGGCTCCAGATTCGCCACGGGAGTCACCGCCCCCGTCCGCCCGACAGAGAAATCGACGCTCAGCAACCTCGTCATCGCACTCTCGGCTGCAAACTTATATGCCACCGCCCAACGAGGCGATTTCGACGTCGCCCCCAACCGCCGTTGCAAAGCATAGGAGTTCACCTTTATCACCACCCCGTCGGTGGCATAAGGCAGCGACCGGCGCGCCACATCCGTCTCGGCAATGTAGTCGCGAATCTCATCGAGCGAGCGGCACACCCGACTCCTCTCCGACACCCTGAAGCCCCACCCGCGCGCGGCGTCCAGACTCTCGGCGTGCGTCGCGAATGGCAATCCGTCGCCCGTGATCCCATACAAAAAACTATCCAACCCCCGCCGCGCCACCTCCGCCGACGCCTGCAACTTGAGACTCCCCGCGGCGGCGTTGCGCGGATTGGCAAAGGGCACCTCGTCCGCCTCCTCGCGCTCGGCGTTCAATCGCTCGAATGCCGCAAAGGGCATCACTATCTCCCCCCTGATCTCAAACGCCGCCGGCCACCCCTCTTCCGAGAGTCTCAACGGCACGGAGCGAATAGTGCGCACATTGTCTGTCACGTCGTCGCCCGACACCCCGTCGCCCCGCGTCACCGCCCTCACCAACACCCCGTTCTCATAGGTCAGCGAGATCGCCGTGCCGTCGAACTTCAACTCGCACACATACTCCACCTCTCCTCCTTCGACTTCGACCCGCCGACAAAAGTCCGCCACCTCCTCCACAGAGTATGTGTTGCCCAACGAGAGCATAGGCCAACGATGAGCCACCGTGACAAATCCGCGCGACAGATCGCTCCCCACCCGCCGAGTTGGCGAAGTCGGGTCGTCCCACTCGGGATGCGCCGCTTCGAGGTCGGCCAGCTCCCTCATGAGTCGGTCGAACTCGCCGTCGCTTATCTCGGGGGCGTTCTCCACATAGTATTTATGGTTGTGTGTGGCAAGCTCTTTGCGTAGCTGCTCTATCCTGTTTTTCATTGCTCGGTATGATTTCTGCGTAAAATTATGAAAAAAAACGTGACACACGCACCATATCCGCACAATTTGCGTATACTTGCACAAAATTTCAAAAATCCATAAAACAGACACGATACAGATGGGCCAGGAGAGCACAGTCAACAAGAAGAGGCTTATTATAAGTTATCACAACCTTTCGCCCGAGCTCCTCGAAGAGCTCAAGCGTCAGTACCCTCTGGGCTACACCGACAAGATGATCCGCATCGAGAAGGGGCCGGGAGATTTTTTCTACGCCGTGTTGCTTGAGACGGCCGAGATCAACTACCTCGTCAAGGTCGACGTCAAGATCGACGACGATCCCGAGGAGGAGGACGACAAGGGGTACTACGACGACGACATCAAGGGCGCCGAGGATATCGCCGACGACGGCGGAGACGACGGCGACGACGACGATATGTAACATCAGTTAACGGGGAGGAGCACACATGAACGACATTAGAGACGCACTGCCAAGGGAGTCGATCGAGGGAGAACTGACCCCCGACCGTCTGCTCAGGCGCACCGGCAGGGGCGACAACGAGCTCTATGTCGTCACTGCCGCCGAGTGTCCCGTCACGATGCTTGAGATCGGTCGCCTGCGCGAGATCGCGTTCCGCACCGCGGGGGGAGGCACGGGCGAGAGCGTCGACATCGACGACGACGACCGCGCACCCGACGGCTACAAGCAGTTGGTGGTGTGGGATCCCGCCGCGCGCGAGATCATGGGTGGCTACCGCTTCATAGTCTCCACGGGCAGCCATCCGGCCCACCTGTCGAGCGAGCACTACTTCCGTTTCAGCGAGCTGTTCCGCACCAAGTACCTGCCCTACACGATCGAGCTGGGGCGCTCGTTCGTCATTCCGCGCAGGGGCGAGTGGGGCACGCTCAACCCCAAGATCATCTACGCATTGGACAATCTGTGGGACGGCCTGGGCGCACTCATCAAGCAGAACCCCGAGGCGCGCTACTTCTTCGGCAAGGTGACCATGTACGGCGACTACAACCGCCAGGCGCGCAACATTCTGTTGTACTTCCTCGACCGCTACTTCCCCGACAACGAGCAGCTGCTGGACCCGATCCACCCCGCCCGTCTGGATATCGACGAGGAGCAGATGGCGGCGGTCTTCAACGGCGGCAGCTACGCCGAGGATCTCAAAATTCTCTACCGTCAGGTGAAGCTCCATGATGAGAATGTGCCGCCGCTCATCAACTCCTACATGAACCTGTCGCCCACGATGAAGGTGTTCGGCACGGTAGTGAATCCCGACTTCGGCGACGTCGAGGAGACAGGTCTGCTGATCACGATAGCCGACATCCACCCCGACAAAACCGAACGCCACATCAACATCGGCCTGCCCGACATCGAACTCATTTAAGCGGTTAGTGGTTAGTGATTAGTGCTAACGCACAACAATAATGTCATCCCGACAGAGCGAAGCGACGAGGGATCTACCGTATAGTATTTTGCATAGCTTTAACGTTGCGTTAGCTTCCATAGTAGCCGCATCGCTGCCCGTTTTTTGGTTACTTTTTTGCGGGCCCAAAAAGTAACTTTAAAAAAATCAACAACAACAAGCTGATTCCGGCCCAGAGTTTGCAGTAGTGAAAACAACAAAACCACTTACTGTCATGAGCGAAAACAAAGACCACAAAGTAATCCACAAACCCGCCGACCACCGTTTCGAGGTGTGGGAAGAGGGCACCGTCGGCTACGTCGAGTACAGCCTCCGCGACGGCACGATCGACATTTTGCACACCATCGTCCCGCCCCGCATGGAGGGTCGCGGCGTCGGTTCGGCGCTGGTGAAGGCGGCCTACGACTGGGGCCGCACCGAGGGACTCAGGGCCGCAGGCTCCTGCCGCTTCGCCGACGCCTGGCTCCGCCGACACCCGGAATACAATTGAAAGTGGAAAATTGAAAGCGGCAACGGCCGCGGCGATTTTATTATGCGTAACCTAATCCGCCGTCGCCGTTGCGCCCGTCATTGCGAGCATAGCGAAGCAATCCAGAATTCCGCGTAGCTCATTCTCAATTTTCAATTTTCAATTTAAAGGACTTCCTGTGGTAAGGAGAGACCCCAAACTCCGCGACCGCCTCCCGATGAGCCAAAGTAGGATACCCCTTGTTGCCAAGCCAACCATACTGCGGCCACTCGGCATCGAGCCGCGCCATGCACTCGTCGCGATGGGTCTTGGCGAGCACCGACGCCGCGGCGATCGAGGCGTAAATTCCGTCGCCCCCCACCACACACCGATAAGGAATCTCCAGCGTCGAGCGAAAAAGATGACCGTCGATAAGCAACTCATCAGGCACCACACCTAACCGAGTAACGGCCAGCGACATAGCCTCAAAAGATGCGTTCAAAATGTTGATCTCGTCGATACGGGCGGCCGAAACCTCAGCCACGGCCCACGCCACCGCCTCGCGTTCGATCACGCCGCGCAGCACTTCGCGCGCCCGAGCGGTCATCTTTTTGGAGTCGTTCAGCAGAGGATGCGCAAACCCCGCCGGCAGCACCACCGCCGCGGCAAACACAGGCCCGGCGAGACATCCGCGCCCCGCCTCGTCGCACCCCGCCTCGACAACCCCCTCGGTGTAAAATTCTTTTAGCATAGAGAAACCAAAGGTAATCAAAAAACATTACTTTTGTAACTCTTATGTCGGTACAACTCTATAACCACAACGCCCCGTTCGAGCTCGAAAGCGGCGCCGTGCTGCCCTCGCTCACCATCGCCTACCACACGTTCGGCGAGAGGCGCGGTGGCAACGGCCACAGCGAAAGCAACAACGAAGAGGAGAACAACATCGTCTGGGTATGCCACGCCCTAACCGCCAACAGCGACGTGAGCGACTGGTGGCCCGGCACGGTCGAGGAGGGACGTTTCCTCGATCCGGCGCGTTACCACACCGTGTGCGCCAACATCCTCGGCTCGCCCTACGGCACGACGGGCCCCATGAGCACCAATCCTGCGACGGGCGATAGGTGGTACGGCGATTTCCCCTTCGTCACGATGCGCGACATGGCGCGTGCCAACCTGCTGCTCGCCGACCACCTCGGCATCAGCCGAGTGAGAGCCGTGGTGGGGGGGTCGATAGGGGGCTTTCAGGCGATGGAGATGGAGCTTGCCCGCCCGGGATTCGCCCAGCGGCTGATCGTGTCGGTCTGCTCGGCGCGCACCACCCCGTGGGACATCGCCCTCAACGAGAGCCACCGCATGGCGATAGCCGCCGACAGCACCTGGGGCGAACGCCGTCCCGACGCAGCGCAAAAAGGGTTGGCCGCGGCACGTTCAATAGCGCTGCTGTCCTACCGCGGCAGCCTCGCCTACAACGCCACCCAGCAGGACGCCGACGACGCACTACGACGCAACGGCCACCGCGCGGCCACATATCAGCAATACCAGGGCGCCAAGTTCATCCGCCGCTTCGACGCCTACTCATACTGGACCATCACCGAGGCGTTCGACTCCCACGACGTGGGGCGCGGCCGCGGCGGTGTCGAAAAAGCGCTGACCACAATCACCTGCCCCACGATGGTCGTCGGCATCACGACCGACATAATAATTCCGCCGGTGGAGCAGGAGCTGTTGGCAAGGCACATTCCGCGTGGCGAGATGCACCTCATCGAGTCCGACTTCGGCCACGACGGCTTTCTGGTTGAGAGCGAGAAACTGAACAAGATCATCAAACCGTTTTTAGAGAGAGATTTATAGAGAGATGAAACTTCCGAAAACCATCACCATACTGCTCCTCGGAGGAGGAGGCAGGGAGCACGCCATCGCGCGCAGTCTGGCGGCGAGTCCTCGCACGGCCCGTCTTTACATCGCGCCGGGCAACGCGGGCACCTCGTCGTGCGGCACCAACGTCGACATGGAGGCCGGCAACTTCGGCGCGATCAAGCAGTTCGTGCTCAACCACGGCGTCGGCCTGGTCGTCGTCGGGCCCGAGGAGCCGCTCACCAAGGGTATCGTCGACTTCTTCGAGAGCGACCCCGAGCTGAAATTCGTTCCCGTCGCGGGGCCGTCGGAGGCGGGCGCGCGGCTTGAGGGGAGCAAAGATTTCGCCAAGGCGTTCATGTCGCGCCACCACATCCCCACCGCCGCCTACCGCACCTTCACCAAGAGTGAGATCGCCGAGGGCGCCGCTTTCCTCGAAACGCTGAAGCCCCCCTACGTGCTCAAGGCCGACGGATTGGCCGCGGGCAAAGGGGTGGTAATTTGCGACACGTTGGAGGAGGCACACACGGAGCTCACCGAGATGTTGAGCGGCAAGTTCGGCGCGGCGGGCTCGCGAGTCGTCATCGAGGAGTACCTGCACGGCATCGAGTGCTCGGTGTTCGTGGCGACCGACGGCGAGCACTACAAAATTCTGCCCGTGGCCAAGGACTACAAGCGAATCGGCGACGGCGACACCGGCCCCAACACAGGCGGCATGGGAGCAGTCTCTCCGGTACCGTTCGCGAACGACGAGTTCATGTCAAAGGTCGAGGAGCGCATAGTAAAGCCCACGGTCGAGGGTCTCGCGGCGGACAGGATCGCCTACAAGGGCTTCATCTTCATAGGGTTGATGAACGTCGGCGGCGAGCCCTTCGTGATCGAGTACAACGTTCGGATGGGCGACCCCGAGAGCGAGGTTGTCTTCCCGCGCATCACGAGCGACGTGGCCGCGCTGTTCGAGGGTATCGTGTGCGGCACGTTGGATGCCTACGAGCTGACGGTTTCGCCTCTCTGGGCGGTGACGGTGATGTGCGTCTCGGGCGGCTACCCGGGCGACTACCGCAAGGGTTTCCCGATCGCCGGACTGGAGAGCGTCGCCACACCCGCGCCGAAAAGCGCATCGAAGGGCGCACCGAAGAGTGGCGACACCGTGGTCTTCCACGCCGGCACCGTGGCAACGGCCACAGCGAACGATGTGAAGACAACTGCCGGCTCAAGAGATATCCTGACCGCCGGCGGCCGAGTACTGAGCGTCACCTCGCTCGGCACGACGATGGAGAAGGCCCGCGCCGCCAGCTACGCCACCATCGACGACCTCTCGTTCGAAGGCATGACCTTCCGCCTCGACATCGGGAAAGACCTTGAGGAATCATGAATCATGAATTATGAATCATGAATCGGCTAACGCAACATTATATACGTGCGAAGCACGCATTGAATCATGAATCATGAATTATGAATCATGAATCGGCTACGCAAAATAATATACGTGCGAAGCACGCATTGATTCATGATTCATGATTCATAATTCATGATTAAATAAAATGAACGCAGCCCGGCAATCCCTACCCATTTCGGCGGCAGTCTGCACGCTACTGGCGACGCTCTTCGTCACCAGATGGCACCTCGCGCCCTACCCCGTCGAGATACCCCCCGCCGTAACCCAAGCCGCCGCAACAGCACAAGCAGCAATCACCCCCTTAGCCCAAGCCATAACCGACTTCTCGACCACCCACCCCTGGCTCGCCACAGCCTGCGCGGTAATAATAGTGGGCTGGACACTCCTGGCGATAGTGCAGCTGACGGTAAAGTTTTCGCCAGCCGCAAGCCGCAACTACCTGCCGTCGCAGATTTTCCTCGCCGGCGCGGGAGGCATAGTCGTCGCAAGCGAGGGTCTGGCGGCACTCACGGCTGCATGGATCTTCGCGTTGGCGCTGCGTCAGGCGGTCTTCTCGTTCCACAAGGGCTTCAGCTTTCCGGAGCTCTTCCACGCGGGCTTCTGGCTGGGGCTGCTGCCGCTGATCTACGCACCGGCGGCGGCAATCGTACTGCCGGTGTTGATCTTCGCGATCGGGATTTTCCGACGCTCGGGCCGCGAACTGATCGTCGCCCTCGTCGGATTGGCCACCCCCGTCGCCGCCGCCACGCTGATTCACCACACGATGGGTGCCGATTGGGATTTCGTGCGCCAAGAGCTGTTGCGCTGCGCCCTCACTCCGAGAACGGCCGACAGCCTCGCCAACGTGCCCCGACTGAATTGGATCGCCGCAACCCTCATCGCGTCGATCGCGGCAGTGGGCGCGGGTTGGGCGCTGACCCACAAGATGAGCATCCGCAAGATGCAGTACAAGTTCGCCCAGCACACCTTCATCACGCTGCTCATGGTCGCCGCCACGGCCGCGCTGCCCGGCACCTCCACTATGCTGCTGGCCATCGCCACGGTGCCCTGCGCGCTGCTCGTCCCCTACGCCTTTTTCGGTCGCGCGGCGGGCACCTCCACTCTGCTCTATTATCTCATGATGGTGGCCGTTTGTGCCCTCGCCCTCTCGCCGGTTCTGCTATAAACGGCCCCTAACTCCCCCGATCTCCTCCCCTTCGCGCCTACAAAAACGTCCGTAATGTGCCCTTTTCGGACACATTTAATATCGCACCCGTGGCTGCGGATGCAAAAACTCCGTCGTTGCAATAATCTATATGACTCCTGCGATACAAAAACCAATACTACATTGTATCCAACACCGTCATTTCAATCACACCCGCACGACCACAAGACACTGACACAGCCCCAATTGCCACCCAACCGCAATAAACACTTTTCGACACCCGCAAAATTCGAAAAGCCGACACATTGCGTAATACAATAATTAGTTGTATTTTTGCCGAAAACCAACACCCGCACATGAGCCCGGCAGAGATCAAGAGAAAGAGCGCGCGTCAGACGATCCGCAGACCCGTCGGCACCCGCACGCCCGAACGACAAAACCCGCGAAACACGCAAGACCCGCAAACCCAACAGAACCTCCAAGACCCCCAAAGCGACAGGAAGCACACCCCCGCCCGTCAGCCGATAGTTGTCCACTCGGTCGAGACCCAGATGTTGGGAGTGCGTTCGTTCATCACCTCGCGCTACGTCGTGGGCTACGTCGTGAGCGGCTACAAGTGCATCTACACGGGCGACCTGCGCAGCGAGGCTGTTCCGGGCGACGTCTTTTTCCTGAGCAAGGGCACCCACTACATCGAGGAGCTCCCCGAGAGCCGCCGGCCGTTCGAGCAGATACTGTTCTTCTACACCCCCGCCCAGGTCTCGCGCATCATCGCCGAGCTGAGCGTCAACTACCGCATCGAGACCTGCGTCCATCACACCTGCGAGGAGTGCATGCTGCGGGAGTACGTCATAGCTCCGGGCTGGGAGACTCTGCGCCACTTCTTCAACGCGACGGGCAAATACATCCGCGGCGGCCTCTACGCCGACGATCCCACCGCCGAGCTGCTCGCCCTCACCACCCTCGTCTACCAGATCATCTCGCGCCCCGAGGGTTGCCTCCGCACACGCGTGCTGGGCAGCACCGACCCCGAGAAAGAGCTGCTCGACCGCCAGTTGGGCGACTACATATTCTCCGACCTGACCCTCGAAGAGCTCGCCGCCAAGAGCAACCGCAGCCTCTCGTCGTTCAAAAAGAAGTTCAAGGAGTTCTACCACGAGCCGCCCCACCGATGGGTCGTTCGCCAGCGGCTGATGCACGCGCGTCTCCAGATCATCTCGACCGACCGCGACATAGTGCAGATCGCCAACGAGTGCCGATTCAAAAACGCCTCCTACTTCATCCGCCTCTTCCGCGACGAGTTCGGCCACACCCCCTCGCAGTACCGCCTAAAATACGGCAACACCCCCTCCCGCAGCAAATGGCGAATCGACAACGGCTGACAATTGAAAGTTGAAAATTGAAAGCGGCAACGGCCGCAGCGATTTAAGCTACGCAATATATGTCATCCCGACAGAGCGAAGCGACGAGGGATCTACCTTACAGTAATTGAAAGTGGAAAATTGAAAGCGGCAACGGCCGCAGCGATTTAGTGGTTAGTTGTTAGTGATCAGTGGTTAGTGCTAACGCGATACGTCATTGCGAGCAAAGCGAAGCAATCCAGAACAACGTTAAGTGAAAAACGAAAAGTGAAAAGTGAAAAGTTGCGGAATTCCCCATGTCTGCGGCCCCGCCGCAGCATAAACGTGCAAAGCACACCGCGATTCATGATTCATGATTCATGATTAAATACCGCGTTAGCCCATTTTCAACTTTCAATTTCTGAAGCCAAAAATAGCGCTCCCCACCCGCACCAAAGTAGCCCCACACTCAACCGCCAAAGGAAAATCCCCCGACATCCCCATAGAAAGAGTATCGAACTGCGAACCAAAAACCCCCACCCGAAGCTCCGAAAACCACCCCGCCAACTGCAAAAACTCCCCCCGAACGACCTCCAGGTCATCCGTAAAGGTCGCAATCCCCATAACCCCCCGAATCCGAATCCCCTCCAACCCAAGCCATTCGCCGCCGGAGAGCCACTCCACGAGTTCACTCCACACCCACCCCGACTTGCTCTCCTCGCGCGCGACGCGAATCTCCAGCAGCACGTCGATCACCCGCCCGCACAGCACCGCCTGCCGCGATATTTCGCGCGCCAGCCGCGCCGAGTCGACCGAGTGGATCATCTCGACAAACGGGGCGATGAGCCGCACCTTGTTGCTCTGCAAATGGCCGATCTGATGCCACCGAATGCCATCCAGAGGCTCGGGCAGAGCGGCAAGCGCAGCCCGTTTAGCCACCATCTCCTGAGGACGATTTTCGCCAAAATCGCGCTGTCCGGCCTCCCAAGCCTCGACGACGGCCTCGGGCGGATGAGTTTTCGACACGGCGACCAGAGTCACCCCCTCGGGCAGCCCGTCGCGCAGTTGTTTGATATTTTCAGCAATCGACATGCGCAAATGTAATCATTTTCGTAACTTTGCACGACAAACTTAACCCGACCCATGAAAAAACTCCTCTACATCCTGCTCGCCGCCGTCATGTTGACGACCGCCTGCCGGCCCGACAAACCCGAAACCCCCGCCGCCGTTCGCGTGGCGAGCGTGGCCGTTACCCCTGCGACACTCAGCCTCGAAGTCGGTGACACCGAGCCACTTACCGCCGAGGTGCTGCCGGAAAACGCCACCGACAAAAGCGTTACATGGGAGACATCCGACGCCAAAATCGCAACGGTCTCCGCCACCGGCCAAGTCACCGCCGTGGCCGCCGGAACAGCAACAATCACCGCCACTGCCGACGGAAAATCCGACACAAGCGCCGTAACCGTCACCGAGCCCCAAGACCCTGAAGATCCGGAAGATCCCGAAGACCCCGAAGACCCAACAGACCCCGAAGACCCGACCGAAGGAGTAGACGTGACAAGCATCACGCTCAACCGCCCGGGCGAGCCCATAACCCGCGTTCTACCGCTCGACGAGGGCCAAACAGAAAAACTAACAGCAACCATCCTCCCCGAAAACGCCACCGACAAGACCCTGACCTGGGCCTCCGATGACGAAACAGTAGCGACAGTAGACCAAGAGGGAAAAGTCACAGCACACAAAGCCGGAACAGCAAAAATAACCGCCACCGCAACAACCCCGAAATCCAACCCCACCAAGACAACAGTAACCGTCAACGTCTATCCCCCCGAAGCCCCGCAACCCCAAGGCCCCGAGCTAATCGACAGCGGCGAACTCGCAGGCGGAATAATCTGGACCCTCGACATCAACGGCCTCCTAACCATCACCGGCACCGGCGCCATGCCCGATTTCCAATACGCGGCCAACGTACCCTGGTTCGTCCACGTCCCCGAAATTCTAACCGTAAAGGTCACCTCGGGCATCGAGACCATCGGCAAATACGCTCTCTACAACTGCACGAACCTCACGACCGTCGACCTCCCCGACAGCGTGCAGGCCATCGGTCAATACGCTTTTGGCCATTGCACGAGCCTCGATAACATCAACATCCCCGACAACGTCACCTCCATCGGCAACTCCGCTTTCGATAGCTGCACCGCCCTCGAAACCATCGACCTCCCCGACAGCGTGCAGACTATCGGCAACGACGCTTTTTACGGTTGCACAAGCCTTGAGACCATCGACCTCCCCGACGACTTGCAGACCATCGGCATCTACGTTTTCTACAATTGCACGGCCCTTGAAAGCATCGTCATCCCCAACAGCGTGACCTCCATCGACATGGGCGCTTTTAACAATTGCAGGAACCTCACCAACGTCACCATTCTCGTGCCCGACCCAATGAACATCACCCTCGGCCCGGGCAACTTCGGCAGCAACACCGACGACACCCTCCACATCCCCGCCGGCAGCCTCTCCTACTACGTCGGCTCCGCGTGGGAAGGCGCGTTCAGCAAAATCATCGACGCCGACGGCAACTACCTCCTCACCGCCGACGGCACAATCGGCGGCCCGCTCTCCAGCACCTCCACATGGGAACTCTCCCCCGCCGGCACCCTCACCATCTCCGGCACCGGCCCCATGCCCAACTACCCTGCAATAAACGCCATACCATGGTACACGCACAACGCCCAAATCAAAACCGTGACCATCGCCCCGGGAATCACCTCCATCGGCGACGGCGCTTTTTACAGTTGCCAGAACCTCACGACCGTCGACATCCCCGACAGCGTGCAGGCCATCGGCTACTCCGCTTTCATTAACTGCACCACCCTCGAAACCATCGACCTCCCCAACAGCGTGACCTCCATCCGCGATGATGCTTTCAACTATTGCACAGCCCTCAAGAACGTCTACATCGAGGTGGCCGACCCAATGAACATAACCCTCGGACCCGACAACTTCCCCGCCGACGACGACACCCTCCACGTCCCCGCCGGCAGCTTAGACGCCTACAACAACACCCCCGCATGGCGCGCTGCGTTCACCAAAATCATCGACGCCGACGGCAACTACCTCCTCACCGCCGACGGCACAATCGGCGGCCCGATCGCCGGCAGCACCCTCACCTACTCCCTCACCCCCGCCGGCCACCTCACCATCTCCGGCACCGGCCCCATGCCCAACTTTTCGAATGCGCAGGACAGACCATGGGACAGCTTTCTCAACGATATCAAAACCGTAACCATAGCCCCCGGCGTCACCACCATCAGCCCCAGAGCCTTCCGCAACTGCGCGAACCTCACAGCCGCCACGATCCCCAATAGTGTGACGAAAATCTCGATGGAAGCTTTTTACGACTGCATCAAACTCTCGACCATCGACCTCGGCAGCGGCGTGCAAACTTTAGAAAGAGGCGCGTTCATAAATTGCACGGCCCTCACGAGCATCACCATCCCCGCCGGCGTGACAAACATCATTGACGGCACTTTTTACGGTTGCACAAACCTCAAGGATGTCACCATCCTCAACCCCACCCCCCCGACCCTCCACATCCTCGTCGGCCCCATCTTCCCCGCCGAAGGCGACACCCTCCACGTCCCCGCCGGCAGCTTAACCGCCTACCAAAACGACTCAAATTGGCGCGCCGCCTTCACCACCATCACCGAGAGCAATTGATAATGGATAATTGATAATGAGCTATGCAGCATAAAATGTCATCCCGACAGAGCGAAGCGACGAGGGATCTACCATATAGCATCTCCAACCGCGTAGCCCTGTCACTGCGTAGCCCAATTCTTAATTCTTAATTTTTAATTCTTAATTAAATCGCGGCCGCCCGCGCCAAAAACTGTTGAAAACAAAACAATAACTTCCCTCCGCAAGCGTTATTAGGGCACCCGCAAACAGTTATTTTTGCGAACGATAACGAAACCAAAAACCGGAGTAAAAAACCATGTCGGAAAACACAAAAAAGAGCTTCGATCTCGAACTCGACGACGTCACGGCGCAGGGCCACTACGCCAATCTGGCGATCATTTCGCACTCGGCGACGGAGTTCGTGCTCGACTTCGCGGCGATCATGCCCGGGGTGCCCAAGGCCAAGATCAAGAGCCGCATAGTGCTGGGCCCCGAGCACGCCAAACGCCTTCTGATTTCGCTCCAGGACAACATCACGCGCTACGAGAGCACGGTGGGCCGCATCGACATTAGGGGCGGCCAAGCCTCATCGTCCGACGACGCCGGCCTCACCATCGGCTTCGCCCAGGGGGAGGCGTGATTTAGTGGTTAGTGATAAGTGGTTAGTTGTTAGTGCTAACGCGGCGCAGTGCTACGCAAAAAAAATATCGCGTTAGCACTAACCACTATTTTTTCCCTATCTTCGCGGTTATTAAACTGTAATCGGGAAAATCACATGCAAAAATATCTCCTCCTCGCGGCCGCGGCCCTCTTTTCAATCTTCACGACAAGCGTTGCCGCCCGGCAAAACCCGCCGCAGCAATCCCCCCTCCAACAACTCCTAAAAACCGAGCTCGAATACACCTTCGACCAGCTGTCGGAAGAAGAAAACCCACCCTACTACATAAATTTCCGAACCACCGACACCCACCGCCGCACCGCCACGGCCTCGTTCGGCACGCTCACCAACGCGTCGGACACACGCGAGAGGCTCTTCAAACCCCACATTCGCCTCGGCAGCCCCGAGTTCGACAACTTCCACGACGGCACGATCCGTTACGGCGGCGGCACATTACTCCCGATAAGCGACACGCTGCCCGAAGCCCTCCGCCAGTCGATCTGGCAAAGCGTCGAGCGCGAGTACCGCGACGCCTCGGCACGTCTGGAGCGCCTCAAGGCCGACGAGCACCTCTCGACCGCGCGCGACGACCGCGCCCCCGACTGGTCGCCCGCCCCCGCCGAGAGCTACCACGAGGCGCCCGAAAACCCCGAGACAAACCCCAGAACAACAACCGAAACCCTAAAGCAAAAAGTAAAACTATACAGCGCCGCCTTCCAAAACACCCCCGAGCTGCTAAGCGGCACTGCGTCGATAGACTTCACCACGCGCCGCCACCTGTTGGTCGACACCGACGGCGACCCCGCCACCCCCGACACATCCATCGCCCGCAACAGTACCGCCTGCCGCCTGATGATCAGCGCGTCGGTGCGCACCTCCGACGGTATGGATCTGCCGCTGCACCGCTCATGGTTCGCCTTCACGCCCGACGGCCTGCCGACAGACGCCGAAGTCATCCAAGAGGCAAAAAACCTCGCCGAGACCCTCACAAAGATGACTCAAGCCCCCGTCGTGACCCCCTACACCGGCCCTGCGTTGCTCTCGGGCGAGGCGGCGGGAGTATTTTTCCACGAGATTTTCGGCCACCGCATCGAGGGCCAGCGCATGAAGAGCGACGCCGACGGCCAGACCTTCAAACAGATGATCGGCCGCGCCGTCCTCCCGCGCCACTTCTCGGTCTACGACGACCCGACTCTGAAGACGTTCGACGGCGCCGACCTCTACGGCCACTACCTCTTCGACGACCAGGGGGTCAAGGCGCGCCGCGTAGACGTCGTAAAAAACGGCGTGCTCAACGAGTTCCTGATGACCCGCACCCCCACCGACGAGTTCGCCAGCTCCAACGGCCACGCCCGCGCCGAGGGAGGGCTCGACCCCGTGTCGCGCCAATCCAACCTCGTTGTCACGACCGACCGCCCCCTCACCGACGAGCAGCTGCGAAAAGCGCTCATCCGCGAGGCGAAACGACAGCACCGCGACTTCGGCCTCTACTTCAAGGAGGTGACGGGCGGCTTCACGCAGACGGGCCGCTACACCCCCGCCTCGTTCAACGTCACGCCGTTAGAGGTGTACAGAATCTACGTCGACGGCCGCCCCGACGAGCTCGTGCGCGGGGTCGACCTCATAGGCACACCGCTCTCGATGTTCGCCGGCATCATGGAGGCAGGCGGCGCGACTGAGATATTCACGGGGGTGTGCGGCGCCGAGTCGGGCAGCGTGCCTGTCACGGCCATCTCGCCTGCGGTGTTGGTCGGCAAGGTCGAGGTGCAACGCCAACCCAAGTCGCCCGACACGCAACCTCTGCTCCCTCGACCCTCGGCCGACGCACCCGCGAGCGCTGAGGCCGACAAGATTTTCGCCGCCATGAACGCCGAGCTGCAACGCAGCATGTCGCAACTGACGATGGACGGCGCCCCGAAACCCCTCTGGCTCGGCTACCTCCACAGCGACGTGCGAGCGATGGTGGTCACGGCGACGCTCGGAGGGGTGGTCACCACGCGCCTGCAACCCCAGCGGTTCGGAGGCGTGCGACTGCTGTTGGGCGATGCGATGGCCACGAGCGACCTCTCGCACGACGGCTCATACGACATTCGCGGGGCCGCCACCGAGACCGACGCCGGGCAGATCCGGCGCGAGTTTTGGGCCGCCACCGACGCCGCCTACAAACAGGCCGCCGCCGACCTTGTGCGCAAACTCGCAATCCGCCGCCAAAGCACCCGCCCCGCCGACGAAGAGCAGCTACCCGACCTCGTACCCGTAGCCGCCGTCGAACACATTGCGAAGAGCCCGCGGTTCGAGCTCGATCGCGCCGAGTGGGAGCGTCGCGCGGCTCAACTGTCGGCGATCTTCGCGCGCCACCCCTCGCTCTACGGCTCCGAGGTGAGGGTCACGGCCTACGACTGGACCAACCGCCTGCTCACCTCCGAGGGGGTGCGGGTGAGGGTTCCGGTCTCGTTCGCGTCGGTGTCGGTGTCGGCTTCGGTGCGCTCGGCCGACGGACTCGAATACTCGGACGGCATCGACATCTTCGCCCCGAGCGACCTCTCGCTGCCCTCCGCCGACTCGCTCGCCGCGCGGGTCGAGGAGTTCGCAAGCAGACTTGAGGGCCACGCGCGCGCCTCGCGTTTCGAGGGGTTCTACTCGGGGCCGGTGCTCTTTGTGGGCCAGGGGGTCTTCTCGATCTTCGACGACAACCTGCTCTCGAACGACGGCAACGGCCTGCTGGTCGAGCGGCGACCCGAGGCGGGCTACAACGCCCCGTCGCCCCGCAGGCTCGAAAACCGCCTCGGCCAACGCATCCTCGATCGCCGGTTTCGGGTTGTAAATCGCTCGTCTTTAGGCGTTTGGGGCGACACCCCGCTGCTGGGCCGCTACCCTATCGACGCCGACGGAGTGACGCCGCCCGACTCGCTGGTGTTGGTGACCGACGGCATGCTCGCCGCCACCCTCTCGGGCAACATCCCCACCCCGCGCAGTCGCGCCTCGACGGGCAGTAACCGCTTCAGTGTCAACGTCAATCCCTACATCGCGCCCGGGGTTTTGGATATCTCGGCTCGCGGGGGTTCGTCGACTCAAGAGCTTGAAGATCAGCTGCTCGCCCTCGCCGCCGCCGACGGCCTCGACCACGCCTACATCGTCGAACGGATTGGCGGGGTGAACCTTGTGTGGAGGGTCGACGTGGCGACGGGTGCGCGAACGCCGGTGCGCGACGCCGACATCACCCCCGTCGCACTCTCGGCCCTGAGGCGAGTGGCCGGGGTGTCGAACCGGAGCGAGGTGCGCAACTACTTGGCCGGCCAGGTGCCCGCCTCGATGATCCACCCCACCGCCCTGCTCCTCGAAAATGTCGAGATCGCAGCGATCGAGTCTACCGGCGAGCAGCCCCTTCAACTTATCAATCCGCTGGAACGCATTGACTAATCATGAACCATGAATTATGAATCATGAATCGGCTAACGCAACATTATATACGTGCGAAGCACGCATTGACTAATCATGAATCATGAATTATGAATCATGAATCGGCTACGCGACATTATATACGTGCGAAGCACGCATTGATTCATGATTCATGATTCATAATTCATGATTTATATATATCTTTGCGCCGCAGACACAAATGGGGAGTCGTTGTCGAATTGCAGCGCGACTCTGAGTAGTGTCGAAGTGATTTATTTAACCAATTAAAACTCAACAACATGCAATCAATCAAACTGAGCGCCCAGAAGCGCGGCGAGTTCGGCAAAAAGCCCACCAAAGCTGTGAGGCGCGCCGACCGCATCCCCGCCGTCGTGTACGGCCAGGGCGAACCCGTGAGCTTTTCGCTCGATGTCAAGGAGGTTAAACCCCTGATCTACACCCCCAACGCCTACATCGTGGAGCTCGACATCGAGGGCCGCGCCGAACGCGCCGTGATGCGCGAGGTGCAGTTCCACCCCGTGCGCGAGGAGATTCTGCACATGGACTTCTTCCGCGTGAGCGACTCCAAACCCGTCACCATCGACATCCCCGTGCGCATCACCGGCAACTCCGAAGGGGTCAAAATGGGGGGCAAGCTCGTGCAGAACAAGCGTAAGCTGACTGTGAGCGGCATGCTCAAAGATCTGCCCGACGAACTTGTGGTCGACATCACCACGCTCGGCATCGGCAAGACGATCTTCGTGGGCGACATGCAGTACGACAACCTGCGACTGCTGAACCCCGCCTCGACGGCCATCTGCGCAATCCGCGTGACCCGCGCCGCTGCCGCCGCTGCTGCCGCTGCCGCGAACGAGAAGAAGTGATAATCATGAATCAAGAATAATGAATCATGAATCGGCTAACGCGACGCTACATGCGTGCGGAGCACGCATTGGATTCATGATTCATGATTCATAATTCATGATTAAAAAAATTTCATAAAATGAAATTTTTAGTAGTCGGTTTGGGCAATCCCGGAAGCGAGTACGCCGAGACGCGCCACAATATCGGTTTCAAAGTGTTGGACACCCTTGCAGCGGTGTCCAACGCTGTTTTTGCGCCCGGGCGTTACGCCGACACCTGCACCGTGCGGCACCGCGGCCACCAGCTGGTGCTGATGAAGCCGCAGACCTATATGAACCTGAGTGGCAAGGCGGTACGCTACTGGATGCAGGCCGAGCGGGTCGAGATCGGCAACGTGTTGGTGGTGGTCGACGACATCGCGCTGCCGTTCGGCAAGCTGCGGCTGAGGCAGCGGGGCTCCGACGGCGGACATAACGGCCTGAAGGACATCATCTTGACGCTGGGCGACGACGCTTTTCCGCGCATGCGCATCGGCGTCGGGGGCGACTTCCCGCGCGGCATGCAGATCGACCATGTGCTGGGGCGTTGGACGGCCGACGAACTCGCCGCACTCCCCGCACGCATCGAGGTGGCCTCCGACGCCATCCGATCGTTCGCCTCCGTGGGCATCGAACGGACTATGAATATCTACAACACGAAATAGTGGTTAGTTGTTAGTGATTAGTGCTAACGCGGGCGGAACGCCGCCGGCGATTTTAGCTAACGCAGAAATTTCGCGTAGCTTTATGCCGCGTAGCACTAACCACTAACAACTAACCACTGATTTTCACCCCGCGTTAGCACTAACAACTAACCACTAATCACTAACAACTAATAGGTATGCGTATCGACAAATGGCTCTGGTGCGTGAGGATCTACAAGACGCGCACGGTGGCGGCGGACGCCGTCAAGATGAATCGCGTGAGCGTCGGCGGCGCGTGGGTCAAGGCGTCGTACGACGTCAAGGTTGGCGACGTGGTCGACGTGCGCAAGGGACGCATCACGTTCAGGTTCAGGGTGTTGGAACTTGCGACGGGTCGTCAGCCGGCGCGCGAGGTGGCGCGTTACGCGGCCAACATCACGCCCCAGGAGGAGTTGGACAAACTCTCGGCCCCGCGCGAAACCATCTTCATAGAGCGCGACCGAGGCACCGGCCGACCGACAAAAAAAGAGCGCCGCGACCTCGACGCCCTTATGGAAGGATTGCAGATTGAGGATATCGAGGATTAATCCTCGATATCCTCAATCTGTAATCATGAATAATGAATCATGAATCAGCTACGGCGGCAACGGCCGCGACGATTTTAAGCTACGCAAAATCATATACGTGCGAAGCACACCCCAATTCATGATTCATAATTCATGATTCATGATTTTTAAAAAGATTCATGATTTTCTAAGCCCCTCATCGACCCGCCGTTTAAGCAGCCGCAATCGAGAGGCATCACCGAAATCGGTCTCAAAGAAAAGGATAGATACCGATAAAGACCAAAAAGATGCACGACACGACGATCATCCACAGATTTCGGTTTTTCCTGACGGCCGGAATTGCGAACGCCACCAACTGACAGATCGCGATTGCCAAGGCCACATAGTGCCGATATTGTCGTAAATCACTCTTATCCATAGGGTTGGCCATATACAACCACATGGTGATCAGCCCCAGTACGATGCCCGGCACGAGCAACCACGGCTTAAATTCTTTATTTTCACTCATCGCTCCAAAATTACAATGGGGTTATGGAGTAGACGGATACGGGAACCGTCGCTCCGGAAAAATATGTTTCGACGATCTTCACGCCCTGATTCCGTCCGCTATTGAGATATTGTATCTCGTAGCTGCTCCACTGCATGGTCGAGAGGAATCCATAGGCGCTCATGAGAAAACCGGCAGCCGCCATCCCCGGAACTATTCCCACGATCGTCCCTGCAAAGCCCGCGTAGCCGGAAGTGTCCTGCATCACATGCATAAATGTGATTGCCGAGTTGTGGTTAAGGCTTAACGATGTTTGAAGAAAACCCATTCCGGCCAGAAACTCTAAATTCCCCTCCACCGTCTCATATTTCTTGTCATGCGGGCGGGTCATGGGAGTTGGTCTGGGCTTGGGCGGCATCACGATACCCTGTGTGGCCAACATTTTTTTCGATTTCGCGCTGCCTGTTGGTCGCTTCGATCCTATCCGTCACGAAGGCGAACAGCTCCTCCGACATGTCGACATCATTTGCGGTGGCGTCGACGCTGGCCCTGTCGTTCTCGATTCGCACAAATTCGTCGACCCGTTCAAAGGCTGCGGCCAGTCTCTCCAACTGCGCCTCCGAGAATAGATGATCCTCGGGAATGTCCATGTGCATAAACGGCTTCGAAACGTCGGGCTGCGGATTTTCATCGGTTATGCAACCGTGCACGCAGAGCGACAACGCAAGGGTTATCGCCGTGAAAGCCCCCCCTTCAGGGTGGAAAATTTTGTTTTCATGATCGATAGTTTTAAAAGGTTTGTTTAGCGAAATTAAAAATAAAAATCGAAACTTCCAAATTTTATTTTTTAAGCCCCTCATCGACCCGCCGTTTAAGCAGTCGCTGCACCGCGCGGAAGAGCGGGTGTCCGGAGATGTCGGCGGCGTTTTCGAGGTAGCTCCAGAACTCGACCCCGCACACGAATCCGGTGAAAATGCGCGCCAGATGCAGCTCCACGAAGGTCAGCACCACGCTCTCCAGCAGCCACGCCAGCGCGATTCCCGCCATCACGAACACCCCCTTGAGCACGGTGTCCCACGCCCGCCGGCTCGAAAACATCCACTCGACACCCGCCCGTCGGGCGCGCAGGCGCGATGCGGCGACCCCCGTCCCGAAGTCGATCGCCACAAACACCAACGCGCACACAATCAACCCCTGAACCGGCACAAACAGCCCCACAGTGGCCGCCAACGCACCCCACGCGTACTTGACGACAGCCTCGATCATGACCCCTGCCGCCCCCTGCGCGGAAGTGGCGTCGAGGTGGCGCGCAAAATTCTCTGAATTTTCGGAATTTTAGAAATTTTGGGCAGGATCACCCCGCCCTCGGTCGAGACGCGGCGCATGACATTTTCGCGCGGCGAGTACTCGGGATAGGCCCCCGCGAGCGACTCGATGTGCTCCACGGCGCGCATCATGAGGGCCCGCGCGTCGCCGCGCAGTCGACGTCGTGCCTCGTAGATTTTCGAGTCGCCGGCGCGCGCAAAGTTTCGCGACGTGGCCTCGACGACTCCCGCCACGCCGCTCTGCACAGCCAGCGCCGGCAACATCAACAGCTTGACATAGAGCGCCAAAGGGGGCGCCAGATACTCTTCCGTGAGAGTTGGATATTGGCCCCGGCACACGGCCTCGTAGAGGGCCGCGCCGAGCACGGGCCGCACAAATTTCTGTTGCGCGGCAAGGATCACGGCCTCCGACACAGCGTCGGACGGCACGAGATCGGGGGCGCGAAAGGCCGACTCGGCGACCTTCGCGGGGGAAATTATTAGTTCCATGGTTTTAAAAAAGTGGTTAGTGATTAGTGATTAGTGATTAGTGCTAACGCGGTACAAAAGGCTACGCGGAATTTTTTTGTGTGTGGCACTGCGCCGCGTAGCACTAACCACTAACAACTAACAACTGATAACTAATCAATGCTCTCAAGGTTATATTTAGTGATCTGAGCAATATAAAGCTGCTGAGTGGGGTCGTCGAGGTCGAAGTCGAGTCCGGCGTCGCGTCGAGCCTCCCACACCTTCATGTAGAGGGCTTTTTTGCGTGTGGGCGGACGGTTGATCACCTCCATTCCCGATGCGTCGAGACCCGTCACCGATGCGACAACGCGCTTAATAGGCTCCAGCAGGTCGTTCTGCTCGGGCACTATGACGGTGTTGAGGGCGATCTCGTACTCGTGCATGATGCGTTCGGAGCTGAACCCGCCGCTGTAATCGAGGCCCGACAGCGATCGGAACCACGAGTGGGCAACCACAATGTCGCCTGTCGCCTGATCGTGCAGCCGTTTCCAGTCGCCGTCGTTGTCGGCGGCGATGGGCACAAATCGCGAGGTGTCGCGCCCGAGGCTGTCGGTGATCATAAACATCACCTGTCCGGGCTGTCCGGCGAACTTCTTTTCGGCTGCGGCGAGGATCTCCTCGGCCTGCTCGTCGTCGTCGACCAACCCCTCAAGCAGCATCACGCCCGAGAGCTGAAACGAGTTGTCTAACCGCGAGATGTTCCACCGGTCGGTTTTGTAGGCGATGGCCGACACGTTCATGCCGGCGATGTAGGAGGGCACACCGTAGTGGCGAAACATCGGTTCGTAGTCTTTGTAGTGCACGACGGATCGCATGAGGCCGTCTTTGCACACCTCGAAGGCGGGATAGAGGGGCAGTCGGCGCGCCTCGGCGGGTTTGAATCGGCGCCAATCGTGGTGCATGACGATGGAGCTCTCGTCCCGCGCGACGCGACAGTGCGAGGCGTCCTGATGGTGCAGCGACAGGAACGAGTGGGCCTGGTCGGTGATCACCTCCATGAAGGCGTTGCCGAAGAGCGACTTGTCGAAGGCCAGCTTGTGGATCACCTGCCGCAGCGACTCGCCGTCGCCGTTGGCTCGCTCCATGAAGTTTTTGAGTGGCTGTCCGCCGGTTTCGGAGTTGACCCCCTTGCCGGAGATGTAGTCGGCCTTGTCGTTGATGATGCGGCGGTGGATCGTCGAGCGGCGCGACATGAGGGCGAGCGCCTCGGGCATCATGTTGTCGTCGCCCCAGCGCCAGAAGTTGTTGTTGCCGCCGCCGCTCTTCACGACCGAGGGCCAGTCGCCCATCGGGGCGCTTTTGGCGGCCCGCACTTTTATGGTTCGGGGTTTTGTTTTGGGTTCTGTTTTCATTATTTGTGATGTTTTTAGATTTAATCAGCATACTTTAAAATCATGAATCATGAATTATGAATCATGAATTGCGGAATTCCTTATGTCTGCGGCAAAGCCGCAGTTTTATACGTGCGAAGCACACAACGATTCATGATTCATGATTCATAATTCATGATTTATCATTTCGGCGCCTGAGAAAGCTCTGTATCAAAGCATTCGAAAAAGAGCGTAACCGTAGGTCGCTCGTCGGGAGAGCTGCCCGAAACGAGTTTCAGGGCCACGATGTGCATCGGGTACTGTGTTCCGAAACGTTCGGATTGTCCCGCGACGAGGGTCTCGCCCGAGGCCATTGTGAGCACGGCGACGAATCCGCCGGCGTCCAACGCCATCAGACGCTCCACGGCGCGAGCAGTGGGTCTACCGGCCGGAAGCTCCATCGAGAGGGTGTGTCGAATGAGGCGCCCGTCGTCGGTCGTCTCTTCGGAGTAGTGGGCGCGGTCTTCGATGAAGGCCCAGGCGCACGAGCCGTCGGATGGAGCCGTCCCCGCCCAACGGGGGGCGGGAACGAGTTCCACTTTCGACACGCCGCCGCGCGACCTTACCGTCACTCTGTCGAGTCCGGCTAAGTTGAGTCCTGCGAACGGCATGGCTGCTACTGTTTGTAGGAGTAACAGATCAGGTCGGGCAGCAGGAAGTTGCAACCCACGGCGAAGACAGCCCGCTGGCGGTTCTGCATCTCGTCGGCGTTGTACCACATGCGCACCTCGGTGCCCGGGAAGTCGCCGGTGTTGACAGCCAGCACAATGTTGCGCCGGTCGGCCAGCACGGCCCAGGTCTTGGGCAGTTCGTCGGCTCCGTTGAGCTCGCCCAGATAGCCCGACACCTGCATGTCGACCACGGGGATGCCGCGGAACGAGAGTGTGGTGCGGCCCTCCTGACGCGCGATGTAGGCGGCCTCGTGGTTGGCGGCGTCGAGCGAATCCTCGTACTTGGAGTAGATGTCGCTGGTGACGAAGAATGCCAACTGCCCCTCGCTCTTGAGTTCGCGAAGTTCGACGGGTGCCGAGTTCCAGAGCTTTCTGAGGATCGCCTCGCCGCTGTCGGCGGCGGTGTACTCGGCGTCGGTGATCTCGTTGTACTCGATCGTCATGCTCTGGGTGCGGTCTCTTTCGAGCAGCGCGAGTATTCCGTCGAAGGTGTCGTACATGTCGCCGCCGCGAGTGGTGTCGCCGATCCACATCGTTGCGCGCAGGCTCTCGGCGAGCGATTCGCGGAAGATGCGGGTCTCGGCCTCTTCGAGTTCGGTGCCGCTCAGGTCACCCATGTCGATGTCGGGGCGCGAGGAGATCGTCTCCAGCACGCGGGTGTAGTAGTCGGCGGCGGAGTAGCCCGTCTCGGACTTCACCTTGTACAGGTCGATGGTCTTGCTGAGCATCTCGGCCGAGCCGTCGCCGCTCCACCCCTGGGCGTAGCTGCGAAGGGCGTTGCCGTTGCCGCGCAAAAAGTTGAGTACAGTGGGGACGGGCATGTTGTACAACACCCTGACTCCCAGCCTTTCGGCTCCCGTGCCGCGAAGCATCGGGGTGAAAAAGTTTGTTTCGAGTTCCTTGCCCTGATAGATTTTGGGCTCTACGATTTGGTTCATTTTGTTTGGTTTTTTTGTTTGTTTGAGATTTGGTTTTTGCAATCATGAATCAAGAATCATGAATCATGAATTTCGGAATTTTTTTATCTCTGCGGCTTAAGCCGCAGTATCTACGTGCGAAGCACGCAACGATTCATTATTCATGATTTATGATTCATGATTTTTTATTTAAAGATGGATTCCGCGTCAAGTCGATAAGCGTTTTCGTTGGCCGAAGGGCGGCCTTCCGTGGACGCGGGATCCTCTTTTGGGGTTAGCGATGTGGGTCGAGCACGCATCTGTCCGTTTTCGCGTTCGAGCATGTCGATTCGTTGCTGCATCTTTTGGAGTTCGAGGTCGCGTTGCAGACGCAGGCTCTCGGCGGCGGCGGAGTTGACCGACAGCGGTTTGGACCTGCGCCAACGACTGCCGGCGGGCTCGGGTTCGGCCTCGACGACTCGGTCGACGAGCCCCGCGGCGAGTGCCTCGTCGGGCGAGAGCCATCGTCCGCCGCCGTTGTTCTCGGCCATCAGTGCCATGAACTCGTCGGCGGTGCGGCCCGAGCGGGCGGCGTAGAGTTGGGCGATGCGCTCGTCGGTCTTGGCGAGCAGCTCCTCGTTTTGGCGGAAGTCGCGCGAGTTGCCCTCGCAGCTGCTCACCGAGTTGTGGATCAGGTAGAGCGACGACGACGAGATTTCGCGACGGCCGGGCGACGCCGCCTGGGCGATGACTGTGGCGGCCGAGGCGACGTAGCCGTGGCAGCGCGTTGTGATCGTCGCGTCGAGTGCCCGCAGGGCGTCGTGGATGAGCAGCGCGTCGCCCACGTCGCCGCCTGTCGAGCGGATGTTGACGGTGACCTCGCTGTTTCGGATGCGGGCGATCTCGTCGAGCGCGCGGCGCAGCTTTTCGTAGGTTGCGACCTTGGTGGCGGGGTGTTCGAACTGCCACTCCTCGGAGACACCTATCGTCCCCTCGATGTCGATCGTGGTCGGGCCCGATCGCTGGTTTTTGATTTTGATTTCGGTCTTCATTTTAATTAATTGAAAGTTGAAAATTGAAAATGGGGCTAACGCAGAATTATATACGTGCGGAGCACGCCTGAATTCATGATTCTTGATTCATGATTAAAAAAGATTCTAAATTCCCACGTCAGTGTGGTGGTAGACGCATTTGCGGACGTAGCTGAATGAGATCGACATGGTGGTGGAGGCGATCCACATGGCGTCGATTTTGGGGTGTCCGGCGGCCATCAGGTCGTCGACTTTTCGGCGCACGGCCAGGATTTTGCACAGCCGGTGGTCGATCACGCCCATGCGACACAGCTCCTCGACCACGCGGCGGGTCGGCAAATGGCCGTAGAGGTCGGCGACAAGGCGCGCGAGCTCCTTTTCGTGGATCGTTGGGCGTTTCATTTTTTTTCTTCGAAAAAAAATAGTGGTTAGTGATTAGTGGTTAGTGATTAGTGCTACGCGGCGGTAATCCACGCTAAAATTCCGCATAGCTTTATAGCGTTAGCTTTTTATATCGCGTTAGCACTAATCACTAACCACTAATAACTAACCACTAATAACTTAAAACTTCGCCTGTTGGGCAATAAGTTCGTCGCGTTCGCGCTCCTCCAGAATTTGGATTACGAGCTCGCGAATCTGTTCGGGTGTCATAGCGGGGTTTTGATGAATACACAGGTTGTGGAGGGGGCGTCGGGGGTGTAGTCGCGCACCTCTTCGAGGCGGCAGAGGCACTCCTCGCCGTCGATGAGCAGACGGTAGAGGGCGCGGAAGTCGGCCCCGTGGCCCGTGGGAAAGGTGAGCGACTCGATGTCGGCGGGGGTAAGGGCAACGCGGGCGGTAATGCGGCGACCCTCGTTCCAGGTGCGCACGTCGCGCTGCCAAAATCGGTTGAGCCCCGTGCAGCCATCGCGATCTTCGAAGCAGAGGGTTTGTCCGGCGGCGGGGTCGTGGAACGAGAGCTTCGGGTAGGCGGCCTCGGCCAGCGGCCAGCCCCACAGTTCGCCCGCCGGCAGGGGGGTCATGCCGTGGTAGCGCACGATTTTGGGGGCGAAGTTGAGATCCTCCGTGAGGTATGACTCGCCCGGGGCGTAGTCGACGAAGGGGTCGGTGCCGACCTGCACGAGGCTGGCCGAGGGGGCACCCAGATAGAGTCCGGTGGCGTTGATCGAGGGGGTGAAGATGGGGTTCTGCCAGGTGGAGGTGCCGGTGAGGGAGGCGTTGTCGACCTGTGCGCTCCAGCTGCCGAAGGTGGTGGCGTTGGTGCGGTCGAAGCGTGCCACGGCTCCGTCGCCCCCCGCGTAACGCCACGTCATCGTTCGGGCGAGATCGTTGCCCAACTCCTGCACGGTGACGGGTCGGCCCAGGTCGAGGCGGTCGGTCCAGTCGACCACGCGGTTGGTGTAGAAGGTGTCGGCGGGTTCGATGCGCACCACCCGCGCGCGGGAGTCGGTGATGAAACAGAGGTTGAACATCTGTCTCAGGGCAGCGATGAAGTCCATGCGGCTGACGTTGTGGGCGCACACGTCGCGGAAGGTGAGCGTCGAGCCCTCGGTCGGTTGGGCGTAGAAGATCGGTTGCAGCATCGTGCCGTCGCGCAGGGTGAGGGTCATGCCCGGCTCGGCGCCTCCGAACCAGATGTCGTCGAAGAATTTGGGCTCGCCGCGGGTGATCCGCTCGGGGGCGGTGCGCAGGTTGAGCTCGACGTCGACCGTGCCGGTCTCCTTGATGAAGCCGTCGTACAGAGCCCAGTCGTCGGGGCAGGGTTGCCACGTTTGCGAGTCGGAGGGGCGCTGCCACAGCGTCGGGTTGGCTACCGGCAAGCCGCTTTCCACTGTGACGGTCGAGAATCTGTCGGTCGTCGGGGGGGTGGTCTGCTCTGTGGTTGGGCCTTCGGGGGTTTGGCGGGTGTATCTTAACTGGTACTGTTGGCCGGTTTTCGGGTTTTCGGGTTTCGGGTTTTCGAAGATGGCGAGGGTGTAGGTGCGGGCGGGGCGGAAGGTGTCGCGGCGGTCGGGGAATTGGTTGGTGAGGGGGAAGGTGCGCGTTGCGTGTTCGCCTAAGTAGATGGTGTTGAAGCCCTTGAGCTCGGTGCGGCTCACGATGCGGTAGTCGCTGGTGTAGCGCAGGCGGTAGCGGAAGCCGAGGTGGATGGGCGCCGTCGGGATGAAGGCAACGCGGCGGTCGTCCAGCTGGAAACAGCCTTCGTTGGTGAAGGTGTCCTCCTGGGTCTCGGGGGTGGTGGCGGAGGGGGTGGGGTTTTC
>JAITWH010000041.1 GCA_031285405.1 Alistipes sp.
GTGGTAATAGCATTGGGGATCACCTCTTCCCATTCCGAACAGAGAAGTTAAGCCCAATCGCGCCGATGGTACTGCAGTAAAATGTGGGAGAGTAGGTCGCCGCCTCCTTAAGGGGCCGAGTCAAAAAACTCGGCCCCTTTCTTTTTTGCCACGAAAAAGGCCTCCTTTTTTTATTAGGATGACAGGGCACCTCGAAGGTCTCAGCTTTTTTATTAAAGCGCCGAACAACGAAAATCGCCCCTCGCTACTTACTTGCCAAATTGTATTTCTCGCAAAGGGCCTGACGTGCGGGCGCGTCGAGAGAGTCAAGATAGCGTTGCCAGCCCGGGCAAAAGCCAATGTGCCAGCGCCAAAATCGACCCACCAAAGAGCGCGGAGATTTGTCGTATCGAGCCCGGATCGGGCAGCTCGCACAGTTATGCCCTCCCGCTTCAAAATTTTCCATTTCAAAATCTTTTCTCTCGTTATTTTCCATAGCTACTGAGGAATATCAACAGACTATTGAGGAATCCCAACCGTCTGCGCCAAAACAAACCGATAAGTCGAGGGCGCCCCGATGGCGGCCAAAAACTCGGTCCCGGGGGCCATCAGCCGAGTCACCGAGGCCATTCCGTTGCCGCAAGCCCATAGGTTCGCATTCTGGCACTGCGCCATGGCATCCATTCCGCAGATGCGCAGCTGATCGGCCTCGGATAGGTTGTCATACCGGCCTTTATATGCCGCCAAATCAGCAACATATATGATGTTGAGCGGCGCGGAGTAGACAAAATCCTGCAAGCCGGCAAGCCGACGATGATCGCCCTCAAGCACGCACGTAAGTGTGTGTGCGTCAGTGTTGTAGAGATAAACTCCGTGAGGCAGCACGGCATAAGTGCGGATAGGGTAGAGCGCCATCGCACTGGGCGCTGTCAGACGCGCGGGAGCGCCATCCGCCCCAGGCCGATTCACCCCCGCCGCGGCCCACAGCACCCCCGAAAGCTGCTCAAGGGTGAGCCCATCGGCGGAGTACTCGCGCGTCGAGGCGCGTTCACGAAGCGCATGCAGGAGCGTCGCACCCGTCTCGGCGGGTGTCGCAAGGACGATTGTTTCTGAGTTCATGTCGTTGGTTGTCTGAGTGTTATACTGATCTGACGAGGTGCCGGTCAAGGCATCGGACGTGGCATCGGACGAAGCGCCGAATGAAGCGCCGGTCGACAAAGCGCACACAACACCGACGGCAAAAGTCACGGCAATCGCCACAAGAAGAAAGATGGGCAGTTTTTTCATGTCAATCTATTTTTAGACTTAAGTTTTTCGAGGGTTAACTCTTTGGAAGTTAAATTTTTATGTCGGGAGCGGATATTTTAAGCACCTCGATGCCGACGCGCCGCAGCAGCTCGATGCCGTCGTCCGAGTGGTAGTCGTCGCAGTAGACCACGCGCCGGATGCCCGCCTGGATGATCAGTTTCGAGCACTCGATGCACGGCGAGGCGGTGATGTAGAGCGTGGCGCCGTCGCAGTTGTTGGCGCTTTTGGCAACCTTGGTGATCGCATTCGCCTCGGCATGAAGCACATAGGGCTTGGTGCGCCCCGTGACCTCGTCCTCGCAAATGTTCTCGAACCCCGACGGCGTGCCGTTGTAGCCGTCGGAAATTATCATCTTGTCTTTGACGATCAGCGCGCCCACCTGCCGGCGCACGCAATACGAATTCTCGGCCCACACCCGCGCCATGCGGATGTAGCGAATGTCCAACTGAAGCTGCTTATTTTCGGCGTATCCCATGGCTTATAGTAGTTTTTTGCGCGAAGTTGTGATCACGAAATCCTTGAGGTAGAAGGGCTCGAAGTAGGCGACGTCCTCGTGCCGGCCCGCCTCGAACGCCTCCGCGGCGAGACGCACCATGCCACGCGCCGACGGCTGCACCTCCACAAATCGCGCCCACGGCAACGCCTCGCGGCACTTGTCGGCCCCGCTGCCGAAGATACAGACCTCGCCCCTGTCGCGCCACTCCGCAAGACTGCCCTCGTCGATTATCCACGCCTCGGGCTCGGTCAGCGCCCTGCCGGCGGCGTCGAACACCTGCCCGTAGACCTCCATCCGCCGCGCGTCGATCATCGGCAACCGGAACGCCGGCGGCGGATTGTCTCCCGAGCCATCCATTGTCGCCATCTCGCACAAACTGTCGAGCGAGCCGACGCCAATCAGCGGAATACCAAGCCCATAGCACAGCCCCTTGGCAAACGACACGCCAATCCGCAGCCCCGTGTACGACCCTGGCCCCATGCTCACCGCCACCGCCGAGAGGTCGGCAAAACGCACCCCCGCCTCACCCATAGCCTCGTTTGTGTACACAGCCACCCGCGCGGCATGATCGCGCCCCTCGGAGCTCTCACGCAGGGCGATCATCTCTCCGCCGCGCGCCAGCCCCACGGAGCAGACATCCGTACCCGTCTCGATGCAAAGTATGTAAGCCGACTGTTTCAATTTATAATTAAGAATTAAAAATTAAGAATTGGCTACGCGCGTCAGCCACTATACCGCGTTAGCACTAACCACTAATAACTAACCACTAAACCAACCCCCTCAACGAATCCGATCCATCTCTCGCTTAGCATCCTTCTCCTTAAGATACTCCCGTTTGTCATAGCTCTTGCGTCCGCGCGCGAGCCCGATCACCGCCTTGGCCAACCCGCGTTCGTTGATGAACAACCTCAGCGCAACGATCGTGAGGCCCACATCCTGCGACGCGCGCTCCAACTTGGAGAGCTCCTTGCGATTCAGCAGCAATTTCCTGTCGCGCTTGGGCTCATGGTTGTTGTAAGTGCCCCAGTGATAGAGCGATATGTTGAGTCCGCGGATCCACAGCTCGCCGTCGGAAAAGAAGCAGTACGAGTCGACCAGCGACGCCTTGCCCAGCCGCAGCGACTTGATCTCGGTGCCGGTCAGCACGATGCCGGCGGTCCACTGCTCGACGATTTCGTAGTCGAACGTGGCTCGTCGATTCTTGATGGTTATATTTTTTTGGTCTGACATCTGTGCAAAAGTAAGGAAAATTTAGTTAACTTTGTTTCCTATGATATACACGATAGTTGTACTTGTCGTCGCGGCATACCTGTTGGGGTCGATTCCGAGCGCCGTGTGGATCGGCAAACATTTCTACGGCGTCGACATCCGCGAGCACGGAAGCCGCAACGCCGGCACCACCAACATGCTGCGTGTGTTGGGCCGTCGCGCCGCGCTGCCCGTCTTCGTGATCGACTTCATGAAGGGCTACGTTGCGGTGACGCTGTGCAACCTCGCTGAGTTCCTGCCGCAGTTTCTGCCGGGCGGCGAGTACGGCCCAGGGGGCATCTACGTCCTCAAAGTCGGCCTCGTGGTGGCGGTTGTGCTGGGCCACATCTTCCCGCTCTTCGCCGGCTTCAAGGGTGGCAAGGGGGTGGCGACGCTCGCCGGTGCGGTGATGGGGGTGGCCCCGTCGTCGGTGCTATTGTGTCTGGCGGTGTGGGTGGTGGTGCTCATGTTCACCCACTATGTGTCGCTCGCGTCGATCCTTGCCGGTGCAAGTTTCCCGATCTTCATCCTCGCCTCGCCGCGCACCAACACCTCGCTCACGCTCATCATCCTGTCGTTCGTGGTGGCGATCGCGCTGCTGGTCACCCACCGCAAAAACATCGCCCGCCTCCGCGCCGGTAAAGAGTCCAAAATCTACATCTGGAGACCGCCCGTAAAGAGATAATTGAAAGTTGAAAATTGAAAATGGGCTAACGCGGTATAATTGCGTTAGCCCATTTTCTGCATAGTTAAAATCGCTGCCGGCGTTAACTTCGTTTTCCTCCTCCTCTCTCGGCAGAGTTCACGCAAGCATGACTCTGCTCTCGTTCGAGCGTCGGTTCCGGCCATTTTCAATTTTCAACTTTCAATTTACAAAGCTGCAATCTCACAATAAGAGTCATAATACCGAAGGACCTTGCGAACAAACCCAAGGGTCTGAGCATTGTCACGAAACTCGCCGCACCTCACCACCTCGTCGCCATAGAACTCGGGATCGCTCTTCAGACAGAGATACTTCGACACCACGCTCCACGAGTTGTGGTTCTCGCCATGCTTCACTGCCAGACGACGCGCGTCCAACACATGACCCAACCCGCAGTTGTAGGCCGCCAGCACAATGCTCAGGCGGTCACGCTCCGATATGTTTCGAGGAAAACGGATCGTCGACGAGATGTGATCCAGCAGCGCGACGCCTAAGGCGACATTCGTGTGCGGATCGCCGATCTCTCCGGGTGCCACCTTGAAGTGGCGCGCCACCGAGGGCATCACCTGCATCAGCCCCACCGCCCCGCTCATCGAGACGGCGTCGCTGCGGAAACGCGACTCGGCAAATGCAATCGCACTGATCAGCCGCCAGTCGTGTCCCGCGTCGGAGGCCGAGGCCGCTCGCCGGATCACCGGATCGTAGGCCGAGATCAGCACCGCGTCGCGCACACCCCAGACCGGAGTGTAGCCGTTCCAAAAATTCGCTGTCGCGCGCTTCGTCACATAGGGCGTCTCGCCGAAACCTGCCGCGCCCACTCCGAAACCTGCCGAGCCTGCGGTCGAAAAAGAGTTGTTGTTGTGCCCGGGCGAACCTGCCGCACCATAATTGTCCATGGGCGAACCAACCGGCTTTGCCCCCCACACGCCGCCGCAAAGCATCGCGGCGGACAAAATAATAAATTTTTTAAGCATTGGGTTTGTCTCTGCGGGCGGCACTCGCGCCACAATGCGAGCCGACTAATCGTAGAAGTTCCACGAGATCCCGATCTTCAATATCCGACGATTCATCGGATAGTGCAGCACGCTGAAAAAACTCCTCGACGCAAACATACCGTCGCTGAGGTGCTGCATTTTGACCAAAATTCTCATGCGTTTCCACTTTGCGTTGACAAAAGCGTCGAGCCAGATGTAATCACCCAACTCCTTCTCTCTCTGATTATAGAACTGCCCCAGCCCGGGGTTGTACCCGGGGGCGTAGTACTTCGTGTTGTACCGCCCGTCGACCCCGACCTGGAGCCTCAGCACATCCTTCACGACGTTGAATTCATAATAGTAAGAGAGAGCCGCGCTCGCCAGCGGAAGCGGAACAACCTTCTGATCCGTGCTCCATTGTAGCATTACCCGGTGGTTGAGATTCACCGACGAGGTTCCGAACCTTATCGGCAGATCTTCACGAAGATACACGCCCGTCACGCTCACCGCGTCTGTCGCCTGCATCGGCGCGAGCCTTGGGCCCTCGTCCGAGTAGTAGACCTTGCTGCCGAGAACGCTTTGCGACAGCGTAGCCGAGAACCCCGCGTGCGGGATTTCGAGCGACGCGTCGAAACGGGTCTCACTCTCCTTCGAAAAGGAGTTCGACCACGCGAAGTGGTTCGAAGAGAAATTCTGTTCCCAATAACTCGGGTCCAGGGAGGTAAAACTGAAACGGCCCGTCAACGTCAGCGCCCGCTCCTTCACAAAGAGCCTCGCCGTCGCCCGTCCGCCGATTGATACGTCACCCGCCGTCGCGCCAAAGGGGTGGTAGCGCGCGTCGGCCGCCCAGTCGAAGTACCGGCTCGCGTGTCCGTCGATACCCCCATAGGCGTAGTACTCGGTCTGACTGACCGCACGACCCTCGGCACCTGTCAGATACTGGTCGGCCGAAAACCGGTAGAACTTCCGCATGTCGACCCCCACTCCGGCGTCGATTGTCCCGATTGCACCCCCGCGATCCCAAGGCTGCATCTGGATAAACACCCTGTTCGACAACCTGCTCTCAAACAGCGAGTCGCGCGAGGCGGTGCCGCTGTAAAACCAGTCGTCGTAGTAGTTCATCGGCTGCGACCCGCCACCCGGAGGCGAGTACACCGTCCCCTGATAGGTGTCCTCATAGCGCCTCGACCATCTGTCATACTCTATCGAGTGTCCGAAAAAGACCGCCGGCCTGTCGCCGATCGTGAAGTCACGCTCCGACACCCTGATCAGCGGCAACCCCAACGACTGCGTAAGAAAGAACGTATTACTCTTGACAGTATTGCGCGGGCTCGACATTCGCATCGGAATCGCCGTGTCGATCTCATACGACGGCAGCTCGACAAGTATCTCGTCGTCGTTCGTCACCCCGCCGTTCTCCTGATTGCTGATCGAGTTGTGAATATACCCCGCATGCACCGTGTAGCGCTTGCCGGTGTGGCTGAATCCCGCCGAGAAACTCTTGTCCCTCGTCCCCTGCCACTGATAGATCCCCTTTGTGCCGAGGCTGCGATAGTCGAGATTGAAGCCCGTCTGCGGCGAGATGTTCTGCGCGTGGATCACCGCCAGGTCCTCCTCCTGCCGCGCCTTTTGCCCCGCCCAGGCATAGCTCAGCTGCGTGAAGGGCTTCTTGACGTTATAGAAAGGCATGTTGGCCACGGTACGCAGATAGGCGTTCCACGGATCGGCCAACGTGTGGTTCCTGCTGTCGGGGCCGCTCTCGCGGTCGAAGTAGCTCAGATATTGCGACGGCGCCCCCAAATTCCCGAGATAGGCGCTGCCCACCCCTCGCTTCATAAACGGATATTGCGTCTGGAAGTCGTTCTGCAACGTGTCGATATGGTCGACGTTGATGTGGTTGGTGTAGTTGTCGAGCGTCCACCGCATATTCTGCCGCGCCCGCTCGTCGTACGAAAAGTGGTAACTCTCCAACGGCCTCTTCTCGCGCCGCCTCTTGACAGTGTCGGCCGCCGGATCGACCTCGCTGCCCTCGCCGAAGAATGGTGTCTCCTCCTCCTCCTCCGGCTCCTGCTGCTGTTGCCGCGCCTGCTGACGGTTGGGCGGCTGAGGCATGCCGGCCCCCGGAATCTGCTGCCCGACAGCCTGTTGCCCGCCAGGCAGCTGGTTCTGCCGACTCGGAATCCCCGTCCCGGGCACCTGCGCAAACAACGCCGCAGCCGACAGCGAGACCACTCCCGCCGCCAACAACGTGCGAATCCATTGAGAATAGCTCCTCATTTCGGGCGCAAAGATACGAAAAATTTCTCTAAGCAAAATTTCGGGCACGGCCACAGCAGAAATGCTGCACCACCCCGATCAGAACATACCCCCCGATGGCCGCCGCAACGCCCCCGACACCCCAAACCACAAGAAGCCCCGCCGCCGCCGCCAAAAAGATATACCGAAGCGAGTTCCCCCGCCATCCGAACCCCTTGAACTTCAACGAGAACATCCGCACCGGACAAACCAGCAGCCAACTCACCACCACCGCCACCGCCACGATCATCTCCCGCGAGGCAAAGAGCTCCCCCCGACTCCACATCCAACCCAGAGCCGCGATAGCAAGCGCCGCCGCTGGAGTAGGCAATCCCGTGAACTCCTCCCGCTGCTCCTCGTCGACATTGAACCGCGCCAGCCGAAGCGCCGAAAACAGCGCCACCCCAAAGACGATCCACCCGAAAGCCCCACTCAAAAATCCGCCGCCCCACAGCGCCGGCGAGAGCCCGTATATCGTAAACAGCACCGCCGACGGCGCCACCCCGAAGCTCACCATATCGGCCAGCGAGTCGAGCTGTTTGCCGATCTCGGAGAACTGCCCCGTCAGCCGCGCGACCAACCCGTCGGCAAAATCGAACACCGCCGCCGCCGCGATCAGCCCGAACGCCACGTCGACCCTGCCGCCCAAGGCCATCACCGTCGCCCCGCAGCCGCACGCAAGGTTACACAGCGTGACAAAGTTCGGAAGCGTAAACAATCTATTTTTCATGAGTCGACTGCAAAGGTAGCCAAAAAATTGTTACCTTTGGGGATTCACGAAACGAGAATTATGAAACGAAACGTATACTGCATAATAATGGCGGGAGGGGTAGGCACCCGTTTTTGGCCCGCCAGCCGCGGCGAGCGCCCCAAACAGTTCCTCGACATCCTCGGGACGGGCAAAACTTTCCTGCGCCAAACCTACGAACGGTTCCTGCCGCTGGTGCCCTCCGAGAACATCCTCGTCGTCACGGGCGAGAGCTACCGTGACCTCGTGGCCGAGCAGATTCCCGAACTCGCCCCGTCGCAGATCCTCGGCGAGCCGCTGGGCCGCAACACCGCACCCTGCATCGCCTACGCCGCGTTCCGCCTGCGCGCCATCGACCCCGAAGCGGTGATGATCGTCGCCCCGTCCGACCACCTGATCACGGGCGAGGATGAGTTCCGCCGCGCCGTCACGGAGAGCGTCCGGTTCGCCGTCGAGCGCGACGCGATGATGACCATCGGCATACGACCGACTCGCCCCGACACAGGCTACGGTTACATCCAGGTCGAAGACCAACCCGCCATCCCCGAAAGCGAGACAGAGGGCTGCGGGGTCAACAAAGTCCGAACCTTCACCGAAAAGCCGAGCCCCGAGCTGGCGCAGGTCTTCGTCGACAGCGGCGAATTTTTCTGGAATTCCGGGATTTTCGTCTGGCGCGCGAGTGTGATTTTAGATGCGCTGGCCCGACACTTGGGCGAGGTCCACAGCCTCTTCGCCACCTCGGCCGACGACTTCGGCACGCCGCGCGAGGCCGACACCGTGCGCCGCATCTACCCCGAGATGCGCAACGTCTCGATCGACTTCGGGGTCTTGGAGCACGCCACCAACGTCTACGTCCGCTGCAGCGATTTCGGTTGGAGCGACGTCGGCACATGGAACTCGCTGCACGCCAACCTGCCGCACGACGACCGCGGCAACGCCGTGCAGGGCCTCGTGCGCTTAGTCGACACCGCCGGCTCGATGGTACGCCTGCCCGAGGGCAAGCTCGCGGTGTTGGGCGGCCTCGAAGACTACATAGTGGTCGACACGCCCGACGCGCTGTTGGTGTGGCCCCGCTCCCGCGAGCAGGACATCAAACAGGTCGTCACCACCCTCCGCTTCGATGGCGGCGAGGAACACCTTTAGTTAATTGAAAGTGGAAAATTGAAAATTGAAAATGGGCTAACGCGGCCGGAACGCCGGCGGCGATTTTAGCTACGCAAAAAAATGGGCTAACGCAAAATTATACTGCGTTAGCCCATTTTCAATTTTCAACTTTCAATTAGTACTCGTCCCAAGCCTTAATCTTAATATCGTCCGAAGAGAGTCGACAAAAAGCATCAATAAAGGCCGAGGCCAACCGAGCATTGGTGATCAGCGGCACATTGAAGTCGATAGCCGACCGACGAATGGTGTAGTCGTTGTTGAGCTCCGCCTCCGAAAGGTTCTTCGGAATGTTGACGACGAGGTCAACGCGCCGGTCACGAATATAGTCCAAGGTATTGGGCTTCTCGGGGCTGTCGGGCCATGCCAAAGCCTCCGCCTGCACCCCATTCTGCCCCAGATAGTCGGCCGTCCCGCGAGTGGCGAATATGTTGTACCCCCGCTCGGCAAGTGCCCGCGCCGCCGGCAGCAGGTCGGCCTTCGACCGCGCATCCCCCGTCGACAGCAGCACACTCTTCCGCGGAATCGCATACCCCACCGAGATCATCGACTTAAGGATAGCCTCCGAGTAGTCATCCCCCAGACACCCCACCTCGCCCGTCGACGACATCTCGACGCCCAACACGGGGTCGGTCTTCTGCAACCGCGAGAACGAGAACTGCGGAGCCTTAATCCCCACATAGTCCAACTCAAAGGCCGACTTATGCGGAATCTCCACCGGCAGCCCCAGCATCACCCGCGTCGCCAGCTCAATGAAGTTCACCTTCAGCACCTTCGACACAAACGGGAAAGAACGCGAAGCGCGCAAATTACACTCGATCACCTTGATATCGTTGTTCTTGGCCATCAGCTGCATGTTGAAAGGCCCGGTGATCTGCAACCCCCGCGCCACTTCGCGCGCAATTTTCTTCACCCGCCGCATCGTTTCGACATACATCTTCTGCGGCGGAAACACCATCGTCGCGTCACCCGAGTGAACCCCCGCATACTCCACATGCTCGCTCATGGCATAGATCAGCACCTCGCCATCCTTCGCCACCGCGTCGATCTCGATCTCCTTGGCATGGGTCAGATACTCCGTCACGACGACCGGATGCTGCTTCGAAACGTTCGTGGCCAAAGTCAGGAAGTGCTCCAACTCGCCCCGATTCGAGACCACATTCATAGCCGCCCCCGAAAGAACATACGAAGGGCGAATCAGCAGCGGAAATCCCACCTCGTCTGCAAAGCGATAGATATCCTCCATCGACGATAGCTCCTTCCAACGCGGCTGGTCGATCCCCAACTCGTCGCACATCGACGAGAACTTATGCCTGTCCTCGGCCCTGTCGATATTGGCCGCCGAAGTCCCCACGAGAGGCACCCCGTTGGCATCCAACCTCATAGCCAGATTGTTGGGAATCTGCCCCCCCATCGACACCACCACTCCGCGCGGCGATTCGAGGTCAGTGATATCCAACACTCGCTCCAGCGTCAGCTCATCGAAGTACAACCTGTCCGACATGTCGTAGTCCGTGGAGACCGTCTCGGGGTTGTAGTTTATCATGATCGACCTCAACCCGCTCTTGCGAATAGTGGCGGCGGCATTCACCGAACACCAGTCGAACTCCACACTCGATCCGATGCGATATGCCCCCGAACCGAGCACCACCACCGAAGCCCCGTCCGCCGAGAAGTCGATATCATGCGCCGTCCCGTTATAAGTCACATACAGATAGTTCGTAGTAGCCGGATACTCCGCCGCCAATGTGTCGATCCGCTTCACCACGGGAGTTATCCCCCGCTCCTTACGATGCGTCCGCACCGCCGCAACCTCACTCTCCATATCCCCGTCGGCCGGCTTCAGCACCTCGCGCGCAATCTGAAAGTCGGAGAATCCCCGCTGCTTAGCCTCGCGCATCAGCTCGTCCGGCACCTCCGCCAACGACGAGTAGCGCCCCAACTCCCCATCCAACCGAATGATGTTGGCCAACTTCTGAAGGAACCACTTGTCGATCTTGGTCAGCTCCCAAATCCTCTCCACCGAGTATCCCGCCTTCAGCGCGTTGGCCAGATGGAACACCCGTTTGTCGGTCGGCCTCGCTAAAGCCTCGTCCAGATCGGCCACGGCCAGCTCCTTGTTGGCCACAAACCCGTGCATCCCCTGTCCGATCATCCGCAACCCCTTCTGCATACACTCCTCAAAGTTGCGCCCGATCGACATAACCTCACCGACGCTCTTCATCGACGAGCCCAACTCCCGCGAAACCCCCTTGAACTTACCAAGGTCCCAACGCGGAATTTTACAAACCACATAGTCCAGCGCCGGCTCGAAGCAGGCGGTAGTGACCCGCGTAACGGAGTTCTTCAACTCATGCAACCCATACCCCAGCGCCACCTTCGCCGCCACAAACGCCAACGGAAATCCGGTAGCCTTCGAAGCCAGCGCCGACGACCTCGAAAGCCGCGCGTTAACCTCGATCACCACATACTCCTCGCTCACGGGATCCAACGCATACTGCACGTTACACTCACCCACAATGCCGACGTGACGAATGATACGAATCGCGAGTGCCCGCAACTTCGCCGTCTCGGTGCTCGACAAAGTCTGCACCGGCGCCACCACGATACTCTCCCCGGTATGAATCCCCAGCGGGTCGAAGTTCTCCATGTTGCACACCGTGATGCAGTTGTCAAACCTGTCGCGCATCACCTCATACTCGATCTCCTTCCAACCCTTGAGCGACTTCTCGACCAGCACCTGCGGCGAGTATGTAAAGGCCTTCCGCGCCAACGCCTCCAGTTCGGCCTCGTCGTTGGCAAACCCGCTGCCCAATCCGCCCAGGGTGTACGCCGGCCTCAGAATGATAGGGTAGCCCAACTCCGCCGCCACCACCTTCGCATCCTCCACCGTCGTCACGGCCTTCGACTTGATAGTCTTAACCCCGATCTCGTCCAACTTGTGAACGAATATATCCCTGTCCTCGGTGTCGATGATAGCCTGCACGGGAGTCCCCAGCACCTGCACCCCATACTTCTCCAACACCCCGCTCTTATACAGCGCCACCCCGCAGTTCAACGCCGTCTGTCCGCCGAAGGCCAACAATATCCCGTCGGGCCGCTCCTTCGCGATCACCTTTTCGACATACTCCGGCGTCACGGGCAGAAAGTAGACCCTGTCGGCAATGTTCTCCGATGTCTGAATAGTGGCGATGTTGGGGTTCACCAACACCGTGCGTATACCCTCCTCTTTGAGCGCCTTGAGCGCCTGCGACCCCGAGTAGTCGAACTCGCCGGCCTCGCCGATCTTAAGCGCGCCCGACCCCAATAGTACTACCTTCTTTATGTTGTGCTGTGCCATCTTACTTCCTCCTGATCGTCTCAATAAATTCGTCATAAATCCTATCCGCCTCTTCGGGCCTGTTCGTAGCCTCGGGGTGCCAAGCTACCGCCCTGAAGGGCAGCGCCTCATGCCTAATCCCCTCGACGCTACCGTCGTTCAGATTCTCGAACCACACACTCCAACCCTCGGGCAGGCTCGCCGCGTCCACCGTCCACGAACGATTCTGAACAGTGATCTGGGCCCGCGAGGTACCCGCCTCGATCACCGGCTGATTAGCGCCTCTGTGGCTGTGCTCCAACTTCCGGATCGCACCGCCCGCCGCCAGAGCCAACAGCTTGTCACCGCCGCCCACTCCAAGAACGGGCCGACCCTTAGCCAGAGCCCGAGCCACCGACCCCGCCACCGGAGAGGGGTCGTCCGGAGCATCCACCAACACCAACCCATCCCACTCGTGAGCAGCTATGTCCGCATCCCAAGGCAGCCGCAGAACCTTAACCCCACGCCTAACCAGACTCCGAATCACATTATGCCGAACCCCCGTGTCCAAAAGCGCCACCGTCACGTCACCCTCGCCATAAGTCGCCGCCCGGGCGATACTCACATCCGCAATCCGATTCGCCGAAGCCGGCTTCACCGCCGCCCCCTCGATCTCGATCGCCCCCTCCAACTCGCCCCTCTCCCGCAGATGCTTCGCCAACTCGCGCGTGTCCACACCGAAGATCGCCGGAACCCCGCTCCCGCGCAACCACTCGGCCAGACTCCCCGCCGCGTTCCAATGGCTGAACTCTTCGGAGTAGTCGGTCACGACCAGTCCCGCGATCTGCACCTCCTCCGACTCGAAGTTGAGCATCAGCCCCCCCTCTGTGTCTCTCGGCGGCACCCCGTAGTTTCCGATCAGCGGATAGGTCAGCACCAGAATTTGCCCTCTGAGTCCGGGATCGGACAGTAGTTCGGGCCACCCCGTCATGGAGGTATTAAAAACAACTTCTCCCCGCACCGACAATTCGGCGCCGAAGGAGAAGCCCGTAAATTTCGTCCCGTCGGCCAACGACAGAACTGCGACTGTTTTAGACATTTTCTCAGAATGGATTTTCTGAGGTGCAAAGTTAGTATAAATCGGTCGAAAACCCAAATAAATTTCTACGTAACAAAAATCATCGTCGCCGTTTCGACCCGAGGCGCCGCCTATCTAAAATCAAGCGAAGCGAAGATTAAAGATAGAGCAAGATCATTCATCGAAGTTGAAAGTCTGTTCCTCGTTTCTACGAATGTGCCGAATAATTTTATTAATCTGGTAAGACTTATTGATGAAGGTATTCACTGATGAGTCCCATTTTTGAGTCGTTTGCAGTTCCACTTCAAGAATATCGCCTTTAGCAAAGGATTCTCCGCCATCAATTGATTCTTGGAAATTCGGGTCTTTTATTTTAGCGGAAATCCTATTCCCTCGATAATAAAACTCCCATTTTAGTGACTCCTCGAAAGAAAGGCGTACAATGTTCATTGTTGCTGCCTCAGAGAGAATGCGCTCGTCGTCACGAATCTCCTCTGATTTTAAAATCATATCTGGGAACTCCTCTTTATTGACAACAACGAGAGGGTTTTCGTCGACGTCAGTAATCTCAAAGCCAGTGATAGCAGGATCACTCTCCATAATTTCAAAATTTTGAGAAAGCGCGTCGTTAACTGTGACGTTAGTCTCGTAAATGTTGAATGTTAAGTTTTCTACCGTTATCGAGTCTCCATTGTGGTTAATTATGGTTGTTTTGTCCCCTTTTTTATCTACTTTTCGAGGTTTCCTGCCTTTAAGAAACTTCTTTACTCCAATCACACCCGTGAGTATTGTTATCACCTCTGCGGCAACCGTGATATTTTCTCGTGTAAAAATGTTTTTCAAGCCATCAATTGCAGTTTCCACCAATTCAAGGCTTATGAAAAAACTGCCTTTTTCCAGAGCCTTGACTTTTATGTCAATTTTTTTCCCGGAATCCAGGTATTTATTTACCTCTTGTATGATGGAAGTTGTGTGAATAAGACTCCCGATTAAAACGTTGGCGTCAATCTGATGCTGCTGGCCATCAAATTTGATTTTGAATTTATTGTCAATAGTTTGTGTCATGGCTTATTAGGGTCGGATTAGCCGCAAAGATAATGCAAAATATGTGTTTCCCTACTTAATTTAACACGGAATTATGCAAGGTGGAATTATAAGGATGTAGACAACACAAAAAAGAGCCCCCAAAGGAGCTCCCCCAAAAGTGGAGAATACGAGATTCGAACTCGTGACCTCTTGCATGCCATGCAAGCGCTCTACCAACTGAGCTAATCCCCCATTTGCGGATGCAAAGATAGATAATAATTTCAAATTCCCAAAAAATCACCCCAGATTAGCCAGATAAACCGCTGTAACCGCCACCAAAGCCGCCGTCTCCGTCCGCAACCGACTATCCCCGAGCGAGATAGGAACAAACCCCCGCCCAACCGCCAACTCCACCTCCGCCGCGGAAAAATCCCCCTCCGGCCCAATAAGAATAAGAACATCCCCCCCCGCCGGCAAAGCTCTCGAAACCGCAACCCGCTCACAGCCAGCCCCCGAAGCCCTGCAATGAGCAATAAGTTTAACTCCATCGAAAGGCCGCTCCAAAACCTCACGAACAGCAGTGAGTGGATCCAAAACCGGCAACCGAAACTTAAGCGACTGCTTCATAGCACTAAGCATAACCCGCCGCGCCCGCTCGGGCTTAAAAACCATCCGCTCGCTGTTGTCACACACAATCGGCACCACCCGATCGACCCCCACCTCCACCGCCTTCTCCAAAAACCACTCGAATCGCTCACTATTTTTAGTCGGAGCCACCGCCATGGTCAACCGATATGTCCGCTCGCACACCTCGCAAACCTCCACCACCCGCACCTCGCACCCCCGAGGATCGGCCCCCACCACCTCCGCGACAAACAACCCGCCCCGCCCATCCGTCACATGCAGCCGCGCCCCCACACCCAGCCGCAGCACCTTCACCGCATGCCGACTCTCCTCGCCCGAAAGCACACAAACCCCACCGACCGCCCCGCCGGCAACGAAATTTATATCGGGAGCATAAAATAGTTGCATATATTTTTATACTTTTGTAATTCAGAGCAAAAGTATAAAAAAACTATGAAACACACCCTACTCCTAATGACCATCTGCGCCATTGCCTCCTGCAGCGAGCCCACCCCCACGGGCAACCCCTTTTTCACCGAGTGGACCACCCCCTTCGGCGTTCCGCCGTTCGAGGATCTGCGCCCCGAGCACTTCCGCCCCGCCTTCGAGGAGGGCATGCGCCAGCACCGCGCCGAGATCGACGCCATCACGGCCAACCCCGAACCTCCGACGTTCGACAACGTGATAGCCGCCTACGATCGCGCCGGCGAGCTCTACGGTCGCGTGGCCCGAGTCTTCGGAGCCCTCACCTCGGCCGAAACCAACGCCGAACTTGAGGAGATAAAGGCGGCCATGTCACCCCTCCAGTCGCAACACAGCGACGCGATAGGCCTAGACCCCGCCCTCTTCGCCAAGGTAAAAGCGGTCTACGACAACCGCGCCACACTCAACGCCGCGCAACAACGCCTCACCGAACGTGTCTACCGCCGTTTCGAACGCAGCGGAGCCCTCCTCTCCGAGACAGATAAAGAGCGCATGCGCGCCATCAACGAGGAGCTCTCATCGCTGGGCGTGAAGTTCGAAAGCAACAACCGCGAGGCAATGAACGCCTTCCGTCTCGTTGTCGACCCCCGCGACGCCACGGGCCTCCCCTCGGGAGTCGTGGCCCGCGCCCGCACCCGCGCCGAGGAGGAAAAACAGGGCGACAAACTCGTCTTCACCCTATCCAAACCAAGCTGGATTCCCTTCCTCACCTACTCCGAGAGCGAACCCCTCCGCCGCCAACTCTACGAGGGCTACCTGGGCCAGAGCGCCGAGGGTTCGCAGTTCGACAACGCGCAGGTTATCAACGACATGATCCGCCTCCGCACCGACCGCGCCCACCTCATGGGCTTCGACAGCTACGCCGACTTCGTGCTCGACGAACGCATGGCCAAGACCCCCGCCCGCGTCTACGAATTCCTCGACGACATCTGGGCTCCGGCCCTCGCCAAGGCGACCGAGGAGCGCGACGAGATGGTGGCCCTCAAGCGCACCGAGACGGCCGACTCCACCGCCACGATCAACTCATGGGATTGGTGGTACTACGCCGAGAAGATCCGCAAGAGCCGCTACAACTTAGACGAGGAGCAGGTGAGGCCCTACTTCGCGTTGGATAACGTCCGCTCGGGCATCTTCAAACTCTGCAACCGCCTCTACGGCATCACCTTCCGCCCCATCGTGGCCCCCGTCTACCACAAAGACGTCCAGGTCTACGAGGTGCTCGACATCGACAACACCCACCTCGGGGTCATGTACATGGACTTCTTCCCCCGCGCCGGCAAGGGCTCGGGAGCGTGGTGCGGCACCTACCGCTCGCAGGGCTACACCCCCGACGGCACGCGCATAGCGCCGATCACCAACATAGTGTGCAACTTCACCGAACCGACCGGCACGACTCCGGCCCTGCTCACCCTCGACGAGACCGAGACCTTCTTCCACGAGTTCGGCCACGCGCTGCACAATCTCTTCGCCGACGTCCCCTATCAGGGCCTCCACGGCACCGAGCGCGACTTCGTGGAGCTACCCTCGCAGATCATGGAGAATTGGGCCTTCGCCCCCGCCATGTTGGCCGAGTACGCCATCCACCACCGCAGCGGCGAACCGATCCCCGAACGCATCGTGCAGCGCATCAACGAGAGCTCCATGTTCAACCAGGGCTTCATGACGACCGAACTGCTGGCCGCCTCCCTCTCCGACATGGACATCCACTCCCAGAAGGAGTACACCCCCTTCAGCGTCGCCGACTTCGAGAAGTATGCGCTCACCACACGCCGCGGCCTCATCCCCGAGATCGAACCGCGCTACCGCTACCCCTACTTCAGCCACATCTTCGACGGCGGCTACTCAGCCGGATATTACAGCTACATCTGGGCCGAGGTGTTGGACAAGGACGCCTACGAGGCCTTCGTCGAGAGCGGCGACCTCTTCTCGCGCGCCGTCGCCACCGACTTCCGCCACAAGGTGCTGGCCCCGCGCGGCCTGCGCGACGGCATGGATCTCTACCGCGACTTCCGCGGCGCCGAACCCTCGCGCGAACCCCTCTTCCGCGCCCGCGGCCTGCTCCCCGCCGACCCCGCCGCCGACTCCCTCTTGGCATTGGTGAGCCGCGACCCCAACACCCCCCGCGAACCCCTCCCCGACTCCGTCCTAAGACAAATCCTCAACGAAGGCCCCTTAGTAGAATAATTAAGAATTAAAAATTAAGAATTAAGAATCAGCCCAACAAGCAGCCCAATACCGCGTTAGCCGTTCCCCTCCCATGGAGGGGTGCCCGAAGGGCGGGGTGGTTCATCGTGTAAGAGAAAGCCCCCGTCATTGCGAGCCAAAGGCGAAGCAATCCAGAAAAGAAAGGCTCCCGCAAGGGAGCCTTTCTTTCATGTCCTCCCGACAGAGGCCGTAACGCCGGCAGCGATTAAAAAAACATCACAAAAAAATCAAAAAAACTGAAACAAAACAGATACCAAAAACGTAATAACACGCCAACATAAAAGACCCTACAAAACAAAAAAAACAACCATACCTATATTAATAAGAGGCAACCCCCCCAAAAAAAAGTGTCGCATTTGTAACACTCGCCAAAAAAAAAGTGTTACATCGGTAACACTACCCCCAAAAAAACCGTTACATAGGTAACACACGGCCAAAAAAAAGCGTTACCTATGTAACGCTTTTTTACACGACAGCCTGTCTATGACCCCCAAAAACCTCAAGAAATAATAAAAATCGCCGGCCGTTTATCAAGGTTCGGAGCAGAAATCCGCCGCCACTCCGCCACCGAAAAAGTGCGAATAAACTCCCCCGAAACCGATATATCGACCGCCACAGTAAGCCGGGTTTCGGGCAAGCAAACCGACAGCAACTCACTGAACAACCGAACGTTACGATACGGAGTCTCAATAAAAATCTGACTCTGCCGCTCCGAGTGAGCCCGCCGTTCGAAGTGTCGAATCATCCGCGCGAGGTCAGGATTTTTGGCCGGCAGATACCCGTTGAAAGCAAACGATTGCCCATTCGCCCCCGACGCCATGAGCGCCAAAAGTATCGACGACGGCCCTACTAACGGCCTGACTATGATGTTGTTACGATGGGCTGCGGCAACCAAATCCGCCCCGGGATCTGCCACCGCCGGCACCCCCGCTTCGGATATCACCCCCGCATCGCGACCCTGCAAAAGTGGCGCCAACATCGCCGCAATTTCCTCGGGCCGAGTGTGCTCGTTGAGCTCCACAAATTCGATGTCGTCCATCGCCCGAACCTCAGTCGGAATCGCAGCCACACTCACTTCTGAGGCCGTTTTTGCAGCTGCGACAGAGCCCGAAGCCACCCCCGCCTGCGACAGAAATCGCCGCGCCGAACGCACATTCTCGACGATGAAATAGTCGAGCCCCCGCATCACCTCGAAGTTGGCCGCGGGCAGCACCTCGAAAGGCGCCGAATCGCCTATGGGACAGGGAATTAGATATAACGTTCCGGGCTTCATACGTAGATGCGTTTTACGCGTGCGGATATCGAGGTCATCACTTCGTAGGGGATCGTGCCGAGCGCGGCGGCCATATCCTCGACGGTGTTGCCCGCCGCCGACGAGAAAATCACCGCCTCGCCGCCCACCTCAACTCCCTGAATACCAGTGATGTCGATCATGCAGCTGTCCATGCACACGTTGCCGACGATCGGCGAGGGATGCCCATTTACCAGCACCGACCAGGCGCCTTGGCTGAGGCGGCGATTGAGGCCGTCGGCGTATCCGATGGGGATGGTGGCGATGTGCGAGGGGCGGGTGAGCACGCCACAGCGGCCATAGCCAACTGTCTCACCGGCAGGCAGTTCAGCGATGCTGATGATGCGGGTGCGGAGCGACGCCACGCGTTCGACCCCCTCCATTCCGACGCCGTACAACCCTATGCCCAGACGCACCATGTCGAGCCGAGCCTCGGGGAATCGCACCGTGCCGTTGGTGTTGGCGATGTGGCGGCGAACGGGGTAGGGCAGACCTGCTGCGAGGCTGAGGCTCAGGCTGTTGAAGTCGGCGATCTGCCGGCGCGTGAAGTCGTCGTGGGCGGGGTCGTCGGCGGCGGCGAGGTGCGAAAATATCGTGGCGACCTTCACGCTGTCGGCGGCGGCGATGGCGGCGGAGAGTGCGTCGAGGTCGCGCGCGCCGAAGCCCAGACGGTGCATGCCGGTGTCCAACTTGATGTGGATCGGGTAGCGATCGCAGTTCTGCTTTTGGGCTTGCGTGACGAACTCGTTGAGGGCCACGAAGTTGTATATCTCGGGTTCGAGGCGGTGGCGGATCAGCTCCTCGAAGCTGTCGGCGTCGGCGTTGAAGACGATGATCGGGACGCGTATTCCGTTCTGCCTCAGTGCGATGCCCTCGCTGGTGAAGGCCACCGCCAAGTAGTCTACCCCTTGTCGTTCGAGCAGCGCAGCGATCTCGTAGGCGCCGTGACCGTAGGCCGACGCCTTGACTATCGGGATGATGCCCGTGCCCGCGGGGAGTTTTTCGCGGCAGCGTTCGAGGTTTCGCGTGATGGCCGCGGTCGAGACCTCCAGGACGGTGCCGTAGATTTTTTCGTTTAAGTATTTCATTTTTAGGGTTTTTAATCATGATTCATGATTACGATCATTGTTTGAAGGTTACTATGGTTATTCCGGCGCCGCCGCGGTCGGGGTGGTCGTCGGTGGCGCTCTCGATCGGCGGGAGGGTGCGCAGGTAGCGGCGGATCTCGGACTTGAGCGCGCCAGTGCCCTTGCCGTGCAGGATCGACACCTCGCCGATGCCGATCATCAGCGCGTTGTCGATGAACGACTCGACCGCCTCGATCGCCTCGGTGGGGCGCAAGCCGCGCACGTCGACCCGCGGCGAGAACTGCAGGCGGCGATCGGAAATCTCGCTGGCGACCCTTGTGCGCGGGGCCGTGGGGCGGGTGGCGGCTTTGAACTCGGTGTTCGAGATGGGTTCGAGGCGCTCGGTGGCGACGGTCGAGATGATCTGGCCGAAGGTGACCGTCGACTTTGTGCCCTTCACCTCGGTCACCTCGCCCACGGTCTCCTGGCCCTTGATTCGGACCTTGGTTCCGGGGGTTATCGGTTTTGGTTTTTTGGGTTCGGGGGCCTTGGCTTTCTCCTCTTTCTTTTCGGCCTTTCGCTTTTCGCGGTTTTGTTGGCGGCGGAGGATTCGCTCCATCTCGGCGGCAAACTTCGCCTCGGTTTCGGGGTCAGTCGCGGCGGGTGGGGTTTCGAGCGTCTCGCGGAAGTCGTCGATCTCGCGGCGGGCGAGGCGGGTTAACTCCTTGTCGGCCTGCGACTCGCGGATGGTTTTGATGGTGCTCTCGATCTGCTTGTTGGCCTCGGCCACGAGGGCTTTGGCCTCGGCGCGGGCGGTGCGCATGATCTCGGCCCGCTCGGCGCGGATGGCGGTGAGGCGCTCGGCGTAGTCGCTCTCCAACTGCTCGACGTGGCGGTCGGCGACGCGGATGCGGTCGCGCTTGGTCTCCCAATAGCGGCGGTCGCGGGCTATCTCCCTCAGCTGGCGTTCGAGGTTGACGTGGTCGCTGCCCGCCTTGTCGCTCGCCGCGCGGATGATATCCTCGGGCAGGCCGATCTTGCGCGCGATCTCGATGGCGAACGAGCTGCCGGGCTCGCCCTGCACGAGTCGGAACAGTGGGCGGATGGCGGCGACGTCGAAGGCCATCGCTCCGTTGGCAACTCCGTCGTGGTTCGATGCGAAGTATTTTATGTTGGAGTAGTGGGTGGTGATGACGCCGTAGACCCCTCTGGCGACGAACTGCTCAAGCACGCTTTCGGCTATCGCGCCCCCCATCACAGGTTCGGTGCCGGTGCCGAATTCGTCGATAAAGATCATCGAGCGGCGGTCGGCGGCGGTGAGCATGCGCTTCATGTTCAAGAGGTGGGAGCTGTATGTCGAGAGGTCGCTCTCGATGCTCTGCTCGTCGCCGATGTCGATGAAGAGGCGGCCGAAGAGGGGCATCTCGGAGTTTTCGAGCACCGGCACGAGGAAGCCGCTCTGGAACATGTATTGCAGCAGCGCCGCCGTCTTGAGCGCCACCGACTTGCCTCCGGCGTTGGGGCCGGAGATTACTATTATCCTCTCCGTGGGCGAGAGGGTCAGGTCGAGTGGGACGATCTCTTTGCCTTCGCGCGCGAGGGTTTGGGCGAGGAGGGGGTGTCTTGCTTTTCTTAGCGAGAGGCGGCCGTCGTCGGAGATTATCGGCCGGACAGCTCCGTTGGCCACTGCCCAGCGCGCCTTGGCGCGGATGAGGTCGACCTCGCAGAGGTAGTCGCCCGACGCGGCGATGCCGTCGATGTCGGGGCGCAGCAGGTCGGTGAAGGTGGTGAGGATGCGTACCACCTCGCGGCGCTCGGCGTAGGCCAACTCCTTGAGTTCGTTGTTGATCTCGACTATCTCGACAGGCTCGATGTAGAAGGTCTTTCCGCTGCCGCTCTCGTCGTGGATGAAGCCCGGGAGTCTCTTTTTGTTGCCCGCCGCGACGGGGATCACCGTGCGGCCCTCCCTTATCGAGAGGCTGGCGTCGGCGTCGACTATGCCCGCGCTCTGGGCCTGGGCGAGGATTCGCTGCATGCGTTTGGTGACGTCGCCCTCGCGGCTGCGGATCGTGCGGCGGATATCGTTGAGCTCGGGGGAGGCGCTGTCCTTTATGTTTCCGAAGCGGTCTATGAGGGAGTCGATCCGGTTTGTTATCTCGGGGTAGCTCTCGATGCCGTTGCCGAGGGCTTGCATCAGGGGGAATTGGCCCGATGTGGTTGAGGTTTTGGATTCGGCGGCGGCTATGAACGAGAGCACCTCGCCGACCGAGGTGAGGGCGTGGTGCAGCGTGCGGATCTCGTCGACCTCAAGGAATGCACCCTCGATGCGTGCCTTGGCGGCGACGGTCGAGACGTCGACGAACTCACCCGCCGGAAAGCCTCCTCCCATCGAGAGGATGGCGCGCAGTTCATCGGCCAGGCCGAGCCTCTGTGCAAGCTCGGCGGCGTCGCTCGTGAAGCGTTCGGCGGCGAGTTTTTCGCGCGCGGCGGGGGTGGTGCAGAGCTCCTCTACCTGGCTTCGGATGCGGTCGAAGCCTATCTTCTCTTCGAATCGGGCGTCAAATGGGTCGACGCCTAAGGGTGTTTCCGTCATTGCTTGTCTTTATCTCTGTTTTTGCCGCCGCCGAAGAGCGAGAAGTGGACGTAGCGGCGGGGGTTGGCCTTGAGATCCTCCAACAGCGCGGAGAGGTTGCCCGTGGCCGACGTCAGCGAGTCGTACAACGCGGGGTCGTCCAACAGCAGCGATGCAGTGCCCTCGCCCTCGGCCAAACGGGCCAGCACGGAGTTTAGGTGGGCGATGCCGGCACCGAGGGAGTCTACCGTTCCGCGCAGGTCGGCGTCGGAGAGCTGCTCCGTCACGGTGTCTAAGTTGCCGACTATGTTGTCGAAGCGGGCGGAGTTGTCGCGTAGCATCGTCGAGAAGGCGCCCATGTCGCGGATCATGTCGTCGATGCCGGCGCGCGAGAGTTGGCCCGTCACCCCCTCGACGTTGTCCATGATGCCTTTGAAGGTCTCGGCGTTGCGGGTGAGGACGTTGTCGAGGGTGGCCGAGGTGGCGGCGAGTGAGGTCATCACCGCGCGGGCCTCGGTGAGCAGGTCGTCCATGTTGGCCGAAGCGCTCTCGAACAGCCCTCCCTCGATGCGGGCGGGGATCACGGCGCCGCGGTCGAAGGTGCTGGCCGACGCCCCCTGGACGAGGTCGATCGCCTTGTCGCCCATCAGGCCGCCCGAAACGAGCACGAGGTGGGAGTCGGAGGGGATGTCGATGCTCTTCTTGACACCGAGCGTCACCATCACCTTGTCGGGGTGGTCGCTGTCGAGGGCGATGGAGGTCACCGAGCCGACCTTCACGCCGCGCAACAGTACCGGCGCGGAGGTCTGGAGGCCGTTGGTGCGGTCGAACAGCGCGTAGTAGCTGCGGTCGCTGCTGAAAATGTCCTTGCCCTTGAGGTAGTTGACTCCGAGGTAGAGGCATACGATCATCGCGAGGGCGAATAGCCCTATCTTCAACTCTCTGCTTAGCTTTAGCATGGTATTATTGTTTTTAGTTTTTGGTGCGTTATTTGGAGTTTCGTTCGGTTTCGACTATGAAGGCTCCGGAGAACTTGCCGCGGCGTACCTCTTCCAACGCCCTCTCGGCTGCGCGGCGGGTGGGGTAGGGGCCCAGCGAGTATTTGTACCAGCCGTCGGCGTGGCGCTCGGTGACCTTGCCGCGGTGTGCCCCCCACATTGCGTCGCGTGTGGAGACTCTGGTTCCGGCGGCGGCCAACTGCACCCAGAAGTCTATTCTTGTTTCTATTCTTGGTTCCGCTCTTTGGGGTGTTGTCGGGGTTGTTGTCGGTTGCTGGGTTGCGGGTTGCGGTTGTTGTGTTAGGAGTTCGTCGCTGTCGCCGCGAGCGATGGTGTGGTACTCGCGGAAGGCGTCGAAGAGCGAGCGGACTATCGTCTGTTTGCCGGCTGTCGAGAAGATGTAGCGACGGTCGGTCTCGTTGCTGATGTAGCCCATCTCGACCAGTACGCGGGGCATCGTGGGTTTCCACAACACCGCGAAGGGGCCCTGTTTGGCGCCGCGGTCGCGCAGGGGGGTGTTGGCCGTGTAGTGCCTCTGGATGATGCGGGCGAAGCTGAGGCTGCTCTCGAAGTTGGCGTACTGCAACATGCCGAAGACTATCGACAGCTCGGTGGACTCGGGGTCGAAGCCGGCGTAGGTCTCGGTGTAGTCCTCCTCGTACTTGATCACCTCGTTCTCAAGCTTGGCCACCGCGAGGTTGGCCTCGCTCTTGTCCATCCCCATGACGTAGGTCTCGGAGCCGCGCGAGTCGGGGTTGCGGAACGAGTTGGTGTGGATCGACAGAAAGAGGTCGGCGCCCGCGCGGTTGGCGAAGTCGCCCCTTGCCGCGAGGCCTATCGCTCGGTCGTCGGTGCGGGTGTAGAGGACGTTGACGCCAGGAATCTCCTTGGCTATGCGGGCACCCAGGGCGAGGGCTATTTCGAGGTTGAGGTCCTTCTCCCGCAGGCGGCCGTTGATCGCGCCCGGGTCGCTGCCCCCGTGGCCGGCGTCTATCACGAGGATGAAGTCGCGGTTGGTCGTGGGGGGGCTTTGGCCGAGTGCTTCGGGGCACACGGTCAGCGTGGTGGCAATTGCAAGTATTAGGGTGATGACTCTCAGGACATTCATGAAGACTCGGGGGACATTCATAATTAATTAGGCAACTTGCGAAAAAATAGCTACTTTTGCCTGCAAAATGTGCGCTCCGGCGTGGGCGGGAGTGCGTTTTTGCCGACTTGTCGGCAAAGATAACCGTTTTTTGTGAAAATATCGCCAAAGTTGACCCTTAAAGGCAAAAAATATCCGGTCGCACCGTTCCTGCTGTCGCTCGTCGTGATTGTGGCGGTGGTGGTGTCGTGCTCGCCTGTGGGGCGGATGGCCGGCGGGAGGCGTGAGGCTCCTGTGCGGCGGGGGGCTGTCGATAGTGTGGTGGCTCCTATTTTTGATAGGGATTCTACGGCGGCTGTTGTCGTGGGGGCTGGGGTTTCGGATAGTGTTACCGTTGACACAGTTTCGGAAGTGCGGCCCGTTGTGGATAGTGCTTTTGTCGCAGTGGCGGCTGATACTCTGGTTGCCGAGACTTTGCCCGTCGTCGACAGCGCGTTGATTGACAGCGCTTTGGTCGACAGCGTCGGTCTTGCCGAGTGGCGGGCGACGGACAGTGTGGGTGTTGTGGATTCGCTGGCGGCGGACACGGTGGCGGTTAGTCGCACTCCGAGGGAGCGGGACGAGCCTTTTTTGGAGGCGCCGGTGTTCGGCACCGTCGAGGATTCGTTGGTGTATGACGCGCGGCGGAGGTTGATTTTTCGATATGGCACGGGTGAGATTAAGTATGAGGATGTCGATCTGAAGGCGGATCATGTGATTCTGAATGCCGACACCAAGGAGATTTTCGGGGTGGGGCGGCCCGACACAGCGGGGGTGATGTCGAGGCCCGAGTTTGTGCAGGGCGGGTCGAACTACACGATGGATACGTTGCGCTACAATCTGGGGAGTCGGAAGGCGAAAATTCAGGGGGTGGCGACGAAGGATGGCGAGGGTTATCTGCTGGGGCGCGACCTCAAGAAGATGCCCGACAACACAATCAACATTGCCCACGCGAAGTATACCACCTGCGACAACGTGGAGCATCCGCACTTCTATATCGCCATGACCAAGGCGAAGGTGATTCCAGGGAAGAAAATTATTACGGGGCCGGCATACTTTGTTATGGAGGATGTGCCTATATATTTTCTGGGATTGCCGGGCGGGTTCTTTCCTATCGCGACAGGGCCGCAGTCGGGATTTCTGATGCCGCAGTATGGCGAGGAGGCCAATCGCGGGTTCTATCTGAGGGGTGGGGGGTACTACTTTACATTTGGCGACTACGCAGACCTGCGGCTGACGGGGGATATCTATACGTTGGGGTCGTGGGGGTTGAACGGGCAGACATCTTATGTGAAGCGGTATAAGTATCGCGGGTCGTTGGGGGCTACCTACAACAGGATGGTGATGGACAGGGGGGGCGTGAATGAGCAGAACAGCGGGAGTTTCAGCGTTAACTGGACTCATAGTCAGGACCCTAAGGCTAACCCGAGGCAGACTTTTTCGGCGAGTGTGAACTTTTCGACCGCGGGGCAGAAGAAGCTTGCGACCACCTCGCTGGCAGACCACATGAATACAAACACCACATCGTCGATATCGTATGCGAGGAACTGGGCGGTGGGGACTACCAACATCAATATGACGGCGGCCTTCAATCTGGCTACCAACTCGGTCGACTCTTCGATGTCGGTCACGTTGCCGAATGTTAGTTTGAGTGTCAGCTCTTTCGCGCCGTTCAAGCGAAAGGTGCAGGTGGGGAGCGAGCGGTGGTATGAGAAGATCACCATGAGTTATCAGATGCAGGCGCAGAACTCGACAGGGCGGATGCACGAGGACAGGGTGTTTACGAAGGAGACGTTGCAGGAGATGCAGAACGGGGTGCGGCATAGCATTCCCGTTAAGACATCGTTTAACATACTGGGGTATATCAACTTTGCGCCGTCGTTTAATTACAGCGAGGTTTGGAACTTTAAGCGGGAGCGGCGGGTTTGGGATCCTACTTTGGGGACGAACGGCACGGGGGGTGTGCGGACGTTGCCGGCGGAGTTCGGGTTCTTTAGGACTTATGGCTGGGATCTGTCGGGGTCGTTCTCGACTAAGGTGTACGGGACGTTCGAAGTGAAGCGGCGGGCGGGGAAGACGGGGTGGTTGCAGGCCTTTCGGCATGTGCTGACTCCGACGGTGGGATTTACTTATGCGCCCGACTTTACCCATCCGCGGTATGGGTTTACGGACTATGTTCAGAGTAGCGAGAGTGGGACTTACACTTCGTATAATCCGATTCTGGGGAGTCCCACGATGTCGCCCGGGGCTCCTCGCGCGTCGGTCAACTTCTCGCTGTCGAATCAGTTGGAGCTTAAGGTTCGCAGCGGCGGCGACTCGACGGGGGTTAAGAAGATCCCGCTGATCGAGCAGTTCTCGTTGAGTGGGTCTTATAACTTTTTGGCGCCCGGGGACTCGTTGCAGCTATCGACCATCGGGTTGCAGCTGAGGACGGGGCAGATTTTTAAGAACTTTGCCATTCAGCTTAATGCTACTTGGGATCCGTATCAGTATGTCGACGTGGGCGGGCAGGCGCGGCGGATCGGGAAGCTGGCCATCGGCGGCGGGAAGTTCGGGCGCATCCTTAACACGGGGTGGACTTTCGGGTACACCTTCAACTCGTCGACCAGCGGCGGGCCCGCCATCAACGATATCACGAGTGGGGCCTATGTCAATCCGTATGACCGGAGCCTCGACATGGATCCCGCGTTGAGGCGGCAGCGGATGGTGGCGAGTTATTATGACTTTTCGATACCTTGGAACTTTGGGTTTAACTACTCGGTCAACTATTCGCATACGGCGCTTAAGCCTCAGATTACTCAGACGTTGGGTTTCAACGGTAGCGTGACACTTACGGAGAAGTGGGGGGTGACGTTCAACGGCGGGTTCGACATTGCGCGACGGCGGTTTACGCCTATGCAGATGAATCTGTCGCGGGATCTGCACTGCTGGGAGATGTCTTTTCAGTGGGTGCCGATCGGGTATATGAAGAGCTACTCGTTTCATATCGGGATCAGGTCGGGGATGCTGGCCGATATCAAGTATGATAAGTCGAGTAATATGTATGATAATATGCTTAGATAAACGGAGTTTATCTAATTGAAAATTGAAAGTGGAAAATTGAAAATGGGCTACGCGATTTTGCGTAGCCGATTCATGATTTATGATTCCTGATTCATGATTACGCCGGGTCGGTAGGCGCGGAGCTCGCGGTTGAGGGCGCGGTGGCGGCCGTCGGTCACGCGGTCGAGGAGCGCGTGGAAGCGCGGCGAGTGGTTGCGGTGGACGGTGTGGCACAGCTCGTGGAGCACGATGTACTCGGCGAGGTGGTCGGGGAGCGCAGCCAGCGATAGCGACAGGTTGATGTCGCCGCGCGCCGTGCAGCTGCCCCAACGGCTCTTGGTGAGTTTGACGCGGACGGCGCCGTGGCGGAAGCTGTGCTGTGCGGCGAGGCGGGCTGTCATGGCGGGGAGTTTGATCTTGGCTTCGGCTCTTAGGGCCTCTATGGCGCGTTTTTCCTTGGCTTTTTGGGTGGCTTTTTGTTCTTCTGTTTGTGGGGGGGTATCGGGTTTTTGCGGCGGTGCTTTTTTCGCGATTTTTTCGCGGCTTTGGGCTATCCAGTCGAGTTTTTCTTCGAGAAATTGCAGGGCGCGTCGCTGCGTTACCCACACGGGGAATGACAGGCGCACGTGGCCGTCGGCCCTGACTGACAGGGTGATGCGTGTCGAGCGGCGGGTTCTCGACAGCGTTACATCACCTACTTCGGGGTGGAGTATTGTTTTCTGCATCAGGTGGTTACGGGGGTGGCGGTTTCACTTGATCGTGCTGTGATTTCGGTGAGGTGTCTGTTTATTCGCCGTCGGCGTTCCGGCAGAGGGCAGCCTCGGCGGCTTCGACCTTTTCGAAGTCGAACTGCTTGAGGGTCTGCGACATGAGCTCGGCGATGCGGTCGTTGGCGAGGTTGCCGATGCTGCCCGTGTGGGTGTGATGCACCTGCTTTTCCGGTTTGTAGCTGCCGTTTTCGATCTCGGCGCCGACCGTGCGGTAGGCGTCGCGGAACGGGACTCCGGCCAGAACGAGTGCGTTAACGCTCTCTACGCTAAATAGATAGCTGTATCGCGGATCGTCGAGGATGTCGCTGTTCACGCCGATGTGGGCCAGCATGTAGTCGGCCATTTCGAGCACCCGTTTCGTGTCTTGCAGTGCGGGGAAGAGTACCTCCTTAAGTAGTTGCAGGTCACGGTGATAGCCCAACGGCAGGTTGGTCGTGAGCATGGCGATCGTGCCCGGGAGCGCCTGCAGGAGGTTGCACTTGCCGCGCGTGATCTCCCACACGTCGGGGTTCTTTTTGTGCGGCATGATGCTCGATCCGGTCGTCAAACTGTCTGGGTATGAGATGAATGCGAAGTTTTGGTTGAGGAACAGCGTGTTGTCCATCGCGAACTTGCCGAGGGTCGCTGCGATCGACGAAACGGCCTGTGCCACAATGCGTTCGCTCTTGCCGCGCCCCATCTGTGCGTAGACCGCGTTGTAGGCCGGCGAGTCGAATCCAAGCAGGCGCGTGGTCATCTCGCGGTCGAGCGGGAACGACGAGCCGTAGCCGGCCGCCGAGCCGAGCGGGTTGCGGTTGACGATGCGCCACGCCGCCAACATCAGCTGCATGTCGTCGACCAGACTCTCGGCGTAGGCCCCGAACCAGAGGCCAAATGACGATGGCATAGCGACTTGCAGGTGGGTGTAGCCCGGCATCAGCGTGTTTTTGTGCTGCTCGGAGAGGCTTTGCAGGCGGTCGAAGAGCTGTTTGGTGGCCGTCACGATTTCGGCGATCTCGTGCCTCAGGAAAATCCGTAAGTCGACGAGTACCTGATCGTTACGCGAGCGGCCGCTGTGGATCTTCTTGCCCGTGTCGCCTAGGCGCTCGGTGAGTAGCAGTTCGATCTGCGAGTGGACATCCTCGACGTCGGGTGCTATGGCGAAGTTTTTTTCGCGGATCGTTTGGAGGATAATTTTTAGCTCTTTTTGGACTTGTGCGAGCTCTTGGGGGGTGAGCAGGCCGATGCTCTCCAGCATGCGCGTATGTGCCAGTGAGCCAAGGAGATCGGACTCGGCCAGAAGCTCGTCCATCTCTCGGTCTTGGCCCACGGTGAAGGTTTCGACCTTTGCGGCTGCGCTTTCGGTGGAGGTGTTTTTTGTGGTGCTGTTTTTGTCGGCGGCGGTGTTGCCGTTGTTTTTGTTGCTGTCGGTGTTATTGTTGTCGACGTTATTTCCGTCGATGTTGTTGCCGGCGGCGTTCCGACTATTTTTTGCCCAAAGTTTCATAATATCTGATCTAAAAGTTTGATATACAGCTCTATGCCTTGTTGGATTTCGGTGAGTTCGATGTATTCGTCGGCGGCGTGGGAGCGCGAGCTCTGCCCCGGGCCGACCTTCACCGACGGGATCATTGTGAGTGCGACCTGGTCGGAAGTGGTCGGCGAGCCGAACGTGTTGAGTCCCAGTGCGATGCCCGCCTGCACGATGGGGTGGTCGGGTGAGATGGACGACGAGCGCAGGTGCAGCGATCGGGGGGTGACGGTGCTTGTAATATGTTGACACACAATCTCTAACACCTCCTCGTTGGTGTACTGCTCGGTCACGCGGCAGTCGACCGTGAAGCGGCACTCGGCGGGCACGACGTTGTGCTGCGTTCCGGCCGAGATCATCGTCACGCTCATTTTTAGCTCGCCGAAGATGGGGCTTTTTCGCGGGAAACGGTAGTTTTGGAACCACTCTATGTCTTTGATTGCGTGGTAGATAGCGTTGTCGCCCTCGTCCCTTGCCGCGTGACCTGATCGCCCCGCCGCGACGCAATCGAGCACCATGAGGCCCCTTTCGGCGATGGCTAACTGCATGCCTGTTGGCTCGCCGACTATGGCTAAGACGGGGGCTCCGGTGGGGTGGGGGATGTTGTTGGTGTTTAGGGAGTTGGCGGTTTTGCTGCTTGGTTTGTCGTTGGTTTCGAGGGCGGTTTTGTTGTCGGTTTCTGGGGTGGTTTCGGTGGCGAGGCCGAGCAGTGGCAGGATCGACCTGACGCCGCCCGGGCCGCTGATCTCCTCTTCGCCGACGAGGGCGAGTATGAGGTTGTATTTCAGATCGTTGCGCTCGTAGAAATGGCGAAATGCCGCGGCTAACGACACCGCGCTTGCTCCCGCATCGTTGCTTCCGAGGCCGTGTAAACGTGCTTTCTGGAGGCTTTCGGGGCTGCTTTTGGGGGCCTTCTCGCCGCTCTCCGGGCCCTCTTCGCCGCCATCGATTGCAGTGTCGAATGTGCTCTCGATCGCGCCGTCGAAGGGGTCGCGAGTCCACGTGCCGCTCGGGCGCACGGTGTCGTGGTGGGAGCAGAGCAGGATTGTCGGCCGCTCGGGGTCGAAGTGCAAGTTTCTGATACACACGTTGTTGCCGTGACGTAGAATGTCGGTTTGGGCACCGGCACGTCGGCTCGGGCCGCTCAGCTTTTCGCGCAGCCACTCCTCGATGATGCCCGCGGTGCGCTCCTCCTCGCGGCTGAACGAGGGGACGCGCACTAATTGTTGCAAAAGTCCGACGGCGTCGGCATGTAATTGTTTGTGTTCCATGTCGTTGTGGGAATTTTGCTGTGCGATTTACAGGCGTTGACGTACGACTTCGTAGAGCATCACGGCGGCGGCGGCGGCGACGTTCAACGAGCCGATCTTGCCACGTAACGGTATGGAAACCTGTGCGTTACACAGTTTGAGCACCTCTTTCGAAATTCCGTCCTCCTCGCTGCCCATCACGATGACGGTGGGGCGCGTGAGGTCGACGTCGTAGAGCCTCGTGCCGCTTTTTTCTGTCGCCGCAACTATCTGGAAACCTTCGCCTTGCAAGATTTTCAGCGTGTTGCGGATGCTGCCCACGCGGCTCACAGGAATGATGTTGAGCGCGCCGGCCGAGGCCTTCAGCGCGTCGGCGTTGACGGGGGCGGCGTTCTTCATCGGCACGATAAGTCCGTGAGCTCCAGCGCATTCGGCACTTCGCGCGATGGCTCCGAAATTGCGAACGTCGGTCACGCCGTCGAACACGACCACCAGGCCGGCCGACTCCGCGGGGATCGCCGCGAGGATCTCCTCGATGCCGGCGTACACGATTGCCGAGATTTGTGCCACAACGCCCTGATGGTTAGCGCTTTTGCCCCAGCGGCCGTTCTTGGTGAGCCGGTCGAGTTTCTCGATCGGCACCTCCTGCACGTTGATGTGCTGGGCGCGTGCAACCTCGCGTAACTCGCTGATTAGCTGCCCGTCCGCCCCTTTTCTGATGTATATTTTCTCGATCTGCCTGCCCGCCTCGATCGCCTCGATCACGGGCCTCAGGCCAAAAACCAAATTGTTCATATTTTTCGATTTTTTATTAATTTTTTTCCTACTCTCGACTCTCGCCCCTCGCCCCTTTACCACTGCCGCTGCCTCCGCCTCCGCAGCCGTATTTCAATCCCCGGAGAGTATATCTAACTCATAATTAAGCTTTTCCCACTCGTGCATCTGGTGTGCGAGTCGGGTGCGCAGGTCGTTGTATGCGGCAAACACCTTGCTGTCGCTCGGGTCGACGCCACTTGCCGCAGGGTCGGCCAGTCGCGCATCCCACGCGGCGATCTCCGCTTCGAGCTCGCCGATCCGCTTTTCGGCCGCCGCGATGGCCCTCTCGACGCGCCTGACCTCCTTCTCGGCCCCTTTTCGCCGCTCGTAGTCCTCCTTGCCGCCGACTCCACCGCCCTGTTTCGCCGCCTCTTTTCGCTCCTCGACGGCCTTGGCCTCGACCTCTCGCAGCGACTCCAACTTGCGTTTTTCAAGAAAGTACCAGATGTCGCCGAGGTACTCGCGCACGCCGCCGTCGCGAAATTCGTACACCTTATCTATCAGTCCGTCAAGGAATTCCCTGTCGTGCGACACCACAACCACCGTGCCGTCGTAGCGCATGAGCGCGCGCTTGAGGATATCCTTCGAGACCATGTCCATGTGGTTGGTCGGTTCGTCGAGCACGAGCAGGTTGTAGGGTTCGAGCATGAGTCGAGCCATGGCGAGTCGCGACCTCTCGCCGCCGCTCAACACCTTGACCTTCTTGTCGATATCGCCGCCGCGAAACAGAAACGCCGCGAGGATATCGCGCAGTCGGGTGCGGATGTCGCCCACCGCCACGCGATCCAGAGTGTCGAACACCGTGAAGTTGCCGTCCATCAGATCGTCCTGATTTTGAGCGTAGTAGCCGATGTTGACATTTGCGCCGACGCGAATCGAACCCTCGGTGGGGGTCAGCTCGCCGATCAGCATGCGTGCCAGCGTGGTTTTGCCCTCGCCGTTGCGCCCCACGAGTGCGATTTTTTCGCCCCGCTCTATCGTGAAGTCGGCCCCCGAGAAGACGTGCTTTGCCGCCGAACCCGCCGAACCTGCGGAACCCGCCGACCCCGCTCCTGCCGAACCTGCCGCCACAGCTGCCGGACGAGGAGGGAATGTCATGCCCACCTCCTTGATCTCGGCGACGATCTGTCCCGACCTGGGGGCGGGTGGAAATTTGATGTTCATCGTGGCGGTGTCCTCCTCGTCGACCTCCAGCCGCTCAAGTTTTTCGAGTTGCTTGACGCGCGACTGCACCTGGTTCGACTTGGTGGGTTTGTAGCGAAACTTTTCGATGAACTCCTCGGTCTTCTCGATCATTCGCTGCTGGTTGGCGTAGGCGGCCATCTGTTGTTCGCGCCGTTCGCGCCTCAGTTCCACATACTTGGAGTAGGGCACCTTGTAGTCGTAGAGCTTGCCGAGCGAGATTTCGACCGTGCGGTTGGTGACGTTGTCGAGGAATGCCCTGTCGTGCGAGATCACCACCACGGCGCCCGGGTACTCCCTTAGGTAACCTTCGAGCCACTGGATACTCTCGATGTCGAGGTGGTTGGTCGGTTCGTCGAGCAGAAACACTGAAGGCCTCGACAGCAGCAGCTTAGCCAGCTCGATGCGCATCCTCCATCCGCCGCTGAACTCCTTGGTGGGCCGCCCGAACTCCTCGCGCCGGAAACCTAAGCCCAGCAGCGTTCGTTCGATGTCGGCGTCGCGCGTCTCGCCCCCGAGTATGTGGTAGCGGTCGGTCGCGGCCGACAGTCGGTGCAGTAGCGCCTCGTAATCCTCGCTCTCGTAGTCGGTGCGCACGCCCAACTCGACGTTAATCTCGGCGATCTCGGCCTCCAACGCCAACACCTCGCCGAACGCCTTGGCGGTCTCCTCGACCAACGACGTGGTGTCCAGCGCCTTCATCTGTTGCGGCAGGTAGCCGATCGTCTCGCCGGCGGACGACGACACGACTCCGCTTGTGGGCACCTGTTCGCCGTTGATTATCTTTAGTAGGGTGGTTTTTCCCGCGCCGTTTCTGCCGACCAGGCCGATCCTGTCGCGCGGATTGACCAGCAGCGACGCCTCGCTGAACAGGTCCCAACCTCCGTAACTTACTGTTATGTTGTCTACACTTATCACCTCTTAAATCTCTTTTTGACCCATTCGTTGCGCTCTTGTCTCTTTTGCCTGCATTGCGTTTCTGTACTCTTTGATCTGCCTGATGTGGGAGTCATACAAAACGCACTCCGAACAGTTGTCGATCACGTTGTCAAACTGTTTAATCACACGTTCCATGCTTTGCGGGTCGTAAATCGTGTTATCGTCCCAGGCATCCAATGCTTTTTTAATAGTGGGCATCAGATCGACAACAACCGCGCTGTTGTCACATTTCAGCGCGTACTCCAATGCCCGCGTGAAATTCACTATGGCATACGCATATTCGTTACTGTTCAGGCCGTTGAAACCCTCCGATATCCACATTTGCGATCGTATGTGATTCACCTCATACTTTAACTCTTTTCTGACAGACTCCATCTCATTTGCCAACTCCTCGACTCTTTTTACATCATCCTTGATGTTTAAGGTGCTGACGATCTGGTAGCCGATGGCGAAAGTCACGCATACCCCCAACAGCGAGACCAGAACTCCGATGTAGGTCTCGCCCGTGATGGTGACGGTCGGAATGATCCTCAAAAACAGGGTCATGAGAATAGCGACGATTGCCAGGCCGATGGCGAACCAACAAAGAAAAATCTGTCCTCTTTTCATGCTCCTGATTTTTATGCGTTAAGTATCTTCTCTATCTCTGCGGCGGGGTCGGGGGCGGCGAAGATGGCGTTGCCGGCGACCAACACATCGGCCCCGGCGTCGAACAGCTCGCGCGCGTTGGCGGCGGAGATTCCTCCGTCGACCTCGATCAGCGTGCCGAGACCACGCTCAGAGATCATGCGCCGCAGCTCCCGAACTTTGTCGAGCGAGCCGTCGATGAAGCTCTGTCCGCCGAACCCGGGCTCGACGCTCATCACCAACACCAAGTTTAACTGCGACAGCCACGGCTCAAGCACCGAGACCGGCGTGGCGGGTTTGATCGAAACGCCCGTCCGAACTCCGGTCGCGCGCATCGACGCGAGGCAGCCGGAGAGGTCGCCCACCGCCTCGTGGTGCACAGTGATCAGCCCCGCCCCCGCCTCGGCGAAGCGCGCGATGTAGCGCTCGGGCTCGACGATCATCAGGTGGACGTCCAACAGTTTCGACGTTGCGCGCCGGATCGCTCGCAGCACCGGAAACCCGAACGAGATGTTGGGCACGAACACGCCATCCATCACGTCGATGTGTACCCACTCGGCGCGACTGGCGTCGATCATGCGGGTGTCGCGCTCCAGGTGGCCGAAGTCGGCCGACAGCATCGACGGCGAAACTATTCTTCTTGCCGCGCTTGTTGCGTTTGCAGTGTTTGTGTTGGCCATCTATCTGAGTGTCAGTTTTATCTCCACCGGAAAGTGGTCCGACGGGTAGCGCTTGTCCTTCGAGTCGGTCAGTACGCCGTACCTCAGCACCCTGACCCCCTCGGTGCTGAAGAGGTAGTCGATGCGCCCGTCCCCCGCGGGGTCGCGATCCCAGTCGAACGAGTTGAATGTCGCCTCGGGGCCGTAGGGCGGGTTTTCGGTCACTTTATAAGAGTCGCGCAACGAAGCGGCGAGCACCGCGTAGGCGTCGCTGTCGGGGGTGGAGTTCATGTCGCCCACGAGGATGGTCGGCGCACCGCCTGTGATCTCGGCGATCTTTTTCACAATGAGTTTCGACGATTCGACGCGAGCCTGCACGCCGATGTGGTCGAAGTGGGCGCTGAAGAAGAAGAACTCGCGGCCGCCGAACTTGTCGCGGAACTTGCCCCACGAGCAGATGCGGAAGATCTGGGCGTCCCACCCCGCGCCTGGGCGGTCGGGGGTCTCGCTGAGCCAGAAGTCGCCCTTGTCGAGCAACTCGAAGCGGTCGCGGCGGTAGAAGATCGCCGAGTGTTCGCCCTTATCGGCGCCGTCGTCGCGCCCCACGCCGATCTGTGCGTACTCCTCCATCTGCAACAGGTCGTCTAACTGTTCGCGAAAGCCCTCCTGCGTTCCGAAGATGTCCCACTCGTGGAACCTCACCAACTCGCGCACCCACGCCGCACGATTGGGCCATGCGTTGACGCCATCCCTCGGGGTGTTCATGCGGATGTTGTAGGTGGCGGCCACGATGAGCGGCGACGAGCTGACAAGAGCGTCGGAGCCCGGGGCTCCCGAACTCTGAGTTCCCGAACTTTGCGCCCCCGCGAAGGGTGCGGCGGCGAGCGCTAACAGTAGTGACATGGCGAGTTTTTTCATGACGTGTTTTTTTGAGACCTTCCAGTCACGCAAAGTTACGAAAAAAATGGTTACCTTGCACCATCTAACAACTATCGGAACAGAGATGACAACAATCCATACAGTGGCTGTGGCCGCCCTGATCGTGCTGTGCGTGGCGCTCGTCGTGCTGTGGCTGCGCGTGCGCATCGCCCTTGCCGGTTCGCGGGCCGAGGTGGCCAACCTGCGCCAAACCGCCGAGCTCGACGAGTCGCGCCGACGCGAGGCCGCCATCGCCGAAGATGCACGTCGACGCGAAGCCGCCGAGGCCGAGAAGCACTCGCGCGAGCAGATGCAGGAGGCTTTCCGCGCCGAGTTCCAGATGCTGGCCGCGCGAATTTTCGAAGAGCGGTCGACAGCCTTCAAGGCGACCAACAAGGAGTCGATCGACCAGCTGCTCAAGCCGTTTCGCGACAACCTCGTCGACTTCCGCAAGCGGGTGGAGGATATCTACTCCGAGGAGAACCGCCAGCACGGGGCGCTCAAAAGCGAGCTCAACCATCTGTTGGAGCTCAACCGCCGCATCACCGAGGAGACGTCGAACCTCACCAGCGCGCTCAAGGGCAGCAGCAAGGTGCAGGGCGATTGGGGAGAGATGATTCTCGAACGGATGTTAGAGGCGTCGAACCTTCAGCGCGGGGTACACTACTTCGTGCAGGAGAACTTCAAGGACGAGGCGGGGGCGAACGTGCGGCCCGACATTGTGCTCACCCTGCCCGAGGGCAAACGAGTGGTCATCGACTCGAAGGTGTCGCTCACGGCGTGGGTCGACTACACCGCCGCCTGCTCCGATTCTGACGACGAGGCGGTGAGGGAGGGGCACCTGCGCCGTCATGTGGCGTCGGTGCGTGGCCACATCGCCGAGCTCCACGCGCGCAACTATCAGGGCACCGTGGCCGACTCGCCCGACTTCGTGATCATGTTCGTGCCCGGCGAACCGGCCTTCATGTCGGCGCTGCAGGCCGACAGCTCGCTGTGGGCCGAGGGGTACAACAAGCGGGTGATAATCTCGTCGCCAACGAATCTTTTTGCGCTGCTGAGGATCGTCGACGATCTGTGGAAACGCGACAACCAGTCGAAGCACGCGCTGGAGATCGCGCGGCAGGGTGGGGCGTTGTATGACAAATTTGTGGGGTTCGTCTCGTCGCTGGAGGATGTGGGGCGGGGGCTCGATCGTGCGCAAAAGAGCTACGTTGACGCATTCGGGCAGCTCTCCGCCGGAAAAGGCAACCTCGTGGGGCGCGCCGAACGGCTGCGCGAGATGGGGGTCAAGGCCTCTAAAAAACTCTCTTCGGCTTTGGTCGATGCCTCCTCGGATGCTGCCGACTCCTCGGCCGAAAACGCGTCGCTCGATGCTTCGACCGAAAGCGGGGCGGCCGATGCCACCTCGGAAAGCGTGTCGGCCGATGTTACAAATGACACACTCGACAATCCAATTGAAAATTAGCTGCGCGCCGCGTTAGCTAAAATCGCCACGGCGGGCCGCCGAAATGTCACTTAGCGGGAGGTGCGGTAAGGCTGCTCTTACCCAACGCGGCAAGGAGTTTCGCCTCAAATGCGTCGTGGGCGATGCTGCGTTCGATGGTACCCTCGCGTGCGATCGAGATGCCGCCCGTCTCCTCCGATACCACCACCACCACAGCGTCCGAAATCTCGCTCATGCCGATGGCGGCGCGATGGCGCATGCCGTAGTTCTTGGGCACGCGCGACGAGGTCGACGGCAGCACGCACTTGGCCGCCACCACCCGATTTTCGCGAATCACCACAGCCCCGTCATGCAGAGGAGCGTTCTTGAAAAATATGTTCTCAAGTAGCGACGCCGAGGTCTGCGCGTCGACCGCGATGCCCGTTTCGGCGATGAACCCCAGGTCGGTCTCCTGCCAGATCACTATCAGCGCCCCCGTCTTGCAGCCTGCCATGTCGACCACCGACCGCACGATGGGGTAGATGTCCAACCGTCCGCCGTCGCCGCGATTATTGCCGAACAGTCGTCGCCACAGCAGGTTGCCGTGCTTGCCGTTCCTCTGCCGCAGACCGATGGTCTGCAAAAACTGCCGGATTTCGGGTTGGAAAACCACGATCAGCGCGATCACCCCCACGCCGATCACGTTGCCGAGGATCGACGACAGCAGCTCCATGTTGAGCGCCTGGGTGAGCACCCACAGAATGTAGATGATGATGATGCCGGTGATGATGCTCGGGGCGTTGGTGCCCTTGGCCATTTTGTAGAGATAGTACATCAGCACCGCCACCGCAAGGATGTCGATGATGTCTATCAGCCCTATATGAATGAATCCCATGCTCCACAAAAGTAATTAAAATTTTCGACGCAAAAAAACGGGGCGTTTCGTTCGCCCCGTTTTTTTCTCTCCGGATAGTCGCCCCGATTATTTCTTGTCGGCGACAGCTTTCTTGTCCGCGCCGCTCTTGCGCATCATGTCGTAGGCGACGGGCGTTGCCACGAACACCGACGAGTAGGTACCCACGACGATACCGACCAACAGCGCCAGAATGAACCCGCGGATCACCGTGCCTCCGAACAGGAAGATCGCGATGAGCGTCACGATGGTCGTGCCCGACGAGTTGAGCGTGCGCCCGAGTGTCGAGTTGATGGCGCCGTTGATGTTCTCCTTCATCGAACGTTTGGGATAGAGCGTGCGGTATTCACGAATACGGTCGAAGATCACCACCGTGTCGTTGATCGAGTAGCCGATGATCGTCAGGATCGCCGCGATGAACGACTGGTCGATCTCCAACGCGAAGGGCAGTATGCTGTGGAACAGCGAGAACAGACCGAACACGATGATCGCGTTGTGAGTCAGCGAGACCACCGCACCCATGCCCCACTGCCAGTTGCGGAAGCGCATCAGGATGTACAACCCGATCGCCAGCAAACTCATAATCACGGCGTAGGTAGCCTTGACCTTGATCTCGTTGGCCACGCTCGGGCCCACCTTGTCGCTCTGGATTACACCGTAGAGAACATCCTGCGTACTGTTGAACTGGTCGAGCGTCAGCGGCTGCGCGAACAACGGGCTGAGGGCCTGCCACAACTTTTCGTTCACCATGGCGGTCGCCTCGTCGCTGTCGTCGTCGAACAGATACTGCGTCATGATTCGTTTCTCGGTGCCGTCGGTACCGTAGGTCTTCACCTCGAAGCTCTGGTCGGCGCCTTCGCTCACTCCGTCGAGTGCCACGCGCACCTCGTCGTCGGTCACCTGACGGTCGAACTTCACAACATATGCGCGGCCGCCGGTGAAGTCGACACCCATGTTGAAGCCGCGGGTGAAGATCGAGGCGAAGGTGATGAGGATCAGCGCACCCGAAATGATGTAAGATATTTTACGTGCACCAATGAAGTCGAACTTGGTATTCGTAAGGAAGTTTTCGTTCCACTTGCGGGTGAAGGTGATGTTCTTGCCCTTCGACACGCGGCTGTCCAACATCAGGCGGGTGATGAAGATCGAGGTGCCAAGCGAGGTGAGGATACCGATGATCAGCGTCGTGGCGAAGCCCTGAACGGGGCCCGTGCCGAACACAAACAGCACGACACCCGTGATGATGGTCGTCAGCTGACCGTCGATGATGGCCGACATGGCGTTCTTGTACCCCTCGACCACGGCGAGTCCGAGACCCTTTCCGGCGCGGAGCTCCTCCTTTATACGTTCATATATAATGACGTTGGCGTCGACAGCCATACCCATCGTCAGAACGATACCGGCGATACCGGGCAGCGTCAGCACCGCGCCGAACGAAACCAACACCCCTAAGAGCAGGAACAGGTTCAACATCAGCGCCACCGAGGCGTACCAGCCGCCCCTGTTGTAGTAGAGTATCATGTAGCACAGCACCAGCGCGAATGCCAGCAGGAACGACGACATACCCGAGTTGATAGAGTCCTGACCGAGCGACGGTCCCACCACCTGGTCCTGGATGATGCGTGCGGGAGCGGGCAGTTTACCCGACTTCAGCACGTTGGCAAGGTCGGTCGCCTGCTGAATGGTGAACGTTCCGGTGATCTGCGTGCGACCGCCCGGGATCTCGCCCTGAATCGTGGGGGCCGAGTAGATCTGACCGTCGAGTGCGATGGCGGCGCTCTTGCCGATATTGTCGCGGGTGAGGTTCTGCCAAATGCGCGCGCCGGTCGAGTTCATAGTCATGCTCACCTCGGCGTTCGAGCCGCTCTGGCCGAACTGACCCACGGCGTCGGTGACGACCCCGCCGTCGAGGGGAGCTTTACCGTCGCGCGTGTTGGCATTGATGGCGTAGAGTTCGAACATGTTTTCGGCGAAATCCGATGGGTTGACGCCCCACATCAGGCGCAGTTCGCGCGGCAGGATCGACTTCACCTGCGGCAGCGCCAACAGGCGGTTCACGGCGGCGGTGTCATAGGGAGCGGCGACACCGATCACGGGGCCCGGGGCTCCGGCACCCATCGGTATCAGTTTCGAAAACAGGTCGTTGCGATTGGTGGCTGCTGCCGTCGGGTCGCCTGCGTTTGCTCGGGCGATCTCGTCTATCAGCTCGGTGCCGGTGGCTGCTGCGGCATCCGTGGTGGCGTCGGTGGCCTCCGTGGATGCGCCCTCTTCAGTAGCAGTCGTGGTGGTCGCGGCGTTGAGGCGTGAGACCTCTTCGTTGGCGGCCACGAGGGCGCCGAATATCTCGCTATTGTCGAACGTCGACCAGAATTCGAGCGACGCGGTGCCCTGCAACAGTTTACGTACACGCTCGGGCTCCTTGACACCCGGCAGTTCGATCAGCACGCGGCCGTTGTCCAACTGCTGGATGTTGGGGTTGGCGACGCCGAAGCGGTCGATACGGTTGCGCAACACGTTGAACGAGTTGCTGATCGCCCCTTCGGTCTGCGTTCTGAGCACCGCCACCACCTCGTCGTTCGAACTGGTGGGCAGGATCTGCTCCTTCAGGTCGGGCGTGTTGAAGATGTGGGCCAGCGGCGAGCCGCCCGAAAGTTCGTTGTAGGCTTGCGCAAACAGCGTGATGAAGTCGCTGCTGCTGTCGGCCTGACGGGCCCGGGCCTGCGCCAGAGCGTTGTTGAACACGGGGTCGCTGCTGCCGCCCGACATTGCGCGGACGACATCCTCGACCTGAATCTGCATCATCACGTTCATCCCGCCGCGAAGGTCGAGACCGAGGTTGATCTCCTTCTCCTGAGCCTCCTTGTAGGTGAATCCCAGGTAGATGGGTTTTGTGGAGATGCTGTCCAGCCACGCGCTCCTCGCAGCCTCACGCTCGGCTTCGGGATATGCGGCGGCATACTGGGTCGCCTTGCGTTCAGTGAGTTTAGTCGCCAGCGTGAACGACAGCTGATAAGCACAGGCAAGTACCAAGAGTAGGGTGAGCAGCCTGAGTGCGCCTTTGTTTTGCATTGTTGGTTATCGGTTTATTATTTGTTTTTTATTAGTTGTCGTGTGGTGTGCCATACACATATTAGGGCGCAAAAATAGCAAAATTTTCCGTAACATCCACAATGTCCGCCAAAAAAAGCGGGCCCTTTCGAACCCGCCTCGTTTTTTCGCCGCCTCAACCGGCCTCGATTCGCAGTGTTACTTCACTATTTCGACCACGAGCGAGTTGTCGGACTGCAGTTCGCCGTTTAGCCAGATGCTCCGGTGTACGTTAGCTTCTTTACCTTTTTTGCTGTATGTAACATACAAATCGAATTTCACCTCGTCGCTTGTGCCGTCACCCCAGTCTATTGTGAATGTTTCAGGGTGCGAACTTTCGTGCGTTTCGGTCTGAAACTCGCCAAACAACAGTGCCGTAGTACCATCATCTCCGTCATAGCCATAGTACTTTCCCACTCTCAAACCACGCCAACTCGCAGGAATATACCTTGTTTTGGCATCAATAAATCCTAACGGATACTCTTTGCCGTTATACTCGGCCACTATCTCATTGCCAAGTATATTCCCATCGAAGTCGGGGTCGAGTAAATTATTGTCTCCGTCCCATTCCGAAGTCCTGACGATCAGACCGATATTTGACGGTGGAAAATCCCAAATGGGGTATACGACATCCCCACACCCTGCAAACAACGCAGTTGTCATTGCTGTCACGACAAAATAAAACAAAGTTCGTTTCATCACTCTTTTCATTTGTCGTTAACGAATATCTGTCCACATCTCCAATTCATAAATAAAATTGCCGTCTATATCGGCTCTGGTAGTGGATGGAAGGTCGGGACCGTTGTTTGTATCGAACAAACCGGCCGAATAGTATCCATTGGTATCATTCCCATCGAAAACCTCGTCCCAACCGAAGTTGTTGTGGAAAAAATCACTATTCTCTGTGCTTGTGCTTGATGTTGTTTCTGTATATGAGTCGATGACATTTCCGTTGCCATCCAACACCTCTACAAACCAACCTGTTGTGGCAGTAGCAGTTCGACTTTGACGTAGATAACCATCAATCAACCAAGCGTGACCTTTCTTATACGTACTCCACCAATTGATGCCTAAAAATTTGTGCTCGGTTTTATGGCTGTTACCCCTCATATACACAGGCCTACTGTTATTGAGCGAATTTAGAACAGGACTATAGTTGTAATTCTGCTTTGAAGTTGTTGTGAATCCGTGGGCATTTAATACATCTATTCCATCCTGTGATTCCGCCCCACTTCCATCACTTCCAATCTCTCCCCAATCCATACCTACATCTTCGCCAAAATTCCAAAAAAGGTCAGCCAAGGAGTTTCTGATATTGGCTGGAGCATTAGACATTGCAGAAGCAGTTCTGAAAGAACGAGTCGTTAGCCAATTGATTGTTTGGCCATGAAATACGCTGGGTTTTTGCCAATAGGCCATAAGTTGAATTGTTGCTGTCGCCACGCAACCGGTGTAGACTTGCTTTCCTTCCATCTGAGACGCCTTACTGTTAAATGGAGCAGTCTGCCCCCACTCGACAGGAACCATGGGCGTTATTCGGCTTGTGGTCGACCAGGGACCATACGTTGTAATCGGTAGACCGGGGGTGCGCCGCTCCTCGTATTTGTCGGGATATTTTATTCGCCGTGTTTCAGGGCCGGAATCCCCACCCGTCACAACATGCCTTTCGGCCATCACCACCTCCATCGAATCCCTCCATCGTTCATATTTTGCGATTTCGCGGCGGGCGTAATTTTCGGCGCCCACCATCATCAGCGCGAACCCGGGATTCTCGATGTCGCTCTCGGGAAAGCTGCCGTGGTCGACATTCACGAGCACTTCGTCGGGCAGCCGCCGGTCGGCCGAGACCAGGGCGAACCCCTCGTCGTTGGCAAAGTTCACGGCGTAGAACAGCTCTTCTTCGCCGGTTCCGCCCTCAGAGCGCGTCATCGTTGCGCCGCCGACGTACCCCGAAAGGGGAACGATGGTCTCGACGGTGCGTCCCGACGAACGGGTGTCGGTCGTGGCGGTTTCGAAGAAGTCGACAGCGCCCGCGACGATGCGCTCGACCTCCTGCGGTTCGAATTTCACAGGCATACCCTGATGAATTAAAAATTTAGCCTCGTCGGCCGTCAAGGTCGGGGTTTCGGGAATTCCCCCCCCCCGAGTTCGGGTTCGAGCGGCATGTTGTCTTGTGCGCATCCTGCCGCAAACAGCGCCGGAAGCAGGTAGAACAGGTGTTTTTTCATTTGGTAGTTGGTTTTATTGGGTTGAAAATTTCTTCAAAGGTAAAAATTATTTTCACAACCAGCGGAAAATCGGCAAAAAAAGCGAGCCCTGAAAGGGCCCGCCTCTTTTCTTTTACGCAGTAAATAATCAGTTGACCTCTTCGAAGTCGACGTCAGTGACGTTGTCGGCGCCTCCGTTGGCAGCACCCGATCCCGAAGCGCCCGAACCTGCACCCGAAGCACCCGAAGCACCCGAAGCACCCGCGCCACCAGCACCCGCAGCCCCATCAGCCCCCGAGGAGGCATACATGTCGGCCGAGGCAGCCTGCCAAGCGTCGTTCAGCGACTTTGTCGAGCGGTCGATGTCGTCGAGGTTGGCGGCTTTGTGCGCCTCCTTCAGCTGACCCAGCGCGGTCTCGATGGCCCCCTTCTTGTCGGCAGGGATTTTGTCGCCATACTCCGCCAACTGCTTTTCGGTGCTGAATATCATCGAGTCGGCGGCGTTGATCTTGTCCACCCGCTCCTTCTCGGCGCGGTCGGCGGCTTCGTTGGCCTTGGCCTCGTTGCGCATGCGTTCGATCTCGTCGTCGGTGAGGCCGCTCGACGCCTCGATGCGGATCTGCTGCTCCTTGCCGGTGCCCTTGTCTTTGGCCGACACGCTCAGAATTCCGTTGGCGTCGATGTCGAACGTCACCTCGATTTGAGGCACGCCTCTCGGGGCCGAGGGGATGCCGTCCAGGTGGAAACGCCCGATCGACTTGTTGTCGCGCGCCATCTGCCGTTCGCCCTGCACGACGTTGATCTCGACGGAGGGCTGACTGTCGGCGGCGGTCGAGAAGGTCTCGCTCTTGCGCGCGGGGATAGTGGTGTTGGCGTCGATCAGTCGGGTGAACACGCCACCCAGAGTCTCGATGCCGAGCGACAGCGGGGTGACGTCCAACAGCAACACATCCTTCACCTCGCCCGTGAGTACGCCGCCCTGAATGGCCGCGCCGATCGCCACCACCTCGTCGGGGTTTACCCCTTTCGAGGGGGCCTTGCCGAATATCTCTTTCACCTTGTCCTGAATCGCGGGGATGCGCGTCGAGCCGCCCACGAGGATCACCTCGTCGATATCCGACGCCTTGTAGCCGGCATCTTTCAGCGCCTTTTCACACGGAGCGACGGTGCGCCTGATGAGCGAGTCGGCCAGCTGTTCGAACTTCGCGCGGGTCAGCGTCACCACAAGGTGTTGCGGGGTGCCGTTGACGGGTGCGATGTAGGGCAGGTTGATCTCGGTCGACACTCCGCTCGACAGCTCGATCTTCGCCTTTTCGGCCGCCTCCTTCAGACGCTGCAACGCCATCGGGTCTTTGCGCAGGTCCATCTTGTGCTCATCCTCGAACGTCTTGGCCAGAAAGTCGATGATCACATGGTCGAAGTCGTCGCCCCCCAGGTGGGTGTCGCCGTTGGTCGACTTCACCTCGAACACCCCGTCGCCCAACTCCAGGATCGAGATGTCGAACGTGCCGCCCCCGAGGTCATACACCGCGATCTTCTTGTCGGCCCCCGCCTTGTCCAGCCCGTAGGCCAGCGCGGCGGCGGTGGGTTCGTTGATGATGCGGCTCACCTTGAGCCCCGCGATCTCGCCCGCCTCCTTGGTGGCCTGCCGCTGCGAGTCGCTGAAGTAGGCCGGCACGGTGATGACAGCCTCGGTGATGGCGGTGCCCAGATAGTCCTCGGCGGTCTTCTTCATCTTCTGCAGGATCATCGCCGATATCTCCTGCGGGGTGTACTGCCGTCCGTCGACCTCGACCCTCGGAGTGTCGCCCGCGCCGCGCACCACTTTATAAGGTACGCGCCCTGCGTCGCTGCTCACCTGACCGTAGGTCTCGCCCATGAATCGTTTGATCGAGAAGATGGTGCGTTCGGGGTTAGTGATCGCCTGACGCTTGGCGGGCTCGCCCACTTTGCGTTCGCCGCCGTCGGTGAATGCCACGATCGAGGGGGTGGTGCGGTGACCCTCGCTGTTGGGTATCACGACGGGCTCCGAGCCCTACATCACCGCCACACACGAGTTGGTCGTTCCAAGGTCGATTCCAATAATTTTTGCCATAACTTTTATCTGTTTTATTTAATTAGTATTCCGATTTCGTCAATTTCCGACACAAACGTTGTGCCAACGCGGCCATTTGAGCAAAAACGGCGGAAAGACGGCGTAATGTCTGCCAAAACCGCACTGCCATGTCACCCGCGACTGACACAATGACACGTCGCGAGGGAAAAAAGATAAAAATGTTACAATTTGGCGACGATTATTTGGAGGCGACATTTTTTTTGTTTAATTTTATCCACGGATAGAGAACAACAATAACTTAAAATATAACTAAAGACTTAGAGACCATGGTTATTACATTCAACGAGCTGCGTCGCATCAAGGATCGCCTGCCCAGCGGCAGCACGCAGCGGATCGCCGAAGAGTTAGGCATCGACGTGGCAACGGTACGCAACTATTTCGGCGGAAAACGCCACGCCGACGAAGACAGCATCGGTATACACATGGAAAAGGGGCCCGACGGAGGAGTGGTCACACTCGACGACACCACCATCCTCGATGCCGCCATGCGCATCCTCAACGACTCCGAGGTCAACTGATCCGCTGCGGGGCTGAAGTGTCGCAAATGTAACGCTTCGGGCGTCGCGACATGGACCGATGTGTTACAAATGTCACGCTTTGGCGTAGCGAAGTAGGTTGGAAGTGTCGCAAATGTAACGTTTTCGGCCGCCACAAAAATTTAAAAGCAGCTCTCGGGAGGAGGGCTGCTTTTTTGTTTTGCAGGGTGGGCTAATACTGCTCGGGGTCGAAGTCGTCTTTCACCTCTTCCAGCAACTCGGGAGTGACGGTCAGGGTATATGTGCGTCGATTTCCGGCGGTGCGGGTGATGTCCCAGTAGTCGTGCCACCAAATGCTACTCGACACAAGTTCCCCGTCGATCTTCATTTCGGCGAACATCACCTCGCGAGCCAAACTAAGCGCCACATTCTGATCGCGGCACCACTCCCGATGAAGTATCTGCTCCTCCTCGCCGGCCTCGATCGTGTTCTCAGTCAGGGTCGCCGTCTCCGGCCAGTCGCCGAATCTCTGTTCGACAACTATCTCCAACTCCGTCTGATTGATGATGATAAAGTCGTCGACACCGCAGATTTGCTTATTCTTGTCCCCACACCCTGAGGTCAAAGCAATCGCCACCAAAGCAGCCAAGGCGGCGAAAATTCCAATCAATCGTCTCATATGTCACACATTTTTCAGGTTATAATACCGCCCGCAAGGTAAAAATTATTTTCACAACCGCCAAACCTCGCCGAGACGCAAAAAGCACTATCTTTGCAATCAAACACTAAACTTAAAAGAGACCCCAAAATGAAAAAACTGACACTACTCCTACTCGCCGCGGCCATAACGATGGGCCTGTGCGCCTCGAAACCCGCTCCCGACGCACCTGCCGACGCAACCCCCGAATCCATCCGCCTCTTCAACGGCCGCGACCTCGAAGGCTGGGGCGCCGTGTTGCAGGACAAGAGCCTCGACCCCGCCCGCGAGTTCACCGTGCGCGACGGCGTAATCCACCTGAGCGGCAAGTTCGGCTACATCTACCCCAAGACCGTCTACTCCGACTACCGCCTGGAGGTCGAGTGGCGTTGGGCGGGCGAGGCGTCGAACAGCGGCATCTTCGTGCACGTGACGCCCGACGACCGGTGGCTCCCCGAGTGCTTCGAGTGCCAGCTCAAGGCGGGCAGCGCGGGCTCGATCTACGGATTCAACGGCCCCCTGAGCGCCGAGATGCGCGCCGCCGACAACAACAACATCCAGCGTCGCGAGCCCAACAACGAACGCCCCGTGGGCGAGTGGAACCGCGCCGAGATCGTGTGTGACGGCGACCGCATCACCATCACCATCAACGGCGAGCAGCAGGTCGTGGCGACGGGCGTGACCCCCTCGCGCGGCTACATCGGCCTCCAGAGCGAAGGCGAGGCGGTCGAGTTCCGCAACGTCGTCCTCACCCCTCTTCGGTAGCTCCTTCGGCGCCTCCGCCGGTCAACATATAACCCTTAATGATTAATGAAGTTATGGTAAGTAAAGTTCTGAAAAACGGAATGAGAGCATCAATCCTGATGTTCGTGTTGTTGATGATGGGTACAAACGGTCTGTATGCTCAGGCGGAAAAGTACGACGAAAACACAAAACAGGAGCTCCTCGACCTGTCGAAGCAAAAGTGGCAGTGGATGGCGGACAAGAACGCCGACGCGCTGGCTGATCTTTTTCACGACGAGTCCGTGTTCGTGCACATGGGCGGAAGTTGGGGGAAAGAGCAGGAGGTGGGGATCATCCGAGGAGGTGGGATACACTACAAACACGCCGAGATTCACGAAACATCGGTGCGTTTTGTCGGCGACACGGCCATTATTTTGGATCGCATCACGCTGACGGCGGCGGTGGGTGGCAACGAGGTAGTCAACCCCTTTATCGTCACCGAAGTCTATGTGCCGATAGACGGCAAATGGGAATTGGGCTCGCTGTCATTTACAAGATTGGCCGGGCAGTAAACGTTTTGCCCAGTGCGGACAATGGCGACGGTCGGACATGCCGGACATGCCGGCATGCAGGGTTTACCTCCCTCGCAAGATGCCTCCCCCGCCTTCGGCGACGGTCGGCGCTCGGTCGGTTATCCCTCTCCCTCCGCACAAAAAAGAGCCCCGCTTAGGGGCTCTTTTTTGTGCGGAGGGAGAGGGATTCGAACCCGGCTCGCAACTGTCTTATAGTCAGCTTGTCAAAATGTCGTAAATCGAAGTGTCACCTAATTTGTCCTTCCGGCGTTGCGGTATTCTGCTCCGCATTTCATACGATGGCAAAGGTAAGTCATTAGTTGTGAAAAAACAACCTAACAGTGGACATTTCTTTACTGACCTCGCTATTACCGCAACTATCACATTGCTCGTTGTTGCGTTTAAATCCATTGGAATACAAAGTTTTTGTAAACAATGGGTGATGGGGCCTTGATCATCATTTTTTAGTCATCCCGTAATTTTGAAAAAACAAAATGCCGCACTATCTTTGTAACGGCGGTTACGGTTACCGTCGTTACTAAAACAGAACGGTATGAAATTCTACGACAGAACAAACGAACTTGCCGAGTTGGGACGGATACGTAAATTATCCTTTGCCGACCATTCGCGGATGACAGTTATTACCGGACGCAGGCGCATCGGAAAGACGAGCCTGATCGTCAAGTCGGTGGAGGAGACACCTACGGTCTATCTGTTTGTGGGACGCAAAAACGAATCGACGCTGTGTGCCGAGTTTGCGCCGGAGATCGCCCGAGCGCTTGATGTGTTCGTGCCGGAGGAGATACGCACATTCTGTTCGCTATTCCAATACATGATGGAACTTGCCACGCATCGCGCCTTCAACCTTGTGATCGACGAGTTTCAGGAGTTTCTCAACATCAACGAATCGATGTACAGCGATATGCAGAACATCTGGGACGCATATCGCACACGGTCGCACATGAACCTTATCGTCTCATTCGATGATGCAAAAGATTTTCAGGACAAGGAGGAGCCTCTGTTCGGTCGTGCGGACAACATAGTCAAACTCTCGGCATTCGACCTTACGACGCTCAAAGAGATTATGCACGACTATCACCCAAAGTACACAAATGACGATTTGTTGGCGCTCTATACTTTCACGGGCGGCGTTCCGAAATATGTGGAGCTGTTTTGCGACAACAGGATGCTCTCGGTCGGCGAGATGATAGGGTTTATGGTACGCGAAAATTCATCGTTTACCGAAGAGGGCAAGCATCTGTTGGTGGAGGAGTTCGGCAAGAATTACGCGACCTACTTCTCGATTTTGAGTGCGATTTCTGGCGGCATAAATACCCAGTCCGAAATCGAGGCGGCTTTGGGAGGGAAGAGCATAGGCGGCCACCTCAAACGACTTATCGAGGATTACGACCTGCTCGTGCGTGTGCGCCCGATATTGGCGAAAGAAGGGACACAAGCCGTCCGGTATGAGATTAAGGACAATTTCCTGCGCTTTTGGTTCAACTATTTCGACCGCCATCGCTCTCTTATCGAAATCAAGAATTTCGCAGGGCTTCAGGCTATTAT
>JAITWH010000002.1 GCA_031285405.1 Alistipes sp.
ACCAGCAAACGATGGTTGGGATGCGGTGCAAGGCCGTCGAAGACGCTTGTATAGCCTTGCACCGCATCTCAACCATCAGTATCTTTGCGCAGATGGGGCGATGGGGAGACCGATAAAAAAGGGTTCGAGAAATTCTCGAACCCTTACACCGACAATACATGCCAATTACATCGCCGCCGTCAAATCCGTGATGGCGCGGTCGACCTCCTTTGGGGTTGCGTTGGGGTTGAACAGGATGGGGCGTACTACCGCGTCGAGAATCCTCCGAAGCCTAACAATCTCGGTAGGTTGTTCGCCCGAAGAGACCCCCACCAACTCAACCGAGGGATTAGCCGTCATGGCCGACTTAACGAGCCGCACCAGCTCCGCCTTGGCGGCGAGGGCCTCACGATTCCGGTCGGTCGCGAGGAAAATCGGATTGGTGTAGGCCCGCGTAAGCCTGTCGCCCCACACATCGACCATCACCCAGCGTTTGCCGGTCAGATCGAGCGTCAGCTCGCCGCGATAACGGTCGGCGTTCACAGGAATTTTGCACATCAGCTCGCCGTCGGCAATGACATACAACATCTCGACGTTTCGGTTGGAGAGCAGGTCGATACTCAGCGTCGCCTTGCCATCGGGCCCCACAACCGCCTCGTGCCCATACCTTGCGTCGGGCTCCTGACCATTGAGCGAGGCAAATAGCAGGGGTCCGTTGGTCATGAACGACTGCCCGTTGCGCAGCCCCGTAAGCAGATCGGCCTCGTTGATATCGCGCGGCAGATGCACGTATGTTCTGATGTCGCCATGGCTGTGCCCGTTTTGCAGATAGGCGATCGTGAATGCCGCCATCTGCGCCGCCTCCGCGTCGTCGGAGCGATTGTCGGAGGAGTCGCCGGAGGGCTCCTTGAGCGATCCGTCGGGATTCAGAGTGTCCGAAACCGTGGCGCCGAATGTTGCGATGGTGCCGCCGTCGCCATATCGCTTCGCCGGAAAGTCGATGTTGTGCGCATCGGTCGTCGCCGTACCCACCATTCGGATTCCCATGTTCAACGCCTCGAACCACCGCTCGAAAGCCGCGGGATTTTCGGCCTCCTCCCACGGCCGGAGGGGAATCCGCCTGTCGCCGTCGTTCCATATCTCCCACGCGTCGACAAACCATGCGCGGTCGAAGCCCACCTCGCGCATAAATCTCAACCGCCCGCCCGCCGGATGGTTGGCCTGCACGAACGCCCCTGCTCCCTGAAAGGTGAGGATGCGGCGCGCGTGTTCGGCGTTACGCTTTTCGGTGTCGGTCTCGGGTGCGAAGGTCGAGGATAGCAACATCTCCTTCCCGTGGCCGAATACGTTCATGTGCCCCTGCGCGTCGCGGTCGGACGATGTCCACTCGTACCCCTCAAGAGGGAAGAATTTTCCGCCGTTGCCCGCGAAGTCGGTGCGCAGGGTCTTGACCTCGCCCACGAACGACTCGGTGCTGTTGAAGTGGCGGTGTTCGCTCAGCGACCCCCACGAGTTGCCCGAAGCGACATTCTGCAACGCCACCTCGTTGTAGGGTTCATATCCGTCGGAGCCATAGGGAACCACCGAGTGCTGATGAGCGTCGCCTCCCCACCAACCCTTCCGGGTCAGATCGTCGGTGATGCGCGCGATGTTCACGTCGACGGTCGTGTTATGTTGCGCCTCGACGCCGAATGGCACCTCCACAAACTCATACTCGCTCCCCTTCGTCACGATCAGGCGAAACTCCGTGCCCTCGTGTCCGCGCGGAATCAAGAAGTAGAACCTGCCGTCCCTGTCGGTCGGAAAGACCCGAATCGCGGAGTAGCGATATGGCGAGTACTCTCTGCCGCTGTGAAGCTGAATCTCGGCGATCACGGGCTCGCCCGCTGAGTTGCGAACGTGACCCGACACACTGGTGCGGTCGCCGCCGTTCACACGGTCGTTCTCGGCGACGGTCACGCGGCTGGCCGGCTTCGCGAAAAGCGGATTCTCCCGCTCGTAGCCCCCGTCGGCGAAGTGTACCACGTATGGCGAGTCGAAAAACTCGCTCGGCCGATAGTAGTCGGTGGTGATGATCTGCGCTCCCGACGCCGCCGCGGCAACAAAGGTGGTGTAGTCGTTCGCCCGAGCCTGCCGCGTGTCGGCGTCGGCGCGTGTGCGAATCAGATAACCCGCCCTCACCAACGCCGGTATCTCGACGTCGCGCGAGTTGTTGCGAATCAGCGTTGCGGCCTCGGGAGTCTCGGGATCGGCGTTCACAAACAGCACGCGCCCCCGCAGCGACGGATGCTCCGCCACATACATGTCGCGCTTGGCCCCCCTGTCGTCGAGAATGAAGAGGAACTTCCCCTGCGCCTCGCGCACCGTGGGCCAACCGCCGTTCGTCGCGGCCTCGTTCAGAGTGGCGTGCTCTCCCCGCACCATGTCGGGAGTAATGAGCTTGTCGCGCCCGAGAAAGGTGGCGATCTCGTTGTCCAGCCGGTCGAAAGTCTCGGGCGTCAGAATCTCAGCCCCCGGACGGTTAGGGCTCGCGGAGGTAGAGTCTTTCGTCTCCAACGTGATGAAGACGGGCGTGTGTTCCGGATTGGCGTTCGACCACTCGCGCAGCTGCCCCAACAATATCTCAAGCGTGGGCGTGCCGGTGCGAAAGTCGTAGTCGGGCGAGTGCAGCACCTTGAACCCGGGGCGGTCCATCACCCCGTCGGTGTTGTAGGGCGACTGCCCGCGCGCCTGCGTCAGCCCCTTGGGATTGGCGTATCGCCCCCCTTGGCTGTCGGCGTACACATCCACTTCCAAGTTGCGCAGCCCCAACTCCAACTGATCGGGAATGTCGATGTGCGCATATTCGAGCCCCGCCACCGCCGGATAGACCTTCTGCATCTCCTTCAGCAGCACCGGCTCGATGGCCCGCTTGTAGCTGTTGTGCGACCCGATGACCTGAATCTCGTTGATGCGCAAATCGCCAGGGATGTCGGCACGAACGGCTTGCAGAACAAGCAAAAAGACGATGTTTAATATAAGTTTCGAGACTTTCATAATTAATATCCGGGGTTTTGTTCGAGTTCACTGTTCTTATCTATCTCGGGCTGAGGAACGGGAAATACACGGCGATATGTATCGCTCATTTTGGTTATGGTTTTAAATCCGTCGAAGAATACCTCCTCATACTTGCCAAAGCGAATCAGGTCGTTGCGTCGCCACGCCTCGAAACTCAATTCGCGACCGCGCTCATCGAGCAATCCGTCCAGATCGACTTCGCTCCACGGTGCGCAACCGGAGCGTTCGCGAACCCTGTTGACCAGCGAAACCGCCGTATCTCCATCGGTCGGAGTGGCCCCGCGAAGTATCGCCTCGGCTTTCATCAGCAAAATATCGGCATAGCGGAATACGGGTAGATCATTGCTGTGGTCACGTCCGGGCTGTGTTTTACTCGGCATGAATTTATTGTTGCGATAACCCCTCATGCGGTCGAGCGATATCTGACCACCGTAAACCGGTGTGCCTTCTCCCATATCGAACGTCTCTTCGTCAACGAAGATCAACTCACGCGGGTGCTCCAACCAGTATTCGCCCAACATCAACGGAGTGACACCGACCGCGTTTTCCGTGATCTCCTCCACATATAGCTTATCCGTAAGAAAAGTTCTCTCACGAATATCGCCCGGATCTTCGGTGAACAGATCGTAATATCTCGGGATCACCCTGACGCAACTGCTCGTGGAGATACTGTAACCGGTAGCCATTTGACTTATGTAGCCCCAGAAATAGCGCGACGGAATAAACCCACGGAGATTATTTTCGTCATACGGTATGGCGAAAATAAATTCGTTCACCTGTGGCCCGTTATTGTACTTGAACATATCTATGTAGTTACCATACAGACCGACTTTACCCTGACTCTCGAAGTCAATGACCTCATCGCACATCTGCAACGCCTCGTCCCACATCGGTCGACCGACGAAGACCTCGGCATTCAGATAGAGTTTCGCCAGCAGAGCGTAGGCGGTCATCCGATTGGGACGGCCATAGGTCGCCACATTGTTGTCGGCACTCAACTGCTCGGCGCACTCCAAAACTTCACTCTCCACAAAGTCGAATATCTCGCTACGGCTGTTGCGCGTCTTGACTACCTCGCCAAACTTCGTAACCAACGGCACGCCGCCATAGTAGTCCATCAACAAATAGTAGCACAGCGCGCGCATAACTCTCAATTCGGCTATCGACTGAATTTTAGCGTCGGAATCAGGAGTTTGAGAGAGCAGGTCGTACACACTGTTGCATGTATTGATCGTGCGAAACAGCCAGCTCCACCCATCCGCCATATTCGGAGTGGAGGCATTCCACGAGTGCAGGTGAAGCTGCATATATCGCCCGCCGTCAAACCAGTTGCCGCCATTGGCCGCAAGCAGTGCCGCATCGCCCGACAACTCGCTCACCAACCAGTGACCGGTTCCGTAACCGCCGGCAAAATCGGAATAAATGGCTCCGGAAGCGGCAATATACTGCTCATCCGTCTTAGGAAAATTATCGGGTATCAGCTCCGATTTTATATCTACATCCAAATTCGTGCAACCTGTCATCAACACTCCGGCGACGAGCACGGCAAACGAAAAAAATCTCTTTGTCATCGTTAAGTTTTTTTATAAGGTTTAGAATGTCAATTTAGCGCCCAACTGAAACGCCCTCGACATAGGATAAAAATTTCTGTCGTCGACCCCGGGGAATCGACCTCCCATATTGACATCGGGATCGATACCTTTGTACTTGGTTATCACAAAAGCGTTGTTTACATTGGCGTAAACAGAGAGCGCCTTCACACCGCTTTCCGGTTTGAATTTGAAATCATACGCCAAAGAGGCATTCTGAAGTCGTATGAAATCCGCACTCTCCACATACCTGTCGGAGATAAAGTGAGCATTGGTGTCGTTCCCCGGCTGTCCCGACTCCAACGTGTATGTGGGCAGGTTGGTGTATGTCGCATCCCATGGAGTATTGAGCGAAGCCAAGGTGGCATTCAGCACATTGTGGCCCAACACACCGTTAAACATCAGGCCGAGCGACCAGTTTCCGTATGTAAAGTTGTGACTCCATCCGAAGTTCAGTTTGGGTTGTGTGCTGCCCATAATAACCTGATCGTCGGGGAAGGTGGGCGAGGTGACCAGACTGCCGTCCTTGCCGATAAACAGAGAGTGTCCCTCGTCGTCAAAACCGGCGAAGCGAAGCAGAAAGAATGAGCCCAACGGATAGCCCTCTTTTATAATCATCGAGTTTGTTCCCGACTGACCCGCTCCGGCAGGCCCCCCTCTAAAGTCGTCTCTGGCAAAAAGGTCGTTTGAAAGCGACACGACTTTATTGCGATTGTGAGCCAGCGTCAGAGTTGTGTTCCAACCGAATTTGCCCGTCTTAACAGGGGTGGCCGTTATGGTCACCTCGACACCATCGTTGCGAATCTTGCCCACATTGGCGGTCATCGTTCCGTAAAGATACTCTGTCACCGGAACGTCATAATCGGCTATGAGGTCACTCGTGAGCTTATTGTAGTACTCCACCCCCACTATCAGTCGAGAATCGAAGAACGCCATATCCACCCCGAGGTTGACCATGGATGTCTTCTCCCACTTCAGATTCGGATTTTCGTTCTGCACCGGACCTATACCGTTCATGAACACCCCGTTATAGTAGAACGAGCCCACCTTGCCATATCTGAGACGCGCAATCATCGGGTCGAACCCCTGAGTATTCCCGCTTATCCCCCAACCGACCTTAAATTTCAGATCGTCAAACAGATTCTGGTTCTCCATAAAACTTTCGCTAATGATTCGCCACGCCCCCGAAACAGAAGGGAAATATCCCCAACGACTATTCGCGCCAAAAGCCGACGAGCCGTCGCGCCGAAGCGACGCCTGAATAATATAACGCTGATCGAAGTTATAATTCACGCGACCATAAAACGAGATCATACGAAGGGCCTTGATGGAATATCTGCCATAATCGACAAGGTAACCGGCCGGGGTCGAGCCGAGTCCCATATTGTAATATCCGGTCGCGTCGCTGATGAAATTTTCGTTGGTGGTTTGAAAGCCGTCGCCCGTGGTGTCTTCCTGCCATGAGTAACCCAACATTGCGTTCATACCGTGGCGATCCACTTGTAGCTTGTACGAAAAGTAGTTCTCAAACACCAAACTGCTACTGGTCGAGGTACTGCGTGTCGCCTCTCCGTTTCCATAAAGATCCGGAATAAAATCCTTCTCGATATAGCTGTTGTTAAGATTACGAAGGGTTTGGTAACTCAAACTCAGATTGTAGTCCAACCCCTCAAAGAGAGTCGCCTTTGCCCTAAGGCTTCCGAATAGCATCTCGTTGCGTGCATCGCTGTTGAGCTGTTCGAGCAGGGTTATCGGATTGACGGGGCGATTGGCGTAATCCTGCCGAAACGTTCCGTCGGGATTATAAGCGGTTACGTTCGGCACAAACTGAAGCATGCCCGTGTAGAGCGACGATGGATTGCCCAACATGTCTCGATTGGCTATCGAACCGTTAAGCGTCATCCCGATGGAGAGACGATCGTCGAGCAACGTCTGATCGAGACTCGCGCGGGCGGTGATCTTCTCCTGTCCGGTAGTCTTAATTATCCCGTTTCGAGACAGGAAATTCACGCTGGCATCATACTTCGTTCCCCCCGATGCACCACCCAGGTTCAGATAGTGGTTTTGGGAGATCGCGGTGCGCATCACCTCTCTTTGCCAATCCGTGTCCACATTATCCTCCCACATGGGATCCAATGTCTTGCCGCCGTCCGCCACATATTCGCGATACTGCTCGGCATTCATCATCTCGTAGCGGTTGGCGACGGTCTCGATATTGACATAGCTGTCGAATGTGAGATATTTACTCTCTCCGTTCTGCCCCTGACGCGTGGTTATCAGGATCACCCCGTTTGCCGCGCGCGAACCGTAGATCGCCGCCGCCGAAGCATCCTTGAGTATGTCTATCGAAACGATGTCCTGCGGCGCAGGCGTCGCGGTCCCCTGCATGGGCACTCCGTCCACTACATACAGCGGCGACATACCCCCCTCGCGAAGGGTCGATGTGCCTCGAATCGTTATGGAGCCGGCTCCGTTGGGGTCGCCGTCGTTCGAGATCATTACGCCCGCCGCCCTGCCCTGAAGCATCTGGTTGATTGATGTAGCCGAACCGTGATTCAGTTCGTCCGACGATAGCGAAGCGATCGACCCCGAAACATCCTTACTCGACGCCGTGCCGTAACCCGTCACCACAACGCCGTCAAGCACCTGCGCGTCCAACGACAGCGTCACGGCGATCGAGGTGCGCCCCTCCACCGCAATGTCCTGGCTCTCGTGGCCCATGCAGCTGAATTTGAGCAGCGCGTCGTCGGGCACCGCGATGTTGAATCTGCCCTCGGCGTCCGAAATCGCCGCGTTGTTCGTGCCGTCCTGCAGAACGACGACCCCCACCACGGGAGCACCATTCGGATCGACGACTGTTCCCGACACATTGATTCGGGTCTGAGCGTTCGCCGTTGCCGCGCCCATCACAATGCAGCACGCCACCAGCACATAGTTCAATAGTCTCTTCATACTTTGGTTCATCTGTTTTTTAAGGTTCGTATTCGACCGCAAAGGAACAGACACCCTGTTACAACCATGTGTCCACAGTATGAAGAGTCAATTATGTATCGGTTACACCTATTCTGCTCTGTTTTCTACGTTGCGCCACCATCCCCAAGCCCCGCAAATCGCGCCTCAACACTACTAACTATACTTTTGATTACTGTACATCGGCAGGCAAACCCCGCGAGCCTGACACACCGGATGGTCGCGATACTTTTCCAAAATATGCCTCGCCATCCCAAGCAACGGAATGTTCGACATCACGCCCGTCTTTTTGCGCGGCTTGCGTATCCACAGCGAGCCGTTCCCGTCGCGCACCAAATGTTCGGGTCGCAAATCCGAAGCATCAATGAATGCCAGACCCGACAGAGCGCAAAAAACAAAAACATCCCTCACCACAGTCAGTCGCTCGATGGCAAACTCCTTGCGCATCATCGTCTCCAGCTCATCCATCGTCAAAAACACAGGATTGGTCTCCACCTGCCGAAACCGCTTGCCGAGAAACGGATCGTCGCGCATCCATTTATTTGCCAAAGCCAAATTGGTAAATTTCTTAAGGCACTTCATATAGCGCACCCACTTTTTCACATATCCGGAGAAATGAAAACCCCCGAATAACGCACGTTATTCGGGGGTTTCGGGGTTTTTGCTTCTAAATCTGTGGTACCACTCGGAATCGAACCAAGGACACAAGGATTTTCAGTCCTTTGCTCTACCAGCTGAGCTATGGTACCCTTTTTTTCGGCAGGCCTCCGGAAGCGCCCCCCTTCTTACTTCGCAGGCGGCCCTCCTTAACGCGCCCCCCTCTCTCGCAACCGGCCGCCCAAAAGCGCCTCGATTGCGGATGCAAAGATAGATATAAATTTCTTCCCTGCAACACCAAGGCGCAATTTTTTTATTAATCCCATTTGTCGTACCTTTGCGCCACATTAACAAAACAGCGAAAAAAACCGCAAAAAAACCGCCCATAAGCCAGAACAAAAAATGAAAATCGCCGTAGCACAGCTCGACTACACCATAGGAGATTTCGAGTACGACAAGCTCAGGATAATCGAGAGCATAGCGCGCTCCAAGGCGCTCGGGGCCGACCTCGTAGTCTTCGCTCAGGGTGCTATCGGCGGCACTCCGGGCTACGATCTGCTCCGCAAATACACCTACCTTGAGCATGCCGAGGAGGCGCTGGTCGAGATCGCGTCCCACTGCGACGACATCTCGGTGCTGGTGGGCCTGCCCATCCAGGGCGACGGGGGCACTGTCAGCGCCGCGGCCATGATCCGCAACCGCCGCATAGAGCACTTCATCGGGAAACGCCAGATCTCCTCCCGCGAGGAGAAACCCTACTTAGTCGCGGGCGGAGGGATCAAGAACCTGCGCATAGCGGGCGAAAAGGTGGCGATAGTGGTGGGCGACGACATCACGCTCGACAACGACTACTCCCCCAATGTAGACATAATAGTAAGCCTCACCGCCCACCCCTACTGCCGCGGAATAGTCGAAAAGCGCTACAACTTTTACAGCCGCGTGGCCTACACGGCGGGCCGTCCGGTGGTCTACGTCAATCAGGTGGGCGGCCAGACCGACGTCCTGTTCGACGGCTCCTCGGCCGCGTTCAACGCTCGGGGCGAGGCGATCTGCCTGCTGAAGAGTTTCGAGGAGGATCTCCGGATAGTCGACACCCGCGCCGACGCCCCCACGATGCCCATCCCGCCGCAGGACAAGACGGCCAACGTCTTTCACGCCATGAGGATGGGCCTCGCGGACTACTTTCGCAAAAACGGCTTCACCAAGGCCTGCCTCGGAATGTCGGGCGGCATCGACTCCGCCGTTGTCGCGGCGATGGCCGCAGAGGCTCTGGGCGCGCAGAACGTGCGCCTGCTCATGATGCCGTCGCAGTTCTCGTCCGACCACTCGGTCGACGACGCCGTGGAGATGGCCGAACGCATGGGCTCGCCCTACGACGTGATCCCCATCACGGAGGCCTACAAGGCGATCACCGAGACGATGCTACCGGTTGTGGGCGGCACCCGCTTCGGCATCACCGAGGAGAACGTCCAGTCGCGCATCCGCGCCGTGATGCTCATGGCGTTGTCCAACAAGTGGGGCTACACGGTGCTCAACTGCGCCAACAAGAGCGAGAGCGCGGTGGGCTACGGCACGTTGTACGGCGACACGATCGGCGCGATAAGCATAGCCGGCGACCTCTATAAAAGCGAGATCTACGACCTCGCGCGATATATAAACAAGGTACGAGGAGGGGTAATCCCCGAGAACATCCTGTTGAAAGAGCCCTCGGCCGAGCTCCACCCGGGCCAGTTGGACTCCGACCGCCTGCCGACATACGAGGTGTTGGACGCAATCCTCTACCGCATGATCGAAAAGGGGCAGCACCGCGAGGAGATCATCAACGCCGGCTTCGACGCGACGACCGTGATGAGGGTCCACGACATGCTGCTACGCAACGAGTACAAGCGGCGTCAGGGCTGCCCCGTGTTCCGCCTCTCGACGGCACCGCTGGGCAAGGAGTTCATCATGCCGCTCACCAACAAATACGGAGACTACGGCCTGTAACCCCCCGAGGCACAAAATGAAGGCGCAAGAATCATGGCAAAGTTATTGGAACATAAAGGAGTAGTGAGCAACGTGGCCGACCGCATGGTCGAGGTCGAGTTCGTGACTGAGAGCGCGTGCGGCGAGTGCCGCGCCAAGGGGCTGTGCGGCGTCGACGATGGCAACCGCCGCTTCGTGACGGTGGGCGACCCGATGGCCAAGTACTACACCGTGGGCGAGGAGGTGATGATAGGAGTTTCGGAGGTGATGGGCATCAAGGCTGCGGTCTACGCCTACATCGTCCCCTTCTTCATCCTGCTGGGGGCCCTGATGCTCACGACCCACATAGGCCTGCCCGAGCTCACCGCCGGCCTAAGCTCCCTCGCCGCCATGAGCCTATACTACATAGTCCTATGGCTCCTCCGCCACCGAATAGAAAAAGAGATAGTTTTTAAAATACGTAAAATATAGTGGTTAGTTGTTAGTGATAAGTGGTTAGTGCTAACGCGGTATGGGCTACGCAGTATGGGCTACGCCCCCGCCGATTTTAGCTACGCAAAAATTCCGCGTTAGCAACTCCCCTCCCGTGGAGGGGTGTCCGCAAAGCGGACGGGGTGGTAAATTCCGCCGACGAGGAATCTACCGAATAGCCGTTCCGCGTAGCCTAAACGTTGCGTAGCGCGCGCCGGCCCCCCGATAGCGAAAAACGGCGTAAAAAATCGCACGGCTAAAAGTGGAAAGAAATCGAGACCTTTTGGTTCCAAAAGCGCCGCAGGCGTCGATTTCGAACGTTAGACGTGGGATTTAGCCGTTTTTCGCCTCGGGGTGAGTTTTTTTGGTTACTTTTTTTGCTCATCAAAAAAAGTAACGTAAAAAATGTAATCCCGACAGAGGAGCAAAGCTCCGACGAGGGATCTACCGAATATTAAAAATAAAGAGTAAAAAAAATATGAATATACTTCTATATACAATCCTAACCCTCTGCACCTTAGGAGCCTTACTCGCCGTCGTACTATACTTCGTGGCCCAGCGGTTCCGAGTAGACGAAGACCCTCGAATAGACGAGGTCGAAACCCGCCTGCCGGGCGCCAACTGCGGAGCCTGCGGCTTCCCGGGCTGCCGCGCCATGGCCGAGGCGCTTGTCGCGCGCGACGACATCTCGACGCTCTACTGCCCTGTGGGCGGGGCAGCCGCGATGTCGTCGGTGGGCGATTTTCTGGGCAAGTCGGCCCCCGAGCGCGAACCCGAGGTGGCGGTTGTGCGGTGCGCCGGCAGCTGCACCGAGCGCCCCGACGGAACGGCTGTGCGCCAACGACTTAACCGCTTCGACGGAGCCCGTTCCTGCGCCGTGGTTGCGGAGACCTACTCGGGCGAGACGGGCTGCACCTGGGGCTGCCTGGGTCAGGGCGACTGCGTCGACGTTTGCGCGTTCGACGCCATCCGCATGAACCCGCAAACCGGTCTGCCTCAGGTAGATGACGAGCGTTGCACGGCATGCGGCAAGTGCGTCGGGGCATGCCCGAAGCTCATCATCGAGCTGCGGCGAAAAGGCCCAAAATCGCGCCGAGTTTTCGTATCGTGCGTCAACCGCGAGAAGGGCGCCGTGGCACGCAAAGCATGCGAAGTCGCCTGCATCGGCTGCGGTAAGTGCGTGAAGGTGTGCGCGTTCGAGGCGATCACGGTGGAGTCGAACCTCGCCTACATCGATCCCACCAAGTGCCGCCTCTGCCGCAAATGCGTCGCCGAATGCCCCACCGGAGCCATCATCGAAACCGGCTTCCCCCCAAAAGTCGGAACGCCGACAGCGATTTAAGCTACGCAAAAAATAATTCGGAGCCGCCGTTGCGGCTGATATTCAATCGAATCATATGTTGAAAACTTTCCCAATGGGCGGCATCCATCCGCCTGAAAATAAGCTCAGTGCGAGCGCCCCGATAGAGATTTTACCGCCCCCCGCGACGGTGACGATCCCCCTGTCGCAGCACATCGGCGCGCCGGCTGTGGCCGAGGTGGCCAAGGGCGACAAAGTCGTTGTAGGTCAACTGATTGCGCGCGCCGGCGGCTTCGTCTCGTCGACAATCCACTCGCCCGTTTCGGGCACTGTGTCGGCTGTCGAGGCGGTGACCAACGGCTCCGGTTGCAAGGTTATGGCGGTGATAATCAGCGTCGAAGGCGACGAATGGGCCCCCACGATCGACCGTTCGCCGACCCTCGTGACGGAGTGCGCGCTCAGCCCGTCGGAGGTGGTCGCACGCATCGCCGAGGCGGGCGTGGTCGGCATGGGCGGCGCCACGTTCCCCACGCAGGTCAAGCTCTCACCCCCCGCCGGAAAACGTGCTGAGACACTGATAATCAACGGAGTAGAGTGCGAACCCTACCTCACGGCCGACCATCGAGTGATGCTCGAACGCGGCCCCGAAGTCATTGTGGGAGTGGGACTTATGGCCTACGCGCTTGGGGTCGAAAAAATCTACATCGGCATCGAAAACAACAAACCCGACGCGATCGCCAACCTGCGCCGCGTGGTGGGCGAATTCAAGGGCGGATTCCTGAACCAACTGCCTGCAATAGAGATAGTTCCGCTCAAGGTGATGTACCCCCAGGGGAGCGAAAAACAGCTCATCCGCGCCCTCACCGGCCGCGAAGTTCCGTCGTGCGCGCTGCCGATCGACACGGGCTGCGTGGTGCAAAACGTCGGCACGGCGCTCGCGGTCTACGAGGCTGTGCAGAAGCGCAAACCACTGATAGAGAGGGTCGTAACGGTAACAGGCCGAGGCCTCGCGCGCCCGTCGAACTTCCTCGCAAGGGTCGGCACCCCCATCTCGACGCTCATCGCCGCCGCCGGAGGCATCAAAACCGACAAAACCGGCAGCAACGAAAACCCGCAACCCACTGAATACATGAAGATTATAGGAGGAGGCCCAATGATGGGCCGAGCCCTATCCAACCCCGACACCTCGGTCACAAAGGGCACCTCGGGAGTCGTCGTGATGAGCCCAAGGGAGTCGGTGCGTCCCCCCGAAACCGACTGCATAAAGTGCGCACGCTGCGTCACCGCCTGCCCCATGGGACTGGAGCCCTACCTGCTTAGTCGCCTCACCCAGAAGCAGTTGTGGCCAGAACTCGAAGCCGGCGTCGTGGTCGATTGCATCTCGTGCGGCAGCTGCGCGTTCATCTGCCCGAGCCACATTCCGCTGTTGGATTGGATCCGCTTGGGCAAGGGCGAGGTCAACAAAATCATTCGCGCCCGGACTGCCCCACCCTCACCCGCAACACCCTCACCTGCAGCGACTTCAACACCCGCTGCAAAATAAATTTGCAAAAATTCAACAAAAACCGAGACAAAATTGAAACAAAACAGGTAGCCAAAACGTAGTGTCACGCCCCCATCAAAGGCGCGCGTACAACTACTAAAAAACAACCATACCTATTATAATAAGAGGCAACAAGACTAAAAAACCGCAAAAAAACACCAAAAAGCACCAAAAAAGACAAAAAAGACCAAAAAAAGTGTAACAAATGTCACACTCGCCAAAAACAAAGTGTTACATTCGTAACACTCGACCAAAAAAAAGCGTTACATCGGTAACACTCGACCAAAAAAAAGTGTTACATCGGTAACACTCGGCCCAAAAAAAGCGTGTCATTTGTAACACTTTTCGCAACCCGCCGCCCCCAAAAGCGCAAAAAAAACCAAAAAAGCAACAAAAACCAGAACAAAAAAGCAGCAAAAAAACCAAAAAATGAAGCAAAATTTAATAGTTTCGCCCTCGCCGCACCTCTTCACCAGCCGCTCCACAAGCCGCATAATGGGCGACGTCCTGATAGCGCTAATGCCGGCCCTGGCGGTCTCCGTGTGGATTTTCGGCTGGTCGGTATTGGCGGTCACGGTCATCTCGGTGGCGTGCTGCGTGTCGTTCGAGTGGCTGATACAGAGATACTTAATCCAAGGCCCGGCCACAATCGGCAACCTCAGCGCGGTGGTAACGGGGGTACTTTTGGCATTCAATTTACCCGCCTCGATCCCGCTCTGGATGGTGATTTTGGGGGCTTTCGTGTCGATCGCGATCGGCAAAATGACCTTCGGCGGAGTGGGCAAAAACCCGTTCAACCCCGCTCTGGTGGGCCGTGTGTTCCTTTTGATCGCCTATCCGGTGCAGATGACGTCGTTCCCGTTGGTGGGTGTCGACGCCACCACGGGGGCGACTCCGCTGGCCTTCGCGAAGGAGGCGCTGAAGGGTGGCGCGAAGGTTAGCGAGGTGATGAGTCAGCTGAACCTCAGCGACTTACTCGTCGGACTGAAGAGCGGATCGTTCGGCGAGGTGGCGGCGCTGGCGCTGATTGTCGGCGGAGCTTATCTGCTGATTCGCAGGGTGATAAGTTGGCACATTCCGGTGGCGGTGCTCGGAACGATGGCCGTTTTCGGCGGGCTGATGTGGGCAATTGCGCCCGAGAGCTACCTCTCGCCCGTGTTTCACCTGCTGACCGGCGGCGCGATGTTGGGCGCGCTGTTCATGGCGACCGACTACTCGACCTCGCCCATGACGGTGCGGGGCGGAGTGATCTTCGGTGTGGGTATTGGGCTGATAACCATCATCATACGTGTGTGGGGCGCCTACCCCGAGGGGATGTCGTTCGCGATTCTGATCATGAACGCCGTCGTGCCGCTCATCAACAAATATGTCAAACCCACGCACTTCGGTGTGAGCCGCACGGGCAGATAAAAGATTACGCTGAACAACGTAAACGTTTGAAAGACAATGAAAAACACACTGTTAAATATGATTCTCGTGTTGGGCGGCATCTCGACCATCGCTTCGGCGGGGGTGGGTTACGTCTACCGGATCACCGAGGAGCCGATCGCCGCGGCTGTCGAGGCAAACAAGACGGCGGCGCTGGGCGATGTGCTGCCCGATTTCGACGCGATTGTGCCTCTGGAGAGCACTCTCGACGGGATTCCGGTGACGGTGCACACCGCGACGGCCGGCGGGAGCGTCGTGGGCTACGCGGTGGAGACGGCCACGACGATGGGATTTTCGGGCGAGTTTCGCCTGATGGTGGGGTTCGCTCCGGACGGCAAAGTGTTGGCGGTGAAGGTATTGCAGCATGCCGAGACTCCGGGCTTGGGCAGCAAAATGGTGGACGCCGGCAATCCGCTGATAGCGAGTTTCGAAGGGCGCAACCCGTCGGATATGCGCATGGCGGTGCGTAAAGATGGTGGCGAGGTGGATGCCCTGACCGCCGCCACAATCACCTCTCGGGCCTATGTCGACGCGATTGCGCGGGCTTTTGCGGCTATGTTGGAGGCGCGCGGGAGTGCCTTGAACAGCCCATTTGGAGAGGCTTTGGGCGGCGGCGAAAACGTCGTGTTGGAGGCGCGCGAGGGTGCTTCCGAAAATCTGACAAATGATGCAAAACAGACTGACAATGAATAAATTAGGAATAATAATTTCGGGGATAGTCAAGAATAATCCCACCTTCGTGTTGCTGCTGGGGATGTGTCCGACGCTGGGCACGACCACGAGCGCGGTGAACGGCGCGGGGATGGGCGCGGCGACGATGGCTGTGCTGATCATGTCGAACATAGTTATCTCGCTGGTTAAGAGCATTATACCGTCGAAAGTGAGGATCCCTGCCTACATCGTGATCATCGCCGCGTTTGTGACGATCGTGGAGCTGTGCATGAAGGCGTGGCTGCCCGATCTGTATGCGACGCTGGGGGTGTTCATTCCGCTTATCGTGGTGAACTGCATCATTTTAGGGCGCGCCGAAGGGTTCGCCGCCAAGAACGGTGTGGTCGATTCGGCGCTCGACGGGGTGGGCATCGGACTCGGGTTTACGCTGTCGCTGACGCTGGTCGGGGCCGTGCGCGAGGTGCTGGGCAGCGGCTCGGTTTTCGGGTGGCGATTTATCGAGGGCGACGGCATGCTGATCTTTGTGCTGGCCCCCGGGGCGTTCTTAGTTTTGGGGTATATTATGGTGATGTTCAATAAGTTGGTGGCTAAAACGAAGTAGCGATATGGAATTAATTCTGATTATAATTTCGACGATTTTTGTCAATAATGTCGTCTTTGCGCAGTTTTTGGGCATCTGTCCGTTTCTCGGGGTTTCGAGCCGGGTGTCGACCTCGATGGGGATGAGTGCGGCGGTGATTTTTGTGATCACGATCTCGTCGATGGTGGCCTATATGCTTCAGTACTACGTACTTGTGCCGCTGGGGATCGAGTACATGCAGACCATCGTGTTTATTCTGGTGATCGCCGCGCTGGTGCAGATGGTGGAGATTGTGCTCAAAAAGGTGAGCCCCGTGCTCTATCAGGCGCTGGGGATTTTTCTGCCGCTCATCACCACCAACTGTGCCGTTCTCGGGGTGGCTATCTTGCTGATACAGAAGCAGTACTCGCTGTTGGAGTCGGTGGTTTTTGCCTTTGGGACGGCGGTGTCTTTTGCGTTGGCGTTGGTGATTTTTGCGGGCATTCGCGAGCGGCTTGAGATAGAGGATGTGCCTCGGGCTTTTCGCGGTACGCCCATCGCTCTGGTCACGGCCGGGATTTTGGCTATGGCTTTTATGGGGTTCTCGGGGCTGGTTTAGTCAATTAAGAATTTAGAATTAAAAATTAAGAATTAGCTACGCAGCGGCAACGGCCGCAGCGATTATTTTAGCTACGCAAAACTGTTAGCCGTCCTTTTGGGGGCGGCTTTTTTGTCGGGTTAAAATACGGATTCGTCGGGGAATTTTGCGGGGTTGGTCGGGAAAGTGTTGCTTTCGGGGGGTGGAAATGTTTACTTTGCAGCAGCGAAAATAGTTACTTTTGCAGGATGAGAGTGCGAAAACAGAAATTTCAAAAATCATGAAAATTATGAAAATCGTCGAGAAAGAAAAGGGGGGCCTGAGTGCGATCGGGCTGTTGGGCATGGCGCTGACCGCGGTCGGCGGGGCGGGGCTATGGTGGTCGATGCGGGCGCTGCCTACGGTGCCGGCGAGCGGATTTCCTTGGGAGTTTGCGTTGGCGGTGGGGGCGCTGTTGCCCATCGCGGCGGGGGGTTGGTGCCTGAGTGTCATGGTGTTGCGTCGGCGCGACCCGTCGTGTCGTTATGGCGGCGACATTCACGACGGCAGCGGGGGGGCGATTCCGTTTGCCATAATGGTGATCGTTGCGGGGGCGCTGCTGTTGGGGTTCAACTCGGGGGCGCTGCCCGGCGAGTGGCGGCGGGTGTTCTTCTCGTGGCAGATGCTGCTGCTGGTCGGGGCGATGGTCGAGGGGGCTCGCGGGCGGCTTATGGGGGCGGCGGTGATGCTGGCCGTTGGTGGATTTTTTATTGTCCGGCGGTTGGCGCGGATCTATCCCGACATCGAGGCGAGCGGCGCGGGCGAGGCTTTTTGGCCGGTGCTGTTGGTGGTCGGCGGGGTGCTGATTTTGGGTAGCGTGCTCTTTGGGCGGCGGCGCGGGGGGTGGTACGAAAACTGCTCGCATGGGCGGAAGGGTCGTGGAGGGGTGTTTATTGGGGGGGATTTTTCTGATGGTGGCTTTTCGGGTGCGGGTCGTCGGGGGGAGGGTGATGGTGATGATGGTGGCATTGGTGGCGGCGGGTCGCGGGCTTCGGGGGTGATCGACATCGGGGTGGTGTTTGGCGGCACGGAGCAGGTGTATCTCGATCCGGAGTTTCGCGGCGGGCGCATCGGGGTGATTTTTGGCGGGGTGAAGCTCGATCTGAGGCGTACCGCGTTGCCCGAGGGCGAGACCTGGTTGGTGATCGAGTCGGCGTTTGGCGGGGTCGAGATCGACGCGCCCGAGGGGTGGGTGATCGAGATTCGCAACGAGTCGGTGTTTGGGGGATTTTCCGATAAACGGCTTCCGGCGGCCATCGGAGAGGGGTATTCGGATGGGCGGAAGTTGGTTATTCGGGCGAGTAATGTATTTGGGGGGGGGGAGGTTAAGTAGTTGAAAATTGAGAATTGAAAATAGACAATGGGCTAACGCGGGTTAATTGAAAGTTGAGAATTGAAAATTGAAAATGGGCTACGCCGTATTTGGGCTACGCGGAATAAATCGCTGCGGCCGCTGCCGCCGCTGCCGGCGTTCCGGCCTGGATTGCTTCGGACTACGTCCTCGCAATGACGATTTGGCTACGCAGAATGGGGGGAGGGGAAGTGTTTTTTTAATAGTTAATTAATTGAGTGTGAATCCTATAACGGAAAACAGATTTGCCTTGTTTAGGTTTGCCCTGATCTATGGGGTTTTTGCGGCGGCTTACTCGGTGGCTTTTGGTTTGGCCGCGGGGGGAGGTTTCGGCGGGGGGCTTGTTGGGGCTTCGGGCGGGGGGTTGCCGGTGGGTTTGATGGTTGTCGACGGGTTGGTTTTCTGGTTGGTTTCGGGGGTTGAAAGTTTGATGCTATGGAATGTTTTGAAATATGGGGCGGCCGGAACGCCGGCGGCGGATTTGGCTACGCGGGTGGGAACGCCCACGGCGGGTTTGGCTACGCAGGTCGGAACGCCGGCGGCGGTTTTGGCTACGCAGAATTTGGGTACGCGGGCCGGGCGGGGGGCGGCTGTGCGGAGTGGGCGGAGATTGGCGGGGCCGCTGAGGTTTGGGACGGGGGCGATGATCGGGGCTGCGGGGGTGCTGTTTGTTGTGGTGGCGGTGGGGGCGGAGTGTTTGGCTATGTGGCTGATGGTGGGGATTTTGGCCTCGGATGCGGTGGAAGTTTTGGGGGCTTCGGGGGGTCTGGCGGAGGGCGTTTCGGAACTGACGATGGGGATTCCCGAGGGGGTTTCGGGGGGTCTGGCGGCGGGGGTTTCGGGGCTTCCGGAGTTTCCGGTGGGATTTCTGGCGACGGTGCCGGCGAGGGGGATTCTTTGTGCGGTGGTGTATGTCTGTTTTGTTCTATGGTATTGGTTTGCAGGGCGTTCTGATTCAGAAATTCCGTCGGAATTTCTGAATCAGAGTGAAAAATTTAAAGTGAAAAGTGAAAGTCGGAGCGCCGACGGCGGCGGATTGAGATACGCGGAAGTTGGCGGGGCGGTTGAAGGGGCGGCTGAAGCGTCGGCTGTGGGCGTTCCCACCGCGGCGGCGCAGGAGTGCATCGAGCGGGTGACCGTTCGCGGGGCCGGCGGGCGGATCGAGGTGATTGGGGTTGGCGAGATTGTGTATCTGCAGGCCGAGGGGGATTATGTTGCAATCGTCACTGAGTCAGGGCGTTGGCTCAAGGAGGGGACCATGAAGGCGTTTGAGGAGGTGTTGCCGCGGGACCGGTTTGTGCGTGTGCACAGGTCGTATATCGTTGCGGTGGGGCATATCAGCCGAATCGAGACCTCCGGGCGGGAGCATGTTTTGGTGCTTCGGGGGGTGTCGGCGCGGGGTGGTGGTTCCGGGGCTGGTTTGCGGGGTGGTGGGGGCTCCGGGGGTGGTTCGATTCGGATTAGTGAGGGGGGGTATCGGCTTCTTAAGGGGGTTTTGGGGCTTTAGTAATTGAAAGTTGAGAATTGAAAATGGGGTTGCGGGGGGGGGGCAATTGATAATTGATAATGGATAATTGATAATTGGCTACGCGGAATAAAAATCGCCGCCGGCGTTCCGGCTTTCGCTGGCGCGACTTACTTTTTTTGATGAGCAAAAAAAGTAAGCAAAAAAACTCACCCCGAGGCGAAAAACGGCTAAAACCGACCGCCTAACGTTCGAAATCGACGCCTTCGGCGCTTTTGGAACCAAAAG
>JAITWH010000006.1 GCA_031285405.1 Alistipes sp.
CTTTTGGTTCCAAAAGCGCCGAAGGCGTCGATTTCGAACGTTAGGCGGTCGGTTTTAGCCGTTTTTCGCCTCGGGGTGAGTTTTTTTGCTTACTTTTTTTGCTCATCAAAAAAAGTAAGGCGCGCCAGCGCAACAAATTTCCAACAAAAAAATATCACAAAAAATTCAAAAAACTGAAACAAAACAGATACCAAAAACGTAATAACACACCAACATAAAAGACCCTACAAAACGACAAAAAAAGAGACCATACCTATAATAATAAGAGGCAACAACCGAAAAAACCACAAAAAAGCCCAAAAAAAAGTGTCGCATTCGTAACACTCGACCAAAAAAACCGTTACATAGGTAACACCACCCCAAAAAAAACGTGACATAGGTAACACCCGACAAAAAAAAAGCGTGACATATGTCACGCTTTTCGTCAATCCGCATCGACATACAGTCGATATTTGCCGCAATGCAGACATCGAAAAAGATACCCCGCCATGCTGCCTTTGCACTCCAAATAGTTGCGCACATCCTCGACGTCGAACTCGTCCCGCTCCTCGTAATCGGCAAAAACCTCATCTGCAATCCCCCTCTCCTCCAGCTCTTTAGTGCCGACATCCCCGATATAGGCACAAAAATCGTTGCAGTGCGCGAGCCACATTTCGCCCTGCCAGCAATTGAATCCGGGCGTGCGGTGTATCAGCTCGTCGACCCTATCCGCGCCGTTTTCGATCGGCTCGGCATTCTGAATCGACTCAGCCTCAAATAGTTGGGCGGCGGCTCCGTTGGCAAAACAGCGGGGGCAGATGCACTTCACATTTTTCCTCGCGTACATTCCGCGATAGTACTCGGTCTTCTCGCCGCAGCACTGGCAGGTCTTCGATTCACCCGGGAGTGCTTTTTCAAACACCTCGTCGTTTGTGTAGCAGTTGGGGCTGTACTTGAATTCAGGTAAATCACTCATTTTCAACTATTTTCAATGTGTTTACAACCGCTATAACTAAGACTTTAGTTATATAACTAAAAACTTAGTTATAGCCTGTTAGGTGATGACACTCAGGCCATTACGCCGTTCCGGCTCCGAATCAGTTGACGTTGCGGGTGAATTCGCGGTTGATATTTTCGGCGGAGGCCTCCATTTCGTTCTGGAGTTTCACCATGTTGATGGCGGTGACAGCGGCTTCGTCGCCCTTGTTGCCGTGTTCGCCTCCGGCGCGTGCCAGCGCCTGCTCCATGCTGTCGACCGTGAGCAGGCCGAATGCGATGGGCATATTCCACGCGATTTGCAGCTGCATGATGCCCTGAGTGGCTCCTGAGCAGATATAGTCGAAGTGTTTGGTCTCGCCCTGGATCACGCAACCCAACGCGATCACGGCGTCGACGTCGGTGTACTCGGCGAAGAATTGCGCGCCCAGCGAGAGCTCGAACGCCCCCGGGACATACTTTATGAGGATGTTGTGTTCGGCGCACCCCGCCTTGCGCAGGGTCTGCACCGCCCCTTTGAGGAGCGCCTCGGTCACCTCGCCGTTCCACTCCGACACCACGATGCCGAAACGCATCTCGTCGGCGGGGGGCACGGAGGTGTAGTGCGACAGGTTTCTCTTCTTGATGGCCATCCTGCGAAAAGGGCTGTTACAGTTATAGTTACAGTTACAATTAACGCTAAAGTTTCTGCTCCGCTTCGGCGGCGAGTTTGGTGATGTCGCGCGCTTCGAGGCTTGCCGGATAATCTTCCGACACTCGTTTGTAGGCGGCCAGCGCCCCCGCGTAGTCGCCGGTGGCTTCGAGCGCGAGGCCCAACTTGCGGAGATACAGAGGAGTAGTCAAGATGTTGTCGGCGGCGTCGACTGCCTTGCGGAAGTGGCCGACGGCGGCGGCGTAGTCGCCCTTCTGGACATAGACGTCGCCACGCAGCCCTTCGTTCTGGGCGTTGACAACGGCGTTGGGGATGCCGCGCGAGGGGCGGTACTTCGACAGATAGGTGAGCGCGTTGTCCAAATCGCCCTCCTTGAGGAACGCGATGCCGGCGTAGTGTGCCGCCAGACGACCCTGCGAGGTGCCGCCGAAATCAGCTACCAAGTCGACGAATCCGGAGTTGACGCCGTCGCCATTGAGGGCGGTGGCCCAGTCGCCGGCGATGAAGTGCTGCTCGGCGACGAACATCGCGTCGGCCGCACGCTGGCTCCTCGGGGCGCGGTACAGCCCTTCGTAGGCGTAGACTGCCGCCGCGACGACGAGAGCCGCCATGAGCACATAGCTAACTGGTTTCCAATTCTTTTCGATCCACGCTTCGGTCTGTCCGAGGGCGTTCTCGATCTTTACTTCGGGGTCTTTTTCGGTCTGCGCGGCCTGAGCCTTGGGCGCCGTGCTTCTACGCTTTGCCATATCGTTTGTTCGGATTTTTTTTGCAAAATTGAGACTGCAAAGATAACTCTTTTTTTTTATTTAGTATCTTTGACCGAAACAAATCATCCACATCATATGATACTTCGCCGCCTGTCGCTCGTGGGCTTCAAGAACATAGCCTCCGGAGAGCTCCGATTTTCGGAGGGTCTCAACTGCCTTGTGGGCGAAAACGGTGCCGGAAAAACCAATGTGTTGGATGCTATTCACTATCTGTCGATGTGCCGTTCGTCGCTCGGCGGGACGGATCGTCAGGCGGTGAGGCATGGGGCGGAGTTCTTTGTGATAGAGGGCGAGTACACGGCCGACGCGGGGCATGGGCTCAGGGTGTCGTGTTCGTTTGCGCCTTCGGGGAGTAGTGGCGGGGGCGGCGGGGGCGGCGGCAAGAAGATGAAGGCGGATGGCAAGGAGTATGAGCGGTTGTCGGAGCACGTTGGGGTGGTGCCGATTGTGATGGTGTCGCCGGCCGACACGTTTCTGATTAGCGACGCGGCAGATGAACGGCGGCGGTGGCTCAATGCCTTTATCTCGCAGTTGGATCGCGGGTATCTGCAAAATTTGGTGAGGTACAACGCGGTGTTGGCGGAGCGGAATAAGCTGTTGCGTGACGGAGGTAGCGGTGAGATATTGGAGGTTTTCGATATGCAGCTTGCCGAGCATGGTGACAGGATCAATGCGCGGCGGGCGGAGATCGTCGGGCGGATGGTGCCGCTGGTGGCCGAGTACTACGCGCGGCTGGCGGACGATCGCGAGGAGGTGTCGATGAACTATCGGTCGGAGGTGACGGGGCGCGGGATGGCGGCGGTGTTGGAGGCGGTGCGCGAAAAAGATATCGCGGGCGGATTCTCGACCGGCGGCATTCATCGCGACGATGTGGTGATGAGGATCGGCGGCGACCCGCTGCGCAGGTATGGTTCGCAGGGGCAGCAGAAATCTTTCTTAGTGGCGCTGAAGCTGGCGCAGTTTGTGGTCGTGAGGGAGTTGACGGGGGAGACTCCTATATTGCTGTTGGACGATCTGTTCGACAAGTTGGACTCGGGGCGGGTGGAGCGGCTTATTCGGCTTGTGACTTATGGGGGCGATGTTCCGGCGGCGCAGATATTTATCTCGGACTGCAATCGCGAGCGGCTTGAGGGGGTGTTGCGGCGGGCGGGGTCGGAGTGTTCATTGTTTGAAATTTCGGGAGGGGAAGTGCTATGAGGCGGACGCGGACGGTGAGGGTTGGTGAGTTGGTGGACGATCTGTTTCGCGATCCGGTCATCAGGCGCAACATTGCCGAGGGGCGGCTGCCGACGACGTGGAGTGAAGTCGCGGGGCCGATGGTGGCGTCGTGTACGGAGGGGGTGGTGTTTAAAAATGGGATTCTTACCGTGCGCATATCTTCGTCGGTTGTGCGACATGAGACTTTTATGCGGCGGGGGGTGCTTCGCGATGCCATTAATATGCGCTCGGGGTCGGTGTTGGTTCGGGAGGTTATTGTCAGATAAATTGAAAGTTGAAAGTTGAAAATTGTATAAGGTAGATCCCTCGTCGCTTCGCTCTGTCGGGATGACATTCCTAATACTGCGTAGCTAATTATCAATTGTCAATTAAGTCGGCGTTGCGGGCGATGGCGACCATGGCGCGCACGAAGGTGGGGTCGGCGAAGGTGAGGCGGTGGTCGTTGGAGGCGCAGCCAGACGAGAAGCCGACGTGGGGGCTGCGGTAGCGCATGCCGCCCTGGCGCACGGCGCTCGCGCTGAAGTGGAGGGCGTCGATGCCCGCGGCGGCGAGGGCGCGGCCGTTGGTCGGGTTGACTCCCGAGCCCGCCATGATCTCTATTCGGCCGTTGGCGGCCTTGGTGAGTTGGCCGATTATCTCGATGCCCTCGGGGGCGGTGGCGCGCTGGCCCGAGGTGAGGATGCGGCGGCAACCCGAGGCGATGATATCTTCCAAGGCTTGCATGGGGTCGCGGGCGACGTCGAATGCTCGGTGGAAGGTGCACTCCATGGGTCGGGCGAGTTCGACCAGCTCTTTTGCGCGCGTCGTGTCGATGTCGCCGTCGGGGGTTAGCAGGCCGAAGACCACTCCGTCGGCGCCGGCCTGCTTGGCAATGGTGATGTCGCGCCGCATCTGGGCGAACTCGTCGTCGGAGTATAGGAAGTCGCCTCCTCGTGGGCGGATCATTATGTGGAGTTCGGTGCTGTTGTTGTTGCCTGCGGGGTTGTTTGCCGCTTCTCGGGCAAGTTCGATGGTGGCGGCGGAGGGGGTGGTGCCGCCCTCAAGTGGGCCGGCGCATAGTTCGACGCGCGTGACGCCCTCCGACGCGGCAGTGCGCACCGCTTCGATGCCGTAGGCGCAAAGTTCGGTCTCCAGGGTTTTCATGGTTGCTGGTTTTTGTTCTTGCAAAGGTAGTTAAAATCTTTCGACTTCACCGCCCATATTTTACGAGTATGTGGACAGGCAGTAAAGATAGTGTAAAACAAAAAGGGCTCCCTTGGGGGGGGGGGAGCCTTTCTGGATTGCTTCGTTCCTCGCAATGACGGGGGGGGGTAGAGAATTGAAAATTGAAAATTGAAAATGGTCTACGCGGAATTTTGGATTGCTTCGCCCTGCGGGCTCGCAATGACGGGAGCTGATTCTTAATTGTTAACTCTTAATTGTTAATTGGAGTTCGTCGTCGATGGAGATGGTGTCGCCGTCGGAGAGTTCGCCCGAGACTATCATTTGGGCCAGCGGCTCCTCGATCGTGTCGAGGATCGTGCGCTTGAGCGAACGGACTCCGTAGTCGGGTTCGTAGCCCCGAGTGGCGAGTTCGCGACGGGCGGCCTCGGTGAACTCCAGCGCGTAGCCGAGCTTGGCGGCGCGAGAGGCAAGGGCCCCGAGTTCGAGGTCGACCACGCGGACGACGTCGTCGGACTCCAGCGTGTTGAAGATCACGATGTCGTCGATGCGGTTGATGAACTCCGGCGCGAAGGTCTGTTCGAGCGCTCCGCGGTACTCGGCCTCGCGGCTGGCGGTTGCGCGCGACGCGGTGGCCGAGGTGGCGTATCCGACCGACGGGCCGCGAAGAGCGAGGGCGCGGGTGCCAACGTTGGAGGTCATGATTATGATGGTGTTGCGAAAGTCGACACGCCGGCCGAGGCCGTCGGTGAGGTGACCGTCGTCGAACATCTGGAGCATCACGTTGAAGATGTCGGGGTGGGCCTTCTCGATCTCGTCGAGCAGCACCACCGCGTAGGGTTGGCGGCGGACAGCCTCGGTGAGTTGGCCGCCCTCGCCGTAGCCAACGTATCCCGGGGGCGAACCGATGAGGCGCGAGACGTTGTGTTTCTCGGAGTACTCGCTCATGTCGATGCGCACCAGCGCCTCGGGGCGGTCGAACATCCATTTGGAGAGCTCCTTGGCGAGCAGCGTTTTGCCCACGCCCGTGGGGCCGACGAAGAGGAAGACGCCGATCGGTTTGGCGGGATCCTTGAGGCCCGAGCGGCTGCGGATGATCGAGCGCGACACCTTTTGCACCGCCGCCTGCTGGCCGATGACCTGGCCCGAGAGGTGTTCGCCGAGGCGGACGAGGCGCGAGGACTCACCCTCGGAGACGCGTTCGACGGGGATGCCGGTCATGGTGGTTATGATCTGTTCGATGTGGGTGGCGGTAATTTCGACCGGTATGTTAGGGTCTTCTTTGTGCACGCCGGAAGCGGCTTCGTCCATTGCGTCGATGGCTTTGTCGGGGAGGTGGCGGTCGGTGATGTAACGGTCGGTCAGCTCGACGCACGCGGCCAACGCCTCGTCGGTGTAGGTGACCGAGTGGTGGCGTTCGTAGTGGGGGGCGATGCTGCGCAGAATCTCCAACGCCTGCTCGCGCGAGGCGGGCTCGACGATGATCTTCTGGAAACGGCGCTCAAGGGCGGCGTCCTTCTCGATGTTCTCGCGGTACTCGTCGAGGGTGGTGGCGCCGATGCACTGCACCTCGCCGCGCGCGAGGGCGGGTTTGAGGATGTTGGCAACGTCGAGGCTGCCCTGGGTGGAGCCGGCGCCGACGATGGTGTGCACCTCGTCGATGAAGATGATGGCGTCGCGCCGCTCGACCAGCTCGTCGACGAGGCTCTTGATGCGCTCCTCGAACTCGCCGCGAAACTTGGTGCCGGCCACCAACGAGGCCATGTCGAGAGAGAAGAGGCGTTTGCCTCGCACCGTGGCGGGGACGTCGCCGGAGGAGATGCGCAGGGCAAGACCCTCGACGATGGCGCTCTTGCCTACTCCCGCCTCGCCTACTAAAATTGGGTTGTTCTTTTTGCGGCGGCCCAGAATCTGGGTCATGCGTTCGATCTCGCGCTCGCGGCCAACAACGGGGTCGATGCGCCCTTCGGAGGCGGCGAGGGTGAGGTCGGTGCCGTATCGGGCGAGCATCGACGCGGGGCTCTTCTTGGCTGTGGGGCGGGCGGGAGCTTCCTCGTTAGTGGGCTGCTCGGCGGAGTCACCGATGGCGGCGGGGTTGCCCTCGCGGCGACGGATGACGCGGATCTCGCTGAGGAGCAGCTCCTCGGCGGGGAGATTCGACAGGTCGCGGCTCACGTCGTCGGCCTGGATATGGTACATGGCCAAGAGGCGGCCGGCGATGCTGTCGGTCGCGGCGATGACGTAGAGCAGCAGGTCGCCCGTGTCGGGGGAGACTTTTGGGAGTTCGGGAGTTGTGGGAGTTTCGGGGTTTTCGGGGGTTGCGTTGTCGAAGAGGTTGGCGATTTCGGGTGCCGCGGTCGTGTCGGACTGCGAGGCGTGGCGCGCGCCGGTGCGGATGGCGGCGATCTCGTTGAGTCCGGCGATCAGGTCGGTGAAGAACTCCTCGCGGCTCTGCTCGGGCGCCGACGCGCCGGTGCGGTCGACCTCGCGCTCGATGCGCAGCTTGATCTGGTAGAGCTCCCAATCCTTGAGGTGCGCGCGCAGGATCCGCACGGCGTGGCTGCCCTTCTGTCCCAACATGATAAGGAACAGACGGTCAAGGAGATTGGTACGTTGGTCGCGCCTCTCGGCCTCGAACGCCCCGAGGGCGATCAGGTTTTCTAACTGCTTTGACGGTTTGCTGTTCTGCATTTTTTCCTCCGTTATTTTTGGAGAGATAACGGGGGTGATTATAAGTATATTTTATAAGAATTGCGATCTTTATAGTTTCTTTATATGAGCGAGGGCTGTTTTTATATGTTGTTTAGACTTTGGGGGTGGCTTCGGTATTTTTGATTATTTTTTGCTATTTTTGTAGAAAATGTGTCTCATGGGACGGTTTGGGGGTTTGCTCTCGGTTTGCATACTCGCGGCGTGCGGGCAAGGCGGCGGTGACTATGTCGACGGGGTGATTGTTTTCGACAACTCGATCGACTATCCCGTGCTTGACCTGCGCTTTAGTGATGTTGCGGAGGTTACTTATGTTCCTCTTAAGGGGGTGGATGAGGGGTATCTTCTCGGCTCCATGTATCAGTATGGCAACGAAATATCCATAGACGAAGATGATATATATATCCGTCAGGAGAATGGAGGCATCTATGTGTTCGACAGGTTGGGTAACCCTCTGCGAAAACTTGACAGAAGGGGGCGAGGCCTCGGGGAGTGGGGGCAGGGTAATTTCAATTTTTGGGTCGAGCCGGAGAGTAATTCGGTCTATGTACAGGGTATGCTGGGTGTTTTTGAGTACGATGACGCCGCATCATTCGATTTTAAACGAGGTGGGAGTCCTGAGTTTATGTCATCTGTGCCTCGTATTGCTCCGCTGAATCGCGACTATGTGATATTGCACTACCGACACGAGAGTCGAAACGCACCTAATCCCATACCTTTTTCTCTTATGTCGACGTCGGATTGGGAAATGGAGCCGTTGCCCGTCAGATTGGAGAGGCCATATATGCCCGACCCGGATTGGGTCATGCGTAATTCGACAATGGTGCAGGGCCGCGAGGGGGTGTTCTTGTGCAGTATGCGCAGCGACACTATCTCGTGGATCAGCAGGGAGACGATGGAGGTGTCGCCCCGTATGGTCGACAAATCCAAATATCCGCGACAAGAACTCTATGGGCACGAAATCATGGCTCTTCCCTCGTTCGAGACGGAGCGATACCTCTTTTTCAGCATCGTTTTTTGGCCACCCTACTATCCGAACATGGAGAGACGAGGGTTTGTTTTCGATAAAGGGAGAGAAAAGATATTCAGTCTGCCGCAGACGGAGGAGTGGCGATATTTCCCCGCGCAGGACCCCAGACTGTACGATCTTGGGTTGCATGAGCATTGGCTTACGGTCTGGAACACGACGCTCAACAGGGATTACGGAGCGGTGCTTTTTCAGGCGATACATCTGATAGATAATATGGACATCCTGCCGCCGGGGCTCAAGGAGATTGCCGCTACTCTTGAGGAGGGGAATAATCCGGTTTTGGCGGTGATAAGGCTTAAGTAGAGCTCGGACGAGCGTTGTGAAGCTTGCGCGCGTTTAGGGGTGGTCAGCGGGGCCATTCGCCTACTTCGACGTTGGCGATGGTGCCGCGGTCGAGGGTTAGGCGTACGGCGGTGCGCACGGTGTGGATGCCGCGGAGGCCTGCCGCCCCCGGGTTGATGCAGAGGGTGTCGTGCGTCTGCTCGCGGAAAATTTTGAGGATGTGGGTGTGGCCGAAGACGAAGATGTCGGGCCGACGGACGGCGATGATCTCAGAGGCGCGCGGACGGCCCGGGCCGGCGTATCCGCCGATGTGGGTCATGAGCACCTTGGCACCCTCGCACTCGAAGTACAGATATTCGGGGAACTCGCGGCGTGTGGCGTCGCCGTCGATGTTGCCTCGCACGGCCCTCAGGGGCTTCAGGGCGGCGATGCTGTCGGCAAGTTCGAGTGAGCCGATGTCGCCGGCGTGCCAGATCTCGTCGACGTCGGAGAGGAACTCTCGCAGGGGTTCGTCGAACGTGCCGTGGGTGTCGGATATTATGCCGATGCGCTTCATTGTGGGCGAAAGTACGATTTTTTTCTGTTTTTAATTCTTTGTTCTCGATTTTTGATTATCTTTGCACCCTCTTTCGCGAGGAATGGCGCGCGACGGAGAGACGCTTCCCTAGCTCAGTTGGTAGAGCACGACACTCTTAATGTTGGGGTCCAGGGTTCGAGCCCCTGGGGGAGCACTTGAAGGCAGTCCATGATCGGATTGCCTTTTTTTGTCGGGGCTCGAACCCTGATAAATTTCGTCGGCGGCCTCGCCGACAGTTCGAGCCCCTGGGGGAGCACAAGAAGGCAGTCAGATTACTGATTGCCTTTTTTTATTTGGGGGCTTGGGACGAGAAGCGGGGGCTTGGGGCGAGGGGTGGAGCGCATAACAAAACCGCAGCAGCTACGTTAATCGTGGCTGCTTTTTTTGTGTGCCGTGTTGCCGAGTGTGGCCCTGAGGGGGCTGTGAGGCTGGGTGGCAGGTGTTCGTGTGTGGAAAAGCGTGCGAGTTCAGTGAATTTCAGATAATAGTTCTAAACTATTTTTATATTTATTTTGCGAAACAGTGAGTATAAAAACGACATATCGCAGTCTTGTTACACAAGCGGTCGAAAGGGACGGTCGGAAACGAGCGCCCCACGAGCGGCGCGACGACTATCGTGAACACCCGAACGAAAAACATAAACACCTGAACATCAGCTACAAACCGAAGACAACAGCTACAAAACCAGCAATGGCAAGATCATCACAGGCAATGGAAGACACCATGGTCCGCGAGAGGTTTCTCTCGGGCGATGACGAGGTGTATGCCTGGCTGTACCGTAAATATGTGAACGAGTTGTTCTCTTACGGTATGCGTCTCGCCCACGACAGCGAGCTGGTCAAGGATTGCATCCACGACGTGTTCGTGAAGCTCTATGGTCGTCGGTCGGCGTTGGCGGAGGTGTCGCGGGTGAGGCTGTACCTATTAATAAGTCTGCGCAACGAGATATACACGGCTCTGAAGAAGAGTAACAAGAGCGGCGCCGTCGAGTGGGACAACTCGACCGAACCGCTATTCAGCGTAGACTACACGGCCGAGGAGTCGCTGATCGAGCGAGAGCAGACCGACGAGCGGCAACGCAGGATCAGGCGCGCGCTGAACGCACTGTCGGCGAGGCAGAAAGAGGTGTTCTACTATCGCTACACGCTGGAGATGAAGCTGCCGGAGATCTGCGAGGTGATGGGCATCAACTACCAGTCGTTGCAGAACCTGATGCAGCGCTCGTTTCGCAAGGTCAGGGAGACGATCGACGGAGAGACAACAGAAAAAGAGACATCGCTCTCGGGCAGGAAGCGGAATACGGGGGAGGGGGGGGGGTAAATATCTATAACTCAATTACTTAGAAAAAAGCATGCACAAGATATCGCGCAACGGCAACAAGAACAGATACACCGCCTACGATCTGCTGCAAGACGATGAGTTCATCGCCTCGCAGCTGCGTCCGTCCCGTGAGTCGGAGGAGCGCTATCGGGAGATGATCGGGCGCGGGGCGTTGACCGAGGAGGATTTCATGTTCGCGCGCGAGTTCGTGCTGTCGACCCGCGTGGCTCCCGTCGAGATGTTCGACAAGGAGATGTTCGAGATGTGGGCGGGCATCGAGGTGGCCAACAAGGCGGGCATGCGTCGGGCCGGAATGCGCCTCAGGATGATATCGCTTGTCTCGGGGGTGGCAGCGACTCTGGCCATGGCGCTGATTGTGGCCGACGGCGCGCTCAAGGACTCCGAGGCGTTTCCGCCGCTCATGGCCGCCGACGAGGCCCTCGCGGCGGGTGCCGACGTGAAGCTGTACCTCGACGACGAACGGTCGCTCTCTTTCGGTGGCAGCGAGGTCAATATAGAGTATGACGGCAAGAGCATCACCGTGGGGGGCAACGAGGTGGTGATGGCGGGCGAGCTGGCCGACATCGACGGATCGGACTACCATCAGTTGGTGGTGCCCAAGGGGAAACGCTCGCGCATGACGCTGCCCGACGGATCGGTGGTGTGGGTGAACGCAGGTTCGAGGATTGCCTTTCCGGGGAAGTTCGATCGCCGCCGCCGCGAGTTGTATGTCGACGGCAGGGCCTACCTCGAAGTGACTCCCGACAATCGCAGGCCGTTTTCGGTGAAGACAACCCGCATGAGTGTGGAGGTTCTCGGCACCTCGTTCGACATCGACGCCTACAACGACATCTCGCAGCGGGTGGTGTTGGTCGACGGCAGCGTGAAGGTGCGCGGGGCGGGCGACCGCAGCCGCGAGACGGTGTTGGTGCCCGACGAGATGTACTCGCTGAGCAACGGCATCTCGAAGGTGAGCGAGGTCAATGCGCAGCGCCTGGTGTCGTGGAAGGACGGGCTGCTCTATTACAGCAGCGAGACGCTCGGGGCGATCGCCGCCGACCTGTCGCAGTACTACGGACTGACGATCGTCTGCTCGCGCGAGGCGGCGCCGATGAGATTTTCGGGCAAGCTCGACCTGAAGGATCGCCTCGAAACGATCCTCGACGGACTCTCTAAAAGCACATCCATAGCCTACGGGCTGAGCGGAAGCACATATGTGATAACAGACAAACTAAAGTATTAACCTAAATTAAAAAAACAAAACCAAGCCAATGTAAAAACAGAGACCCAGGATGAAATTCAACGGCCCCGACCATCGAGTGACGGCGCGGTCAACTTCTAAACAAACAAAGTCTTAAACACAAAAACACAATGCAATGACAATACACACTTTACGAAGTGCTGCCAGACGCGTGGCGATCGTTGTTCTGTCGCTGGTGGCAAGCATCGGCATATCCCGTGCGGTATCGGCCAACAGCTACTCCCAGATGACGCGGCTGACGCTCGAAATGAACGACAAGATCATCACCGAGGTTCTCACAGCGATCGAGGAGCAGAGCGAGTTTATCTTCTTCTATCAGGACGGCACCATCGACAACAACCTTAAGGTCAGCGTCAACGCCAAAGACGAGACGGTCGACAAAATTCTCGACAAGCTCTTCGCCTCGACCGACAACTCCTATCTGATCAACGACCGTCAGATCTTCATCTCGCGTGCCGAGGCCGCTCCCGACGTTACGGGCGCGCAGACGACATCCGCGAGGGCACAGGCTCCGCAGACGAGAACCGTCTCGGGCCGCGTGACCGACGAAGCGGGCGAGCCCCTCATCGGCGCCATGGTGTCGGTGAGCGACAATCCGCTGATCGCAACCATCGCCGTGGTCGACGGGGTGTACAACCTCTCCAACGTTCCGGCCGGCGCCATGCTGACCGTGCAGTTCCTGGGCTACCTCACCAACGAGGTCTCTTCGGGCACGGGCAACGAGGTCAACATCGTACTCGCGCGCGACGTTCAGGTTTTGGACGACGTTGTGGTCGTGGGCTATGGCGTTCAGCGCAAGGAGACGCTGACCGGCGCCGTCGCCTCGATCTCGGCCGACGAGATCATGACCACCAAGACCGACAACCTGATCAACAACGTGCAGGGTAAGGTTGCGGGTCTGTTCATTCGCCAGCGTACGGGCGAACCGGGAGCCTTCGACAGCGCGATCAGCGTGCGTGGTTTCGGCCAGCCGATCGTGGTTATCGACGGCGTGGTGCGCAACCGCGGCGACTGGGACAAGAGCGGCGCCAACGAACTCGCACAGCTCAACTCGGAGGATATCGAGAGCTTCTCGGTTCTGAAGGACGGCGCGGCCGCGATCTACGGTATGAACTCGGCCAACGGTGTGATCATCGTCACCACCAAGAAGGGTAACTCGGGCAACGCGCGCGTGTCGTACAACGGCATGTTCGGTATGCGAATGCCGACCGGTATGCCCAAGATGGTCGACGCCTACACCTATCGCGTGATGGAGAACGAGTTCCAGAACAACATCGGAGCGGAGCCCAAATACCCTGCCGATGTCCTCCAGAAATACAGGGACGGAGTTGAAGGTTACACCGACCACGACTGGCTCGACATGTACCTCAAGAAGGCGGTTCCCTCGACCAACCACACCCTCTCGGTGAGGGGCGGCAGCGAGAAGGTGGGCTACTACGCCTCGGTGGGTTACACAAAGGACAACGGCCTCATCAAGAGTAACATCGGTTACGCCGACCGTTTCAACCTCTCGGCCTCGATGAACGCCCAGCTGTTGGACAACCTCAAGTTGAACTTCAACATCACCGGCCGCGCCGACAAGTCGCAGCGTGAGGGCGAAGCGTTTATCTGGACATACAAGAGCCTCGTGGTCAACGACCGCGGTGTGGGTCCCTACACCATGGCCAACAACGGCCACCTGTCGTACGTCGGCCCCGAGGGCAAGAACCCCGCGGCGCTCATCGACACCGATCTGGAGGGTTACGAAAGAAACGAAAACCAGACCGCCTACGCCACCATGGACCTGACCTACACCGCGCCGTTCATCGAAGGATTGAGCGTCAACGTGCTGGGCGCCTACGACACAAGGCAGGAGATCGGCTCCACACTCAACCGCAAGCATCAGCTCTATGACTACTACACCGACACTCCCGCCGGTTCGCGCGGATCGGTGGCCTACGAGAGTCGTTTCCAGCTCTACCACAAGACCTACGGCAAGGTGCAGCTCAACTACAGCCGCACGTTCGGCGACCACACAGTGAACGCCCTCGCCGCGGGTGAAGCCGCCCAGGAGCGTCGCGACCGTCTGACGGGCCGCCGCACCTACGAGAGCGACTTCTACACATCCGACATCATCGACATGGGCTCTCCCGCCGGCGCTACAAACAGCGGTCTGCGCGAGTTCAGAAGATCGGCCGCGTTCCTGGGCCGTGTCAACTACGACTACCGCGGCAAGTACCTGCTGGAAGTTATGGCGCGTTACGACGGTAGCTTCCGTTACGCTCCGGGCCGCAGATGGACTCTGCTTCCCTCGGCGAGCGTGGGTTGGAGAATCAGCGAGGAGTCGTTCATGAAGGACAACGTGTCGTGGATCAACAACCTCAAGTTGCGCGCGTCGTACGGCGAGAGCGGTCTCGACCAGGGCAACCTCTATCAGTATCTGCCGGCCTACACCCAGGCGGGCAACCACGGCTACGTATTCAACGACGGGGTTACTCCGGGCTTCTATCCTCCCGGGGTTGTCAACACCAACATGTCGTGGGTTAAGTCGCGCATCATCAACGTGGGTGTCGACCTGACCGTCGTGAGGAACCTCGACGTGACGATCGAGTGGTACGAACGCCGCCTGACGGGCATCCTCGCCAACCGCGTGGCCACCGCTCCCAACACCTTCGGGGCATCGTTCCCGCAGGAGAACCTCAACTCGGAGCGCAACCTCGGTCTCGAACTCGCGATCAACTACCGCGGCACCATCGGCGAAGATTTCAAGTACACCGTCGGCGGTAACATCTCCTACACCCGCTTCGAGTGGCTGCACCGCGAGCGCGGCAAATTCAACAGCCAGTGGGACAGATGGAAAGAGGTTAACAACTTCGACCAGAACAGCAATCGCTTCCGTGGCGGCGGCTGGCTCTACGACTGGGACGGACGCTACACCTCGCTGGCCGACTACGAAACGGCTCCGCTGCAGAACGGTGGCGCGCGCGGCAACACGCGAATGCTGCCCGGTCAGTACCGCATTGTCGACACCAACGGTGACGGCCGCATCAACGGCGACGACGAACAGCTGTTGGGCTGGGGCTACGGCGACGTGAACCCGCCGCTGCAGTTCGGTTTCAACGTCGACGGCAGCTACAAGTCGTGGGACTTCAGCCTGCTCTTCCAGGGTGCGTCGCTCTACGCGTTGAACTATCGCAACAACGACATCTGGGGCTACGGACGCTACCCGACCCTGCACGAAAAGTTCCTCGATCGTTGGCACACGGCTCCGCAGGCCGACGGCGTGACTCCCCAGAACCCCCTCGATCCCAACTCGCAGTGGATCCCGGGCAAGTATCCTGCCGGTCGCCCCTACAACTACGAGAACACGACCGACGCCAACATCACCAACGTGTGGCGCCCCAACGCAACCTACCTGCGTCTGAAGAACATCGAGATCGGCTACACCCTTCCCAAGACTGCGCTCGACAAGATCGGCATCTCGGGTCTGAGGGTCTACGCCAACGCCACCAACATGCTCACCTTCACCCGCAAGGAGCTGAAGGAGTACGACCCCGAAAAGTGGGAGAACGAATGGGACGCGGGACTCTCCTACCCCATCATGAAGGCGATCAATTTCGGTATCAACATTAGCTTTTAATTAGACTGTGATGAAGAATTTTAGAAAATACGGATTGACACTGGTGTCGGCGGGATTGCTGGCACTTGTGAGCGGTTGCAACGACTGGCTTGAGGTTCCGCCTCTCAACAAAATACCGGCGGAGAACCTGACTCAGGACGAGGGCGGTATCAACGGACTGTTGGCCAACCTCTACCAGCAGATGCCGATGGAGGATTTCAACTACCACCCCGACGACAACGGCTTCAACCGCCGCAGCTGGAGTGGCAACCAGACCATGCAGATGCCGGGTATGTTGACCGACGAAGCCACCCAGAGCCAGGGCATGGGTATCGGTGCGGGTAACTTCAACTACTGGGGCAATCGCATGGGCGACGACAACAACGGTTCTAACGGTCGTGAACCCAACCCCTATCGTGCGAACAGGGACATCTCGATCTTCCTGAACACCATAGCCACGGCGCGCGACAACGGCGTCATCGACGAGGCCAAGTTCAACCGTCTGTCGAGCGAGGCGCACTTCATTCGCGCCTACATCTACTACCAGCTCGCCAAGCGTTACGGCGGTGTGTCGATCATCTCGGAGTATCAGGACGACAGCTACTTCGCCGAAGGATCCGAATCGCTGAAGGTTCCCCGCAGCACCGAGTACGACACTTGGGACTTCGTGTTGACGGAGTGCGACAAGGCGTTCGAGTATCTCCCCACGCAGGCCGAGATGGGCAGCGACGGCGACGCGAGGTATCGCGCCACCAAATGGGCGGCACTCGCACTCAAGTCGCGCGCGGCACTCTACGCAGCCTCGATCGCAAAGTACAGCAGCCGTGTCTCGTTCGCAGGCGAAGCCGCCGACAAGAAGCTCGTCGGAATGGAGGCCTCGCAGGCAGCCTACTTCTACGGCAAGTGTATCGAAGCGTCGGACAAGCTCATCAAGGAGGGCGGCTACTCGCTCTATCGTCCCGCTCCCGCCAACGCCGCCGAAGCTGCCAAGAACTTCCAGGATCTGTTTATCACCACCCCCGCCGAGGAGGTGATCCTGGGCCGCAACTACATCAGCGGTTTGTCGACCAACTATCAGGGGCACCACTTCGACAACTTCTACTCGCCGTCGCAGGTGCCGACCGGTTTCCACAAGGGCAACCGTTTCGCCGTGACCCTCGACATGGTCGACCTCTATGAAGACTACACCGACAACGGCAGCGGAGCCAGCGCACCCATCGTGACGCGCACCGACGGCAACGAGTCGTTCCACTTCTCGACCAACACCCCCTCCGACGCCCAGATCGCGGCCATCCCCTTCGTCAAGTACGACGATCCCTACGACGCCTTCCGCAACAAAGACGCACGCCTGCTGGCAAGCGTCGTGGTTCCGGGCGCCACCTTCAAAGGGGTGACCATCGTGATGCAGGGCGGGCTGATCGACCAGAACGGCAAGCTGATGATCTATCAGGACGCCAACGCTACGGGCAAAGACGGCGTGTCGTACAACACCTACGGCGGTTCGGCCACCTCGGGCTTCAAGTATCTGACCAGCGGCGACGAGGCCAACTACACCTCGACCGGCTTCTCGATTCGCAAGTACCTCCAGGAGTTCAACCAGCCCTCGGGCGCCGAACGTTCGTCGACCACTCCGTGGATCGACTTCCGTCTGGCCGAGATCTATCTGAACTACGCCGAGGCTGTGGCCGAAAGCAACACCGGTGACGCAACCGCCGCCGCAGGTTACCTCAACGCGCTGCGCAAACGCGCCGGCCACACCGACAACATCGAGCTGACCGTTGCCAATGTGCTCAAGGAGCGTCGCGTGGAACTCGCCTTCGAGAACTTCCGTCTGAGCGACCAGTTCCGCCGCCGCGAGTACCACAGCCAGATGCAGGGCTTCCGTCGCCACGCACTGGTGCAGCTCATCGACCTGCGCGAGGATACTCCCAAGTATGTATTCCTGAGAATGGAGCAGTACCACGACATCGTCGCCGGCGGCCGCACCTTCCAGACCAACGACTACTACTTCAGTATTCCCGACACGGGCGTGAGTGGTCTCATCAATAACCCGGGCAAGTAACCGCGCGCGGGGCGTCAATTATTTTTTTAAAAGAATTATGACTATGATTAAGAAACTGTTGATACTCTTCGCCGCCGCGGGCACATTGTCGGCGTGCGATATGTTCAAAAAAGACAACTACGAGGCTCCCAACGCCCAGCTGCACGGACGCATCCTCGACAAGGCGACAGGCGATCTCGTCGAGACCGACATCCACGAAGGGTCGATCTACCGCTGGCAGGAGCTGGGCGACGAGTGGACCACCGGCTGGAACGAGCGCGTGATCATGCAGAGCGGCGAGTACCGCGACAACCAGATGTTCTCGGGCCGCTACAAGTTCGAGTTCCTGAACGCCAACTTCTTCCCCTTCTCCAAGGATGAGGTGGTGATCGGCAAGGGCGACAACGAGATCGACTGGGAGGTGACCCCCTACATCCGTGTCAAGAATGTGCAGATCGCCAAGGACGACGCGGCCAAGGTCATTCGCGCCACCTTCTCGCTGGAGGCCGGTGACCCGCAGGTGCGTCTCAACAAGGTGAGGCTCTACTGCTCGACCGACATCTACGTGGGCGAACCCTTCACCACCTTCAACACTGGTGGCGAGGGTTTCCAGATCGGCTTCACCGACGATCCCGAGACCGAGGTCGACGAGACTGTGATCGACCCCGCGAAGGTCTACACGCTGACGATCGACCTGACGAACGACTACAACAAGGACTACTTCAAGTTCTCGCGTAACTACTTCTTTAGGGTGGGCGCCAAGGCCGCCAACATCGCCGGCATGGGCACCGTTCGCAGCAACTACGCCCCCTACACCGTGATCAACTTCAGCACGGCGCAGTAAGGCGACTCTTTAAGAGGTTGTTTGGCGGGTTCTCGCCGAACAGCTTCAAGGGGTTTTCTAACGACTTCCGACAACGGGAGGGGTGAAAACATATCGACAACGTATGTTCAGCCTCTCCCGTTTTTTTACACTTTTTTGAACGTTTCGCGATCCACGCGTTTTTTCGTACATTTACGCTCTCGTAACGTACCGTAACTTCTTAAAATAAACTCACTACTAAAATGAAGAACTTCAAATTTCTGTTAGTCGCCATCGGCCTCCTGATCTGCGCCTCGTCGTTGCGGGCCGTCGATCTGCGGTCGATGTACACCCAGCGTCCGGACGACCCCGAGGCGCTCTACTTCACCCCCGAGAACTTCGAGGGCGTCAAGGCCGACGGACGCACCGACGTCACCGCTCAGCTGCAGGCCGCCATCAACCGCGTGAAGACCGAACGCAACTTCGGCATCCTGTTCATCCCCGAGGGCAAATACCTCATCTCGAACACGGTGTACATTCCTGGTGCGGTTCGACTGATTGGTTACGGCGCGAAGCGTCCCGAATTTATCCTCGCCCCCAACTCGCCGGGCTACGACCAGGAGGTCGCCTCGGACAAGGGCAAGGCGAAGTATATGTTCTGGTTCACCAGCGGCCTGGTGGTCGAGGGTCAGCCCTTCCGCGACGCCTCGCCGAGCACATTTTACAGCGCCATGTCGAACATCGACCTGAGCATCGGCAAGGGCAACCCCCACGCCGTGGCACTGCGCACCCACTACGCCCAGCACAGTTTCATCAGCCACGTGGCGGTGAGGGCCGGCGAGGGCAAGGCGGGCCTGTTCGACATAGGCAACGAGATGGAGAACGTCGCCTTCTATGGCGGCGACTACGGCATCTACACCACCAAGGCCTCTCCGGGTTGGCCGGTTGTGATGATCGACTCCTACTTCGAGGGTCAGCGCGTCGCGGCTCTCAAGTGTCAGGAGTCGGGCCTCGCGATGGTCAACATTCAGGCCAAGAACGTGCCGGTGGTATTCGACATCGAACCCAACTACGCCGACCGCCTCTACGTCGAGAACTCACGCTTCGAAGGAGTGCGCGACGCCATCGTGGTGATCAGCAACGAGAACAACAGCAACAACCAGATCACCTTCCGCGACGTGGTCTGCTCGAACGCCCCCGTGGTGGCCAAGTATCGCCGCAGCGGCACTCAGACAGACGCCGGTCAGAAGACATACCGCATCCGTGAGTTCGCCCACGGTCTGCAGATGACGAGCCTCACCGCCAATCCCGAATACCGCACCACTTTGGATGTCGAGCCGTTGGCGAAACTTCCCGCCGTGCTGGTGCGCGACATTCCCGCGATGGCCCCAATGAGCGAGTGGGTCAACCTGCGCGACCTGGGCGCAAAGGGCGACGACACCACCGACGACACCGCGGCGATTCAGGCTGCGCTCGACGCCCACGACGTGATCTACGTTCCGCAGGGATGGTATCGCATTTCGAAGAGTCTGAAGATGCGCCCGGGCACCCAGCTCATCGGGCTGCATCCTTTCGCCACCCAGTTCCGTCTGGCCGAGAGCTCGACTGAGTTCAGCGGCTTCGGCGCACCGGTCGCGATGGTCGAATCTTCGGAGGGCGGCGACGACGTGCTCAACGGCATCGGCATCAACACCGGCGCCTACAACTACCGCGCGGTGGGCGTCAAGTGGATGGCCGGCGCCGGATCGTACATGAACGACATCAAGTATGTGGGGGGCCACGGCGGCATGTCGAAACCCAACCCCAACGCCGCACCCGCCGGCCCGCGCCCCGCACCGCGCATCTCGTCGCCCACCTCGCCCGTTACCAATCCGGGAATGGATCAGGCTTGGGACAACCAGTACTGGAGCATGTGGGTGACCAACGGCGGCGGCGGAACGTTCAAAGATGTGTGGACGGCGAGCACCTACGCCAGCCACGGCCTCTATGTGAGCGACACCCAGACCCCGGGTCGCATCTACGCCATGTCGCTGGAGCACCACGTGAGGGCCGAGGCCCGTTTCCGCAACGTGGCCAACTGGAAGATACTCTGTTTCCAGACCGAAGAGGAGAGCCGCGAGAGCACCTACTGCCAGCCGATCGAGATCGAGAACTCGCGCAACCTCATGTTCGCCAACACCTACATGTTCCGCGTGATTCGCGTCAATCAGCCCTACCCCTACTCGATCCGCGTGTGGGAGAATTGCGAGAATGTCGAGTTCGTCAACCTGCACAACTACTCGCAGATCAAGTGGACGAACGACAACCCGCTCTACGACGTCAACAGCGACGTCGAGGTGCGCCCGTGGGAGCTTCAGCAGTTGGTAGTCCGCGGTGACGAACAGCGCGCCACCCCCATCTCCAACGAGATCGGCAAGGTGCAGCAGTTGGCCGAGGGCTTCGAGTTCGCCGAGGGTATCGCCCGCGACAGCCGCGGCAACGTCTACTTCAGCGAGCAGCGCATGAGGCGCATCTATCGCTGGAACGCCGAGACCAACACCATCACCATGATCTCCGACATGCCGTGGGAGCCCATGTCGTTGGGCGTCGACACCGAGGACAACCTGTTGGTTGTGTTCCGTTACCGCGCGCAGCCCGGCTACATGATCGACGGCAAGCCCGAACGCCCCATGAGCTACCCCGACACTCGCGGCACCTCGTTCGCCGGCTACGGCAACGACGCCTTCGAGACAAGGGCCTACTCCATCGACCCGAACAACCCCGAGACCTCGATCAAGGCGCTGCCCAAGGTGGCGATGGGTTCGGTGGCGCGCGTGGCCAAGGCGCTCTATCCGTCGAACCGCTGGAGGGACTTCCACGACTTCAACACCGTTGTGATGTTCCGCCCCGAGGAGTGCTTCGTGGCTCCCGACGGAGTGACCATCATCCCCAACCAGTTCGACCTCGCACGCGGATCGTCGATGCTGGAGGCTGTCCCGGGACGTCCGTTCTACGCCTCCGACGAGTATGACAAGCGCATGGTGAGGATGGACGTGGCCGCCGACGGCGGACTCTCCAATCTCGAATACTTCGTCGAGTGGGGCGAGTTCGGTTCGACAGTAGACGCCGAGGGCAACCTCTACGTCGCCGACGGACAGATCCACGTCTTCGCTCCCGACGGAACGCAGCGCAGCACGATCCGCACTCCGGAACGCCCCTCGGCTCTGGTCTTCGGCGGCCGCGATGGCAACACCCTCTTCTTCACCGCCCGCGGCGGATTTTACAGCGTCAGAATTAAATAGATAAACAATAGACAATGAAGAGATACATTTTTTCAGCTCTGGCGGCGGTCGCGTTGACCGCCGCCGCGGGGCTCGCCGGATGCGCGTCCCAGAAGGAGTTCCGAGTCGATTTCGACAGCAGCCACGAGGTTTCGGGCAAGAAGTTCGCCCTGCGCGACATCAACCCCGACCTCCCCACCGACTGGGACGGCTACGAGTATGTGGTGTTGGAGTATCGCATCTCCACCGCTCAGAGGTTCCACGTCGGGTTCGACACCGACGCCGGCTACAACGAGTTGCGTGTGATGAGCTACGTTCCCAACGGTTGGAACAGGCTCGCCATTCCGCTGAAGTTCTATCGCCGTCTGCCCGACGCGCGGGTCGACCTCGCGGCCACCTTCAACCAACCGCGCTACACCGGTTGGATCAATCTGGGCGGCAAGCGCGGCGAACTGAAGGGCGTCGACTCGATCGGCATCCGCATGAGGGTACCCATCGGCAACCCCACCTTCGAGCTGCGCAACGTGACATTGTCGGTCGAGGATCCGGGCGATCAGTATCTGGGCGACGTTCCGGTGATCGACCAGTTCGGCCAGCACAATCTGGTGGAGTACCCCGAAAAGGTCTCGACCCTCGAACAGCTTGAGGCCGAGTGGCGCGCCGAGGAGGCCGACCTCGCCAACATTCCCGACTACGGCTACTCGCCCTACGGCGGCTATCTGGCCCATCGGGTGAAGGGCACCGGATTCTACCGCACCGAAAAGATCGACGGCCGTTGGTGGTTCGTCGATCCGGAGGGCTATCTGTTTCTGTCGCACGGCGTCGACTGCGTCGATCCCGGCCGCGGCGGCAACATCAAGGAGATCGACGCGAGGGCCGCAATGTTCGACGTGCTGCCTCCCGCCGAGTTTCATAGCGAGGGTCGCAACGGCACCCGCTCGGCGTCGTTCAGGGCGTGGAACCTGCAACGTCGTTTCGGCGACGACTACCGCGCCAAGGCTGCCGAGCTGACAGTCAAGCGCATGGATCGTTGGGGCATCAACACGATCGCCAACTGGTCGAGCGCCGACGTCTACAACCTCAAGCGCAAGGCGCACACCCTCGGTCTGAGGAACGTGGGCATCGACGGATCGCTGATGGGTCTGGCCGACGTCTACGCTCCCGACTTCGCCTCGAAGATGGACGAGAGCATGGCCGAATACCTGCCCGCACAGAAGGACAATCCCTGGATTCTGGGCTACTTCGTGGGCAACGAACCCTCGTGGCTTGGTCAGGAGGCGCGCCTGTGCGACATCATCCTCGAAGGCGCCGACCGCCCCATCAAGGCCGAGCTTCAGAAGTTCCTGAAGGCCGGCGACACGCCCGAACGCCGCAAGGACTTCATCTACAAGACCTTCGACACGTTCCTGCAGACGGTGCGCTCGACCATGAAGAAGCACGACCCCAACCACCTGAACCTCGGCATCCGCTTCGGCAACCTCAACGAGTTGGACGAGCAGTTGATGGAGATCTGCCGCAACGCGTTCGACATCCTCAGCTTCAACTGCTACGCGCTGGAGCCCGATCAGCAGATGATGGATCGCGCCCTCAGGCTGACCGACCGTCCGATGATCATCGGCGAGTACCACTTCGGCACGATCGACCGCGGCATGGCCCAATCGCTGTGGCAGGTCGAGAACGAGCAGCAGCGTGGCGTCGCCTATCGCTACTACACTGAGCAGGGCTTCGCACACCCGGGATTGATCGGCACCGGCTACTTCCAGTGGATCGACCAGGACATCATGGGCCGTAGCAACGACGGTGAGAACTACAACTGCGGACTGTTCGACGTGACCGACCGCCCCTACAAGCATCAGGTCGAGGCGATGGCCGCCACCGCGCTGCGACTCTACGAGGTGCACGCCGGAACGGCCGAGCCCTTCTCCGAGCAGCCCCTGAAGGCGCGCGGACACGGGTCGATTCCCGATCTGTGGAACGAATAGAGCGAACAGAGCCCTAACGGGCGACTACAAAAAAGAGAGCTCCCGAACGCAGATGTTCGGGAGCTCTTTTTTTACGTGTTGGGCGACCTCAGCGCAAATCCGAGGCCACAGGGGCGGCGGCACCCGGATCGAGCCCCAAAGCCGAGATATATCCGCGCTCGATAGAGTTGTTGAAGAACTTGCACGCCTCCAGCATCGCCGTCATGATTGCGCGGGCTTCGGCCTGATCGGGACGTGCGGCGCGAATCTCGGCGTAGGTGGCGCGGGGAGCCTCCGAGAACTCCACGATCTTCTCCCACCCCGCCGGCGGAGTGATGCTGGCGAAGCACGAGCCGTTCATCTTTTTGTAGGGCCAGAATGTCCAACCGATGTTGTTCTCCTCCATCGTCCGGCAGAAGGCGGCCATCCACTCGTCGGTGTTGTGGCCGATCTCGCCCATGTACATGGGTCGGTTCACACGGTCGCGAAACTCGATATAGCTGCGAATGGCGTCGGCCGTGGGTTCGCCGCCGTAGCGGTGGCAGGTGTACATGATCTTGTCGTCGAACGGCTGACCGAGGGGCTTGAAGTTGCTGTTCCACTGCGCGCCGCCCAGCATGATGATGTGCCCTGTGTCGACTGTGCGAATCGCGGCGGTGACCATCTTGTACATCCCTTCGAGTTTGGCGTTAATCTCCTCGACATTCTCGAAGTAGGGGGCGATCGGCTCGTTCATCACGTCGTAGCCGAGGATCACCGGCTCGTCCTTGTAGCGTTCGGCGATGCGTGTCCAGATGTCGCAGAAGAGTTGCTGGCTCGCCTCGCTCTCGAACAACCACGGATAGCCGTAGCTGTCGTCGATGTTGTCGCCGGTCTGCCCCCCTGGGGCGTCGTGCATGTCGAGGATGATGTAGATCCCCTCCTCGCGGCACCACTCGACGAGGGTGTCGATCCTCTCGAAACCATCCTGCACAGCCGACAGTCCCATGTAGTCCTCGTCGGTGAAGAGCTTGTAGTGGAAAGGCAGGCGGATGGTGTTGCTGCCGGTGCTCGCAATGAATCGGATGTCGTCGCGGGTGATGTAGTTATCCTTGAACGCCCTCCAGAACTCGGCGGTGAAGTCGGGCCCCACCAACTGCGAGAACATCTCGTTGATCATCCGTCCCGAGTTTGTCTTCCGGAAGTTGAACATGTACCCCTCGGGGTTAAGCCAGTTGCCGAGGTTGGTTCCCTTTATAAAGAACTTCGAACCGTCGGGAGCCACGAGGTCGGGGCCGTTGATGGTTATAAACTGATCGGCGGAGGCGGAGGCTGTCGCACCGCCTGTGCCGCCCGACTTGCACCCGACGAAGGCGAGCGACGAGGCCAACAGCAGGGTGGCGAAATTTCTGATAGTCATCATTTTTTTGAGTTTAAAAATTTAGAAGTCCCATACGTAGGTTCCGACCGCCCCGGGCTCCAACCTAACGCTGGCATATTGGCTGCGGAACTGAATGCGGAACGAGCCTGTGTTCCACGTGTTGTTGGCGACGATCAGCACGATCTTCCCCTCGGGAGTGCGGAACGCCACGTTGGGCAGCACGGCGAAGTTGTCGTATGTTGCCACTCTCAGCACCTCTCTCCGCTCCTCGTCTGTGGTGAGCGCCACCGACATGTCGCCCGGATTTGTCGAGCCGATCCGCACCGACCCCGGACGGACGAACTTCGAGGCGTGGGCGATCACATAGTAGGCCAGGTTTTTCGACACCTTGTCGCCGTCGAGCGTCACCGCGCCCTGACACATGGGGCAGCCCCCGTCGTCGGTGTGGGGATCGTTGAGCGGGTCGGCGGCGAAGTTCCACAACAGCACGTTGCGGCTCCAGTTGCGGGTCACGTCGACGATCATTCGTTTGACCTGCGCGGCGATGTCGATGCGCTCGCTGTCGGGCCGCTCCACGATCATCTGCTCGGTGAAGTAGAGCGCCTTGTCGGGAAACGCCGCGTGCACCACCGACATTGCGCTCATCTCGCCGCCGTAATGGTGGAAGCCCGAACCGTCTACATAGGCCGCGGCCTCGGGATCGTTCAACACCGTGAGGGGGTAGTCGGGCCGGTCGAGGTTGTGGTCGAACAGCACGATCTTGGTATCGAGTCCGTTGCTCCGAAGCTGCGGCCCGAGGTGGTTCTTGATGAAGGCCGCCTGCTCCTGCGCCGACATGCGCATGCTGGGTGTGTTGTTGGCGTTCAGCGGTTCGTTCTGAATTGTGATTGCGTCGATATCGATCCCCTCGGCGCGCATGGCCTGAAGGTACTTGACGAAGTATCGTGCGTACACATCGTGGTACTGCTCCTGCAGCCCGCCCGCCTTGACTCGGTCGTTGGTCTTCATCCACACCGGCGGCGACCACGGCGAGGCCATGATCTCGATGTCGGGACAGATCGCCAGAATCTCCTTCATCACGGGGATCACATCCTTTTTGTCCTGCCCCAGGTCGAACTTCGCGAGCTGCATGTCGGTCTCGCCGGCGGGCATGTCGTCATACGAAAAGACGAAACTGTTGAGGTCGGACGCGCCGATGGTGAGCCTCACGTAGCTCACGCCGATGTTCTCGCCGTCGGTCCGAAACAGATCCTGCAACAGCGCGGTGCGTGCGGCGGGGGTCATCATCATCATCAACTCGGCGCTGCCGCCGGTGAGTGCGAATCCGAATCCGTCGACGCTCTGCATCCTCAGCGACTCGTCGATCACGATGGTTGTGCCGCCGCGACCTGCCCGCGTGGTAAACTGAATGGTCTCCTGCTGCGGACGGAACAGCTCCGAACGGTCGGGACGCGTGATCCACGCCTCGGCCTCGATGGTGTTGGTTTGCGGTGTTGCACTCTGCTGTGAGGCGTTTTGCCGCATGCTGTTTTGCTGCGCCATCGCCGGCGTCACGGTCTGGATCGCCAACCCCGCAAAGGCCAGCGCCGTCAATACTAATCTCTTCATTATGTTTTGTTGTGTGTTAGTTTATATTAGCAAAGCCAAAGATACGAAAACCTCGTGAAACGACCAACACCGTTTGCGATTGTCCCGACGTTGCACTACATTTGCAAAAACAATTGCTCGGCAGTGTAGAGAAGGAGGAGGGGGAAGAGATCGAAACGGGGGCGGAATAGTGAAGCTCGCCCGCGTTTCGTATGGTTTGGGAAATACCCCTCATTGTATGGCGCATATATCGCCAATATGGGAATATATGCCTACTTTTGTGGGGGATATAAACGAGTTATGCGCAATTGTTCCTAAAATTGAATAAAAATAACTTGACAAAATAATTAAAGACAATATAATAGAACATATTTTGGAGGAAAAATGAGGAAGGTTATTCCAGAATGGGATTTAGATAATATTGGTTCATTTTGTTATGAACATATTACGGGAAAATTAAAAAAACCATTTACAGAAGATACAATGATAAACATTTTAACAAAACATTCTGATTGGTTTGACATTTTACAAGCAATTGACGCCTTAAAAAAAGTTGGAACAAAAAAATCAATAAATTATTTGAAAAGAATTGCGTTGGAATATAATGCCACTAAAAAAATGGATATTCAAGGTACAAGTGTATTATCAATAGCAAAATTGGCAAATGGACAGGAAAATAAATTTTTTGGTCAATTATTATTAAATGAAAATTATAAAAATAAATGGTATGCAATGGCGGCAATATTTTATAGAATAAATGATACAGCATTGCCTTATGTTTTAGAATATGGAATCAACAAAATAAAGAAAAGCAAAAATATGCCTGATACTGGTGGAATGGTATTAGTTTATTTAGCAAAATATGCATCTGAAAATGAACAGAGTAAAAAAATATTTACAAGAATAAAAAATGATTTTGAAGAAATGGATAAAGAAACAAAAGAATATTTAAAAAAGGAGTATTCAAAAATATTTGGATAAAAATGGAGTACGGAACAACTGCGCATAACAGGACTGTATGCGTTCCGCCGCCGTTCGGCGGCTCCAGGGTTCCGCAAAACCGCAGTCGCCCCCCCGCCCAAAGCATCCGCCGCCGGCCTCGAAATAATCGAAGCCGAATAGCCGAAAGACCGAAGCGACCTTAAATCATCGAATCCGCCGCCGCCTCTACAAAACCCCAACTCCCTTAGCCAGCGCCGCCGCCCCAAGTATCTGAATATCAGGATTGCGAGATATCTCGATACGAATGTTGCGCACCGTCTCGGGATACGGAAACTCCCCCATCTTCGCCAAAGTAGCTCGCTCGAACAGCGGCCAAGCACGCGAAATCCCCCCACCAAAGATCACAGCCTCGGGGTCATAGGTAAACAGAATGATCTGCATCAGCATCCCCATGTGGCCGCCGAACTCATCCCAAATCGCCTGCGCCTTCGCGTCACCCTTCGCCGCAGCCGCAGCCGCCTCGCTGCCCGTCGTTCCGTGCAGACGCGAAAAAAAGTTGCTGCCGCAGTAATCCTCCAACGTGGCGTCCAAGTAGGGCAGCGAACCTATCTCACCCGCCCCCGTGTTGCGCCCCGAGTAGAGGGTCCCGCCTATGACGATGCCCGCGCCCACACCCGTGCCCAACGTCACACCCACCACGTCGCGCAGTCCGTGCCCGACGCCATACTCGGCCTCGCCCAGTGCAAACGTGTTGGCGTCGTTGTTGACCCTCACGGGCACGCCGAACTCCGCTTCGAGCACATCCTTGAGATGCACCTCCTCCCACGCGGGGATGTTGGTAGCGTTGTAGACGATTCCGCGCACCACGTCTACGACCGACGGCACGCCGATGCCTATGCCCTCGACGTCCGGCGTCATCATCGCGCCGATATGTGTTTTGAGATATTCGAGCGACTCGCCGAGCGCCATCTTCGATGGGCTTGGGTGGCTCGTTTTTTTGACAAGTTCTGCTCCGTCGATCTGCCCGATCCGGATGTTTGTTCCCCCTAAATCTATTCCTAATAGCATGGTTGTGATGTTTTACGTTACGTTCGCAAAGTTACACAAAAAAGCAGAAAACAAGAACCCGACACTCTTGTTTTCTGCAACAGACGCGAGGAATCCCCCGATATTTTAGAAATAAAAACCGAGATTGGCGTAGAGCCGCGAATACTCCTTCCGAGTCAGCAGGTAGCTCGCCGACAGATTCATGAACCTGAAAAAACGCACGCCCACACGAGGCAAGACCGCGAAATCCGGAGATGCGTAGCCATTATAACCCACACTGTTCATGGATACCCCCGCGCCGAGCCCGACATAGGGGTTGACCTTCTTTCCTCGCCCGAACTGCCAGTCGGCCACGGCCATCAAAGGTAACGCTTTGTAATAGTACTTGCCTCCGTCATTGCGCTGCACCGGCGAGTATCCGAAACGAAACCCCACGTCGATGGGCTGGTTTTCCAACTGCCATCGCCCCTCGATATATAGAAACGGGAATGTTATATGATTAGTCATGCCCGGAATATGGGCTGCCGCAATGGGATTCTCAAACCCCAACTCCAAATCGAACTTGCCATAACCCATCACATCCCTCTGACCACACACCGGCAGCGCCAACACCACCAAAAACAGAACAATAAGCAGTTTTTTCATCTTGCAAATATGAAAAGAAAAAACTTGACCGCAAAATTTTGAAGCATCATTTTTTCGATCCCTTGAATTTTTAACCGATTAGCAGCTCGGTTTGGCATTTCGCACGGATTTTGCTACATTTGCAAGTATGAGATGGATTGCATTTATGGTTGCGGCAGTGGCGATAGCCATCGCCGCGACGGGGTGCTCGGCCACAAGAGCGACAACAAGAGCGACAACGGAATCAACCACAGTATCGACCACCAAATCGGCCGAAAACGAAACCGCAAACAAAACAACAAACAAACCCCCAAAATCCGAAACCGAAGCCACGACCATAAAACAGGTCGAAAGGATGCTCGCCGCAAAGCTCTACAAGATCGACATCGACCGCGCCACACCGATGGCCGCCCCCTCGATGTCGCTCCCCTACCCCTACCACGTGTCGATCATCGGCGACCGCGTCGAGTCGTTCCTGCCCTACTTCGGGCGCGCCTACACCCTCCCCTACGGCGGCGGCGAGGGGCCGCGTTTCGCCGCGCCGATCTCCGACTATCGCGAGACCGAGGGGCGTCGCGGGCGTCACGACATACGTTTTCGGGCCGTCACCGCCGAGGACACCTACGACTTCTTCCTGAGGATCTTCCCCACCGGCGAGAGCTCCCTGTCGATCAGCCCGGGGCAGAAACAGAGCATCTCGTTCTCCGGTCGCGTCGACATGACTCCCGAGTTCGAAACGACTCTAATTAGTGATTAGTGGTTAGTTATCAGTGGTTAGTGCTACGCGGGATTTTGCTACGCGGAACAGGCTATAACTAATGATTTAGTTATATAACTAAGTTTTTAGTTACAGCTCGACTTTGCCGGTCGGCAGGGTAACCGAAGTAGCTCCGGCAGCAAAGCAGGCAATGTCATAAGGGTTGTAGACAAACGTCACCCGACCTCGCGAGAGCAGAAAATTTTCTGTCGGAGCAACCTCGTCGGCGACTACGTAGCAGCTGTCGGCCACAAGCCGCTCCCACGTGTCGACCCCCTTGTCGCTCAATATGTTGGCACGGATCGCAGCAATCAACTTCTCGCGCTCTTCGGGAGCAAACAGCTCGTCCAAGATGATGCGCTCACCGGTTGTGAGATCGTAGTTCGCGTGATGAAGCGTCTCCATACCGTGCGCACCGCCCATATACTCGCTGCGCCGAACTGTGAAGGTGAGAGTATGCCGACCGACCGTGCCGACCGACGATGCGACCTTCAGCCAACCGTTACTTCGGTAACGGGGGTCGGTGCGGGTGGAGTAGTTCTGGCGCATCGCCTCATCGAAGGCCGCGGCCCCGGCAACCACGTCACCGCCCTCATCGCCCCACACGAACTCCGGCCCAAAAAATTCGGCAATCATAGAGGCACGAATCCGACCAAGCACCTCTGAGTCGGAAAAATCGGAGAGGTGCTCAAAGCTGTATTCATACTCAAAGTCGCCACCCGGGGTCGAGAAGTTAGCAAAGTTTTCAACGGTGGTGGTCTCGATCGCGCGGACAGGCGACCGACGACACGAGGCAAGCGTCAGGAGAAGCGCAACGAGGGCAAGTATCTCTATTTTCATGAGTTCGTTTTTAAATTGAGAAGTTGTTTGGATTTTCCCACCGAAGCGATTTTTGTCTCGGGTCGAGAGATTTTTCCGCCCACCGAACGAGGCGTAGGGGTTCCTACGGAGAGAGAGGCGGGCGCAAAAATCACCGACCGGAGGCGAAAGGCGCGAGAGAGGGAAATTTCAAACAACTTCTGAAAATTGTTCCGCAAAGTTACGCCTTTTTGTATAACTTTGCGGATTCGTAATTTTCCGCAAACTCTCAACAAACTATAAAAACCTAAAAAACGAGCTCGATATGGCACTCAAACGAATGTCCGCCACGGAGGCGGCACGTCTCATCAAAAACGGCGACAGCGTCGGTTTCAGCGGTTTCACCCACGCGGGATGCCCCAAGGCGGTTCCCAGAGCCCTCGCCGCCCACGCCGAGGAGGAGCACGCCGCCGGACGCCCCTTCAAGATCGGCATGTTCACGGGCGCCTCGACGGGCGATTCGATCGACGGCGCGTTGGCGCGTGCCAAGGCTGTCAACTTTCGCACCCCCTATCAGACCACCGGCGACATGCGCGCGGCGATCAACAACCAGGAGATCGCCTATTTCGACCTGCACCTGTCGACCCTTGCGCAGGATTTGCGCTACGGATTCTACGGGCCGGTCGACGTGGCCATTATCGAGGCGTGCGACGTGACTGAGGATGGACAGATCGTCCCGACGGTGGGGGTGGGCATCTCGCCCACGGTGTGCAAACTTGCCAAAACCGTCATCGTCGAGCTCAACAGCTGGCACCCGCGTGAGCTGCGCGGAATCCACGACCTGACCCAGATCGCCGATCCTCCCCACAGGCAGGACACCGGCATCACGGGGGTGCGCGACCGCATCGGGCGCGACCACATTCCGGTCGACCCGTCGAAAATCGTCGTCGTGGAGGTCAAAGAGCCCAACGAGGGTTCGGGCTTCGCACCGGTCGACGATATCACACACAAGATCGGTCAAAACGTCGCGACGTTCTTCGTAGCCGAGATGAAGGCGGGACGCATACCTGCCTCGTTCCTGCCTATTCAGAGCGGCGTGGGCAACATTGCGAACGCGGTGTTGGCGGCGCTGGCCGACGATCCGAACATTCCCGACCTTGAGGTCTACACCGAGGTGATTCAGGATGCGGTGATAGATATGTTGGTGAGCGGCCGCGTGAAGTTCGCCAGCGGATCGTCGCTCACGGTGTCGAACCCCTGCATGGATCGCATCTACGCCGATCTGCCCTTCTTCAAGGAGCGGGTGCTGTTGCGCACCACCGAGTTTTCGAACAACCCCGAGATCGTGCGCCGATTGGGCATCATCGCCATGAACACCGCGCTTGAGGCCGACATCTTCGGCAACGTCAACTCGACCAACGTGATGGGCTCCAAAATTATGAATGGTGTTGGCGGCAGCGGAGACTTCACCCGCAGCGCCTATCTGTCGATATTCCTCACTCCGTCGACCGCCAAGGGTGGCAAAATTTCGGCCTTCGTGCCGATGGTGTCGCACACCGACCATGTCGAGCACGACGTTAAGGTGATAATCTCGGAGTACGGTGTGGCCGACCTGCGCGGTCGCTCGCCGCGCCAGAGGGCCGAGGCGATCATCGAGAACTGCGTGCATCCCGACTACCGGCCGCTGCTGCGCGCCTACCTCGAATCGGGTGCCAAGGGCCACACTCCGGTCAACCTCTCGACCGCCTTCTCGTTCCACAAAGCCTTCATGGAGACGGGCGATATGCATAACGCCGTGCTCTCGGAATAGTTTCGCCGGCAATAATCGAACAGTAAGAGCTGACCCTCGGGTCAGCTCTTACTGTTTATAGCACGGATGACCAACTTCACCGCCTCGGTGATGACAAGCGGTGCGGCGGAGAGCGCAATCACCCATGTCCATTCAGCGGGACCAAGGTCGGCAACGTGGAAGATGCGCTTGAGCGCCGGAACCTCCAACACCGCCCACATCATGGCCGAGACGACAGCCAGCGCCCCCCACAGCCAACGATTCGTAAAGAGCCCACATAGGGCCGACGAGCGGTCGGAGCGCACCCCGAGCACCAGCATGATCTGCGAGAATGCCAACACGGCAAAGGTCATAGTGTGCGCATGGTCGGGGCTGGCAACGATGCCCACTCGGTTGGCGATGAGCGACAGTCCGCCGATCATAGCCCCCTGCAACATCACGCGAAGAGCAAACCCACCCGTCATGATGCCGCGGCGCGAGTCGACGGGCGGACGCTGCATGATCCCCTCGGCGGCGGGGTCGACGCTCAGCGCGAGTGCCGGCAACGAGTCGGTCACAAGATTTATCCACAGAATGTGTATCGGCAACAGCGGAGTGTCCCATCCTAACAGCACCGCAATCAGCAACACGAGTATTTCGCCGACATTGGTCGACAACAGAAACTGAATCACCTTGAGTATGTTGCCATAGATGCTGCGCCCCTCCTCGACGGCTGCGACAATTGTTGCGAAGTTGTCGTCGGCCAGCACCACGTCGGCGGCCTCTTTCGATACGTCGGTTCCGGTGATTCCCATCGCGACGCCAATGTCGGCGAGCTTCAGAGCGGGGGCGTCGTTCACCCCGTCACCCGTCATCGCCACCACCTTGCCCTGCGACTGAAACGCGCTCACGATGCGCACCTTGTGTTCGGGGGCGACTCGTGCGTAGACCGATATTCGGTCGATTCTCTCCCTGAGTTCATCGTCGGTCATCTTGGCGAGCTCGGTTCCCGTGACGGCCTCGTCTCCCTCCTGCATAATGCCCAGCGAACGTGCTATGGCGACGGCTGTAATCTTGTGGTCACCCGTTATCATCACCGGTTTGATACCCGCCTCGCGGCAACGTGCAACGGCGGCCCGCACCTCGTCGCGCGGAGGGTCGATCATCCCCAACAGCCCCACAAACACCAGATTACGCTCCAAAGTCTCGGTAGACACCCGCTCGGGCACTGCGTCGATCTCGTCCATCCCGACGGCCAGCACCCTCAACGCACTCTCGGCCATGGCGACGTTCACTCGGCGAATCTCCTCGCGGTCGGCATCTGTAAGTGGTCTTGTCGCGCCCCCGTCCATGATATGTTCACATCGCGCCAACAGCTCATCCATCCCCCCCTTCACGGCGACCAAGTGAGGCTGTCCGGCGCGACGGTGAACTGTGGTCATCATCTTGCGCTCCGAGTCGAAAGGAATCTCGGCCATGCGCGGCATCTTACCCTCCATCGCCTCCTTCGACATGCTGTACTTGAGCCCCAGATCGAGCATTGCGGTCTCGGTCGGGTCACCCACAGCCTGACGTGTGCCGTCGGCGTCGTGCGACACTCGGGCGTCGTTTGCCAAAATGGCGTATGTCGCAAGAGGGGCGTACTCTGTGAACTCCTCATGCGATATCTTCTCCACCTCCCTCACGTCGCCCCCAAACATCCACACCTTGACCACGGTCATGCGGTTGCGGGTAAGTGTGCCTGTCTTGTCGGAGCATATCACCTGCGTGCTACCGAGGGTTTCGACCGAGGGGAGTCGGCGCACTATGGCGTTCTTCTTAACCAACCGCTGCACCCCCACAGCCAGCACCACCGTAGCGACGGCGGGCAACCCCTCGGGAATCGCTGCCACGGCGAGCGACACGGCGGTCATAAACATCTCCAACAACCCCTTACCATACATCACCCCCACGCCGAAGATCACAACGCAGATCACCAACGCGGCGATGGCCAGCGTGCGCCCCAATTTGTCGAGCCGCTCCTGCAGCGGGGTCTTTGTGGCGGGCACGCTCTGTATCATCGAGGCGATGCGCCCCACCTCGGTCGACATGCCGGTGGCGATAACGATTCCACGCCCGCGCCCATAGGCGACCGACGTCGACGAGAAGGCCATGTCGAGACGATCACCCAACGGCACCTCGCCGGCGATGGCATCCGTGTTCTTCTCCACGGGCACACTCTCCCCCGTGAGCGCCGCCTCCTCGATCCGCAGGTTGACTGCCTCGGTAAGCCGCAGGTCGGCCGGCACCGAGTCGCCCGTCTCAAGCACCACAACGTCACCCGCAACCAGTTCGCGCGACTCGACAATCTGCACCGCACCGTTGCGCACCACCTTCGATTGTGGCGACGACATCTTCTCCAGCGCATCCAACGCCCTCTCCGCCTTAGCCTCCTGCGCCGTACCGATGATGGCGTTGATAATGACTATCGCCAAAATGATGATGGCGTCGGAGAACCCCTCGTCATGCATGTAGCCGATGACACCCGAGATTCCAGCCGCGGCGATCAGCACAATGATCATGAAGCTGCGAAACTGCGCGAAAAACTTTCCGGCAAGTGTCGAGTGTCGGGTCTTGGTAAACTCGTTGAAGCCCTGCTCGGCTCGGCGGCGTTGCGCTTCGGCGGCGGATAGGCCGGCGGTGGTGGTGGCGAGAGCCTTTTCGGTCTCGGCTACTGTGAGGTTGTGAAAAATCGGCTGTGTCATTCTCTCTATTCTGGTTTCGCGCTCCTCTCGAAGCAGGGTCTGTTTTGTGGGGTCAAAGATATAAAAAGTCCTGTGATTTCGAGCCCTCCACAAATTTGAGACCATTTTTCACACGCACGCGAACACTCGCACATGAAAATCGCAACTCGCCCACCTCTCCGACACAGGACTGTTTTCGCAAAAACACCACTTTTCGGCACTTAACAATCGCTACATCAACGACTTAATTTCTCAACAAAAAGTTGGCACACCTTTTGGAGTAGAGACACATGACGTCACAAGGCTCCAAAAACTTAACGATAAATTAACTTGACATGAAGCGAATTTTACACACCCTGATAGGAATTGCAGCGCTCGGAACCATCGCCTCGTGCAGCAAAGATACCTACACCGTGACCTTCAATTCGGAGGGCGGCACGGCCATCGCGTCGCAGCAGATCGCCGGCGGCCAGAGGGCCATCAACCCGGGCAGCCCCACCCGCGGCGAGCTCGTCTTCCTCGGATGGTACAGCACACCGGCCGTCAGCACCCGAAGCGCGGGCGCCGAGTGGAACTTCAAAAAAGATGTTGTCAGCTCCGACACCACCCTCCACGCACGGTGGCAGGAGGGCGCGCTGCTGAGGCTCGAAACGCTCATCCAACGGGCCGGCACGCTCCGAAGTGTCGACTACACCGACCACTCGTGGAATCTCTTCACCGACGCCATGGAGGCCGCAAAAAGTGTCGCCGCCGACCCCGACTCCGACTCCGACCGTATCGCCGAAGCAGTCGCCAACCTCGAAGCCGCCATTCACTCGCTCTCCGTGCCCCACATCATCATAAAGATCTGAAACTCATAAAAACGCACACACATCATGAAACGAATCATACTATCGACAATAATAGCAATAGCAACGCTCGCGACAATGAGCTCATGCAGCAAAGAGACCTTCACCGTGACCTTCAACTCCGAGGGGGGCTCGGCCGTCGCGTCGCAGCAGATCACGGGAGGCGAGCATGCCTTCCGCCCGGGCAACCCGATCCGCGGCAACCTCGTCTTCCTCGGATGGTTCAGCGAGCCGGCCGGCAACACCCGCGAGGCGAGCGTCGAGTGGAACTTCTCGAAAAACGTCATCAGCTCCGACACCACCCTCCACGCCCGCTGGGAGAGAGACCGCACCGACGCGCTCATGCAGCTTGAGACCCTCATCAAGCGTGCCGGAACGCTCGAAAGCAGCGGCTTCACCGCCGACTCGTGGGCCCCGTTCCTGGAGGTTCTTGGCGCGGCAAAGTATGTGGCGACCGACCCCGACTCCAACGCCGACCAGCTCGCCGAGACGGTCTACGCCCTCGAAACCGCCGTCTACGAACTGCGCTCCGTCCGCTCGGCCCACAACGCCATGTAGCCCCACGCCACAAAAACCGACCTAAAAATCCTCTCCCTAACTATGCAGGGGAGAGGATTTTTCGTATCTTTGCGACTATTATGACAGCACTTTTCGGAGATGTGATATTCGGGCCGGTGCGGAGTCGGCGACTCGGCCTGTCGTTGGGGGTCAACCTGCTGCCCCTCAGCGCCAAAATGTGTAACTTCAACTGCATCTACTGCGAGTGCGGCTGGAGCGGCGACGGCAACAACGCCAGCGGCAACACCCAAATAAAGTTCAACTCCCGCCAAGACGTAAAACACCTCCTAAAAAAGAAGCTCCAAGAGATGGCCGCCTCGGGCGAGTGCCCCGACGTGATCACCTTCGCCGGCAACGGCGAGCCCACCATCCACCCCGACTTCGAGTCGATAATCGACGACACCATCGCCACGCGCGACGAAATTTGCCCTAAAAGCAAAGTCTCTGTCCTCAGCAACGCCACGATGATCGGCCGCGAAAGCGTCCGCCGCGCACTCTCACGCGTCGACAACAACATCCTCAAACTCGACTCGGCATTCGACGACACGGTGCGCCTCATCGACGGCCCGCAGGGGTCGTACAGCGTAGCCGCGACGGTCAACGACATGATGCGTTTCGAGCCCCGCCCAATCATCCAGACGATGTTCCTGCGCGGCAACTACGATGGCCGCACGGTCGACAACACCACCGAGCGCGAGGTATCGGCGTGGCTCGAACTCCTTCGCCGGATCGCCCCGCGCCAGGTGATGATCTACACCATCGACCGCGACACTCCCGCTCGCGAGCTCCAAAAAGTGCCCCTCGAAGAGCTCCAAAACATAGCCCGACAGGTCGAAACCCTCGGAATCCCCACCACCGTAGCCGGATAAAAAGTGAAAAACGAAAAGTGAAAGCCGGAACGGCGGCAACGGCCGCAGCGATTTTTAGCTACGCAATATAAAATGTCATCCCGACAGAGGCACAAAGTGCCGACGAGGGATCTACCATATAGTAATTTAAGAATTTAAAAATTCAGAAATGAGCTAACGCCCCCCCGTCATTGCGAGCAAAGCGAAGCAATCCAGGCGGCAAAGCCGCAACATATACGTGCAAAGCACACCAAAATTCATGATTCATGATTCATAATTCATGATTAAAAAACCCCAAAATAAAACAACCATGAAATCCCTAAAAACCCTCGCCGCAGCCATAGTAACATTAGCACTGACAGCATGCGGAACCGGCAACACCACCACCGAAAAGTGGACATCACTAATGCCCGACCAAGAGCTAAAGAACTGGCGAATCCCCAACGGCGAACCCGACCCCGCCACCTCGCCCGAAGAGATAGTAGTCTCCGGCAACAAGGTAATGATCTACGCCCCGTCGGATGTAGAGGCCCCGCTGCCCGAGTTCCGCAACTTCATCCTCAAAGCTCAGGTGCTCACCGAACCCGACGCCGCGTCGTCGATGTGGATTCGCCACGGCGAGGGCTACGGCTACGAGATCGCGCTGGGCAACCGACGCTTAGACGCCGGCCGTCTGCAACGGGGCAGCCTCGTCAACATACGCAACATCTACAAAAGCATGGCCCCCGACGGCGAGTGGTACGATCTTGAGGTCGAGGTCAAGGGCCAAAACATCACCGTCAAGATCGACGACATCCTGTTGGTCGACTACGTCGAGCCCGCCGAACCCTACCGCCTGCAATCCGAACTGGGCATCGGACTGTTGGGCACGGGCGGCGGCACCTTCGTCATCGACTCCTACGAGGGCACCACCCGCGTGCGCGACATGCAGATCCGGCAACTCCCCGACGACGCCACCGGCCGCACCGACGCCATCGACGAGACGACCGACCGCGTGATCCGCCTCCAGCAGGAGGGCTTCCCCGTGATCGACCACCACGTCCACCTCAAGGGGTGGCCCCAAGAGCAGGCGATGGACAACTCTCGCCGAGTGGGAATTTTCTACGCCATCGCCCCCAACTGCGGCATCGGCTTCCCGATCACGAGCGACGCCGACGTCTCCAACTTCATCGACACCACGCGCAACTTGCCTGCCTACATGGCGATGCAGGGCGAGGGCCGCGAGTGGCCCACCACCTTTTCGGCCGGCTCGCGCAAGATGTTCGACTGGGTCTTCACCGACGCCCTCACCTTCACCGACACGAAGGGCCGCCGCGTGCGCCTCTGGATCGACGACGAGGTGATCATCGACATCCCCGAACAGCAGTACATGGATCTGATCGTCGACAAGACTGTGGAGGTGATCTCGGGCGAGCCGATCGACATCTTCGTCAACCCCTTCTTCCTGCCGACGGCCATGATGGACGACTACGACGCGCTGTGGACCGACGCCCGCATCGAGAAAGTGATCGACGCGCTTGTCGAAAACGGCGTAGCGCTCGAAGTCAACGCCCGCTACCGCATCCCCAACGCCAAGACCATCAAAGCTGCGATGGCCGCGGGGGTTCCGCTCACCTTCGGCACCAACAACGGCGACCCCGACCTTGGCAAGCTCGAATACTGTTTCGAGATGATGGACGAGTGCGGCATCACCGCCGAACACATGTTCTGGCCCGAATACAATTGAAAATTGAAAATTGAAAATAAGCTACGCAACCCCCGTCATTGCGAGCCCGTAAGGGCGAAGCAATCCAGAAAAAAATGTCATCCCGACAGAGCGAAGCGACGAGGGATCTACCTTATACAATTGAAAGCGGAAAGTTGAAAGTTGAAAATGGCCGGAACGCCGGCAGCGATTTAAACTACACACCGCCCGTCATTGCGAGCCCGTAAGGGCGAAGCAATCCAGAATTCCGCGTTAGCCCAATTCTTAATTCTTAATTCTTAATTCTTAATTCTTAATTAATAAAAACCTGCCCAAAAATCATGAAAAAACTAATTTACATAATACTCACCGCCGCCACGTTGGCAACCGCCTGCCGGCCCGACAAACCCGAAACCCCCGCCCCCATCCGCGTGGCGAGCGTAACCGTTACACCTGTAACACTCACCCTCGAAGTCGGTGACACCGAGACCATTACCACCGAAGTCCTGCCGAAAAACGCCGCCGACAAAAGCGTGACATGGGAGACATCCGACCCGAAAATCGCCACCGTCAGCGAGACGGGCGAAGTCACCGCCATAGCCGCCGGAACCGCAACGATCACCGCCACCGCCGACGGAAAATCCGACACAAGCACCATAACCGTCACCAAGCCCGAAGAAGACCCCGAAGACCCGACCGATCCGGAAGACCCCGAAGACCCCGAAGACCCCGAAGATCCGACCGACCCGACCGACCCCGAAGACCCCTCTATAATAGAGGTACAAAGCATCACCATCAGCCGCTTCGGAGAGACAATAACCCGCACCCTACCGCTCAACGAGGGCGAGTCAGAAAAACTAAAAGCCACCATAACACCCGAAAACGCCACCGACAAGACCCTAACCTGGGCCAGCTCCAACGAGCAGGTAGCAACAGTAGACCAAGAGGGAAAAATAACCGCCCACCAAGAAGGCACGGCCAAGATCACCGCCACGGCCACCACCCCCAAAACCAACCCCACCCAGACAACAGTCACGGTAAACGTCTACGCGCCGGAAGCCCCCCCGCAACCCGCCCCCACGATAGGCGGCCCGATCCCCGGCAGCACCCTCCTCTGGAGCTACAACCTCACCACCAAAGCCCTGACCATCAGCGGCAACGACGATATGCCCGACTTTCCGCTTGCGCAGGACAGACCCTGGTACGATCTACGCGACGAAATGAAAACCGTGACCATCGCCGACGGCGTCTCGAAAATCGGCGGCCTCGCTTTCTCCAACAGCAGCGCCCTCACTACGGCAACGCTCCCCGCCAGCGTGACCTCCATAGGCAGCGGCGCATTTGGCAGATGCTTCGCCCTCACAACCGTCGACCTCGGCGGCACGACCGACATCAGCTACAGCGCTTTTGCGAGCTGCACCGCCCTCGCGACCATCGACCTCAGCGACGTGACAACCATCGGCGGCAGCGCTTTTCAGGAATGCGCCGCCCTCACGAACATCGACCTTTCAAGCGTGCAGACCATCGGCGGCAACGCTTTCCAATACTGCCGCAACCTCACGACCGTCAACCTCGGCAACGTGCAGACCATCGTCAGCTTCGCTTTCGCTGATTGCGACAAAATCACCGATGTAACGATCCTCGCGACCGACCCGCCATTCCTCCCCCTCGGCATCTTCCCCAACCCGGGCGACACCCTCCACATCCCCGCCGGCACCTACGACGCCTACAACACCACCCCCAATTGGAGCACCGTCTTCACCACCATCCTCGACCCCAACGGCACTGCCGGCGGCACGATCCCCAACAGCACGATCTCAATCTCCGACGATCTCACATGGAATTACAACCCCACCACCACCACCCTCTCCATCACCGGCACCGGCGCCATACCCGACTTTGCCAACGCATGGCACGCACAGGCCGCCGACGTCACAACCATAACCATCGCCGACGGCATCACATCCATAGGTTGGGAAGCTTTCTACCAATGCCCCAACCTCACGAGCGTGACGCTCCCCGCCAGCGTGACCTACATCGAAGAGCAGGCCTTTAAGGACTGCGGCAACCTCACAACCATCGACCTTTCAAACGTGCAGACCATCGGTTTAGAAGCATTTTACGGCTGCGAAGCCCTCACGACCATCAATCTTTCAAGCGTGCAGACCATCGGCCAAAGCGCTTTCATAGGCTGCGCCGCCACCAGTGTGACAATCGGCCCCAACGTAACCTCCATAAGCGACAACGCATTCGTTGCCTGCACCGCACTCACGGACGTAACGATCCTCGCGACCGACCCGCCGACCCTCGGCACCAACAACTTCATCTCCAATCAATCGGCAGACACCCTCCACGTCCCCACGGGCTACCGTCAGGCCTACGTCGACGAGGGATGGCTCAGCGCCTTCCACGACATCGTCGAAGAGGCCCCCGCCAATTAACCCATAACAAAAAACAGACCCATGAGAAGTTTCGCAAGCGACAACAACGCAAGCGTCCACCCGCGGGTGATGGCCGCCCTCTCCGACGCCAATCGCAACCACGCCGTCGGCTACGGCGACGACCCCTGGACAGCAGCAGCCCTCGAAGCCCTTCGGCAAGCCTTCGCCCCCGCCGCCGAACCCTTTTTAGTCTTCAACGGCACCGGCGCCAACACCATTGCACTTCAGGCAGTTACGCGGTCGTGGGGCTCAATCGTGTGCGCCGCCACTGCCCACATCTACGTCGACGAGTGCGGCGCGCCGGCCCGCATGACCGGCTGTCAGCTGCTGCCGCTGGAGACCCCCGACGGAAAACTCACGCCCCAACTGATCGAACCCCACCTCCACGTCTTGGGAGTCGAACACCACCCGCAACCCGCCGTGGCCTACATCTCGCAGACCACCGAGCTGGGCACGGTCTACACCGCCAAGGAGATTCGGGCGCTGGCCGACTTTCTGCACCTGCACGGCATGGCGCTCCACATGGACGGCGCGCGCCTCGCAAACGCCTGTGCCGCAACGGGTTGCACCCTGCGCGAGATGACCCTCGACGCGGGAGTCGACGTGCTCAGTTTCGGCGGCACCAAAAACGGCATGATGATGGGCGAGGCTGTGATCGCCTTTCGGCCCGAAATCGCGCGCGACATGCGTTTCATTCGCAAACAGTCGGCGCAGTTGGCCTCCAAAATGCGCTACCTCGGGGCGCAGTGGACGGCCTACCTGAAAGACGATTTGTGGCTCACCAACGCCCTGCATGCCAACGAGATGGCAACCCGACTGGCCGAGGTGCTGGCCCGTGTACCCGACGTGCGCTTCACCCAAAAAGTCGAGAGCAACCAAATCTTCTGCATCCTCCCGCCTGAGTTATTGACCCGCCTACGCGAAAAATACTTCTTCTACATGTGGAACGAACCCGCCGGCGAAGCCCGCTTCGTAACCTCCTGGGACACCACCCAAGAAGACATCGCCGAATTCGCCAACATCCTCAATTAAAAATTAAGAATTAAGAATCGGCTACGCGGCATAAAAATGTCATTCCGAACGCATGTGAGGAATCTACCGAATAGATAACTGTAAGGTAGATCCCTCGTCATTGCGAGCAAAGCGAAGCAATCCAGAATACCGCGTTAGCCTAAGCGTCGCGTTAGCGCGCGCTGGTCCATAGTTGCCGCATCGCTGCGCGACGCGCTTTCAGCTCGCTTTTTTCGAATATATTCGAAAAAAGCTACGCCCCCGATAGCGAAAAACGGCGTTAAAAAATAGGCGGCTAAAAGCGTCAAGAAATCGAGACATTTTGGTTCCAAAATCGCGCACGCGTCGATTTGCCGGAACGCCGGCAGCGATTTATT
>JAITWH010000021.1 GCA_031285405.1 Alistipes sp.
ACGCCGGCAGCGATTTTAGCTACGCGGAACTCTGGATTGCTTCAGGCTAACGCCTTCGCAATGACGACAGATATTTATACAAACTGAAAGTTGCCGCAATAAATTGCGGGGATTCAACCTTTAACTGAGACATTGAAAATGGGCTACGCGACATCAGGCTACGCAGAACAAATTGCGCGTTAGCACTAACAACTAACCACTAATCACTATTTTTTTCTATCTTTGCAAATTGATGGCAAGATATCTCCATACACTTTCGATAATCGCGACAGCACTCGTAACGGCACTAATCTCCGCATGCAGCGATGGCTTCAGCGACAACAGCATCGACGAGGCGCTAAAGCTCTCGCGCGACAGCATCACCGTGAGCCTCGCCGCGCAGACAGTGTCGGTGGGGGTCACCGCGCGCGACACCAACTGGAGCGTCACGGGCGGCACCGATTGGCTCACCGTGACCCCCGATTCGGGCGGCACCGGCATAGCGCAGATCACCGTCGCCTTCACCGCCCACGACAACTCCGAGGCCCCACCCCGCACCGCCACGCTCACCTTCACCTCGGGCGGCAGCGAGAAGACGATCGCCGTGCGTCAGCTCCCCACCGAGATCGTCCCGCCCAACATCAACCCCGACTCGCCCGTCAACAAGCTCATCAAGGCCGAGTTGGACAGTTGGTACTACAACGGCGAGACGCGCGACACCCCCGCCGACGACAACCAGAGCTACGAAAATTTCTACACCAACTACCTCGAAGCGCTCACCCGCAACAACTCGGACGGCAACCGCTGGGCGACCGACAACGAGCGATATCTCTACTCATACATCGAGCGCAACCCGCGCGGAACCGCCGAGAGCAACCGCCCGGGGCTGAACTACGGCATGGAGTTCGAGCTGCTGAGGTTCGACAACAAGTTGGCGGGACGCGTGCTCTACGTCGAGCCCGGCTCTCCCGCGGCGACGGCGGGACTGGTGCGCGGCGACTGGTTCTACAAGGTCAACGACCGACAGATGAACGACGACAAGACCGCCATAGGGTGGTATCGCTACAACGTGCAGATCGACTCGTTGGTCAACCCCGTGGCAGGAGAGAGCCCGCGCCTGAGCATGCTGTCGTTCCGTTCGTCGAGCATGACGCTGCTGGACGAGGGGCGCGAGGTGACGCTCACTCCGCGGGAGTGGCCACGCACGCAGATCCTCGGCACACAGGTATTCCCAACGGTCCACACCGAGACCGAGGCGACGACCTACACCGGCTACATGATGCTCAACAGCTTCGAGCTGAGCCCCGACGCCCTCGCGCAGCGATTCGCCCAGGCGTTCGGCAACCGGCCCGAGGGTCAGCCGATCGAGAACTTCATCCTCGACCTGCGCTACAACAAGAGCGGCACGGTGGAGGCAGCCGAGACGATGGGCAATCTGTTGGTCGGCAACGTCGAGGGGGTCGGCGGCACGACATTTGCGACATACGAGTTCGCGACGGGAGGCGCCGGCGCCGACAAGACTGTCGCTTTCGCCCCCCACCCCAGCGGGATAGCCGCGAAGACCGTCTACATCCTCACATCGCCCCAAACGGCGGGTGCGTCGGAGCTGCTGATCAACGCCCTGCGGGGCATCGACCAGAGCGTCGTTAGGTTGGTGGTGATCGGCAGCGTCACGCAGGGTCTCAGTGCGGGGATGGTGAAGCGCACCGTGATGGTCGGCGACGACGAGTGGGAGTACTCGGCATGGATGCTCGCCTTCCGCTGCGTCAACGCGCAGGGTCAGGGCGACTACACCTACGGCCTCGTGCCCAACGGCGGCGAGGTAAACGAGTTGTCGGGCGACAACCTCAAGTGGTCGAACGTGTGGGGCTGGAAGGGGCAGCTCGGCGCCACCGAGGATGCGCTCGTGAGGCGCGCGGTGAGGTTAATCACGGGAGAGGAGTTCGCCTCGCCGGGCGGGGTGGTCAACTCCAGTTCGCACCAACGGTCGGGCTTCCCAAGAGAGTACTGCTTCCCGACTAACTTAATCATGAATCATGAATTATGAATCATGAATCGGTTACGCAAAATATATACGTGCGAAGCACACCGAGATTCATGATTCATGATTCATGATTTTGAAGGATTCATGATTTAAAAAGAGTAAAAGGCAATGAAACGACTCCTAACAATAATGCTCGCCCTGACGATGTTCTCGTGCGACAACACCCCCGAACCGACCCCGGCGGGAGGCCTGAGCCTGTCGAGGGACGAGGTGACGGTGGCCCACGACGAGCGTCGCACCAGCGTCACCGTCCGGAGCAATGTCGACTGGACCCTCTCCGTGACCGAGGGGGCCGACTGGATCACCCCCGGGCTCGACCACGGCGCGGCGGGCAGCACCATCGAGATCGACTTCACCCTCGCCACCAACACGGGCGACCGGCAACGTCGCGGCACCGTGGCGATAGAGGGCGAGGGCGGGCGACACATCTTCACCATCATCCAAAATCCGGAGAACACACTCTCGGGTGTCAACAAATGGATCTACGAGACGATGACCAGGGCCTACTACTGGAACGACGTTGTGAAGGATACCCCGCCACCGCCGAACGACCTCCCCTACGACGAGTTCCTCAAGACACTCATCCAAGACCTTGAGTGGGCAAGGGTGCAGGACACCTCCAACGGCGAGAACCCCGCCACCATCGACGGCGATTGGACAGCCGCGTTTCTGGCGAGCGGCCAGAGGCGCTCGACCGACGAAAACGACCGCGAAAACATCTACTCCTACATAGAACGCACCCCCACCAACGCCCCCGCCACGCGCGCCTTCGGCAGCCGCATGACCATCTTCGGCTTCGGCTTCGAGCAGTTTTGGGTCGACGACAACGGCCTGCGGGAGTTCCTCGTCACCTATGTGCAGCCCGGCACCCCCGCCGACGAAGCGGGAATGAAGCGCGGAATGTGGATCACGCAATACAACGGAGCCGACATCTACTACGACCAGTACTACGAATTCTTCTACCGCCTCCACTACCTGGAGGGGGGCAACACACTCAGCTTCTCAGACGCGAGCGGCAAACCCTACTTCCTCACCGCCGCCGATTCGCCCAACAACCCCATCCTGCACCATAGCGTGATCACCACCGCCAAGGGCACAAAGGTGGGCTACCTCGTCTACAACGAGTTCTACCCGGGAGACAGCAACGAGTTCGACGACCAGCTGCGCGACATCTTCGGCGAATTTCTGAACGCCGGCGCCACCGAGCTCGTGCTCGACCTGAGGTACAATCGGGGAGGACGTGTCAGCTCGGCTCGGGTGCTCGCCAGCCTCGCCGGCGACGTGAGGTCGACGCAGGTCTTCGAGAAGAATCTGTTCAACCCCGAGTACGCAAGGGAGAATGGGAGGGAGAACCCCCAGTCGACCTATTTCTACAACGAGCCCAACAGCATTGGGCTCCGCAAAATCTATCTTTTGGCAACCAACGGCTCGGCCTCGGCCTCGGAGTCGATAATCTCCTCGCTGCGCGGGGTCGACATCGAGGTGGTACACATCGGCGACACCACCAGCGGCAAGAACGTGGGCATGAGCACCTTCAGCGCCACGTTCGACGGATACAGCTACAATCTGCTACCCATCACCTTCAAGGGTCTCGACGCCAATGACTTCACCGACTACGCCGGCGGCTTCCGACCGACCGTCTACCGCAACGAGTTCTACAACATGATGTACGGCCTCGACTACGTACACAACTTCGGCGACCCCAAGGAGTACCTTTTGGAGGGTGCGCTCACAATGATCGACGGCGGCACGTTGACCCCCGACCCGACGACGCGCCTCGCCCCGAGCGGCACGCGCAAGTTGATGCCCGCCCCCAGAGACCCGCGCCACGGCCTACGAATATACACACACGAAGAGGAACGATGAAGATACCTTCCGATAAGATAACCCGCCTGAGGGAGCTGCTCGCCACGCCGAAAAACGTGCTTGTGGTGTCGCACTACAACCCCGACGGCGACGCGCTGGGGTCGTCGATAGCTTGGGCCCGCACGTTGGAGTCGATGGGCCACCGCGCGATGTGCGTCGTGCCCAACCGCTTCCCCCACTTTTTGGAGTGGATGCCCGGGGCCGACCGAATCCGCGTCTTCGCGTCGCACGCCGACGAGGTGACCGCCGCCGCCGCCGAGGCCGACATGATCTGCTGCTTGGACTTCAACAACCCGTCGCGACTCGAAGGGCTCAGCGCCGCCATCGAGGCCAACACCGGCGCGACGAAGCTGCTGATCGACCACCACTTAGCCCCGCCGGAGGATTACTTCGACCTGATGTTCTCCTACCCCGACTCGTCGTCGACGTCGTACATAGCCTACAAACTCATCGAGCAGTTGGCCGGCGCCGACGCCATCGACCGCGACATGGGCACGGCGTTGTACGTGGGCATGATGACCGACACGGGCAACTTCTCGTTCAGCTTTCTGACGCCCGACCTGTTTCGCGTCGTCGCCGCGCTGGTCGAGAAGGGGATCGACATTCCGGATATCAACCACCGCGTCTACAACTCATACAGCGAGGGTCGGGTGCGACTGCTGAGCCACGCCCTGGGGCCCAAGATGGAGCTGATCGAGGGGGGCCGCGCCGCCTGCATGTCGCTCACCGAGAAGGAGTTGCGCCGGTTCAACTTCAAGCAGGGCGACAGCGAGGGGTTCGTCAACTACCCGCTCTCGATCGAGGGGGTACTGATGTCGGCGCTGCTGTTGGAGAACCACCGGTTCATCCGCGTGTCGCTGCGATCGCGGGGCGACGTCGACGTCAACGCCTTCGCCCGCCGCTACTTCGACGGGGGCGGCCACAAAAACGCCGCCGGAGGAAAATCGACCGACACCATGGAGCGCACCATCGAACGCTTCCGCACCGCCGCCGCCGAATTCTTCAACAATTGAAAGTTGAAAGTTGAAAATTGAAAATGAGCTACGCGACATCAGGCTACGCAACATTATATACGTGCGAAGAACACCGAGATTCATGATTCATGATTCATGATTCATGATTCATGATTAAGCAATATCGCGTCAGCCCCATTTTCAATTCTCAATTTTCAATTTTCAATTAGAATTATTTTCCAAAAGAAATAATTTCCCATGGAAATTATTTCTTTTGGAAAATAATCACTACCTTTGTCGCGTAATCAAATAAAAAGCAACCACCATGATAGCGCGATTAGTACGATCAAACATCCTAACCATCACAGGCACAGCCCTCGGAGCGACCGCCGGCTACCTCTACTACCACTATGTGGGCTGCCTGAGCGGCGCCTGCCCGATCACCTCGTCGCCGGTGATGAGCACGCTGTGGGGGGCGGTGATGGGCGCGTTGCTGTTAGGCATGTTCAAACGCGACGGATGCCGCACCGCACAAAACAGCCCCAAGTCGCTCTTCGGCGACCAGATAGAGAGGTACAACCCCAAAAACATAAAACGATGAAAAAAGCACTCCTGATAGCCGCCTCCACCGCCATAACCGCCACGGCGATGCTGTCATGCGGCAGCACTCAGCCAAAACAACAGCAAACCGAAAACCCGCAAACCGATAACAATCAAACAAATAACAATAAAATCATGAAACCAATCGAATTAACAAAAGCCGACTTTCTCACCCGCGTATCGAACTTCGAGACCAACCCCACCGAGTGGAACTACCTGGGCGACCGCCCCGCGATCATCGACTTCTACGCCTCGTGGTGCGGCCCCTGCAAGACCATCGCGCCGATCCTCGAAGAGCTGGCCGAGGAGTACGGCGACCAGATCGTGATCTACAAGGTCGACACCGAGCGCGAGCAGGAGCTTGCGGCCGTGTTCGGCATCCGTTCGATCCCCTCGCTGCTCTTCGTGCCGATGGAGGGCAAACCTCAGATGGCGATGGGCGCGATGCCCAAGTCGGCCTTCCGCGAAGCCATCGACGGCGTGTTGCTCAACAAATAGCGCACTGAAATGGCACTGAAGATAGACGGGGCCCGCTGCCCCCAGAACCACCGCTGCCCGCTGCTCACGCTCTGCCCCGTCGGAGCTATCACGCAGACAGGCAACGGATTACCGGTGATCGACAACGACAAGTGCATCGAGTGCGGCCTCTGCGGAAAGATGTGCGGATCGCGGGCGGTGTATAAAATCGAGGGCACGGGCCGCGCCTAAAAAACAGAGAGCGATGAAACAATTGTGTAAAATCCGCGACCTGCGTCGAGCCGTAAACCGCTTCGAGGTCGATTTCGAAAATCTCTACGGCATCGACCTCAACGAGGGGATGGCGCTGTGCAGCATCATGACCATGGAGCGCCTCGCGGCGGGAGAGTTGGGGGCGTTGCTGGGTCTGTCGGGCCCCAACGCCTCCAAAGTGATCGCCTCCGTCGAGTCCAAAGGGCTGGTCGAACGCATCATAGACCCCATCGACCGCAGGCGAATGATGCTAACCCTAACCCCCAAAGGCCAAGGGCTCATCACCTCCATCGACTGCACCACCGTCGGCATCCCCCAAGAGCTTCTTTAGTGGTTAGTGGTCAGTGATAAGTGGTTAGTGCTAACGCAACATAATATACGTGCGAAGCATACCAAGATTCATGATTCATAATTCATGATTCATGATTAAGAACCGCCCCCAAAGAAGCAATCTGCTCATAACGAGTAAGATCGACCTGAATAGGAACCACCGAGACATATCCATGAGCCAGCGCCCACTCATCGGTGTCCGTGGCCTCGGGCTCGGCGTTTTGGAAAGCGCCGGTTAGCCAATAGTAGTCGCGCCCGACGGGATTCCGACGACAGAAAAACTCCTCGCGCCAATGACCCCGACACTGCCTGCACACCCTCACGCCGCGAATCTCCTCCGGCCGGCCGACGGGAATGTTGACGTTGAGACATAGCGGAGTGGCGGGCCGCGCCTCCAAAATCCCCGCCACAATGTCGCGCGCCACGACCCCCGCCGCCTCGAAGTCGGCATCCAGCGAGTGGTCGGTGAGCGAAAAACCGATCGACGGCACGTCGTAGAACCCGCCCTCGATCGCCGCCCCCATCGTGCCCGAGTAGAGGATATTGATCGCCGCGTTGGAGCCGTGGTTGATGCCCGAGCAGATCAGGTCGGGGGTGCGATCGCCCCCTCCGTCGGCGGTGCGATTGGTCAGCAGATGGTCGAGCGCCATCTTGACGCAATCGACCGGCGTGCCGCTGCAAGCGTACACCTCAAGTCCGGGCTCGGTGCGCACCTTGCGCAGAAACAGCGGATGGTTCATGGTGATGGCGTGCGACATGCCCGACTGGGCACTCTCCGGCGCCACCACCACCACGTGGCCAAACTCGCGCACCACCTCGATGAGCCGCGCCAGACCCGGAGCACTCACCCCGTCGTCGTTTGTCAAAAATATCAGGCGGTTATCCATAATTTTTTTTGCTTAGTCGGATGCAAAGATAAAAAAAATGTCTAATTTTGCAGCCCAACCTCTTTCATTGGGTGCCTCGTTTGGTGGGGTGCAGCGGGAATGTTGGCGGGAGGAGCCTTGCGGCGCGCTCTCGTAATTGATTAATAATCACTGTAATGAACAAAGACGAAATCATCAGGGCGGCTCAAAAGTCGATGTGGCCCGAGAAGGAAGTGCCCCAGTTTGGCAGCGGCGACACAATCACCGTGACCTACAAAATCATCGAGGGCAGCAAGGAGCGCTTGCAGAGCTTCCGCGGCGTCGTGATCCAGATCAAGGGCAGCGGCGTGACCAAAATGTTTACCATCCGCAAAGTGTCGAATGGAGTGGGTGTGGAGCGCATTTTCCCGCTCTACTCGCCCCACATCGACACCATCGAGGTCAACAAACGGGGCATCGTGCGCCGCGCACGCATCTTCTATCTGCGTGCCCTCACCGGCAAAAAAGCGCGCATCAAAGAGCGTCGCTACAATGGGCCGAAAAAGGAGAAAGAGGCTTAGGTTGCCGAGAGTAATTGGGGTGTTGGAGATACCCTACCGTGTAAAAAAGCGTGACATATGTCACGCTTTTTTTTTGTCGTGTGTTACCTATGTAACGGTTTTTTGGGGGGTAGTGTTACCTATGTAACGCTTTTGGGGGGCGAGTGTTACAAATGCGACACTTTTTTTGGGGGGTTTTGGAGGTGTTGCCTCTTATTAATATAGGTATGGTCTCTTTTTTGTCGTTTTGTAGGGTCTTTTATGTTGGTGTGCTATTACGTTTTTGGTGGTGGTTTTGTTTCAGTTTTTTTGAATTTTTCTTTAAAAAATTGTTGCGGCCGGGCCGCCTTACTTTTTTTGATGAGCAAAAAAAGTAAGCAAAAAAAACTCACCCCACGTTCCAAAAAGCTACTGCGACTCGCCTAAAGTGATACATTTGTGCGCGGCTACAAACGAATTCACTTTAGTCTTCGTCTACGTTTCACGCTTTTTGAAAAGTGGGGGGCGTAGCTTTTTTCGAATATATTCGAAAAAAGCGAGCTGAAAGCGCAGCGCGCAGCGATGCGGCAACTATGGACCGGCGCGCGCTACGCAACGCCTTGGCTACGCTATACTTAGGCTACGCGGAACGCTATTCGGTAGATCCCTCGTCGCCTTCGGCTCTGTCGGGATGACATGTGGCGGCGTTGCCGCTTTTTTATAGCGCGTAGCTAAAAATCGCTGCGGCCGTTGCCGCCGCTGCCGGCGTTCCGGCCTGGATTGCTTCGCTTTGCTCGCAATGACGGGGGGTCTGATTGTTTTTTTTCGAAAATCTTTAAAAGGTACTAACGGTAACGGTTTTGGGGTTAGGGGTGGCGGTTTTGGACTCGGGCGGCAACTCCAAAAGTCGCTGAAATGCAACTTTCGGTCTCGCGCAAACGGGTCATTGTCAAGGATTTGCAGGTGGTGAAAATTGTTTCTACCTTGTGCGGACATTAACCCCCTAAAATTATTAAAATCATGAAAAAGCTTTTTTCATTAGCTCTGATGGCCGCCCTTGTGGGTGTGCTCGGCGTGGCTTGCAGTCAGGTCGAAGAGCCGGTTGTGCCGCAAGAGGGCGCTGCAACGAGGGCGATGGCGGCCGGCGAGCCGACAATCGTTGTGCCGACGGGTATCGTGGCGGGGACGCCTGTCACTTTCTATTTCGACGACATGCCCGCCGGAGCGAGCTTCGAGGGTTGGAGTGTCAACGGTGGCAGTCTGATGAACGGCAGCAAATTCAACTCCTCGTCTCTCAGAATGGTGTTCGACACACCGGGCACCTACAACGTGATTCTGGAGTACTCCACGCCGGTGGGAGACGCCGAGACTTGGGAGACATTCACAGTGGCCGGCACGCCCACGAACGTGGCTCCGACGATCACGTCGATCACGTGGAGCAGCTCGGCGGGTTTCGACGTTCAGCCCACGCCGGGCAACTACTCTTTTGTCACGGCCCACGGCAACCTTCAGGGTGCAACTCTGGAGTGGACGAAGGGGCGCGGGTGTGACACATATGGCGGGTATGTTGTGAACACCACCACGTACGCGGCCATGATACAATATGGTTGGCAGGAGCCGTACATCAGCGTCAGTGTTCGCGCTAAACGGAACGGGGTGTGGTCTAATACCTATAACGCTCTTCTTCCGGTTAACTTTTGAGGGGCTTTGGTGCGGTTGCGTGTCTTAACTTGAAGCGGCACTCCTTTGGGGGTGCTGCTTTTTT
>JAITWH010000005.1 GCA_031285405.1 Alistipes sp.
CTTCCCTCCCCCCCCGAACAAAAAAAGGACTCCCATCCCCGAGAGCCCTTTTTTCCAAATTTGAAGGTAGCTTACGACCTACCGCCTGCGATCCCGATCTCCACCCCCGCGGCGATCACCACCACGATCCCGATCACCACCACGCTCCCCCCGATCTTCCCGAGGAGCCCGCTCAACCCAACCTTCCGGCTTCTCCAGCAACGCCTTGCGCGACAGCTTATACTTACCCGTCTTGGCATCCGACCCAATCAGCTTCACCTCCAACACATCGCCCTCCTTGATACCGGTCTCTTCCATTGTCTCAAACCTCTTGTAGTCGATCTCTGAGATATGCAGCAGCGCATCCTTCCCGGGCAGAATCTCGATAAACGCCCCGAAAGACATAATCGAACGAACCTTACCTGTATAGATTTCGCCCACTTCGGGAACGGCCACAATACCCTTCACGCGCCCCAGAGCCGCATCCAAAGCCTCCTTGTCGGGGCCAAAGATATCGACGAATCCCTTGTTGTCTGCCTCTGTAATCGTGATGGTGGTACCGGTGGTCTTCTGAATCTCCTGAATAACCTTCCCGCCCGGCCCGATCACCGCACCGATAAAGTCCGAAGGGATCACAATCTGCACAATCCGCGGCACAAACGACTTCATCTCCTCGCGAGGAGCCGACATGGCGTCTGTAATCTTGCCCAAAATATGCAGTCGCCCGGCCTTAGCCTGCATCAGCGCCTTTTCCAGCACCTCATAGGGCAGCCCGTCGACCTTGATATCCATCTGCGTGGCGGTGATACCATCGGCGGTACCCGTCACCTTAAAGTCCATATCCCCCAGATGGTCCTCATCACCCAAAATATCCGAAAGAACGGCAAACTTCCCGTTCTCCGTGATCAGCCCCATGGCGATACCCGACACCGGCTTGCGAAGCTTGATCCCCGCATCCATCAGCGCCAGCGTACCGGCACACACGGTAGCCATCGATGACGACCCGTTGGACTCCAAAATATCCGACACCACGCGAACCGCATAAGGATTATCCTCCCCGAGCGGCACCATAGGCTTCAGAGCCCTCCACGCCAAGTTCCCATGCCCAATCTCGCGGCGGCTCAAAGATCTCTGCGGCCGAGCCTCCCCAGTGGAGAATGCGGGGAAGTTGTAGTGCAGCACAAACTGCTCATCCCCCTGCACCAACACCTGGTCGATCATCTTCTGATCGAGCTTCGTTCCGAGCGTCACGGTCGTCAGCGACTGCGTCTCCCCACGGGTAAACAACGCCGACCCATGAGCACAAGGCAACACATCTGTCTCGCACGCAATCTCCCTAATCTCATCCGTCCGACGACCATCCAAACGCTTACCCTCATCGAGGATCATGTTACGCATGGCCCTCTTCTGCACATCGTCATGGAAATACTTCTTGATAAGCCCACCCTTCTCGGCGCGCTCCTCGTCGCTAAACTGCGCCGCAAACTCAGCCACAATCGCGTCGAATGCGTCACTGCGCTCATGCTTGGCCGAACCGCTCGTAGCCACGGCGTAAGCCTTGTCGTATGTCTCGGCAATCACCCGCGCCCTCAGCTCCTCGTCGTTCACCTCATGGCTGTACGTCCGCTTAACATCCTTGCCCAACTCGCGCGACAACTCCATCTGCACGGCGCACTGCTTCTTAATCTCTTCGTGAGCCAGCTTGATAGCCTCGATCATAACCTCTTCGGAGACCTCTTTCATCTCCCCCTCGACCATCAGGATGTTGTCATAGGTGGCACCCACCATGATATCCAGATCTGCCTCCTTCATCTGCGCAAACCCGGGATTGATGACCAACTCGCCACCGACCCGCGCCACGCGAACCTCCGAGATGGGGCCGCCAAAAGGAATATCGCTAACCGCCAGAGCCGCCGAAGCCGCCAAGCCGGCCAAAGCGTCGGGCTGAATATCGCGATCGGCCGAGATCAACGTAACGTTGACAAAGACCTCCGCATGGTAGTCCGCCGGAAACAGCGGCCTGAGCGCACGGTCGATCAACCTCGACACTAAGATCTCGTTGTCGCCCGGCCTCGCCTCGCGTTTCAGAAACCCGCCCGGGTACCTTCCCGCGGCCGCGTACTTCTCGCGATACTCCACCGAGAGGGGCATGAAATCTGTGTCCGGTTTGGCATCCTTTGCGGCGACCACCGTACCCAGCAGCATCGTGTCGCCCATTTTTACGACCACAGCACCGTCGGCCTGCTTGGCCAACTTGCCTGTCGAGATCTCGATGGTCCTTCCGTCGGCCAGCGCGATCGTCTTTTTCGTCTCGTTAAAAAGCATCTTATTTGTTGTTTGAATTTGTTTCCAAAGCAAAAAAAGGCAATCCCCTACCCGGAAATCACCTTTTTCTTAGCCCGCAATCGTCCGCGCAAAATTACTTACGCAGACCCAAAGCCTTGATAATGGCGCGGTAACGCTCGATATCTGTCTCCTTGAGGTACTCCAAAAGGTGGCGACGCTTCCCGACCAGACGCAGCAACGCGCGCTGTGTTCCGAAGTCGTGCTTGTTCTTTTTGAGGTGTTCCGTAAGGTGGCTGATACGATAGGAGAACAGAGCGATCTGGCTCTCGGAAGAACCGGTATCGACGTTAGACTTCCCGTACTGACCAAAAAGCTCCTGCTTTTTCTCTGCTGTTAAATAAGGCATAACTTGTTGATTTTTACAAGGTTCCACTCCACGACATATCCACCTTACCGCAGATAATGCCGGAGCGTGGGTGCAAAGGTACTGAATAATCATGAATTATGAATCATGAATCATGAATTTTTCTACACAACCAATCTCGCAAAGCCCCCCCCGTCATTGCGAGCGCAGCGAAGCAATCCAGAACAGCATTAAGTGAAAAACGAAAAGTGAAAAGTTGCGGAATTCCCCATGACTGCAGCTCCGCCGCAGCATAAACGTGCAAAGCACACCCCGATTCATGATTCATGATTCATGATTAAATTCCGCGTAGCCCCATTTCCAATTCTCAATTTTCAATTCTCAATTATTCTCCCTAATTTTGTAAAAACATCCCCCCAATGAAAAAGACCTTGATAACAGTCGCCATAACCGCGACCTGCATCACAGCGGCAGCCCAGACGCAAGAGCTCCCCTTATGGCCCAACGGCCCCAAGGAGCAAAACGGAATAACCACCCCCGAGGAGCGCCGCGAAGACTGGAGCGTCCACAACATCTCCGAGGCGTCGATCTACATCTGGCCCGCCGACCCCGAAAAGAGCACGGGCCAGGCAGTGCTCATCTGCCCTGGAGGAGGCTACTCGATGCAAGCGGCCGGCCACGAAGGGCGCGACTTCGCGGAGTGGCTCGCCCACCAAGGCACCACGGCCATAGTGCTGAAGTACCGCCTCCCCAACGCCCACCCCGAGATCCCCCTCGCCGACGCCCAACAAGCCATGCGAACCATCCGCCGGAACGCCCAAAAGTGGAACATCGACCCCAAAAAAGTAGGAGTAATGGGCTTCTCCGCCGGAGGCCACCTCGCCGCCACCCTGCTCACCCACTACGACGCCGCCTCCCGCCCCGACTTCGGAGTGCTCTTCTACCCCGTCATCACGATGCGCGAATCCACCCACGGAGGCTCGCGCGACAACCTGCTGGGCCGCAACCCCACACCCGAGCTCATCGACCGCTTCTCCAACGAGCTCCACGTAACGCCCGACACCCCACCGACAATGATCTTTTTCAGCGGCGACGACAAGGCGGTACCCCCCGTCAACGGCACCCTGTTCCACGCCGCACTGATGCGCCACGGAGTTCCCGCCGCGCTCCACATCTTCCCGACGGGCGGCCACGGCTGGGGCTTCCGCCCCACCTTCCCCCACCACCCCCAAATGCTAACCCTCCTAACCCAATGGCTAGAATAATTGAAAATTGAAAGTTGAAAATTGAAAATGAGCTACGCAGTAATAGGTCATCCCGACAGAGGCACAAAGTGCCGACGAGGGATCTACCTTATAGTGGTTAGTGGTTAGTGGTTAGTGATAAGTGGTTAGTGCTAACGCGCAGCCTAATACCGCGTTAGCCTAAACATTGAGTAGCGAGCGCTGGCCCCCCGATAGCGAAAAACGGCGTAAAAAAATAGGCGGCTAAAAGCGTCAAGAAATCGAGACCTTTTGCTTGCAAAAGCGCCGAAGAGCGTCGATTTCAAGCGTTAGACGCCTATTTTAGCCGTTTTCCGCCTCGGGGTGGGTTTTTTGGTTACTTTTTTGCCCACCAAAAAAGTAACGTAAAAAAGAAAAATCATTAAAAAAATGAATTACATAGAGTTAACCATCCCGGTAGCCGACACCTACCAATCCGAACTCCTAATAGCCGAACTGGCCGACCTCCCCTTCGAAAGCTTCGAGGAGGAGGAACACCTCCTAAAGGCCTACATCCCTGCGGAAAAACTCCCCGACAGCAAAGCCGCCACCGACGCCCTGCTCACCACCCACGGAATCACCGGAGCCCGCTACATAGAGATCGAGACGCAGAATTGGAACGCCGTCTGGGAGTCCCAGTTCGACCCTGTCGAGGTCGAGGGCCGCCTCATAATCCGCGCCCCCTTTCATAAATCGCTTTACGAAACCCCTGGGCAAGATTTCTCGTCGGAAGTGGGCAGGTTTTGCGCCGACCGAAGGTGCGAGGGAGAGGACAGTACATCGAGTACGGACTCGACCGAACACCGAGGAGGCGTGAAAGATGCCCGCTTACCACGAGAAATCATCATCATGCCAAAAATGTCCTTCGGAACGGGCCACCACGCCACCACCTGGCTAATGTCCGCCGAGATGACCGACCACGACTTCACCGGAAAACGAGTGTTAGACATGGGCTCGGGCACCGGAGTACTCGCCATCCTCGCCGCCAAGTTAGGCGCCACCTCGGTCGACGCCATCGACATCGACGAGTGGGCCTACCGCAACTCCATCGAGAACATCGAGCTCAACGGAGTCGCCGAGGTGGTACACCCGATGCTGGGCGACGCCGCCACAATCCGCGGCCGCCACTACGACACGGTGCTCGCCAACATCAACCGCAACATCCTCCTCGCCGACATGCCCGCCTACATCTCAACTTTGAGCGAACACGGAGAACTAATAGTAAGCGGAATTTTAGAGGCCGACATCGAGACGATAGAACGCCGCGCAGTCGAATTAGGCCTCTGGCCCGCAAGCCAACGCCTCCGAGAAGGCTGGGCCGCCCTCTCCTTCCGCCACAAAAAATCGTAGCAGGCATTGCCGCCTGCTACGATTTAATTGAAAATTGGCCGGAACGCCGGCAGCAGCGGCAACGGCCGCAGCGATTTAAGCTAACGCGCAACCCGTCATTGCGAGAAGCCAAAGGCGACGAAGCAATCCAGAATACCGCGTAGCCTAAATGACGCGTAGCCTGAGCATTGCGTAGCGAGCGAGGGCCCCCCGATAGCGAAAAACGGCGTTAAAAAACCGGCCGACTAAAAGTGGAAAGAAATCGAGACATTTTGCTCGCAAAATCGCCGAACGGCGTCGATTTGCCGGAACGCCGGCAGCGATTTTATTTAGCGCTAAAATAACTCGCCGCGGCCGTTGCCGCCGCCTCGGGGTGAGTTTTTTTTGCTTACTTTTTTTTGCGCACCAAAAAAAAGTAAGTCGCGAAGCGAAACAAAAAAAGTTGCCAAAAAATCAAAAAAACTGAAACAAAACCACCACCAAAAACGTAATAACACGCCACCATAAAAAACCCTAAACAACAACAAAAAGAGACTATACCTATTAATAATAAGAAACAACACCCCAAAAAGCACCAAAAAAAGTGTTACATAGGTAACACTACCCCAAAATAAAGCGTTACATAGGTAACACTCGGCCAAAAAAAAGCGTTACATCGGTAACACAAGGCCAAAAAAAACCGTTACATAAGTAACACATTTTAACACGGAACCCCATCTCAACGCCCCAAAACCTGATGATTAACTACTCGATAATAATACCGCACAAGAACATTCCCGACCTGCTGGAGAGGTGCCTGGCGTCGATCCCGCGGAGGGACGACGTGCAGATCGTGATAGTCGACGACAGCAGCGAGGAGCGCCTCGTCGATTTCGCCCGATTCCCGGGTACAGGCCGCTCCGGGGTCGATATTGTGTTCCACAAGAGCCCCATCGGCGGGGTCGGAGGGTCGGGCATGGCGCGCAATGTGGGGCTGGGCGTGGCGACGGGAAAGTGGCTGATTTTCGCCGACGCCGACGACTTTTTTCACACCGACGCCATAGCCGCGGCGATGGACAAACACGTTGACAGTGAGGCGGATATGATTTTTTTCCGCCACGACAGCGTCGACTCGGCGACCCTCGCTCCGGTCGAGATCAACACCGCGCGCAACCGCTCCCTCGCCGACTTCGATCGCGTGAAATCGGGCGCCGACGACCGCGCGAGAATCGCCGCCGACGACCGCGTGAGGTTCCGGATCACGGTTCCTTGGGCGCGCTTCATTCGCCGCGAAATAGTTGTGAGTCATGGCATTAGGTTCGACGAGGTGCGCTTTTCCAACAGCGAATTGTTCTCGATCAAGGTGGGGTATTTCGCCGAAAAAATAGTCTCCGACCCCGCCGTCGTCTACTGCAACGTGCGGCGCGAAGGGTCGCTCATCCACGAGGGCCGACGCGACTGGGAGGCCATGTCGCAGCGATTCGACGTCGATTACCGCGCCGCGCTCTTCGCCGCCAGCGTCGGAAAAGGGGCGCTTTGGGAGGGGGTGGTGGCCGACCGGTGGAGGGAACTTTCGCTGCTGCACCGGCGTGGGGCCCGGAAATTGTTGACTCGACTTCGCGAGGTCTGTTCCGCGCGCAGGGTGCGTCAGGCGCGGTTCGAGGAGGCGGCGCGGCGGGCGCTTAGTGTGTTTTTCAAGCGGCACAGGAAGCGTAACATTTTGCGAAATCACGCATGATTTCGCAAAATCAATCATGAATCATGAATTATGAATCATGAATTGCGGAATTTTTTATGTCTGCGGCGATGCCGCAGTATATGAGTGCAAAGCACGCATTGGATTCATGATTTATGATTCATGATTCATGATTAAAAAAACAGGTATGAAGATAGCGATTATCGGGACGGGATACGTGGGTTTGGTGTCGGGGGCGTGCTTCGCCGAGATGGGCGCCGAGGTGGTGTGTGTGGATATCGACGCCGAGAAGGTCGAGCGGCTGCGGCGGGGGGTGATGCCCATCTGGGAGCCCGGCTTAGAAGAGTTGGTGGTGCGCAACTGCGAGGCGGGGCGGTTGAGTTTTTCCACCCGACTGGCCGAGGTGATCGGCGGGGTGGAGGTGGTGTTTATTGCGGTGGGAACCCCTCCGGATGAGGATGGGAGTGCCGACCTGGGGCATGTGTTGGCGGCGGCGCGGGAGATCGGGCGGGTGATGGAGGAGGCGACAGTCGGGTCGATGGTTGTGGTGACCAAGAGCACCGTGCCGGTGGGTACGTCGGACAGGGTGCGGGCGGCGATTGAGGAGGAGTTGGCGGCGAGGGGGGTGAAGGTGGATTTCGAGGTGGCGGCCAACCCCGAGTTTCTGAAGGAGGGCAACGCGGTGGAGGATTTCATGAGGCCCGATCGGGTGGTAGTGGGGGTCGAGTCGGAGGCGGCGCGGCGAGTGATGGACAGGTTGTACAAGCCCTTTATGGTGAACTCTTACAGGGTGATTTTCACCGACATACGGTCGGCGGAGATGATCAAGTACGCGGCCAACGCGATGCTGGCGACGCGGATATCTTTTATGAACGACATTGCGAATCTGTGTGAGTTGGTGGGGGCGGACGTGGGGATGGTGCGCAAGGGGATCGGGACAGATCCGCGCATAGGGTCGAAGTTTTTGTACGCGGGGTTGGGCTACGGCGGGTCGTGCTTTCCGAAGGATGTGCGGGCGTTGATTCGTACCGCGGGGGAGCATGGTTACAGGTTGGAGCTCTTAGAGGCGGTAGAAAATGTCAACCGGCGGCAGAAGGAGGTGTTGGCCGCGAAGGTTCGGGGGGTGTTTGGCGATGATCTTTCGGGGCGGGTGTTTGGGGTTTGGGGGTTGGCCTTCAAGCCCGAGACGGATGACGTTCGCCAGTCGGCGGCGCTGGTGGTGGTGGAGCGGTTGCTGGAGGCAGGGGCTACGGTTCGGGTTTACGATCCGGTGGCTATGGAGAGTGCCCGGCGGGAGCTTGGGGAGCGGGTGGTTTATTGCGGGACTATGTATGAGGCGGTCGAGGGGGCGGATGCGTTGATTCTGGCTACCGAGTGGAAGGCGTTTCGGATGCCGGATTGGGGCAGGGTCGGGTGCGCTATGAAGGGGCGGGTGCTTTTTGACGGGCGGAACATTTATGATGCTTTGGAGGTTCGGGGGCGGGGGTTTCGGTATTTTGGGGTTGGGATTAGTGATTAGTTGTTAGTGATTAGTGGTTAGTGCTAACGCGGTACGATTGATAATTGATAATTAGCTAACGCAGAATTTTTGCGTAGCACTGCGCCGCGTTAGCACTAACCACTAACCACTAATCACTAACCACTGTATCGCTTTCCGTTTTTTTGACTTATCATAAACTTAATTTGTATGAGGGGAATAGTTTTGGCGGGGGGGGCGGGGACGAGGCTTTGGCCCATCACCAAGGGGGTCTCGAAGCAGTTGCTGCCCGTGTATGACAAGCCGATGATCTACTATCCGATCTCGGTGATGATGCTGGCGGGGGTGCGCGAGATTTTGGTGATCTCGACGCCGGACGATCTGGCGGGATTTCGGCGGCTGTTAGGCGACGGGAGTGAGTTAGGGGTGCGGTTTGAGTATGCGGCGCAGCCCTCGCCCGACGGGATTGCCCAGGCGTTTATCATCGGCGGGGAGTTTATTCGTGGGCATGCGGTGTGTCTGGCGCTGGGGGATAATATCTTCTATGGGCAGGGGTTCACGGGGATGCTGCGCGAGGCGGTGCGGCGGGCCGAGGAGGAGCGGCGGGCCACGATCTTTGCCTACGGGGTGGGCGATCCGGAGCGGTTCGGGGTGGTGGAGTTGGACTCTTGCGGGAGGCCGGTGGCCATCGCCGAGAAGCCCTCGGAGCCGCGGTCGAACCTTGCGGTGACGGGGTTGTATTTCTATCCCGCGGGGGTGGAGGAGGTGACCTTGGGCGTGCGGCCGTCGGCGAGGGGCGAGCTGGAGATCACGTCGGTCAACGAGGAGTATCTGCGGCGGGGGGAGATGGATGTGACGGTGCTGGGGCGAGGGTTTGCGTGGTTGGACACCGGGACTCACGACTCGCTCTTCTCGGCCTCGACATTTGTGGAGACAGTGGAGAAGCGGCAGGGGCTTAAAATTGCTTGTCTGGAGGAGATTGCCTGGCGGCAGGGGTGGATCTCTTCGGCGGATGTGAGGCGGATTGCGGGGGAGCTTTCGCGGAATCAGTACGGGCGCTATCTTTTGCAAGTGGTTAGTGATTAGTGGTTAGTGGTTAGTGCTAACGCGGAACTTTGGCTACGCAAAATAAATCGGTGCCGCCGTTGCGGCCAATTTTCAACTTTCAATTTTCAATTATTATGAGGTTTTTGGAGACGGCGTTGGAGGGGGTTTTGGTTTTGGAGCCGCGGGTGTTTCGCGATGAGCGGGGGTGCTTTTTGGAGACATTCTCGGAGCGGGAGTTTTTCAAAGCTCTCGATGCGCATCTTCCGCGTAGCATAAATCGCCCGTGCGGCTCGCACCACTTTGTTCAGGACAATGAGTCGGTTTCGCGGCGAGGGGTGGTTCGGGGGTTGCATTTTCAGCGCGAGCCGCATGCTCAGGCCAAGTTGGTGCGGGTCTCTCGGGGGGCGATTCTGGATGTGGCGGTCGATATGCGTCGAGGGTCGGCGAGTTTCGGGCGGTGGGTGGCGGTGAAACTTTCGGCCGAAAATCGGCGGCAACTGTTTGTGCCTCGGGGGTTTGCGCATGGTTTTTTGGCGCTGGAGGATGAGACGGTCGTGGCCTACAAAGTGGATGATTACTATGCGCCCGAGTGTGACGCGGGGGTGCTTTGGTGCGATCCGGCGCTGGGGATTGATTGGGGGATTGAGGTTGGGGCGGCGGTGGTCTCCGCTAAGGATGCGGGGTTGCCGGGGTTGGAGGACGCGTATGCGTTTTCAATTTAGAATTAAGAATTAAGAATTGAGCTACGCGGAATAAATCGCTGCCGGCGTTCCGGCTTGGATTGCTTCGGAGTTTTTAACTCCTCGCAATGACGGAGGGGGGCTACGGTGAGTTTCTTTAACGCAAAATAAATCGCTGCGGCCGTTGCCGCTTTCAATTTTCAATTAAATCGCTGCCGCCGTTGCGGCCAATTATCAATTAATATGAGGAATATACTGATTACGGGGGGGATGGGGTTTATTGGGGCGCATGTGGTGCGGTGGTTTGTGGAGCGGTATCCGGAGTATCGCGTCGTTAACCTCGATAAACTGACCTATGCCGCGGCGCCCGAGAGGTTGGCCGATCTGGCGGGGCGTGAGAACTACTCCTTTATGGAGGGCGACGTTTGCGACTCGGAGTTGTTGGCGCGGCTGTTTGCCGAGCGGGATATCGACGGGGTGATTCACCTCGCCGCCGAGAGTCATGTCGACCGCAGCATCGGGGGGCCAGGGGTGTTTGCGCAGACTAATGTTATGGGGACTTTGGCTCTGCTCGAAGCGGCTCGCGCAAGGTGGAACGGGGCGTGGGAGGGCAAGAAGTTTTATCAGATTTCGACCGACGAGGTGTACGGGGCTTTGGCGGGGGAGGGATTTTTTACGGAGGAGTCGCGATACGATCCTCACTCGCCCTACTCGGCGTCGAAGGCGGCGGCGGATCACTTTGTGAGGGCGTATCACGATACTTACGGCATGCCGACGGTGGTTTCGAACTGCACCAACAACTATGGGCCGGGGCAGCATCCGGAGAAGCTGATTCCGCTGATGATATCGAACATTGCGGCGGAGCGGCCGCTGCCCGTCTACGGCGACGGGACGAATGTGAGGGATTGGATCTGGGTGGGGGATCATGTGGAGGCTATCGACGCGATTTTTCATCGCGGGGCGGCTGGCGGAACGTGGTTGGCCGGCGGGGGTAACGAGATGCGGAACATCGACCTTGTGCGGATGTTGGTTCGGCTGGTGGACGAGGCTCTTGGGCGGCCGGTGGGCTATGGCGAGCGGTTGATTACCTTTGTGCAGGATCGCGCGGGGCATGACTTTCGGTATGCGGCGGATATATCTAAGATATCTCGCGAGCTGGGGTGGCAGCCTGTTACGGGTTTTGAGGAGGGGCTTCGGCGGACGGTTGCTTGGTATCTTTCGACCGCCGGAGCGGTCGATTCAATTAAGGATTAAAAATTAAGAATTAAGAATTGGGCTACGCGGAATACTGGATTGCTTCGCCCTGACGGGCTCGCAATGACGGGGGCTACGGTGAGTTTCTTTAATGCAAAATAAATCGCTGCCGGCGTTCCGGCCAATTTTCAACTTTCAATTTTCAATTGTATATGTCTATTGCGGTTGTGGGGGTTTGTTTGGTCTTGTTGGTGCTGATGGTTTCGGTGCTGAAGGTCAACCCTTTTTTGGCTTTTGTCGTGGTGTCGCTGGTGGCGGGGATTGGGCTGGGGATTCCGGCCGATCGGCTGCCGGCCGTGGTCGACGCGGGGATCGGCAACATCATGGGCAGTCTGACGATGGTGATCATCCTCGGGGCGATGCTGGGGAAGTTGGTGGCCGAGAGCGGGGCCGCGCGGCAGATTGCGGACACGATGGTGGCGGCGTTCGGCACGCGAAAGATACAGTGGGGGCTGATGGTGACGGGGTTTGTGGTGGGGATTCCGTTGTTCTACAACATCGGGTTTGTGCTGCTGGTGCCGCTGCTGTTTTCGGTGGTGGGGCGGTATCGGTTGCCGCTGCTCTACATGGGGGTGTCGATGTTTGCCGCGCTGTCGGTGACGCATGGGTTTCTGCCGCCGCACCCCTCGCCGGTGGCGCTGGTGGCGATGTTCGATGCCAATGTTGGGATGACGCTGATCTATGGGATGGTGATTGCGGTGCCTACGGTGGTTTTGGCGGGGCCGATCTTTGGGCGCACTCTGCGAGGGGTGGTTACGGGGCCGGTGCGGCTGTTTGTCTCCGAGGAGGAGGAGGACGGTCGTGCGCGGCCCGGGGTGGCGAACAGTTTTTTGAGTGCCACGCTGCCGGTGGCGTTGTTGGTGGTGACCACGGCGGCTCCCTGGATTTTTCCGGCGGTGGCGGAGTCTCGGGTTTTGGCCTTTGCGGGGGCGCCGTCGATCGTGATGTTGGTGTCGTTAGGGGTGGCGGTGTGGACTCTCGGGCTGCGGCAGGGGCGGACGATCGGGGCGGTGATGGAGGTGTTCGTGGGGGCGATTCGGGAGATTGCGCCGATTTTGCTGATCATTGCCGGGTCGGGGATCTTCAAGCAGGTGATGGAGGAGAGCGGGGTGAGTGGCGAGCTGGCGGCGGTGTTGGGCGGGTTGGCGGTGCATCCGCTTGTGCTGGGGTGGCTGATGGCGGCGGTGATTCGGGTCTGCATCGGGTCGGCGACTGTGGCGGGGCTTACGGCGGCGGGGGTTTTGATGCCTTTAGTGGCGGGCGGCGGGATGGCCGGCGCGGGGGTCGACGCCAACCTTATGGTGCTGTCGATCGGGGCCGGCAGCCTTATGTTTTCGCATATCAACGACTCGGGGTTTTGGATGTTTAAGGAGTATTTCGGGCTGACAATCGGGCAGACGGTTCGGTCTTGGTCTCTTATGGAGACGATTGTTTCGGTTGCGGGATTAGTTGGGGTTTTGGTGCTCGATCTCGTCATTGGGTGACGAGATCGAGTAGCAAAAAATCATGAATCATGAATTATGAATCATGAATTGGCTACGCAGTACTTAGGCTACGCGGTACTTAGGCTACGCAGAAATGCTATTCGGTAGATCCCTCGTCGCCCTTTGGGCTCGCTCGGGATGACATTGAATAAGGCCCCCTTGTTGGGAGCCTTATTATTCGCGAATCGTCCACGCGACATTAATATGCGTGCAAAGCACGCATCGGATTCATGATTCATGATTCATGATTCTCTGTGCCCTTTTTGTTTGGTTATTTGGCGTTTAAGTATCTCTATGGTTTCGTCGATGGCCTCTTCGAAGGTTCGGGCTCGCGACTCGGCGACCAAGTCCTCGCCCGGGACGTAGAGGGTGATCGTGGCCACCTTGTTGCCCTTTTCGTGGTCTTTGTCGACCTTTAGGATCACGTCCGACGAGACGATTTTTTCGGAAAACTTCTCAAGTTTGGACATCTTGTTCTCGACGAAATCGACCAGCCTCTGGTCGGCGTCGAACTTTACTGACTGCAACTGAACGTTCATAACTAATCTTCTTTTAAGTTGTTATCTATTTTCGGCGTAGCTAAAATCGCTGCGGCCGTTGCCGCTCTTGGGTGAGCTTTTTCGTATATTTTCTTCAGGTGCGCGATGCTGTTATGGGTGTACACCTGTGTCGCGGCGAGCGAGGTGTGGCCCAGCAGCTCCTGAATTTCGCGCATGTCGGCGCCGCCGTCTAACAGGTGCGTGGCGAAGGTGTGCCTCAACACGTGGGGCGAACGTTTGCCCTGCACCCCCATCAGCTCCAGCTCGCTGCGCACGGCGGTGTAGATGGCGGTGCGCGGGAGGGCGGCTCCACGGTCGGTTAAAAATAGTGGTTTTTTGTCGTCTTTCCAAATTTTGGCGGTACAAATCTCTTCGATGTGGCGTTGCAGTATCTCGGCGGTCGGGGCGGGCAGCGGCACCACCCGTGTTTTGTCGCCCTTGCCGTGCACTCGCAGCGAGCGGCAGTCGGCGGCGATGTCGGTCAGCGAGATACCCGATAGCTCTGCAAGTCGTATGCCACAAGAGTAAAAAAGGAGGACTATGAGTGCGTTTTGTCGGCGGGCGTGGTCGGGCGACGCGCAGCTCTCGATGAGGTGGGTGGTGATCTCGCCCATCTTCTTTTCGGGAATCCAGACGGGGAGCCGCTTGGGGGTGCGCAGCGCGGGGATGCCGGTGAAGGGATTTTTCGTGACGGCGCCCGTCGCCCTCAGCCAGCGGAACAGCGAGCGCAGCGACGACACCGTGCGGTTGACCGAGGCGGGGGTCAGGTGGCGATCCTCGCTCAGGGAGACTATCCAGGTTCGGATGTCGTCGGAGGTTACCTGGGTCAGGTCGGAGGGGGCGTCGGGATTGGTTTCGGGGTTGGCGGCGGCGAGCCACTCCGCGAACGCGATTATGTCGCGGCGGTAGTTGGTCACCGTTCCCGGGGAGTAGCGTCTTTCGGCTTCGAGGTATGTTACGAACGCTTCTAACATAGTTCACCGATGAGTCCCCTGATGACAACGGAGGCACAGGCGCAACCAAACACGGCGGGCATGTATGAGATCGTGCCGACGTTCGATTTTTTGTTTGTCTCGTCGCACGGGATCATCGCGCCGTCGCGGATCGGTTCGGGCGAGAAGACGGCGTGGAACCCCGTGCGGATATCCCACTTGTGGAGCCGTTTGCGCAACATGTGTGCCAGCGGGCAGTGGTGGCTGCGGGCGATGTCGGTGATCTCGACCTTCGTTGGGTCGGTCTTGGCGCCGGCGCCCATCGAGCTGACCAACGGCAGACCGCGGTCGAGGGCGCCTTTTATCAGCGCGGCTTTGGGCGAGAGGGTGTCGATGGCGTCTAAGACGTAGTCGTAGTGGGCGGCGTCCAACAGCTCCCAGGTGAGGTCGTCGCGGATGTAGCGCTCGACCACGGTGAGCTCTATCGCGGGGTTGATGTCTCGCAGTCGGGCGGCGAGCACCTCGGTTTTGGGCTGGCCGACGGTGCTGTGCAGCGCCACCAACTGGCGGTTGATGTTGCTCTCGGACACGGTGTCGGCGTCGGCGATGGTCAGGCGGCCCACCCCCGCGCGAGCTATCATCTCAGCCGCCCACGCCCCCACCCCTCCGAGGCCAACTATCAACACGTGAGCGCGCCGGAGTGTGGCGAGTTTCTCCTCTCCCAAGAGGAGTTCGGTGCGTTCTAACCAATCGGGCGTCATTTCTTGAATATGTTTTGGTAGTTTTCTTGGAGTTGCTTTTTGAGTTGCGGGAGGGGGAGGCCGAGGAGGGTTGCGACTCGGGCGTATATCTCGGATATGGAGGTGTCGGAGTCGTCGGTTTCGAGGAACAGGCGTTCTAACGGGGTGACTCTCAGGGCCTCGACAGTTTTGGGCGAGACGAGGCTGCGGGGGCCGACGGAGATGTGGTAGCCTTTGGCGACTGCCTGCCGCGCCTGCTCGGGGCTGCCGACGAAGCTGTGGAAGATGACCTTTTCGATGCGGTGACGGGCGAGGAGCTCCATCGTCGGTTCGAACGCCCGCACGCAGTGCAGGACGACGGGGAGGTCTCTCTCGCGCGCGATTTTGAGCTGGGTCTCGAACAGCGCTTTTTGCGCTTCGGGGTCGGGGGTGCCCTGCGCAAAATCGAGCCCTATCTCACCGATAGCAGCGGCGGGAGCGGTTTCGACCTCGCGTAGAGCGGCGGCCTCTATGGTCGGCCAGCCTGAGTTGGCCAACTGCCACGGATGCACCCCGATCGAAAACGGCGGCGCAGGGCGCGCACCCGCCGCACCCGTAGTGCCCGCCGACACCGACACGAGCTCGATCCCCTCTCCCGTGCGTCGATGAGTATGGATGTCTATATAAGGTGCGTCCATTGGCGAAAATTGAAAGTGGAAAATTGAAAATTGAAAATGGCGGCAACGGCCGCGTAGTCAAAGATAAACATTTTTTTGCCCGACGATTTAGTTTATAAAATAAAGTGATTTATATTTGCGGCGTGAACTTAACTAAAAACTAAAAAAATGGAGGACAAAACACTCACCACCGACCAAAGCATCGACCTCATAGCGAGGATGATAGCAAGTGCCCGGAGGAACTTCAGCGACAACGGCGGCGCGATGTTCCTGATCTGGGGCTACACGACGATCGCCGTCACGGTGGCGGTCTACGCCACGTTTCTGATTACGCGCAGCCTCGACGCGATGTGGCTGTGGTGGGCGATTCCCGCGGTGAGCGGCGCGCTCACGTGGCGCCACTACCGCAAGTACCGCCGACCCGTGCAGAACCACATCGACAAGGCGGTGGGGCACGTGTGGGTGGCCTTCACGGTCGCCGTCGTGGCCTGCATGGTGTATGGATTCGTCGCGCCGTATCTGCTGCCGGAGGCGATGTTGTCGCGGGTGCCGCAGTTTCCGATTCTGTTCATCATCTCGCTGATGATCGCCATGTGCACCGCCATCACGGGGCTGCTGATCCGGTTTCGGCCCGTCGCGGTGGCGGGGTTCGCGGGGATTCCTCTGGCGTTCGTGGTGCTGGTGGCCGACGGCATGATGTGGCAGTTTGCGATCTTCGCGGGGCTGTTCCTGGTGGTGCAGGTGATCCCGGGCCACCTGCTCAACCGCCATTGCAGGGCCGAGAGCCGGAGCGGGCTGGTCGATGTGTTGTGTTACGGGGGGGCGGAGTGATGTTGCCCGTGCTCGATCCGTTGCTGCACAGCGAGTTGCGGCTGGCCGTGATGTCGATCCTCGTGGGGGTCGAGAGTGTCGATTTCACCTTTATCCGCGAGCAGACGGGAGCCTCGGCCGGCAACCTGAGCGTTCAGATCGACAAGCTCTCCGCCGCCGGCTACATCGAGGTGGAGAAGGGGTTTCGCGGAAAAATCCCCCGAACTGTCTGCCGAATCACACCCCAAGGCGTCGCAGCCTTAGGGGGCTATGTGGAGGCCCTTCGGGCCTACCTTCGGATTTGAATTGACAAGAGATACAGTGGTTAGTTGTTAGTGATAAGTTGTTAGTGCTAACGCGATTCAATTGATAATGGGTAATTGATAATAACGCACAATTTTACTCATAGCCTAAATTCTGCGTAGCACTACCGCGTTAGCACTAACAACTAACAACTAACAACTAATCACTAACAACTATTTTCAATTTCAGGAGCCTCCAAACTCCATAAGATAAGCCTTAATAAACTCATCAATTTTGCCATCCAGCACCGCTTCGACCTGCGATGTCTGGTGGTTCGTGCGGTGGTCTTTGACACGTCGGTCGTCCAACACATAGCTGCGAATCTGCGACCCCCACTCGATCTTCTTCTTGGCCTTTTCGAGTGCGTCGCGCGCCTCCATCTGCTTCTCCAACTCGCGCTGATAGAGCTTCGAGCGAAGTATTCGCATGGCGTTTTCGCGATTCTGGAGCTGCGAACGAGTCTCGCTGTTCTCGATCACGATGCCCGAGGGGATGTGCTTGAGTCGCACGGCTGTCTCGACCTTGTTGACGTTCTGGCCGCCGGCGCCGCTACTCCGCATGGTGTCCCATTCGAGGTCGGCGGGGTTGACGACAATCTCGATTGTGTCGTCGACGGCGGGCGACACAAACACGCTGGCAAACGATGTCTGACGCTTGTTCTGGGCATTGAAGGGCGATGGACGCACCAACCGGTGCACCCCGTTCTCGGACTTCAAAAACCCGTAGGCGAAGTCGCCCTCGAACTCCAACGTCACCGACTTGATGCCCGCCTCGTCGCCCTCCTGAAAGTCGAGGGTCTTGACCCTGTATCCGTTGATCTCGCCCCATCTCAGGTACATCCGGTGCAGCATGCTCGCCCAGTCCAGGGCCTCGGTACCGCCGGCTCCGGCGTTGATGTCGAGAATGGCGCCCAACTTATCCTCCTTACCCTGAAGCATGTTTCGCATCTCTAACTCCTCGATGGCTTGCAGGGTCTCGGCATACTGCGCGTCTAACTCCTCCTCGGTTGCGGCCCCCTCCTTCACGAAGTCGGGCATCAGTGCGAGGTCGTCGTTTTTGGCGGCGGCGGAGTCGTAGGCGGTCACCCAACTCTTGATCTGCGCGGCGGCCTTGAGTTGCTTTTCGGCCTCGGCGGGGTCGTCCCAAAATCCGGGCGCGAGACTCTTTTCGGTCTCCGCGGCGAGGCGTTCGCGCTTATCGGCAATGGCGATGTGATGCGCAAGTGACTCCAAGCGCGCCGAGAGCTCTTTTATTTGGTCTGTTGTAGTTGCCATTCTGAAGAACCGTCTTTATTGTCCATAACTTTTATTCCTGCGGCGGCGAGGCCATCCCGAATTTTATCCGAAAGCGCCCAATTCTTATCCGCCTTGGCTCCGGCACGCAGCTCCAAAACCAAATCCATAACCGGCCCCAACCGATCCGTGCCACCCTCCGCCGCCTTCTCATCCCGCAGTCCCAATATGTCGAAGAGCCAGCGGTGAAAAATCGCACACAGCTGTTCGAGGTCGTCCGCCGAGATCGACATAGTGCCGTCGTGGATCTTGTTGATCGTGCTCACCCAGTCGAACAACGCGGCGATGGCGAGAGGCGAACCGAGGTCGTCGTCCATCGCCTCTGCGAGAGCCGTTTCGAGTTTCGCGACCCCAAGCGAATCTGCCGCCGGTGTTACAACCAGTTTGTCCAACGTTTCGACCGCCTTCATAAGCCTGTCCAGCCCCTTCTCCGCCGCCTGCAAAGCCTCGTTAGAAAAATCCAAAGTCGACCGATAGTGCGCCTGAAGCATAAAGAACCGAATCGTCATGGGCGAGTAGGCCTGCGTCAACATCGGGTGCTCCCCCGCGAAAAACTGCTCCAGCGTGATGGCATTACCCAACGACTTACCCATCTTCTGCCCCCCGACGGTCACCATATTGTTGTGCATCCAATACCGCGCCCCGCCGCAACCACAAGCCGTCCCCTGCGCAATCTCCGCCTCATGATGAGGAAAGACCAAATCCATCCCCCCGCCATGAATATCGAACCGCTCGCCAAGATAGCGCGCACTCATCGCCGAACACTCCGCATGCCACCCGGGAAAGCCATCGCTCCACGGCGAGGGCCAACGCATGATATGCTCGGGCGAGGCGCGCTTCCACAACGCGAAGTCAAACGGCGAACGCTTGTCGCTCTGCCCGTCGAGCGCGCGCGACCCCGACATCATGTCGTCCAGAGTCCGCCCCGACAGACAGCCGTAGCGATGGTCGCGAGAGTACCGCTCGACATCGAAGTATACCGACCCGCCCGCCTCGTAGGCGTAACCCGCCTCCAAAATCCGACACACCAGCTCGATCTGCTCGATGATATGTCCGCTCGCCGTGGGCTCGATACTCGGCGGCCTCACCCCCAACCGCTCCATCGCGGCATGATACCTGCGCGTGTACATCTGCGCCACCTCCATGGGCTCCAACTGTTCCAACCGCGCGCGCACCGCAATTTTATCCTCCCCCTCGTCTGCGTCGTGCTCCAGATGGCCCACGTCGGTGATGTTACGCACATAACGCACCCTGTACCCCTGCGCCCCGAGGTAGCGAAACAGCAGGTCAAAGGTGATTGCGCTGCGTGCATGCCCCAGATGGGGATCGCCATACACCGTGGGGCCACATACATAGAGCCCCACCCTGCCCTCCACGAGCGGCTCAAAAACCTCCTTCTTGCGCGTAAGCGTGTTATAAATCGTAAGCATTCGGCAAAAGTAGCGAAAAAAATAGTATTTTTGCCCGAATACAATTCCGGAAAATGAATTACTTCAAAAAGTACAATAACCTAACAGGCTGGTTGGTCTTCGCCGCGACGCTCATGGTCTATGTGCTCACCACCGAGCCGACGGCCAGCTGGTGGGACTGCATGGAGTTCACCGCCACCTCCTACAAGTTAGAAGTGGGCCACCCCCCGGGCGCGCCGCTCTTCATGATGATGATGCGCCTCTTCACGATGCTCTCGTTCGGCGACCCCGCGGCCGTGGGCTTCGCCGCCAACCTGATGTCGTGTACGGCCAGCGCCCTCTGCATACTGCTGATGTTCTGGACGATAACCCGACTCGCGCAAAAGATGTACGGCCGAGACGGACAGCCCCCCTTCGACCCTGAGAACCGCACCCACGCCTGGACTACGATAGGAGCGGGCCTCATGGGCTCCCTCGCCTACGCCTTCACCGACACGTTTTGGTTCTCGGCAGTCGAGAGCGAGGTCTACGCCACCTCGTCGATGTTCACCGCACTTGTCGTATGGCTCATGCTGCGATGGGAGGAGGTGGCCGACGAGCCCCACTCGACGCGCTGGCTGATACTCATCGCCTACGTGATGGGCCTCTCGATAGGTGTCCACATCCTCAACCTGCTCACCATCCCCGCCCTCGTCTTCATCTATTACTTCCGCAAAACCGAGACGGTCACCCGCAAGGGAGTGATCCTCGCACTGTTAGCGACGGGCGGCATCCTGTTGGCGATCTACAAGGTGATCATGCCATGGACTGTTGGGATCGGCGCATGGTTCGACCGCCAGTTCGTCAACGCGGCGGGTCTGCCCGTCAACAGCGGGATGGTGGTATGGATGGTTGTGCTCTTCGCCGCCGTCGCCGCGGGTGTCTGGATCACCCACAAGCGTGGCATGGCGCTCTGGAACACTGTGCTGCTCTGCGTGGGGGTGATACTCATAGGGTACAGCTCCTACGCCAGCGTTGTGATTCGCGCAAGCGTCAATCCGCCCATGAACTCCAACCGCCCCGACAACGCCTACGGCCTCTTGGGCCTGTTGGGCCGCACACAATACGGCAGCTATCCGCTGCTCTACGGCCCGTCGTACGCCTCGCCCGTCACGGGCTACAACTACTCCAAGGGTTGGTACTTCGACGAGGATGGACGCTATCGCGATCGCCGCACGGTGACTTCGTATCAGTTCGCGCCCGGGAGCGAGATGCTCTTCCCGCGCATGTGGGACAACGCCGCCTCTGCCGGCTACAAGGCGTGGACGGGCCCCGACGCCGGACGCAAGGCAAGGTTCGGAACGGAGACCGTGACGCTGCCGACGCAGGGCGACAACATCGGCTACTTCCTGGGCTACCAGCTCAACTTCATGTACTGGCGCTACTTCATGTGGAATTTCGTGGGGCGGCAAGACGACATTCAGGGACGCGGCGACCTGCTACACGGCAATTGGCTGAGCGGCATCGGCCCCATCGACGCCTTGTACCTCGGCCCGCAGGTCGACCTGCCCGAGGAGGTGGAGCGCAACCCGGGCCGCAACAAATTCTTCTTCCTCCCCTTCCTGTTGGGGGTACTGGGGCTGATCGCCCAGATGGGCAAAGACCGGCGGGGCTTCTCGATCGTACTGGGGCTCTTCCTGATGATGGGCGTCGCTCTGGTCGTCTACTTCAACGTCGTGCCGGGCCCCGTGCGCGAGAGGGACTACATCTACGCCGGTTCGTTCTACGCCTTCTCGATCTGGATCGGCCTCGGCGTGCTGTGGGCGCAGGAGGTTGTGGCCAAGCTCTTCAAAAAACGTGAGTGCTGGTGCTCGGCGGTCGCGGCCACGGCGATCTGCGCGGTGGTTCCGGCGCTGCTCATTGCGCAGGGTTGGGACGACCACGACCGCAGCGGGCGTTACATAGGTCACGACACGGGATACAACTATCTGATATCCACCCTGCCCAACTCGATAATCATGAACTACGGCGACAACGACACCTTCCCGCTCTGGTACAACCAGGAGGTGGAGAACGTGCGCCCCGACGTGCGCATCATGAACATGAGCTACATCGGCGCCGACTGGTACATCGAGCAGATGAAACACGCCTACAACGAGTCGACCCCCGTGCCGCTCACGCTGCCGATGGAGACCTACCGCGACAACGACCTCACCTTCGTCGAGGAGGTGATCGACCGGCGACTGCCGCTCGACGCGGTGCTCGACTTTGTGAAGAACCGCGACCCGCAGACGCGAGTCGAGATGGAGAGCGGAACGTGGATGGACTACATCCCCACGCGCAAAGTGTCGCTGCCGGTCAATCGCGAGAATGCGTTGGCGGCTGGAATCGTGAAGCCCGAGGATGCCCACCTGATGGTCGACACGATCGAGTTCGAGCTGCCGGAGAGTTCGATCAACAAGCCGCAACTTGTGCTTTTGGATCTGCTGGCCAACTTCGACTGGAGCCGCCCGTTGTACTTCACCTATCCGCAACTTGTGATCGAGATGGGGTTGGGCGACTGGCTGCAGGCCGACGGATGGGCCTACCGGTTGGTGCCCATCAAGACCGAGTACGATAACTTTCTGGGGGCGGGCCGCATCGACACCGAGCTGTCGTACGACCTGCTGATGAATCGCTACAAGTATGGCAACGCCGGCGACCCCGACGTCTACGTCGATTGGCATTCGATTGTAAATCTGCAGTTTGTGCAGAACTACGAGGCGTTCGTCCACTTAGCCAACACCCTCGTCGCCGAGGGTGACAAGGCGCGCGCGGTCGAGGTGTTGGATCGCGCCGTCGTGGAGTATCCGTTCACCAAGTTCGACTACAACTTCCGCAGCGTCTACTTCCTGATCGACGCCTACTACGCCGCTGGAGCGGTGGAGAGGGGCGATGTGCTGCTGGAGGATTATGCCAACACGTTGCAGGAGTATATCGAGTATTATCTGGGTTTCGGCGGTATTAAGGCGGAATTGGTGGCCGAGACTTGGACCGAGAAGTTCGGGCAGTTGGACGCTCTGGCCCAGATGGCCTCGCTCTATCAGCGTGAGGATCAGTACGATGCCATCGACTCCTATCTTGACCTCTTTGACGATGGGGAGTCTTCCGAATCCGCAGCTCCGGCTGCGGATTCAATTGATAATGGACAATTGATAATTGATAATTAGGCTAACGCGGCGCCTATGCTACGCACTAAAAAGCTGGCTCACTAAAAAAAAGCGTGACATATGTCACGCTTTTTGTTTTTGCGGGTGTTACCTATGTCACGCTTTTTTTGGGCCATGTGTTACCTATGTAACGCCCAAAAAAGGGCGAGTGTTACAAATGCGACACCTATTTTTGGCCGAGTGTTACCGATGTTACGGTTGGTTTTCCTGCTTTTTTTCGTCCGTTTTTCAGACTAAACGCATTTCACAAATATACAAAATTTTTGGGGGAAATGCAAATTTTTTGAGGACTATTTTTGTCTGATTTGAAAATTAGCTAACGCGGAAATTTTGCTGTGAATTTGTCATGAATTTGTAACGGGACGAATCTTGTTGTTTTTTGAAAATTATAATTACCTTTGCGGCGCAAAATTTACTTTAACCATAAACTAAATTTCAAATCAACCAAAATTAATTACGTATGAAAAAAAAATGTTTTTATCCTGAGCGTTTTCTTATTAGCGTTCGGCACCTCGTGTGTCAATGATGAGTTACAGGTAGATCCTGTGAATTCCCAACAATCCGAAGAATTAGCGACAGCCCCAGGCATTATGGTGTTTTCATCTCAAGGCGAGCTTTCCAACGCTATAACCATACTCCAGGAGACAGACTCTTTCGAGCTACCTTCAACACGAACCACAAATGCAGTGTTCTTATCATTGCGCGAACATCTGACAGCTCAGGGGTTGCGTCAGTTCTCCGAAGCTGAACTTGCAGAGATCGAGGCCGAAGGCTTAATTTATGAGCCGGAAGACGAACTCATAATCGACCCCTACTTTATGTCGATATTGAATAAGGATAGGGAGATTCAGGTTGAGGGAAAGATTTATCGTTATGTCAAGGAGGGCGTTATTGTGTATGATGCGTCCTATGCAGGTCGATTCGAAGAACTTGCATTGAAAGAGTTTGATACGACCGGACTGACTCACAAGCAACAAATCTCCCTCGCAGATAATGCTGATTTTATCAAATTAGATTATGGCTCGACTGATTCAGAAGCGACTCCCTCCACTCGTGCTATCCCGCCTCCCGATGTTCCGACTCTCGATGAAGATGGCAGTCTTACTTTAAACAATGGGCTCAGAATCCCTGAAGATAAAATCAATACAACGATTTTTTCGGAACGTTCCGGAACCTGGCTGTCAGGTTTGTTTGGAAAAAACGTGACTATTGATAATTGGTTCGATAGCAAACACAGAATGAAGGTGCGAATGTACGCTCAGGACTTCGTTATATCTGACGCGGTCGGTATGACTGTTCGGATGCAACACAAAAGATTGGGTATCTGGTGGCGGAGGGACGCACAGGAGTTCCGTTATGGCTGGACTGCAATGGAATTCATACATAGGTTTGCGAAATTCCCATTTCAGGAGCCGCCCAAAATGCCCGATGGGACTCCTGAGCAGGAAAAATTCCCCACACTCATGCCATATGTCCCCTCTTCTTATCCCGCCCCGTATGTAAATGGCAATATCGTTCTTTTTCATGTCGTCGGCTACGACTTTACCACCGGAGATGTTAATAAGGCTTTCAACAAGGGAGCAGATGCTATAACGGACTACATGACCAAATGGTTTGCCCAAAAGGGCAGCGAAGGCTATAAGGGCAGCCCAATAGGTATCTACGGCACGAAGGAAGTCGATCGCTCTGTACATGTTATCATTCCGCAGGGAGAAGACACAGCTACCGGAGAAGGCAGGGAAGCTGTTGACTGGGGCATGCAAGGATTGGGAGGGCGGCTTAGTCTATCTCACCGTTGTTATGATGGCACTTGGAGTTTTGGCATGAAAGATTTAGGAAGGAGTACGGAAACTACTATCAGCCGTGGGCAGATTTACGCCGCTGTTAAATACGGCGATGAATGGAGGGCGTGTGTAATTAAAACTCAGTAAACGACATGATACGTTTGTTTTCTGTTGTCGTTTTTTGTGTCGTGTCTCTCGTGGCAAATGGCCAAGGTCAAAAGCAGGATTACGCAGATGTGAGGGCTTTCGAACTGGAGGTCGGTGCCGGTATCAATAAAGGCATAGGCTCGGGCATCGCCGCTATTAATGGCGGACTATTTCTCGAATTGCGCCACAATATACCCGACACGCCGTTCGATGTTGGCATACAGGGTTCGTTGAATCAGTTCGACAGAGACAATCTTGTGATCGAGGGGCGTTCCGGTAGCAGCGTGCACATTATGCCGCGCCTTGCCGTGGTGTACGGCGACTACAATCTCAGGAAATGGAGACGTGTTTCGCTTTTTGGCGGTGTGGGTCTTGGCTATGCCAATATCTTCACACAGACCCACGTTCCGGGCTACTTGGTGTATAATAGTTCCCACGAAAAATTTCTTGCGTTCTCGCCGAGGATCGGGGCTGAATTTTTTAACCGCGCCCGTCTAACGCTCGACTGCAAGATCGTCTCTAAAAATTACTCGTTCCTGTGGGCCTCCCTTGGTTTTGTATTCGGCGGCGGATATAGGTGATGCCATTTCATTCGCTCTAACAAAAAGACGATCACCTCTAATGAGGTGGTCGTCTTTTGGGTTGCTTCGCTTTGCTCGCAATGACGGGGCGCGTTAGCCTAATTATCAATTGTCAATTATCAATTATCAATTAACTCGCGGCGGCAACAGCCGCCGCGAGTTAGTCACACCTCATTGGCGCCGATGGTCTGGAGTTGGCCGTCGCGGGTCACGACTAAGTGGCCGTTCTCTCTCTTTATCTTCTCCACGAGTTTCTCCTGCGTCTTGCGGATCGCCTCGTCGATCTTGTCCTGCATCTGCTTGATTTCGTTCTCACTCATAGTGCTCAAGTTTGGAGTATATAACGGGGTCGTATATCGTTTTAGTCTCTGTGCGTGAACCGACTGCGATCTTCTTGCCGTAGTTGATGTCGCCGCTGTCGTAGATCATCCAGTAGTCCGTCACCTGCATATATATACCGAACAGGTTCTTTATCCCCGCCCGGTACCGACGCCGAATCACCGGCTCGGGGATGTTGTGCCCGCCCTCGCTCACTCGCTGCGCGACGCGCCTGATGGCCTGCTCGGGCGAGGGCAGCCACAGAAAAAGCAGCGTCACGAAGTAGCCCCGCTCCTGCGCCTCCTTGATGAGGTGGTAGTAGGACTTGGTGGCCAGCGTGGTCTCGAACGCGAAGTCGGCACCCATGCCGATCAGCTCCCGCACGCGCATCAGCATGATCTTTCCGGCCTGGATCGACACGCTGTCGGGGTTGAACGGCGAGAGCCCCTTGGCGATCTCGTCGGCGTTGACCAACTCGGACATCTCCAACATCTCGGGCATCATGGTGTACGAGGCAGTTGTCTTGCCCGCGCCGTTGCAACCTGCTATGATGAATAGTCGCGGCATTCAGCACAAAACTAAACATTAATTTCGAATCACGCAACAGGTGTTACGAAAATGTTTAGGTGTTGGGTTTTGAAAAATTTTTACTACTTTTGCTCAGAATCATTTAACCCTCTGAACTATGGCCAAAAAAATTTCGTTCGACAACCTGCCCCGCGCGGTGGAGAAAATTCTTGAAACACTCGCCGCCGGCGGGTCGGAACACAGCGCGCTGCCGGAATTGGTGCAGCGGATGGCGCTGTTGGAGAAAAAGTTTGATAATCTGGAGCGGCTTGTGTCGCCCAACAGACCCGTGATGGATAAGCAGACGGTGCTTAGAGTGCTGAAGCTGAGGCCGAAAGTGGTCAGCGAGTTGGAGCGGACGGGGGTGCTGCCTTCGCATAGCGAGGGGCGGCGGACGCTGTTCTATGAGGATGATGTGGTTAGGTTTTATATGAATCAGGGGGCTTGGAAGTCGGTGGTATCTTCGGCGGCGGGTTCGGGTTCGGTCTCGGATGAGGGGGTGGATTCGGAGGCTGCTGCTTCGGCTGTTTCGGAGGGGGGTCGGAAGCGGGTCGGCGCGAAGGAGGCGAGTGTGATTTTGAACCGTTCGGCCGCCGCCGTCTATCAGCTTACGGCGAGCGGGCGGGTGCCTTTTCATAAGGATGGGGCGAAGGTGTTTTTCTATACGGATGAGCTTCGGGAGTGGCTTAAGGGGCATCCGGCGCGGCCGAGGGTTAAGAAGTGATTAGTGGTTAGTGGTTAGTGCTAACGCGCATGATCATTCTGCGCAGCTACGCGCTGCGTTAGCACTAACCACTAACCACTTATCACTAACCACTGTTTCGTTTTTCAATTTAACATACCATATATATGGTTCGGGGATTTGTTTTTGTAATTACATTTTTGGTCTTGGCGGTGCTTGAGGTGGGGGCTCAGGTGCAGGCGTCGGAGGAGGGGTACTCGGCGAATTATGCGCGCGAGCCGCGTTTCAGGGCGCTGGTGGCATACACAGATCGGGCGGAGACGGCGCATGTCGAGTTTGCAGAGCAGGGGGTGGAGTTCTTCAGGCGGCTCAACTATGGCGACGGGTTCTATCTGGATGTCACGACGCGGATCGACAGCTGCACGTATGATCAGCTCAAGGGGTACGACGTGGTGGTGATGCTGAACGGCAGCCCATCGACGGCGGCGGGGCGGGAGGCGTTCGAGCGCTATATGGAGGGTGGCGGCGGCTGGGTGGGGTTCCACGCGGCGGCGTACAACGACGCACGCACGGGTTGGCCGTGGTTTGTGAAGTTTCTGGGCGGCGGGGTGTTTCACGCTAACAACTGGCCTCCGCAGCCGGCGAAGCTGACTATGGATGCGCCCTTGTCGCATCCCGTTCTGAGGGGTTTGCCGGCGGCGTTTGTCGCGCCCGAGAGCGAGTGGTATCAGTGGAGCCCGAGTCCGCGGCTCTCGCCCGACGTGGAGGTGCTGGTGTCGCTCTCGGACGACAACTACCCCATCGGCATCAAGGATGTGGTCAACTGGGGCGATTTTCCCGTGGTGTGGACAAACACGAAGTATCGCATGGTGTACCTCAACATGGGGCATGGCGATCTGGAGTTCTTTGACGCCACTCAGAAGTTGTTGTTTGTCAATGCTTTTCGTTGGGTGGTTAGTCGTAGTCCCGGGGGGGATCCTTTTTTGAAGTAGGGGTTCGGGGGGGGGCGGATTAGGGCATTAACGATACACGACGCTGAAGACATTCAGCGTCGTGTATCGTTTTTCATCATGGTCTGCTTATGAAAGTTCCTCAAAAGCAGCCGGTTACGAGGCGTGCTCCACAGTAGTCGGTCTGTCGATGTAGTTTCTCATGTGATCCAACGGCAATGTGATGAATGGCGTTTGCCATCCTCCGATTCGGACATTGATGTGAGCGTAACGAGACAACAGGGCGACAGCCACCTCGTCGGAGAGAGTTGCGGCTTGTGCCGCGGCTTCGTATATCTCCTCGTATTTTGCCCGAGTGCCTATCGCAACGGTCATCATACCTCCTTTGTTTACAACGAATTCACGCACGAGTTGTGTCAAGACCTCTTCCGTTACGCCCTCGTCATGAATGCAGACGTCCGTTATGACACCGGCGGCAAAACGCTCTAACTTCAACTTCGAGAGAGAATTGAACGTTCCGATCACGCCGCTGCGGGTGGTTCCGGGTGCAGGCGAAAAGTTTGGCGCGATGGGAGCTCCATTCAAACGATTTGCCGAAGCTGCCGCGCCGCGTCCCTGCCAATTGTACTGTTCGAAAGTTCCTATTCCGGCGGTCACCTTCATTTTGATCTGGAATGTCCATCCCAATGGCAGTCCCGTGTATCCCGCCAAGGCCCTCAAGGCAGCGATCTTTCTCCACTCCGATTCGGGTGCGGGGTCTTGAAAAAGCCTCTTTCCGAAGACGGCAGAGCGTTGTACGCAATCGTAGAACATATCCAATATCTTGCGAGTCAACGAATCGGCCTCGTCGTCGTTGTTGCCGAACTTCGGGGAGTTGGTGTCGAAATCTATGCGGATGTCTTCGTAGAGCGCGCGTTTCTGCGGTGTCAATGGCGAACTGTTATCGGTACCGAAGTTCTCGCGGATAGCCTCGCACACCTCCTCTATTGTGTATTTCCTCTTTTCGTACACCCAGCGCCGTATGGCTGCCAATTGGTTCACCATGTCGGGAACCGATCCGATCACCACTCCTCCGATGTTGTGGTTGGCTCCTCCGGAGGCCTTGTCTCGCCCCTTCTCCATGCATCCCTCCAAATAGGCGGAAAAGAGAGGAGAGGGTGCGGCGTTTTCGTCGATCGTGTAGTACAGGAAGAGCGACATCACGGATTGGTCTACGAAGAACTGCAAGTGCATGTTCAAATAGTTCATCACATCTTCGAAACTTTGCGGGACAGGGGTTGTCGGAGCCACCTTGGCTCCACGGAACAGAGCGTCATCCTTTTGAAGCGAAGCTCCCTGATTCAATGCGCACTCCACCGCCAGCATCCCCACCATCATGCCGAATGTCCAGTCGGATTTTCCGTTGAGGATGGGTTCCCAGCAGCCGTCCACGCAGTAGTCGTTGGCCAACTCCTGCATCTTTGCACACATCTCGGGGGTGGGCTCCTCGTCCTGCATCAACGCATTGTAGAGCGACGGGATCATCACCTCGTCATTCAACACGGAGGGGTTGTTTTTTGTGTGGTATATCGAAGTGGCTACCTTGCGAACGAGCGCTTCGGGGCTATTCCTGTGAACTCGCACATAGATGCCTGGCGTGGATAGATTGACATTTTCTATCGCTTGCAGTATCAGAAAGGTGCAGGAGTTGGTCGCATCCGTTCCATCTGGTTTTATGCCGCCCACGATGATGTTTTGCAGGAAATTATTAACACCGGCCTTTTGATCTATGTAGTAGGGATGGGTGCCCAATACGGTCGCATAGTCCACATGGTCTTGGGCAACCAGATATTTATTGTTTAGGTTGAGTCGGCGAGCGCACTTCAGGATGAAGCATTCGAACACTTCGAGTGCTTTGTCCTTATCGCTCTCCTTTTCGAGGAACGGATTCAGAACCTGATCCAGGCGCCCCAACGAGATGAAGTTCATGGAGGCGTGCAACGCGATGTGGAAAAAACAGATGCTTTGCATCGCTTCATGAAAACTCTCCGCCGGCAGGGCAGGAACCTTACGCGCGATTCTGGCCATCTCCATCAACTCCGCAACTCTCTTTTCGTCGCGTGTCGAGGCGGCTTTTCGCTCCGCCAAATCGGCAAATCTCCCTGCATAATCTATTACGGCCTGACAAGCGAGTTTCACCGACCAATAGAAATCGAACTTTCGTTTGTTCCCTATCAATATACCATCCTCCTTGCGCAGTTCGTAAAGAGACGTTTGAACTTCCGGCGTGTCGTGTCCATATTTTGCACACGCTTTTTCATACTTTGCCCGACATGATTTCACTCGTTTTTTTCCTTCATTGACGATCGGGGAGAGTTCATCGAGCCTTTCCGAACAGGTTTTGATCTTCTTGTTCAATCCGTCTCGCAACAGCTCTTCGTAATTCATGGTGTTGTGGCCGAAAAGCGAGGCCGCGTTGCGATTGGTTATCGATCCGGCTCTAAGTTCATCGTCGTTCAGAAACCTCGGAAACATTTTGCCGAGACCGTTGGATCCCATGGGCATATTGCCCAAAAGCAGGTCTCCATCCTGGATCTCCGCCGTACGTGTCTTGATGTCGTTCCGAGGGTCGGTCATGGCGATGAGCATACGGTCGATGGCAACGGCTCGCCGCACGATCACGGAACAGTTCTCTATCGAGGACCAGAGGGCGAAACGCGAATCGGGCTTCTTCTCCTTGACCACATCGTCAAACATCTCCGGAGTGAACCACTCTTCGGATCGGTCGCCCATGGCTCGGTCGATAAGTTGGTCGTAGAGGACTTTAATTCGGGGATTCATCCCGTTTCTCAATTCAGTTGTTTTCATATAGATTAAGGTTTAATGAGGCAAAACGTTTTCGGCACGATTCGATGGCATCGTCCGTCGGCGGCGGCATGCGCAACGGGATTCCACTCTGTTTGTAGAAAAGATCGTAATCTCTATTCCACGGATTGAGGCATACCTCTTCGAGGTTATATCTATTCAATAGGCGCAACAGGCTTTCGATCACATCTTCGCGGTCGAAAAAGGTGGGGATCAAGGGTATGCGCGGAAGTATTCTTGCCGACACGGAACTCAGCTCTGACAATACCGCGTCAATGTGTGTGTCGTGCCGCGGATGGTTCTCCCCTGTTATCACCCTCATGCCGAAGAGCCACAAATCGACCCATGGGGCAGCCGCTCTGTATGTCTCTGTGGGAAGAAGTCCCGAAGTTTCGACAGCGGTATGAATCCCCCTCTGTTTGCAAAGCGACAACAACTCCAACGCGGCGGAACGTTGCAATAGCGCCTCGCCTCCGGAGAGTGTGACTCCACCGCTCGCGCCGGAGAGGCGGGTGTATGGAGCAATTTGTTCGAAAAGCGAGGCGACGCTCATCGTGGTTGTAGCCAAATGCAGTGCGCTGCCTTTGACGTTGTGTGTGCTTCTTGGACAGCGCTCTATGCACATCCCGCATCTTTTGCATAACGACCTGTCCACCCTGTGTGTGGGGGTGAACGAATGCACCGCGTTTTCGCAACTTCCGCATCGCCCACATCCGATACACGCATTGACGTTGTAGAGCAACGGACTGCGATGGAGGCGGGAGTGGGGGGAGTGGCACCAGTCGCAATCGGCGTTACAGCCTTGGAAATAGACGACCGTTCTGACACCCGGACCATCGCACTTGGAGAACACCCCTATGTCGAATATCCTGACATCTTCAGAATCACGAGGATCGGAGGTATAAAGAGGGGTGTGCATTGTGCTTAGGGCGGTGGTGTTTGAGTTTTTCAGGTGGTTAGCGTCTCCGATTCTATTCCGGCAGCGTTTTATCAGCATCCCGAATTCCGGAGAGAGCACCCAACAAATTACGTCATTATTTTTCAAACCGACAAATATCTTATTAAAAATGCCTACATTTGTGTTGCAAACACCATCTAAATCATCTCTATGAACAAGAGAGTACTAATTATCGTTTTGTGTCTGTTAACGGTAACCCTGCACTTCGGCGCCCATGCGCAGGGGGGTCGTCGGGACACCATAACCATATTGTCTTACAATGACTTTCATGGAGCATTCATATCGGGAGCAGACGCCGCGGGAGCGGACAACTTCATAGCTGCATTGATGGCTGCCAAAGAGGGCGCGCCAAATCCGATAATTCTATCCGGCGGAGATAATTTCAGTGGCAGCTACTACTCCCTGATGAGCAGGGGAGAACCCCATCAGGTATTCACTTTACCGATATCTTCCGGCAGGGTAATTTCGGCTGTCGGCAATCATGAATTCGATTGGGGAGGGGACTATCTGTTGGGCACATCGTGCGAATATATAGATTACGTGGGAGCCAATGTCACTGCGAAGAGAGATAAAAAGGCTTTCAAAAGAGCGGTGCCGGACTACCGGATAGTAGAGTCGGGTGCGCTTAGGATTGGCGTGATCGGATTGACTACTCCCACGACTCCCTTCAGTGGAAAGCAATCTTATGTTAGGGATTTCTCCTTCGATGCCGAATTCTCATCGTCGGTCAACCGTATCGCCCGCTCACTAAAAGCGAAAGACGATGTCGATTTAGTCATTCTTTTGATGCACATCGGCACATCCATGGATGGCGGCACCCCCTCCATAGACGATTCGGACAAGGAGTCGGAAAGGGAGTTGAGGCGAATCGCAGGTGTCGATGCCATCGTCAGCGCACATTCTCATAAACTCGTTCGGGGCGATTTCGCCATCGCCAACGGAACGGATCGGGTTCCCATGATACAGGCCGGCAACAATGGAACGCACATCGGCATGATGCAGTTCGAGCTGTACGACGAACAGGTGAGGTGCATAAAGAACAGTTTGATTGCCGTACCGGTTCCCAATCCGCAGATAAAGCAGTTGGTGGACTCGATTAGCAACGCCAGCGGTTTCAATGAACCGGTGGTGCGCGTAACACGGGAGTTGATTCATGATCGCAATATCAACCTGCATGAATTCACCGATGTCGGCGCCATAGTCACCGCGTCATACGTCCGTGAGTATGAACAGAGTATGGGGCGATCGACAGTACCGATTATCGCCGTAAACCATTTCAAGGGTATTCGCACCGGAATATCCGAAGGAGAACTGTCGAAGGCTCAGGTGGGCAACGTGCTCCCCTTCGGTGGAAATTTGGTCGCCTACAAAATGACCGGTGCGGAGATAAGGCGTCTATTCGCCGACGGCATGGACGATAGTCAGTCGAGAGGGCGGCTGCAAACCTGCAACATCTCTTTTGTAATGTCCGGCGAGGAGATCGTATCAGTCAAATGGTTCGATGGCGTCGATTTTGTGGAGATCGCCGATACTACGGAGTGCGTTCTGCTGTGCGACGATTTCATCGCATACGGCGGTGACGGGTATGATGCCGATCTGTTTAAGAACAATCGCATAGAGGATTTCGACATTAGGATCACGACGGATTGTTTGATCAAATATCTCAGGGAATATCGTGAATTTCCGAACGATAGCTATAAAATCCCCAACATCGACAGAATAGGGGAATAATGCGGATCGGGGGTAGTCGTTCAGTGGTTTTGGGAACGCCTGTAAATAAAGGGGTATGTCTGTGCGACATACCCCTTATTCATTTATCGTTCCCGTCGGGCGGCGGGCGTTGAAGCGGCGGGCGCAAAAAAAATTCGAGCCTCGGTCTCCGGTCGGGCCGGAAGCCGAAGGTCAAAAATAAAGATTAGTACTCCTCCTCGTTGAAGAAGAAGTCCAAACATTACATGTCAATAAGTTACGTTCCATTTCGTCTCCGGTAGTCCTACAACTATCCCTACACGTCTTTGTCGAAAAGTGCGGAATATCCCGGTTAATGAAATTTTAGCGCCCCCAATTTCTTGCTTTTGGCAGTTTTTTCCGAAAAACTACTCGCCCGTAAAGAACAAAACAACTGGATGCAATAATGATACAAAGATACGAAAAAAAACATAGATGCAAACGATATAAATCTTTCTCTAACGAAACTGTTTCTTTTCTGTCTTCTCTGCCAACAGTTTGATGGATTTGGCATTTAGACGGGTAACGACTTTGCTGCCGCCCTATGTCTCCAACTGTTTACGCGCGGCAGCGGCTACATAACCACCTTCAGCGGCGACTTTTTTGCTGTCGGCAAAGGTTCGAGGTCTCTTTTTTGCGAGAGATCGGTTGTCTAAACCTCTGCCAACATATTGAGCATCAATTCGAAATCAGTCATGTTGTCGCGCAAATTTTCAGGCCTTTATACTGTCTGTATTGCAAATACCGCTTTTACGAATGCAGGTGATGCAAGTCGTGTCCGTGCATTTTTTTCAGAGGGCAAGGTAGCACGGGTCTTGTTTCGGCCCGTCAAGGTCTGGGGGCTTGAAGCCCCCGCGAGTTTGGGCGAAAATCATCCTCGCCTTCGGCTACGGTATTTTCGCCCAAAACCTTGACGAACCGAGCCCCGTGCAAATTTGCCCTCAGAAAATAAATACACGAACGGAACTATTTGGTTTAATTTAATGGATGTAAATTATGGACAAGACGAAGGTAGTAAACATTGCGCTGGGCCACCACTACGACGTGTATATCGGTCGTGCGGGTAAGGGTCAGGATGGTTATTTCGGAAATCCGTTCCGGCTGGGGCCGGGCGAATCTCGGGGCAGTTCATTGGAGAAGTATGAGGTCTATTTCTATGACCGCCTCCGAACTGATCCCGTCTTCAAGCAACGCATCCACGAGCTGAAGGGTAAAACGTTGGGGTGTTTCTGTAAGCCACATCCGTGTCACGGGGATATCATCGCAGCGTACATCAATTCTTTTGACGATCCGTATGGAGGAGATTTTTGAAGCCGAGGTATTCGTGGAGACTGTGTTTTCCCTCGAATCATACCAGAACAACGGGACATGGTTCTATATGTCGGACTACTCGACTATGGACGAGTTCATGACCGACTGCGCCGCTTGGTTCAGCAACGAGGAGACTCCTGAGTACATCTACAAGGAGTGGACGGGCATCCCTGACACGCTCATTACCCGGATGTTGCTCTGTCCCAATTTTTTCGAGATACGCGAGGCATTGAGAATGATCGAGAGACGGTTCATCGACCCATTTATCAAGTGGTGCGTCGACAACGGTCACGATCTGGCGACGGACGATGTGATGATGCTCGTGACGCGGTATCAGGATTACGTTCCTTCCGACTACGAGCCGCCTGATTCCGAAATATCCGAGTCAGAGGACAATCACTGCACTGAGCCGCTGCCATTGCCATTGCATCTGTTGTTAGGACAGGGATTCGGAACGGTGGAGATCTTCGACGATAACTATAACTAAAATCAAACGAAATATGGAAAATTACAAGGTAAAAGTCAGGTACACGTTCGAGGGTTGGTTCGAAATAGAGGCCGGAAGCGAACAGCAGGCGAGGGAGATTGCCCTGCGCGATTGCGGATTTGTGATTGGTGGCAACATCCACACCTCGAACAGTATGCATGTCAAGAATTGGGAGTTCGGGGTGCATCCAGAGACAAAAATACTCTCAGCTAAACAAGTCGAACAATCAGCGGAGTCGGACGAATAGTTCGACTCTCATTTTTTATAAACCTTAAAAAATATACAATCATGAACGAAGTAACGCAGGCAATGCCCGACAGACAGGCATTCGATTTTCAAAACAACAAGGTCGAGATCATGGACCTTCCGACCCTCCGGCGCACCCATATGGAGGATGGCCCGAACGGACTTCCGATGCGCGACATCTACCACTTCAATGCCATCGAACGGGTGACGGAGATATGCGAACGCTACAATCTCGACTTCACTCTGGAGGAGATATTCGCGGCGCAGAACAACAGCAAGCACCAGCCCGGAGTCTCGGTGCTCAAAAAACAGGAAGACCTCTACGGCGAGAAGGCCGTCGAGGCGCATATCCTGCGGCGTGTCTACACCACGATCTACATTCACGACCATGAGACCGACGAACTCGCTACATCACTGGTTCTGACCTATCATCAGGACGGTTTGCAGGCCGCCATCGGGCCGTGTGTCAAGATGTGCCATAACCAGTGCATTCTATTCCCCGAGCGCACCGTATCGACATATGGCAAGACAAAGGTGGGGCTCGACGATTTCTTTGCCGTGATCGACGGATGGCTCGGCGAGTTCGAGGTACAGATGACACAGGATCGCGAGCGCATCGTTCGGCTGAAGAACACCCTTGTCGGCGAACAAGACATCTACACCTACATCGGCCTTTTGAACGTCCTGCGCGTGGCACACGACAGCTCCGACAAACGGCTCAACTCCCGCGTTGCTACCTACCCACTCAACCAGACGCAGATCAACTCCTTCACCGAGGATGTACTCAAGCGGATGATGGAGAAGTCCGCGATGACGGCATGGGACCTCTACAACGTCGCAACCGAGTATTACAAGCCCGAACGGGCCGAAATCCCGACCCTCGTACCGCAGAATCTCGCCTTTGCCACCACGCTGTACGGGTTCCTCGGCATAGACGAGGCGCAGGAAGAACAAATCCCTGAACGATTATCAGCATAAAACCTCATCGAATATGAAAAATCTCAATGAACTTAAAGAGGCGATAGCCACCCTGATCGCATACAATCGCGAAGAGGAGAGGGACTGGATGGAGAATGTTGCGTATGGGAAAGGGCCGGATTACAGGCGTCCTGAGTACAACCCTGCGCTATGTCCGGGCCACATCTACCACACCATCCGTAAACTGAAAGAATTTATCGAACAATAGAGTGAGTGGGTCGCAAGACCCACTCGATTCATTTACAAACGCCTGATGAATCCATGAGCACAACAGACAAATACATCGAGATCAAAAACACGCACCCCGAGATGCGCAAATGCTTCGTCGCGTTCGGCAATAGTCAATTTGAGGAGGGTAAGGTAAAGGCGGGGATTATGCCGGATGAGAAAATACACTCTTACGGAGCCTGCTTGTACGGCACCAAAGAGGGTTTGGATGAATATATGAATGCGTTGGACGTCATTCTCACCCGCATTTCGAAAGAGTGCGACCCGCAGGATGTATACGAATATGAGTTCTCCAACCACGAATGCGGATACACGGGCGACGACACCGATGCCATCAAGTTGATCGTCGCTTATTTCGGCGAAGAGACTGCCAAAACAGTCAAGCGTCGCAACGGATGGGCCGACATCGACGAATTGTTTAACCCGGAAAGGAAGGAAGCAGATAATGAAGTCATAAACAAACTACCAATGTAATGGCACCAACATACACACTCGGTCCGTGGACGGTCGTTCCCGGACACGGCTACAAAATTGAGCAATGGAAAGGCGACGCGAATGAAGACGTAGGCAACATCAGTCTCATTTCAGCCGCTCCAGATCTGCTCGAAGCGTTGGAGGAGTTGCACGACCTCTTGGATGAACACCTTCCCCCGTGGTATCTGCACGAGCATCACCTTAAAGCAAAATCGGCCATTCAAAAAGCGAAAGGAGAACAGCGATGATTAATCAGATTTTTAACGGGGATTTTTACCCCACGCCGCCCGACGTGATCGAGCGCATGATGATGGGGGTCGAGATTATGGGCAAGGTTGCCCTCGAACCCTCCGCCGGCAGCGGCAACATCGTGGAGTGGCTCAAAGCCAACGGCGCGGCGAACGTGCTGGCTTGCGAGCTCTCCGAGAAGTTGCGGGCCATGCTCGCCGGGAAGTGCGACGTTATAGGCGACGACTTCCTCAGCGTGACCTCCGAGCAGGTCAGCCACATTGACCTCATTGTGATGAACCCGCCATTCTCGGTGGACGAGCGCCACATCCTCCACGCTTGGGAGGTCGCTCCCTGCGGTTGTGAGATCGTCGCGCTGTGCAACTCAAATACGCTAAAAAGTCAGTATGGTGCGGCCCGCAAGGAAGTCTTCGAGATCGTCGAGGCCTACGGGTTCAGCGAGAACTTTGGCTCCTGTTTTAAAGAGGCTGAGCGCAAGACCGACGTTGAGGTATCGGTGATCCATCTCTACAAGCCGAAGACCGGCAAGGAGGAGTTCGACGACTACTTCTCGCTCGCTCCCGACGACGAGAATCAACGAGAGGGCATCCAATCGTATAATCTGATCCGCGACTTGGTGAACCGCTATGTCGAGGCCGTGCGGCGTTTTGACGGCGTGATGGATGCGTCTAACGAGATCAATCAGCTTACCGAGCTATTCAAAGCCAATAAGGTGCATTTCGGGGCATACATAGACAACGAGTCGTACAGCCGAACGACGATCACCCGCGACTACTTCAGAAAGGCGCTGCAAAAGTCAGCGTGGTCGCTGATTTTCGAGAAGATGAACATGGGCAAGTATGTGACGACGGGTGTTCGCGAGGACATCAACAGGTTCGTCGAGCGCCAGTCTCACATCCCATTCACGATGCACAACGTATTCCGAATGCTTGAAATGATCGTCGGAACGCAGGGACACCGCATGCAAAAAGTACTCGTCGAGGCATTCGATCACATCTGCTCGTTCAGCGCGGAGAACTCCACGGCCGGAGAGAAGTGGAAAACCAACTCCGGCTATATGATCAACCGGCGGTTCATCGTGCCGTGGATCTGCGACTATGACAAAAAATTCGAGTCCATATGTCGCCACGTCAAATTGAACTGGGGAAGAGCCGGCAACCAGATTGGTGATGTTGTAAAAGCTCTCTGCTACCTAACGGGAACTAACTATGACACCCTCTCCGACCTGTCTGCCTTTGTCTCCCGTATGAATATGGAATGGGGCCAGTGGTACGAGTGGGGCTTCTTTCGAATCAGGGGCTACAAGAAAGGCACGATGCACTTCGAGTTCGTCCGCGACGAGGACTGGATGAGGTTCAATATCGAGGTCGCCCGAATCAAAGGCTGGCAACTGCCGAAAGCGAGATAAGCCGAATCATGCAAAGCATCAAACATCTGACACTATGAATGAATTGGAAGGTAAACAGGCCTCTCTCAAAACGCCGTACAGCGGCTACCAGAACATAACTCTCGTCAAGAAATCGGGCGACAAATGGCTCGTCGAACTGTGCGGCTCCGGTAAGCGGATCGAGGTGTATGAAGATGAATTTACCATCGACTAAAATTGAATCATGAAAGTAATCCTTCAAAATGAACAGTACAGCCGGGTCATAACCTTCAAGGACAGCGATATAGACCTGACCCATTACGACGGCATTTGGGATATGTACGTCCGCACCGAATTTGCCGGAATCCCGGTTGATGTCTGCATTACTGGCGACCTGACGGACGGCGAGTGTCCGGGCATCGACTACACCGCTCCGGTGCGGGTCGAAGCGTATAAGAAAGAGAGTGACACAAATCTTTTCGAGTGCCGATCGCCTATTGTTCAGGATGAGTATTCGCGGGAGTTGCAATCGGCCACTCCTGAGGAATTGATCCGTCAGATGGCTCAAATTGCCGTGCCGATCATCCTCGGCACACGCTTCCTGCGCGACTTTTCTCTGCACGATTCAGATTTCGTGAAGCGAACCGATGCAAAACATCCATTCCTTTGGCTTGTAAGAGAAAACGGTACGTCCCTTTACGACCTAACCCGAAAAGACAGCGCCGACGGATTCCGGTACACAATGGAACAATACCGCGACGAATGCTATCTGTTCCATTACAACGGCTACTATTTGCGACCCATTATCACGAAAGACGCTCTTAGCATGCTCGACAAACTTACAAAATAACATTCAACAAAATGAAAAAAACTGTATGTAAAAAATGTGGCTCGACGGATGTTACCGTAACGGTTACGGTAAGTCCTAACGACATCACCCCGATCTCCGATTACTGCCACCAAGACGGGGCCATTAGCGAGGGCGGTTGGTGCAACAAATGCGTCGATTATGTCGACCTGGAAGCCATTGACGAGGGAGAATCCGCAGCCCCATGGCATTGCGAAGTGTGCGGTTCGCTGAATATCAAGCAAAGGGTGTGGGCAGATCCAAATACAGGTGAGGTAATAGACATGGATTAATGCACTTAAAAAACCTTAATAATTTCAATCTTATGATACCAAAACCATTTCCCGAGCTCGCTTTCGAGCATATTATCCTTACCACACCCGGAGGCGACATCTCGGGTCTGTTTTCCGACCTACGTGTGGATATAACTACCATCCCCGAGGGGTTGACGCTATACAATATCCGTCACAGCGACGATGACGATTCAGTGCCAATTACCATAGAACCCCGTGTCTACGTCAACTGCTTCGGGACGATCATCGTGAACTCGCCATTGGATTTTGGTAGCACCTGCCAGATTGAGATACTCGACTGTGACTTTATTGAAATGTAAATAAATTTTGCCCTCCGCTCGACTTGAATTACCTTTGCTATTACCAAAAACATCAATTTTGTATTACTACAATGAGGCCGAAGTATGAAATATATTGGCAACCCAACCACCCCAGAATCATGCTGATTGGTAAGAATATGGCGCTACATTGATCGCCCTTTGGTTCGTTTCGGGCTGACATTTCGTCTGGACGGAATGTACGGTTTTTTTGTATGGCCATGAGGTTTGTCGATCTTTGGTTCGACTGTGTTGTTCTCGATTGCTGTCGATTCACTTTTCAAGCCCCGTACTGCAAGAATAGACATCAAAGCAGGGCCACCTTCTGCCCGAATAGTCATCAATTTAGCGATGTCTTCTGAATTAAGCAAGTGTGATTTCGCAAGTAGCCCGTTGCTGTTCAGATATGTAAATCCCCGATATTCCGGGCATTGGAATATCCGACGGTAAGTATTTTCCGACTGAAGAGGGTCGACATTGTTTTGCGTCAAGAATGCTGCCATCTGCAACGATATGTATTGTCGAGGGATGTTTTTGCCATCCAAAACATAATACAGATCGCGCCCATAATACTCGTTCAATAGGTCTGGATTGAACGGAGGAATCGCTTTACGGTCGAAAAAACGATACTCAATCACTGTTTCGTCAGGAATAACTTCGTAATCCTTAATCTTATCCAATTCCTGCAATATATAGTTCCGGGTATTTTCGTCCGATGTGTTTTTGATCACCGCATTCGCCACATTATCCCAATCGTCTATCGTGAGAAAGAGACTGGCGGGCGAGTTTCGATTACTGTCTGTTTGTTGCATACGGCTTATATGTTTGAAAGTTTTGTGTCGGCAAAATCGTGACGCAACCCGAAAACCGGATCGCGCCACGGATGTACCTTTAATTTAGAGTCCGAGTCCGTTCTTTTTCGACATCTTCTTATCGAATCTGTCGATCTGCTTACGGAGCATTTGTTTGGGTACCAACGGATATTTCTTTTTGACCGCCTGTGCTATCGTTTCTTTAGTCGCCTCCTTCATGAGGGTGTCATCTTTCGGCTTTCCCATAATACTTGCCATACTTTTTCGGTTTTGTCATTACTCAGGCTACTCTTTCTCGACATTCTCGTTATTGAAACTGAACGAGAGCGTGACCGTTTTCCCGTGATTGTCGATAAAATAGAGGTCGATGGTCTGCTGGTCATCCGATTGAGAGGTGTAGTAGAGCCTGAAGGTCTCAGTTTGGAGGTCGTAAAGGTTGTTGGGCGCGAAGACACGCCCCCGCTCGTCGGTGAGAGACCCTCGACCATCGGGCTGAAAGTAACGCATTTGGTAGGTCGCGTCATCCCAACGCCCCTCTCGGACTAATTGGAGGCGAATTTCCGCCGTCTCGCCCTCGATGATACGCTCCTGCACCGGCAGATGCTCGACACGGAATCCGTAATCGCCACTAATATCCAGATTGTCATTACACGCGCACACCAACGTGGCGACGGCCAGCGTGCAAAGGGTGTAAACAA
>JAITWH010000032.1 GCA_031285405.1 Alistipes sp.
CCTGCCTCCTCTTAACATCCTGACACAAAGTTACAAAACAAAATTAACTAAAAAAATAAACCTCCAACTTGTTTGGATTTTAAATGGAAATGAGAATGGGGCGGTGTGGCGACGGCTCTTTTTTGCGCCCGGCGTTCCCCCGAGCGGGAACAGGAAGAAAACGGAGAGCAAACAATCGCACGAGTTGTATGCAAATTGTATGCAAGAAAAATAAAAAGAGTCACGACTTTCGCCGCAACTCCCTGATAATCAAGAGCGGAAAACGAGATTCGAACTCGCGACCCTCAGCTTGGGAAGCTGATGCTCTACCGACTGAGCTATTTCCGCAAAATTATTACTTCGCCGCTTAAATTACATCGCTACACGTTGCCTCTGCCTCTCAAAACCACCGTGCCGCACGCCACCCCCCACAACTCCGGCACAAAAGTAGTCAAAAAACGCCTCCCCACAACCTCCCGCCGCAAAAAAATCACACCACTACCCAATTTAGCAAGAGCCATTCGCTCAAAAAATCTCATCACCCCCTCAACTCTTCAAAAGTCTCACACCTCACCCCCCCCAAAAAAAACCTAAGCCCCCCCTCAATACTGCTCCCCCTCATTAGGAAAATCCCCACTCTTAACATCCGCCAAATACCCCTTAAAAGCCCGAGTCATCTCCCCATAGAGATCCGCATACCGGCGCAGGAACCGCGGCGAGAACTCATTAGTGATCCCCAGCATATCATGCACCACCAGCACCTGCCCATCGCATCCGCCCCCCGCACCGATGCTGATAGTCGGAATGGTCAACGAAGCCGATACCCGAGCGGCCAACTCGGCTGGAATTTTCTCAAACACCACGCTGAAACACCCCGTGCGCTCCAACAACATCGCATCCTCGGCCAACTTCACCGCCTCCGCCTCCTCGCGAGCTCGCACCGAGTAGGTTCCAAACTTGTTGATAGACTGAGGAGTAAGCCCCAGATGCCCCATGATAGGAATACCGGCCGAAAGAATCCGCTGCACCGACTCGACAATCTCCAACCCGCCTTCCAACTTCAGCGCCGAGGCCCCCGTCTCCTTCATAACACGCACAGCCGACTCCAGCGCCTGCTTCGAGTTGCCCTGATACGTACCGAACGGCAGATCGACCACCACCAACGCCCGCTTCACAGCCCGCACCACACTCTGCGCATGATATATCATCTGGTCGAGCGTGATGGGTAGGGTAGAGTCGAACCCCGCCATCACGTTCGCGGCCGAGTCGCCCACCAGTATCACATCCATCCCCGCCTCATCCATGATGCGCGCGGTCGAGAAGTCATACGCGGTGAGCATGGCGATCTTTTCGCCCCGCTGTTTCATCTCCATCAACCGGTGAGTGGTCACCGCCCTTATCTTTCCTTCAGTCGACATCTCCTGCAATTTTTTAGTTTTCAACCGGCTCCGCATATACCGCGTAGCCATAATTATCACTCTCCACCCGAAGCAGCGCAATCTGCGACTCCGCGGTCATCCACACCCATACGGGCTGCGCACCCTCATCCCTGTGATGGAACAATTCGTCGTACCGCACCTCCGCATCGCCCTCCTCCGGCTCGCCATACAAGTCACTCATCAACTCGAACAGTAACCGCTCCTCCCTCTCGTCATCGAAGTCATACCCGGGCGAGTTGACAAAAAGTGTTACCGAGGGCACACCTTCATGCACCTTGGAGTATGTGGCGAAAGACCAATCCTGCTCCTCGGGAACAAAAACGTCGTGATATCCGATGTTGACTCCCTGCCCGTCGACAACATCCGCCCAGTCGAAGCGCAAAAAATCCTTTCCGTTGGCCACTGTCACAGAGTAATCATAGGAGTAAATCTCCTCACCCCCTCTGTACCCCGACAACCGAGTGTCGATCCTGCCGGGCGAAAAAAAGTGGTTCGTGAATTTGAAATAAAAATAATGGTAATCTTCGCCACCCTCCAACATTTTGAATCTCATCCCACGATCAGGTACACTCCAAACGATAGAATCGTAGTGTTCACTCAGATAAAATCCCCCGAGGAACGCCATCTCGCTATAATTCAAATCGTCGCACTGCACCGAGAACTCCATCATCTCAAAAACACTCTTCCCGCTATCCTCTGTAGTGAGAGTCACGCGCGGCGGAGCCACCGGCTTAATGGGAGGATCGGGATCCTCGCCGCCCTGCTCCGGAGAGCACGCGACAACCAAGAGGCCAACCGCAACCGCAGCAAGAACACTATAAAAAAATCGTCTCATGGGAGGCAAATTTACAACTCTTTTCGAAAGGCGCAAAAAAACGGCCACAACACCACCCCGCCACTCACCGCCACATTGAGAGAGTGTTTGGCGCCGGCCTGCGGAATCTCGATAGCACCGTCGCACATGTCGACCACACTCTGCGCCACACCATCCACCTCGTTACCCAGAATCAGCGCATACCTCTTAGCAAGGTCGGGAACAAACCCGTCTAACATCGCCGCCCCCTCGACCTGCTCGACAGCCACAACGACGCACCCCTCCGCCCGCAGCCACTCGACCGCCTCCTCTGTCTTCGCAAAGTGACGCCACGGCACAATGAGCTCCGCCCCCAGAGCCGTCTTATGAATCTCCCGATCGGGTGGGGTACCGGTGATGCCGCACAGCACCAACCGCTCGACGGCAAACGCGTCGCAGGTGCGAAACAGCGAACCGACATTGTTCAAACTGCGCACATTGTCCAACACAACCGTGACGGGAATTTTCGGCAATCGCGCAACCTCCTCGGGCGACGGCCGGCCGAGGGACTCGGTGGAAAGTTTTCGCATTCAGAATCTTTTAACGTAACTGTGACAAGGAGCCTCGCCCGTCTTCTCCGCATGCCGCTGATGATACTCCTCGGCCATGTAGAACTCGCTGGCGGGGGTCAGTCGGGTGACGACCCTGCAACCGCGCTTGACAAGATAGGCAATGATCCGCTCGGCGATCTGCCGCTGCTCGGCCGACAGGTAGAAGATCTCCGACCTGTACTGCGGCCCTACGTCGGCCCCCTGCCGGTCGATCTGCGTCGGGTCGTGAATCTCGAAGAAGTACTTCGTGAGCCACTCGTAGGAGACCAGCCTCGGGTCGAACGTCACCCTCACCGCCTCGGCGTGGCCCGTTGTGCCCGACTTCACCTGTTCGTAGGTCGGATTTTCGAGGTGTCCGCCGATGTATCCCGACTCGGCCGAGATCACCCCGGGCACATTTCGCATTCGGTCTTCAACGCCCCAGAAACAGCCTCCTGCAAAGATGGCCGTTTCGGTGTTATTCACCTGTTTCATTTTTGGAGTGTTCGTTTTGTAGCTGCAAATTTATGCCTTTTTACGCCTCGTTGTACAAAACTTGCATAAAAAATTTGGAGGAAACATTTTTTGAATTACCTTTGCACCCGCAACAGAGCCAAAACATCGGCGCAAGTGGCACCGAAAGGGATGGCCGCGGTTGCGAAAACAACAAGGGGAGTTTAGCTCAGCTGGTTCAGAGCATCTGCCTTACAAGCAGAGGGTCGGGGGTTCGAATCCCTCAACTCCCACAAAATTTCACAGAGACAGGCCGCCTGAAAAGGCGGCTTTTTCTTTTGCCCGAAGGCCACCGCAAGCTCGCTTGCAAGGAGGTCTTCGGGTAAAAGAAAAAAGGGCTGAAAGCCCTCTCTCTGTGAAATTTTGATGAAACCCGCGGAGCGCCAAGGGATAAACAAGCGGCGCTTTACGCCGCGAAGTTAATCCACAATAATCCATCTCAATCCAAACACCAAAAGTCCACCTAAAAACGGCAAAAAAACAGAAAAAACATACACTCTCCTCACTCAATAACCAAATACCCCTCAACAGCCACCGCCCGACTCCGAAAATTAAAATGCCACCACTCACTACGAAGAGCCATATACCCCGCCGCCCCCATAACCTCGCGCAACAGCACCCGATTACGCCGCGCCGCCTCACTGATGATCCCGCGCGCAACAAGCTCCCCCTCCCTGTCGATATTAGCCTCAAACCCCAGATGGTCAAACGCCGTCCCCATATCCAGCGCCACCCCGTCGCCATCGACAATCGACACATCGACCGCCAACCCATAGTTGTGCAACCCGCCTCCCTTTGCCGGATCCGACACATAGATATGCTTCTCCGTCCCCGCCACCATATCATGCATCCGCGCCTGCACCGACATGGGCCTCGCCGCGTCATACACAATCAGCCGCAACCCGGGACGCCTCTCCGCCAAAATCCGCTGAGCCCTGACCAACGCCTCCGCCGCTTCGGGATCCAAAAACGCACGCGAGATATCCTCATAGAGCACCTCCCCGACAAAATTATCCGCCGTCGCGTAAACCAACTCCACCACAATCGTCGAATCCACCCGAGCGACATCCACCAATCCCAACGCCTCCATCCTACGCTCCGTCTCCGACAACGGCCCCAAAGCCCAAACCAAACTCGAAGCCGAACCCGCCCCCAAAGCAAAAGCCCCGATCCCAACCGAAGTCAGGACCGAGGCCAAAGCAAAAATAGAACTCCTCATAACTCAGTCTACCAAACCGGAGTCTCCAAAGGCTGTTCGCTCTGTTCAAAGAACTCGCCCTGCAGTCGCGCGGCCACATCATCATCCTTGACCCGCTTGATAACTTCCGCCAGGTTGGCGCTCCAGCTCGCAAGCCTCAGCTCACCCAACTCGACACTCGCCCCCGACGACTCACCCGCGTAGTGGTTGGGATACTGCGAGTACCATCCGATACCTGTGTAAGCCCCCCTCAGATTCAACCGCCTCAGGTTCTCACCCGACTGCGAGTTGACGGCCGCCATCCTCATAAGCTCGGGCTTGATCACCATGATCGTCGAAGTCTCCACCTCGTCGGCATGTCCCCCGACGGTGCTCTTACGCAGCGAGGTGATCTTCTCCTGAGTCTCGCGATCGACCGACGGCTGATACAGATAGACCACATAGTCCTTCTTCTTGTAGAGCTGCGTCTGGCAGAAATACTGAAGGAAGGTAGTGTTCCCCCCATGCGAGTTTGCAAAGATGATTTTCTTGATACCGTTGCGCGAAATCTCGTCACAAGTCTCCTCCAACATCTTGTAGAGCAGCTCGGGGCTGTACGCGATAGTGCCGGGCTGATGCTTGGCCTCAAATATCTGCCCCATGTAGTAGAACGGATAGATGATCGCATACTCCTTTTCGGCGGCACGACGGCTCACTTCACGAGCCGAGAAGACGTCGGTACCCAAGGGCAGCTGCGGCCCATGCTTTTCGATCACCCCCATAGGGATAACGCACACCCCTTCGGACTTTTCTACTGCAAGAGGAAATTCGGGCGAAGTAAGTTCGTCCCATCCCGAGGGAAGATTCTGAGCCGAGGCTGCGGAAGCGAGTCCCAGCGCGGCGGCGATAACAAAGAGTTTTTTCATTTGGATTAAAAATTAAATTGTTTCAGGTTACAAAAGACAAATTTAGTACCTTTATCGCCCAAATACAAATCGTGGCAGACATATTGTTTCCGTAACAGACAAAATTTTCTCTTAAAAATTCATGAAAGCACTCTATACCATCGCCATGCTCGTCGTGGCCAATGTTTTTATGTCCGTCGCGTGGTACGGCCATCTGAAGTTCTCCGACACCCGCGGCTCCAACGCCGTGCCCCTCATTCTGATCGTTCTGGTCAGCTGGGGCATCGCCCTGTTCGAGTACTGCATCATGATCCCCGCCAACCGCATCGGCTACATCGGTAGCGGCGGCCCCTTCTCGCTCATCCAACTCAAGATCATCCAAGAGGTCATAACGCTCTCGGTCTTCACCCTCTTCACCCTCATCGTCTTCCGCACCGAGTCGTTCCGCCCCAACCACCTGATCTCGTTCGCGCTGCTCGTAGCGGCTGTCTTTTTCGCCTTCAAGAAATGAGGCGCTACTGGCCCATATTGCGAAAGTATCGCTGGAGCCTCCTCGCCAGCCCGCTGCTGATCGGCGCGGCTGTCTTTTGCGAGACCATGCAACCGCGCTACATGGCCCGCATAGTCGACGACGGAGTGATGCCGCGCGACATGTCGGTGATCATCGAGACGGGCGGCTGGATGCTGCTCTTCTCCCTCATCGGCCTGCTCTGCGCCATCGCCAACGCCCACCTCTCGGCACGCACCTCCACCCGTTTCGGCACCGACCTGCGCGAAAAACTATTCTACAAAGTCCAAAGTTTCGCCTTCCCCGACATCGACCGTTTTTCGTCCGCCTCGCTCATCACCCGCCTCACGGGCGACGTCACCCGCATGCAGCAGACGGTCTTCATGTCGATGCGCATCATGCTCCGCGCCCCGATGCTGTTTCTCATGGCGCTCGTCTTCGTCCTCGCAATAGACTCCCGACTCGCTCTGATTCTCGCCGCCGCCGTTCCCGCAATGGCCGCGATAGTGTGGGTTGTGCTCCACCGCGGCATGCCCTTCTTCATGAGGGTGCAGCGTCGCGTCGACCGCCTCAACGCCGTGGTGCGCGAAAACCTCATCAACATCCGCCTCGTAAAGTCGTTCGTCCGCGAGGATTTCGAGAGCGCCCGATTCGACGCCGTGAGCCGCGACCTTCAGGAGACCTCCATCCGCGCCGCCAACATCATCGTCGCCCTCACCCCGCTGATGGGCCTCGTGCTCAACCTCTCGGTGGTTGCGGTACTGTGGTTCGGCGGCGCAAGAGTAACGGCCGGCACACTCTCGGTGGGCGAGCTGATCTCGTTCGTCAACTACCTGATGCAGATACTCATGGCCGTGATGATGTTCTCGATGGTTGTGATGAACTTCGCCCGCGCCTCCGCGTCGAGCGAGCGCATCGCCGAAGTCCTCGACACCGCCCCTTCGCTAATAGACACCCCCGAGGCCCTCGCGGGCACCCTCACAGTCGAGAGGGGCGGGGTAGAGTTCCAAGGAGTAAGCTTCCACTACGCCGAGGGAGCCGACAACGCCGACGACGTACTCAGCGACATCACCTTCACCGCCCGCGCCGGCGAGACCATCGCCGTTGTCGGGGGCACCGGCTCGGGCAAGACCTCGTTAGTCCAACTCATCCCCCGACTCTACGACGCCACAAAAGGCCAAGTACTGATCGACGGCCGCAACGTGCGCGATTACCGCCTCGCCGAACTGCGCCGCAGCATAGGCATGGTGCTCCAAAAAAACGAACTCTTCACGGGAACGATCCTCGAAAATCTCCGCTGGGGCAACCCCGCCGCCACCCTCCAAGAGGTCGAACAGGCCGCCCGAACCGCCCAGGCTCACGACTTCATAACCTCCTTCCCCGAGGGGTACGACACCATCCTCGGCCGCGGAGGGGTCAACGTCTCGGGCGGCCAAAAGCAACGCCTCTGCATAGCCCGCGCCCTGCTCCGAAACCCCCGCATCCTAATCCTCGACGACAGCACCTCGGCCGTCGACTCCACCACCGAACTCCGAATCCGCACCGCCCTCCAGCGCACCCTCGCCACCACGACCGTCTTCATAATCACCCAACGCATAGCCACCATGCAGTCGGCCGACCGCGTGCTCGTGATGGAGGATGGCCGCGTCGACGGCTTCGACACCCCGGCACGCCTGCTCGAAACTTCGAAAGTCTTCCGAGAGATCCACGAATCCCAACAGTTCAAAGGTCAAAGCGATGGCAAGTAGAAACGATCACCTAAGCCAAAGCGGCCGCCCGCAGCAGGGAAGAAAAACCCTCGCAAGGCTACTCTCATACCTCGGCCCCGAGCGCGGCCGAATGCTCATCGCCGCCGTGTGCCTACTCATCAGCGTCGGCACCACCACCGCGGGGTCATACATGATCCGCCCCATCATCAACCGCTACATCATCCCGGGCGACTGGAACGGCCTCGTCGGAATCCTCGCCGCGCTACTCCTTATATATATAGTCGACTGCGCGGCCGACCTCACCCAGTACCGCCTGCTCAACCGTGTGGGTCTCCGCACCACCGCCCGCCTGCGCGAAGATCTCTTCCGCAAGATGGAACGCCTGCCCACGAGCTACTTCGACACCCGCCGCGCGGGCGACATCATGAGCCGCTACACCAACGACATGGATCGCATCTCCGACGCCCTCACCGACAGCCTCTCCAACATGCTCTCCGGTCTGCTCACCCTCGTCTCGATAACAACTATGATGATTGTCATAAGCCCCCTGCTGACCGTTGTGTCACTGGTTATGATCCCCCTGATGACCCTCACCGCGCGCTGGATCGTCCGCCGCAGCCGCCGCTACTTCGCCGCCCAACAGTCCGCCATCGGAGCGCTCGGAGGCTACACCGAGGAGATGATCAGCGGCGCCAAGGTCGTAAAAGTCTTCAACCGAGAAAAAGAGACGCAACAGGAGTTCGACACCCTTAACCGCGACCTCAACGACAAGAGCGAGAGGGCCCAGTTCTACTCGGGCCTCATGATGCCCACCATGCAGAACCTCAACACGCTAAACTACGTTTTGGTAACGATAGTCGGCGGCGTGTTGGCGATCTTCCGCGGCTTCGACGTTGGCGGCCTCGCGGCGTTCCTCCAATACTCGCGCCAGTTCGGCCGCCCCATCAACGACATGGCCACCCTCTACAACTCCATCCAGGCCGCCATCGCCGGCGCCGAGCGCATCTTCGAGGTTATCGACTCCACCCCCGAACCGGCCGACACACCCGACGCCGTCACCCTCAGCCGCGACATTCAGGGCGAGATAGTGCTGCGCGACGTGGTCTTCGGCTACGACGAGGGTAGGGTAGTGCTCGACGGCATCTCGTTCCGCGCCGCCCCCGACCACAAGATCGCCTTAGTCGGAACTACCGGCGCGGGCAAGACCACGGTGCTGAGTCTCCTCCCCCGCCTCTACGACCTTTGGTCGGGCGAGATCACCGTCGACGGCATCCCCGTCACCCACATCCAACGCGAAAGCCTGCGCCGCGCGATGGCGATAGTTCTCCAAGACACCCACCTCTTCACCGGCACCGTGCGCGAGAACATCCGTTACGGCCGCCTCACCGCCACCGACGCCGAGGTCGAATCCGCCGCCCGCCTCACCGCAGCTCACTCCTTCATCAAACGCCTGCCGAAAGGCTACGACACCCTGCTCGAAAACGACGGCGCCAACCTCAGTGCCGGCCAACGCCAGTTGCTCAACATCGCGCGCGCTGCGGTGGCCGACCCGCCGATCCTGCTGTTGGACGAGGCGACGAGCAACATCGACACCCGCAGCGAGATGCTCATCCAGCGCGGCCTCGACAAACTGATGGAGGGTCGCACGAGCCTCATCATAGCCCACCGCCTCTCGACGGTGATGCACGCCGACACGATCCTCGTCCTCGAAAACGGCCGAGTGATTGAGCGCGGCACCCACCCCGAACTCTTAGCCCTCGACGGCAAATACGCCACCATGTACCAACAACAATTCGACTAACCCATCACCCCAAAAATTTGGATTTTTCCCCACCATGCACTATATTTGCAATCATGGAAAAGATAACGATCGAGATGTCGCCGCGAGAGTACAAAAAGTTTCTCGCCTACAAAGAGGCCGACCGGATAGCCAGCAGCATCCGCCGCGGTCTCGACGAGGTGCGCGAAGCCCGCGCCGGCAAACGCAAACTCAAATCGGCACGTGAGCTCGCCAATGAACTTCGAAGTAGCCCACGAGTTTGAAAAGTCGCTCAAGCGGCTGAGTAAAAAATACCCGTCACTGGAGAACGATTTCCTCGCGTTCCTGTCGGAGCTGGAAGCCAATCCCTCGATGGGCGACGAGATATTCCCCGGCTGCCGCAAGGCGCGCATCGCCATCCGCAGCAAGGGCCGAGGCAAGAGCGGCGGCGGCAGGGTGATTTTCTATTTCGAAGTTTCCGACGACACGGTAGTCCTGCTGTTCATCTACGACAAATCGGAGATGGAAAATGTCCAAACCGCCTACATCGAACAGATCCTAAGAACCACGCAACAATAAAAAAGGCACGACCCCCGCCGCGCCTTTTCTCAAACCTGTCAGAAAACCTACTCTCCGAAAGCTCCCTCCAAACCATCAAGCAACTCCTCCGTCACTGTAAGAGTATGGCTAACGTCGTTATCTCCATAGGTATACACCCAATTCCCATCAGCCCAAACCTCATCCGAGACAGCCTCGCCATCGACCGCCATGCCGATAAACTCACCATCCACGACGTGCAACTCATCCTCTTCGTTGCTAAGGTCATAAAAATAGTACCTCGCCTCGCCACAGGCGCCACGCGACTTGATGTGCTCCACCGTCTCACTCTCCCCGGGAGCAATCGCCACAACCGCGACACCGCCCAACGTGGAGTTGGAAATAGTAGAGATCGCAATCTCCCGCTCCGTGTCATTAACCACAACATAGTACCCGTTGTAGTCACACACCTTCTTTTCGCATCCGCCGATCGCCACGACGATCGCCGCCACCAGTGCCATAAAAACAATTTTCTTCATAGTCGGTCAATTTTTTAAGTGGGTTACCTCCATGACAACGTGCCATGGGCTTCACTCGTAATAACGTCCCGCCCCCGATTTTAGTATCTTTCAACACCCCAAAATCTGCCCCTCCCGTCATTGCGAGCAAAGCGAAGCAATCCAGCCTCGCGCGCAGCCTAAACCCGCCGCCAGCGTTCCTGCTGTCATCCCGACAGAGGCACGAAGTGCCGACGAGGGATCTACCGAATAGAACAAAAAAAAGGCGCGACTCCCGCCGCGCCTCAAAAAATCAATACCCCAAAATCCGCATCATAGAGCGATAAGATTGCTCCTTAGCAAACAACCGAGTGTAGTACTCCGTATCCCCCTTATCCCTGTCGATGATAATATGCTTAGGCGCGGGAATCAAGCAGTGCTGTATCCCCCCGAACCCGCCGAGAGACTCCTGATAGGCCCCCGTATGAAAGAACCCGATATACTGAGGCTCCCCGGTCACCAACTTGGGCAGAAAGATAGCATTCGTGTGAGCCTCCCCACTGTAATAGTCCTCACTGTCACAAGTCAACCCTCCCAGGAACACCCGCTGATACTCCTTGTCCCAGTTGTTGATAGCCAGCATGATATACCGCTGATGAATCCCCCACGTGTCGGGCAACGTTGTGATAAACGAGCTGTCGATCATATACCAAAACTCCCTGTCGTTCTGCTGCTTCTGGTTGACGATCGAATATAAAACAGCCCCGCTCTCGCCCACGGTAAACGACCCGAACTCGGTAAACAGATGCGGCTCCTCGATCCCCTGCGAGTTACAGATGTTCTTGATCTGCGCCACGATCTCCTCCGCCATATACTCATAATCGAACTCCATCGCCAGCGAGGTCTGAATCGGAAACCCGCCCCCGATGTTGAGCGAGTCCAACTCCGGACAGATCTTCTTAAGCTCGCAATACAGATTCACACACCTGTTCAACTCATTCCAGTAGTAGGCCGTGTCCTTGATGCCGGTGTTGATGAAGAAGTGCAACATCTTCATCTCATACTTCTTGTTCGGCTTGATCTTCTGCTTGTAGAGCTCCAGAATCTCGTTATACCGAATCCCCAACCGCGAGGTATAGAAGTCAAACTTGGGCTCCTCCTCGGCGGCGATCCGCAACCCGATCTTGCACCGCTTTTCCAGCACCCCGTTGAAGAGGTCTATCTCCTCCTTGTTGTCCAGAATGGGCACCGTGTTGTGAAACCCGCTGTTGACCAGCGCGGCGATGTTCTCCACATACTGCGGCCGCTTGAATCCGTTACATATAATATAGGTATTCTTGTCGATCAACCCCTCGTCGTAAAGCGAATTGATCAGCGGAATATCGTACGCCGACGACGTCTCCAGATGAATATCGTTCTTCAACGCCTCCTCCAGAATAAACGAGAAGTGCGAACTCTTCGTGCAGTACGAGTAGTTGTACGTACCACGATAGTCGACCTTCGCCATCGCCACATTGAACAACCGCTTGGCCTTGTTGATCTGCTGTGAAATTTTCGGCAAATAGGTGATTTTCAGCGGCGTACCATACTGCTTGATGATATCCATCAGCGGCACGTCGTGGAAGTTGAGCTCATTATCCTCAATGGTGAACTCCTCCTGCGGGAACTCGAACGTCTGTTCGATAAGGTCGATGTACTTGTTCTTCATGCTATCCGTCTCGATTACTTCTCGCAAAAACATCCGAAGTACCTCGTCCGGATTGTCTCGCAAAACAGACGCAAAGAACACAATAATTTGGGACTTTTACAAATAATAGTTAATTTTGGGGCTGATAAAAGATTATGGTAGGCAAACTCATACGCGATCAGATGCACGCCGGCACCCGCCGACTCACCGTCCCGGGCTTCGGCACCTTCATGCGCCGCAGCAGCAGCAACAGTGGGAACGCCCACGGCGGTATAGGTGAAGGCCCCGACCCCAAGAGCGAGGAGGTAATTTTCGTAGAGCTGCTAAGAGACGACGACGGAGTCCTCGCCGAATTGGTGGAGGACTTCGGCGGCTACACCGAGGTCGAGGCCATGGCCCTCATCGACCGCTTCATTTTCGAGACCCGCACCAACATCCAGCGCACCGGAACCTCCACGATCGAGGGCTTCGGCACGCTCACTCTCGACCACAAGGGGCTCTACCGCTTCAACCACTCGCCCCAAATCCGCCCCACTCGCGAGCAGGCAACCCAGGAGCGCCTCTTCACCGAGCCCCCGAAACCTGTCACGAGACAGCAACCAAAACCCGAGGAAGCAAAACCGGAAGGGCCAAAACAAGCTCCCATCCGCAAGCCCGCCCCAAAACCAAGACCCACCCCAAGGCCCCAAAATCAGGGCCTAACCCGAGCCGACATCTTCATAATAATCTCCGTAGTCTCGGCCATCATAGCCTTGGCCGCGCTGATGTTCGGCTTCTCCGCCGGCAACATGCCGTTTCTAAACAACAAGTAAAGCATGGACATTCAGGCTGTCAAGCAGCGTTTCGGAATAATAGGTACAAGCGAGCGCATGAACTCGGCGCTCGACATAGCGGTGCGCGTCGCCCCCACCGACCTCAGCGTGCTGGTCACGGGCGAGAGTGGGGTAGGCAAGGAGTTTTTTCCACAGGTGATCCACGCGTACAGCCCCCGCAAACATGGCCGATACGTGGCGGTCAACTGCGGCGCGATCCCCGAGGGCACGATCGACTCCGAACTCTTCGGCCACGAAAAGGGGGCCTTCACCGGAGCGATAGAGGCGCGCAAGGGCTACTTCGAGGAGGCCAACGGCGGAACGATATTCCTCGACGAGGTAGCCGAACTCCCCCTCTCGACCCAAGTCCGCTTATTAAGGGTAATCCAAACGGGCGAGTTCATCCGGGTAGGCTCCTCCAAGACCCAGAAGACCGACGTGCGAGTAGTGGCGGCGACCAACAAACACCTGCCCGACGCGGTAGCCGCCGGCCGTTTCCGCGAAGACCTATATTATCGTCTCAACACGGTACCCATCGTCGTCCCCCCCCTGCGCGAGCGTCGCGGCGACATCCACATGCTCTTCCGCAAGTTCGCCGCCGACATCGCCAACCAGTACCGCATGCCCGTCATCACACTCGACGCCGGCGCGCAGTCGCTGCTTGAGGAGTACCCGTGGCCCGGCAACGTGCGCCAACTCAAGAACGTCGCCGAGCAGATCTCCGCCATCGAGCAGGTGAGGCTCATCGACCCCACGATCCTCCGCCGCTACCTCCCCGCCGACCACGGCACGCAGGCCGGCGAGGCAGTGACCTTCACCCCCGCCGGCACCACCCCGATGGGCGACGAGCGCGAAATCCTCTACCGCATCCTCTTCGACATGCGCGCCGACATCGCCGAGGTCCGCCGCACCCTCGACCACCTCCGCCGCCGCAGCGAAGAGTTCGACGCCCCCATAACAACACCCGCACCCCCCGAGGTAGCCGGCCTACTACCATCCCACATCGAAACCTACGAAGTGGCCGACATCCCGACCGAGACCGCCACCACCAAAGACGACGCCACCCGAGAGGCGATAGTCCGCGCCCTGCAACGCGCCGGAGGCCGCCGCAAGGAGGCCGCCCGCATGCTATTCATCTCCGAACGAACCCTATACCGAAAAATAAAAGAGTTAGGTATAGATAATTGAAAATTGAAAGCGGCAACGGCCGCAGCGATTTTAAGCTACGCGATATAAAAACTTGAATATAGAAAATGAGACAGATCCGAAACCTCCTATACCTATTAACACTAACAGCCCTCACCGGCTGCTCCCTGATGGGCCTCAGCGGCAAGTACTCGCTCTCCGGCGCCAGCATCCCGGCCAACGCCCAGACCTTCAGCGTGGCCTACATCCCCAACAACGCCGCCAACGTAGCGGTCACCCTCAGCAACGACCTCACCGAGGCCCTGCGCGACCGCTTCGTGCGCCAAACCCGCCTCACGCAAGTACCCGAAGGCGGCGACCTCGCATTCGAGGGCGAGATCATGAGCGACGTCGAGGCCCCGGCGTCGATCTCGGCCGAGAGCGAGGGGGCGCAAACCAACCGCGTGACGATCACGGTACAGATCCGCTTCACCAACGCGATCGACCCCACGGCCGACTTCAGCCAGTCGTTCAGCGCCTTCGCCGAGTTCAACGCCCAGCAGAGCACGCGCCAGGAGGTCGAGTCGGCGCTACTGGAGGAGATCGTCACAACGCTCGTCGACAACATCTTCAACGCCAGCGTGGCGCAGTGGTAATGGGCTGCCTGTCAGACTACATAGCAGGCCGCCGCGACCGTTTGCCACGCCGCGAGATCGGCCGCCTCATCGACACCCACGAGTGGTTCACCCTCGCCCGTCGCGCCCGCGCCCTCTCCACCGGCGACCCCGACCCGAGCCTCACCCTGCCCCTCGCCTTCTGGCCCACCGTCTCGGTTTCGGCCCCGATAATAACGAGGCAACTCCCTAAAAAAGAGGAAGTTAAAACCACACAAGCCCCTGAGCCCGACGCCATCGACCGCTTCATAAAACACGGAGGCTACCGAATAGTCCCGAGCGACGAAGCCGGAACGCCGGCAGCGAATTCGGCTGCGCTGAACGAGGCCTCGGAGAATTTCGACATCGACCCCGAAATGGTAACCCCCGAGCTCGCCGAAATCTACACCGCGCAGGGGCTGACCGCCGAGGCCGAAAAAATCTACAACATCCTCAAAGCCCGCAATTCCTAAAGATTCCCGCACACTCGAAAAACCCGCAAATAAATTTGGTTTTCCTCACCTTTTGCACTATCTTTGCACACTGAAAATCAAAAGAGTAAACAAATAGAGCTTTTCACTTTTCACTTTTAACTTTTCACTTATATGTACATCGCCTGTATCGTACTGATTTTCATAGCAAGTATATTGCTAATCCTCGCGGTTTTGTCGCAGAGTCCCAAGGGGGGCATGGCCGCCAACTTCGGCGCGTCGAACGCCGTGATGGGCGTTAGGCAGACCGCCGACTTTCTCGAAAAGTCCACATGGGGCCTCGCCATCGCGATCCTCGTGCTGAGCCTCGCCGCCACGATGACTATGCCCACCGAACGGGTGCAGCGCAGTCGCACCGGCGTCGAAAACGCGATCATGAACAACCTCGGCACCGAAGGTCAGGAGATCATCCCCAACCAGGTGATGGAGGTTCCCGCGTCGACCTCGACAACCCCCTCTCCCACCGAGGAGACTCCGGTCGAATAAGCCGACTTTTCGCCTCTCGTCCCCTCTCGGCAAGCGGCAAAAAAAGAAAAATAAAGTAAACAAGGGGGCAAAAAAGAGTGTTACATTGGTAACACTCACCCTTTTCCAAGTGTTACATCGGTAACACTTGCCCTTTTTTAAGCGTTACATTGGTAACACTCGGCCAAAAAAAAAGCGTTACATCGGTAACGCTTTTTTTCTCACCCCACCTCAAATTTCCCGTTCCAACACATAATCGTTCATAAAAAATCCCTCGCCAATGGGGTGGTCACGCCGCGAAACGATCTCAAAACCGTTGCGCAAATAGAAGCATACCGCCTTGATATTCTGACGATTAACATTCAAACCCAACCTCCGCGCCGCCGGATTAACCGTTTTTAAGTGCTCCAAAAGCCCCTCCAACATCATTTTCCCCCTCCCAGAGCCCTGTAGGGCCGTTTTTAGGTAGATTTTCTGCAAATAAAAATCATTTTCCGGAAGGATTTCATACGCCACATAACCCACATTTTCAGCATTTTCGAGCGAGAAAATCATAAAATTTTGCCCCCCCTCAGTCATCGCTTTACGCAGATTATCAGGCGAATACATCATCTCAAACATGTAATCCAACTGCCTCTTGCTCATAAGATTAGAGTAAGTCGGCGCCCAAATCTCCGCCGCAATCGAGCAGATCAATTCACAGTCATCAGTGGTAGCTTTTTTGAAATTCATGGTCGGTTAAAATTATTTTTTTGCGTCACAAAATTATTTTTTACGGGAGCAAAATTAATACTATCTTTGTAAAATAATGAAAAAAAAGCTACAAAACATAACCCGCGACCGAGCCCAAAAAACGCTCCGGCAGGCCCTCTCGCCCACATTTCTCTTCATTTTGATGGGCGCGGCGCTGCTCTGGTACACCACGAAATTGGGCTACGAGTACTCCACCGAAATCCCTGTGAATCTGCGAATTGACGGCCAGCGCTACCGCCTGACCGCCATCGTCAGCGGTCGCGGCTCCACCATCCTGGCGCAGCAACTTTCGTTGAAAAGCGCGCTGAGCTTCACCCTCGACGAGTTCTCGTCGCGCCCGTCGCGAGAGACACCCGGCGCGCTGACGATCACGCCCGCGTCGCTGCAACGTGTTATAAATGGGAAGATTACGGATCTTGTGATCGTGCAGGTGGTCGACGCTCCCGAGTTTGTGCCCGCTCCTCCCGAGGAGGTTGAAGAGGCTGACTCTGAGGGAGATGGCGGCAAGGGTGCGGCGGCGAGTAAAAACGGGGGCGAATCCAAGGGGCGGGCGAAATGAGAGTGGGGGTCACGGGCGGGATCGGCAGCGGCAAAAGCACTGTGTGTGAATCGTTTGCGGAGTTGGGCGTGCCGGTTTATGACTCCGATGCTCGCGCGCGGGAACTTATGAATAACGACGTTGGGGTTCGGCGTGAGATTGTGGCTCTTTTGGGGGCGGGGGCGTATCTTGAGAGTGAGTTTGGAGGTGAGTTTTTGGGTAGGCTCAATAGTGCTTTTGTTGCTGCTAAAGTGTTTGAGGACAGGGCGTTGCTGGCTTCACTTAATGCGATAGTTCATCCGGCGGTGGCGAAGGATTTTGAGGTTTGGGCAGCGGCTTTTAGCGATCGACCGTATGTGGTGTTTGAGAGTGCGATACTTTTTGAGAGTGGGTTCGATCGATTTGCGGATTTGATTGTAACTGTCTCGGCGTCAGTGGAGTTGCGTATTGAACGGGTGTTGGCTCGGGGGCGTGGAATCGGTGGGGTTTCGCGAGATGCCGAGGGGATTTCGCGCGAGGAGGTGATGCGGAGGATGGCGAACCAGATGTCGGATGCCGAGAGGGAGGCGCGGGCGGATTTTGTGGTCGACAACAATGGGGGGATGGCGGAGCTTGTTTCTCAGGTTCAACGGCTTGATGGTCAGCTTCGTCGGGGGTAGTATGTGGAGCTTTACTTTATCTTGTGGGGAGGATGGCGGGGTTGGTTTTGGTTGGTGACTTTAGGTGTGGTGGTGAGTTTTCGAGTTATGATTTCATTAATTTATTTGGTTGGTTAATCTATTGATAGCCAATTGTAACGATGTTAGTATGTGAACTAATACTTTATATTATGGAGAGTGATTGTGGAGGTGCTTTGAATGTGGTGTGTTTTGATGGTTGTGGAGAGGGAATTTTGGTTTTTTCGAGTGAGTTTGATGGTTTATTTGCGTGATGTTAATTTCTTGATAATCAAATTTAAAAATGAAGATAGGTGAACAAATACTTGATGTACAGCGGCCGGTTGTGATGACGATTGTCAACGTGACTCCGGACTCGTTTTTTGCCGGTAGTCGCACCATGCATATCGAGGAGATCGCGATGCGGGTCGAGGAGGCGGTGAGTTGGGGGGCGAAAATCATCGACGTGGGGGGCTATTCGTCGCGCCCTGGAGCAGAGGATGTACCTGTGGATGAGGAGGTTGCGCGCGTAATGCTGGGGGTGGAGGTGGTGAAGGAGAAGGCGCCCGGGGTGGTCGTTTCGATCGACACTTTTCGTGCGGAGGTTGCCGCGAAGGTGCTGAAACGGTTTGGCGCGTGCATCGTGAACGACATTTCGGCGGGTGAGATCGACCCCGAAATCGTGGATGTGGCGGCGAAATTTCGTGTGCCGTATGTGCTGATGCACTCGCGGGGGACGCCGCGGACGATGCAGAAAATGACTGAGTATCAGGATATTGTTGTGGAGGTGAAGGATTTTTTTGCCGAAAAAATCGCGATGCTGCGCGAGCGCGGGGTCGACAACATTATCCTCGATCCCGGGTTTGGGTTTGCGAAGACCACGCCGCAGAATTTTCGGCTGCTGCACCACCTTGGCGAACTTCAGAAATTCGAGCTGCCGATATTGGCTGGAATTTCGCGCAAGTCGATGATATACAATGTGTTGGAGACGACTCCGGCGGAGACTCTTTCGGGTACCGCGGCGATGAATTGGGCCTGTCTTCAGGGGGGGGCGGCCATCCTGCGCGTGCATGATACGCTTGCCGCGATCGAGGTGGTGAAGCTGCATAACTACTATAAAAATGTGAACGGATGAGACGGGGGGATGGGGTTAAAAGGGCTCCGGACGGGGGGTTGGCGCGGTTTTTTCAGGCGGCGGCTGGCGGTGGCGCGGTGGCGAGTGAGGCTGGTGGTGGTGCGGGGCGGGGTTCGCATGAGGCGATGATTGAGGTTGTGGGGTTGCGGAAGAGTTTTGGGAAACTTGCTGTGCTTAAGGGGATTACGTTGTCGGTTGGGCGGGGCGAAATCGTCTCGGTGGTTGGGCCGAGCGGGGCGGGAAAGACCACGATGTTGCAGATTTTGGGGACGCTGAGTCGGCCCGACAGCGGTAGTGTGGTGATCGACGGGGTGGATGTTAGTCGGCTGAGTGACAATGAATTGTCGGCGTTTCGCAACAGTCGCATCGGGTTTGTTTTTCAGTTTCACAATCTGCTGCCGGAGTTTACGGCGTTTGAAAATGTTTGCATTCCGGGTTATATTGGCGGGCGGGATCGTCGTGAGGTGGAGGCGCGAGCGGCGGAACTGATTGAACAATTGGGACTTAGCGAGCGGAGAGATCATAAGCCGGCGGAGCTTTCGGGGGGTGAGGCGCAGCGGGTTGCCATCGCTCGGGCGCTTGTGAATTCGCCGGCGGTGCTGCTTGCGGATGAGCCGTCGGGCAACCTCGATTCGCGCAATCGGGATGAGATAAATCGGCTGTTTGTGTCGCTGCGGGATCGGTTTGGGCAGACGATTGTGATCGTTACGCATGACGAAAATCTGGCTGCTATGGCGGATCGGAAAATTGTTATGACGGATGGGGTAATTGCTTGATTTAGTGCGGCATGAATGGGGCTATTTCTTGTGATGGTTTAGGTGAACTGTTGATTCAGTTGCATGACCGGTATAATACTCCGGATTTTATTGAGGCGGATCCTATTTCGATTCCTCATCGGTTTTTTTTGCGAGAGGGGGTGGAGAGGCTTGTTGGGGATGCGGGGGCAGCGGTTGATTTTGGCGGGGTTCCGGCGTGGCAAAAAGATGTGGAAATTGCCGGATTTTTGGCTGCAACCATCGCCTGGGGCAATCGTAAGGCCATTGTGAAGAGTGCGGGGCGGATGGTTGATCTGATGGAGGGGCAGCCGTATGATTTTGTGATGAACGCGTCGCCGGCGGAGTTGGACGGGGTGACGGGGTATGTGCATCGTACATTTAATGGGGGTGATTTTCGGTCGTTTCTGCTTGCTTTGCGCCACATTTACAGCGAGTTTGGCTCGATGGGGGCGTTTTTTGAGGGAGAATATCTGCGTTCGGGCGACTTGCGGCGGGTGATTTCGCGGTTTCGGGAGGAGTTTTTTTCGCCGCCGCATGCCGCGCGTTGTGAGAAACATTTGTCGTCGATCGACCGTGGGGCTGCGTGTAAGCGGACTTGCATGTTTTTGCGCTGGATGGTTCGGCGGGATGATCGCGGGGTCGATTTTGGGCTTTGGCGGGGGATTCCGGCGGCGGCTCTTTACCTGCCTTTGGATGTTCATAGTGCCGCCACAGCGCGTTCTATGGGGCTTTTGACGCGACGACAGAACGATTGGAAGGCGGTCGAGGAGGTGACGGCGCGGTTGTGGGAGTTCTCGGCGGAGGATCCGGCTAAGTTTGATTTTGCTCTTTTTGGGGTTGGGATTTCTGGGGTGGGGGTTTGAGGTTTTTGGGGCTGATGGTAGAGGGTTGAGATTATGTATGTTTTGGGGGTAGGTGGTTGTATGGCGGGATTTGGTGGAATAGAATGGAGTATGGGTTCAGTGATTGGGGTGGTATTTATAACTTGAAGTAACAGTTGATGTGAGTGGCGGTAATGAATTTAGGTTCAAGCGGTTTGCTGTTTGGCAAGATGAGTGCGCGATGAAGGTGGGCACCGATGGTGTGCTGCTTGGGGCGTGGTGTCGGATTGAGCCGGATAGGGATGAAGCGATACTTGATATAGGGAGTGGTACGGGGTTGATTGCTTTGCAGTTGGCTCAGCGCACTGAAGGTTTTGGGGCTCGTGTTGAAGCGGTGGAGGTTGATCCGGCGGCTTGCGATGTGGCGTGGCGGAATTTTGAGGCGTGTGAGTGGCGGGATCGGTTGGGGTTGCATTGTGCTTCGATTCAGGAATTTGCGGGGTTTTACGTGCGTAATGTTGCCTCTGGGGGTGCTGAGAGGGGGATTGAGGGGTATGGCGCGCGGGCGGCTGGAGAGGTAGATGAGGTGGGAGTGGCGAGAGGCGAGACGAACGGGGCCGGAGGGGTGGCGAGGTTTGATCTTATTGTCTCTAATCCGCCGTTTTTTGTGGGGGCTTTGGCTTCTCCGGATGCGGCGAGGACTCTTGCAAGGCACACTCAGTCACTTAGTTACGACGATTTGATGGAGTGTTGTCGGAGGTTGCTGAAGCCGCACGGACGGGTGTCTTTGGTGGTGCCGACAGGGGCGGAAACGGCGAAAATGATCGGTGCGGCGCGCGCTTGCGGTTTTGCGGTTTCGCGGCGGACGGAGGTGCATTCGACGCCTAAAAGTGGACCTAAGCGCACTCTGTTGGAGTTTTCTCGGTTGGATTTTTTGTTGGCGGAGAGGGGGCGGTTTTGTCGGGGTGTTGCTGCTTTGGCGGCGGGTGATTGTGGGGTTGTTGAGTCGGGGAGTGATGATGATGTGGCTGATTGTCTTGAGGTTGCGGCGGATGTTTTGGTTATCGGCGGGAGTGAGGCGGGGAGTTTTTCGGCGGAATATCGTGCTTTGACTGAGGATTTTTATCTCTATTTTTGAGCTTGTGGTGCGGGGCGATGTGATGGCGGCGTGAAAATTTTTTGGTGGGCGAAAATGGTAGTAGGGTGGGTGATTTTTGCGAATTATTTTGTAGATTTGTTCTCGACTAAAACCTTCTAAACGTCATGAAAAAAGGATTTTTAATGTGTGTAATCGCGGTTGTGGCGGCCTCTGCCGCTGTTTTGGCTTCGCCGAATGCCGGTGCGGCTGCCTTTGATGTGAGCTTGACTGTGGCGCAAGTGCCTCAGACTGAGGAGCAACGGACGACGCTGTTTGCGATTGTCACGGTTCGGCGGCAGGAGATTGTTGCGGGGCCGTATGCGCGTTACGCGCAGAAATATCTGGGGGTCAGCGCGCCGCTGGCAGATAAAGTGTCGCATGAGATAACGGCGGCTAAAATTGCCGATATCAGCCAGTTGTATTATGTGCCGGAGCCGGCGATATCAACCAAAGCTTCACATATGGCGCCGGAGCAGGGGTTTCCGAAACTGACGGTTGACAAGAGTTCGGCCGTTGCGATGAGTCTGGAGGAGAGTGCGCGGTTAGCGGCGGCGAAAATTTTTGAAATTCGGCAGAGTCGGTTCGATTTGATTAGTGGTGAGGTGGGCGAAAACGTCTTTGGAGGGGGTTTGGGGAGCGCTTTGGCCGAGTTCAATCGGCTGGAAGAGGAATATCTGTCGCTGTTTTTGGGTAAGCAGACGAGCCTTGTTGTCGAGCGCGAATTTCGGCTGGTGCCTGTTCGTGGCAGGTCGACGTACACGGTTTGTCGATTTTCGGAGGAGGATGGGTTGCTGCCGGAGGATGATTTGAGCGGGGTGCCGGTGGTGTTGGAGTTGCAGCCTACGGAGGGTTTGGCGATGGAAGCGGCTGACAGTCAGGTTAAACCGAGTTCGCGGGCTACGGCGGTTGTGGTTCCGGCGGATGTTCGGTGTCGTGTGATTTTTGATGGGGCGGAGCTTGCTTCGGGAGTGTTTCCGGTTTGGCAGTTTGGGCGGACGGTCTATGTTGTGCAGTGATGTAGGTGAGGGTGGTTTATTCGGTGGGAATCAATCATATAGCATTTTTGTAAATGTGATTTCGTTGCGCTTTTCGGCGGCTGATTTGGTGTGGGGGGTGGTGTTTTTTGGTGGTGCGATATGGGAGGTGGTGCGTGTGAAATTGGCGGCGGTGAAGAGGGCGAGGCTTGCCGTGTTGTCTGCCGCGACGGTGCTCCGGAGTTCTCTGAGGCCCAGCGTTTGTCGGGCGTAGTTGGAGATAAGTGTCAGTGCCTCACTGGCGTAGCCTTGGCGGCGGTGGGTTTTGTTGTAGATTAGGATTCCCACTCCCGCGCTGAGATTTTTGGGGTCGAGGTCGAATAGGTCTATTAGGCCTATGGGGATTTCGGGCGTGGTCGGATTTGCGAGATTGGAATTCTCTATTGCTTTGGTATTGAGAGTATTGCGGCGGCAGATTACGAATCTTATTTGTCCGGTTTCGCGTATGTCGTGCTGCTGGTTTTCTATGAATTGGCGGATCTCTTCGCGGGAGAATCTCTCGGGGGGTGTTGCTGAAGTGTTACCGTTGTTATTATCTGAAGTGTTACTATTGTTACTACCTGAATCTTTGGTGTAGGTGGTACTTGAAGTGTTAGTGCAGGTGGTACTTGAAGTGTTGATGTAGCTGGTACTTGAATCTTTGGTGTAGGTTGTGGGTGAAGTGTTACTTTGGGTAGGGGTTGTAACTTGCTTGTTGTCAGTGGTTATGTCGTGGTTTGGTTCGTAGCCGCAGTCGCCGTATTGCCATGTGGCGGGATCGTTTTCCCATAGGTAAATTAGCTCCAGGTCTTGGGGTTGAAGGGGGCGTAGGTGGACTTTTTCGCCGACGAGCAATTGGGTGGAGGATTTTTGGGGCATTACTTGTGTCTGATTTTGGCTACGCATAATCAAATCGCTGCCGGCGTTCCGGCATTAGGCGAGGCCGATGATTTTTCCGCGCATTAGCATTGCGGCTCCTAAGGCTCCGGCGTTTTGGCCCATGCGTGAGAGGCGGAAACGGGTGTCTTTGTAGACCAGGTTGAGCGAGTATTTATTGGTGGAGGCCTTGAGCGGCAGCATGATGTAATCACCTGCGTGTGAGAGGTTTCCGCCGATGATCACCGTCTCCGGATTGAAGATGTTGATCAGGAACGCGATGCTCTTTCCCGCCTTTTCGCCCACCTCCTCGATCAGCTCTATCGACAGGTTGTCGTCGTTGCGCGCCGCCGAGATCACGTCGTCGATGTGGATGTTTTCGCCGCACTCGAACTTCTCGCGCAGGATGGTGTTGCTGCCGCGGCGCAGGCGGTCGATGATCTTCTCCTCGACGGCGACGCCCGAAATCTCGGTTTCGAGGCAACCCTTCTTGCCGCACGAACAGATCTTCTCGTTGTCGAAAAAGGGTGTGTGACCGAACTCGCCGGCGAAGCCCGACTTGCCGTAGAACAGCTTGCCGTCCATCACTATGCCGATCGCGACGCCTCGACCGAGGTGGAGGTAGAGTATGTTTTCGCCATCCTGCGGGCTGCCGGCGTTGTACTCGGCGTAGCAGCGGGCGCGGGTGTCGTTCTCAAGCAGCGTGCGGACGCCTGTCGCCTCCTCGAATATCTCCGTGAGCGACTCCTCGTTGGCGGTGAAGTATTTGTAGCTGCGGCCGGTGTTGGGGTTGACGCGCCCCGCGATGCAGACCCCGAGGCCGAGGATGCGGTCGCGGTCGACGCCGCACGTGTCGATGAAGTCGGAGATGCCCTTGCAGATGTGCCTGAGGCAGGCGTCGGTGTCGATCAGCTCGAAGTCGGTCTGCTCGCGGGAGACTATGATGTTGTTCTGGATGTCGGTGATGACGAACTGGATATTGTCGCGGCCCACGTTGACACCCGCGAAGTAGATCGCCGAGCTCGTGAGGCCGTAGATGTTGGGACGGCGGCCGCCCGTCGTCTCGATCTTGCCGTTCTCGTGGACCAACTTGTCCTCGACCAACTCGCCGACAAGTTTAGTCATGGTGGGGATGCTGATGTGGAGCGCGGCCGTCAGCTCGGCGATCGTCGAGGGGCCGCCCGTCGCCATGTAGGCGACTATGTTGCGCTTGATGAGGTTGTTTTTGTGGACAACGCCGGTCTGAAGTTCGTCTTCGTGTTTGTTGAAAAACTCTTTTAAAGATACCATTATCTACAACGTGAAAGGGTTATGTTTGCAATACGGGGATGCAAACATAGTAAAAAATTTACGAAAACAACGACGGGCTATTAAATTTTTGCTCCGATCGGGGTTGGATTAGCTTTTCAGATGGTTTGCTTGGATGAGACCTGTACCCCAGGGGCGATCTTCGACACGAGGCCGGCGAGGACTGTGCCCGGGCCGAGCTCCGTGAATTCGTCGGCGCCGTCGGCCACCATGTTGCGGACTGCCTGCGTCCAGCGGACGGGCGAGGTGAGTTGGGCGATGAGGTTTTCGCGAATCTGCGCGGGATCGGTGTAGGGCTTGGCGTCGACATTCTGGTAGATGGGGCAGAGCGACTCGCGGAAGGGGGCGGCAGCGATGGCGGCGGCGAGCTCCACGCGCGCGGGTTCCATCAAGGGGGAGTGGAAGGCTCCTCCGACCGGCAGCCTGAGGGCGCGCTTGGCACCGGCGGCCTTCATCGCTTCGCAGGCGGCGTCGATGGCTTCGATCGTTCCCGAGATTACGAGTTGGCCCGGGCAGTTGTAGTTTGCAGCTACGACAACCCCGGGTGTGGCGGCGCAAATTTCTTCTACGCGCGCGTCGTCGAGCGCGAGTACGGCGGCCATGGTCGAGGGGGTGATTTCGCACGCCTTCTGCATCGCCTTGGCGCGGATGGCGACAAGTTTCAGGCCATCCTCGAAGCCGAGGGCGCCCGCCGCGACCAGCGCCGAAAATTCGCCTAACGAGTGGCCGGCTGCCATGTCGGGACGAAAGTCGGCGCCCAGAGCCTTGGCCATGATTACCGAGTGGAGGAAGACGGCCGGTTGAGTGACGGCGGTCTGTTTGAGTTCTTCGGGGGTGCCGCCGAACATGATGTCGGTGATGCGGAAGCCGAGGATGTCGTTGGCCTGTTCGAAGAGCTCGCGGGCGACGGGAACGTTGTCGTAGAGCTCTTTGCCCATGCCGGGGAACTGTGCGCCCTGTCCGGGAAATATGAATGCTTTTGCCATGATCTTGCAAATTTTTAAGTTAGGTTTTGTTTGCGTTTCCGGATGCAAAGTTACACAAAGGTAAGGAATCTTCATTAATTGTTGATAATTTCGCGGGGCGGAAGGCGGGTTGTTCGCCGAAAATGTGTAAAATTGCAGGATATGTTTACTGTGCTGTTCTATGTCGTGTTGGTTGCGTTGCTGGTCATCTTTCTGACTGCCACGCTGTTGGTGTTTCCGTTTACGGTGCCTTTCGACCCTTCGCGGCGGGTGGTGCACGAAATTTCGCGGGGCATCTCGCTGCTGTTTCTCAATCTGGCGCCGCGGTGGCGGACGAGGGTCGAGGGGTTGGAGAATGTCGATCGCGGGCGGGCTTACGTCATTGTGTTGAACCACAATGCGATGGTCGATATTCCGATGCTCTACTGGGTGCCTTTGAACTTTCGGTGGGTGTCGAAGGGGGAGATTCGGGCCATGCCATTCATCGGGCAGTTCCTGATGCTGCACGGCGATATTCTGATTCCGCGCGACAACCCCCGCAAGGCGGCGGCGATGGTGATGGACGACGGGTGCAAGTGGCTGCGTGACAGAGGGGTGAGTGTGGCGATATTTCCCGAGGGCACGCGCTCGAAGACGGGGGAGATCGGACGGTTCAAGTCGGGGGCCTTTGCGTTGGCGAAAGAGGCGGGGGTGGGGATACTGCCCGTCGTGCTGAGTGGATCGCGGGTGATCGGTCGGCACGGTTGGATGCCCTGGCGGCACGACTTTTCGGTGACGGTGCTGCCTCCCGTTAGTGCCGAAGAGGTGGCCGGGCGGGAGGTTAAGGAGGTTATGGAGGAGGTTCGCGAGAGCATGATTGCTGTGCAATCATGCTCAATTTAGAATTAAAAATTAAGAATTAAGAATTAAGCTACGCGATATTTAGTTTAGAATTTAAGATTTAGAAACAGGTGGGTGAGACTATAAAGTATACGGAGAGCGACATTAAGACCCTCTCAACGCGAGAGCAGATGCGGTTGCGTCCAGGGATGTGGATCGGGAAGTTGGGCGACGGGAGTCAGCCCGACGATGGGATCTATACCCTTATCAAAGAGGTGATGGACAACTCGGTCGATGAGTTTATCATGGGCGCGGGCAAGAACATCGAGCTGACGATCGGTGAGGGCAACGTGGTGACGGTGAGGGACTACGGGCGGGGGATTCCGCTCAACAGTCTCGCCGACGCGGTGAGCAAGATCAACACCAGCGGGAAGTATGGCGGCGACGCGTTCAAGAAGACCGTGGGGTTGAACGGGGTGGGGGTGAAGGCGGTCAACATGTTGTCGAGCAGCTTTATGGCGCGGTCGATACGTGGCGGCGAGGCGCGCACCGTGACTTTCGAAAGGGGTGTCGAGACGAGCGACAGGCACGAGAGCGGGGTGAACGAGAAGGACGGCACGCTGATCAGCTATGTGGTCGACACGGAGGTGTTCGGCGAGTATGTCTACAACATGGAGTATGTGGAGCAGCGGGTGCGCAACTACACCTATCTCAACACGGGGCTGACGGTGCGGCTCAACGGCGAGCCTTATGTCTCGAAGAACGGGTTGCTCGATCTGCTGAATGAGAATCTGGGCGAAGAGCCGCTCTATGAGCCGATACACCTTAAGGCGGACGATATCGAGATTGTGATAACGCACGGGACGGGGTATGGCGAGAGCTACTTCTCGTTTGTCAACAGTCAGTACACGTCGCAGGGGGGGACTCATCAGGCCGCTTTCCGTGAGGCGATCGCCAAGACCATCAAGGAGTTTTACAGGAAGGATTACGATCCGGCCGATATTCGCACCTCGCTCGTGGGGGCGATCTCAATCAGCGTCGAGGAGCCGGAGTTCGAGAGTCAGACTAAGATCAAGCTCGGTTCGCGGCTCATGGCTCCGGGTGGGGCGACGATCAGGCAGTTCGTGCTCGACTTCGTGAAGGAGAACTTAGACAACTATTTGCACAAGCATCCATCCACCGCGGAGACGCTCGGGAAGAAGATCGCCGAGAACGAAAAGGAGCGCAAGGCGATCAGCGGGGTGCAGAAGAAGGCGAGGGAGATGGCAAAAAAGGTGAGCCTGAACAATCGCAAGCTGAGAGACTGCAAGGTGCACTTTGCCGATAAAGACCCGCGGGCGGAGGAGACGATGATATTCATCACCGAGGGGAACTCGGCGAGCGGGTCGATCACCAAGAGTCGCGATGTGAAGACGCAGGCGGTATTCTCGCTGCGGGGTAAGCCGCTTAACACTTATGGGCTTACCAAGAAGGTGGTGTATGAGAACGAGGAGTTCAACCTGTTGCAGGCGGCGCTCAACATCGAGGACAGCATCGAGAATCTGCGATACAACAAGGTGGTGATTGCGACCGACGCCGACGTCGACGGGATGCACATCAGGTTGTTGATGATGACATTCTTTTTGCAGTTCTTTCCGGAGGTGATTCGGCAGGGGCATCTGTTTGTGTTGCAGACGCCGCTGTTCAGGGTGCGCAACAAGAAGGAGACGATGTATTGCTACAACGAGGAGGAGCGGCGGCGGGCTCTCAAGAAGTTGGGGGCGACGGCCGAGATTACGCGATTCAAGGGGCTGGGCGAGATTTCGGCCGACGAGTTTCGCGAGTTCATCGGCGAGGACATGAGGCTCGAAGCGATACGACTCTCGAAGGGGGACTCGATTGCCGATGTGCTCACCTTTTATATGGGTTCGAACACACCCGAACGACGCGATTTTGTGATAGACAACCTTAGGATCGAAGCCGACTATGTTGAATGATGTATATAAGGAGTGGTGGCTGGAGTACGCCTCGTATGTGATACTGGAGCGTGCCGTGCCGCATGTGGAGGATGGATTGAAGCCCGTGCAGCGGCGTATACTCCACTCTATGAAGCGCTTGGACGACGGGCGCTACAACAAGGTGGCCAACGTGATCGGGCACACCATGCAGTTTCACCCCCACGGCGACGCCTCGATCGGGGACGCGCTGGTGCAGTTGGGGCAGAAGGATCTGCTGATCGACTGTCAGGGGAACTGGGGAAATATATTGACCGGTGACGGGGCGGCGGCGGCGCGATACATCGAGGCGAGGCTGTCGAAGTTTGCGCTGGATGTGGTGTTCAACCCCAAGACCACCGAGTGGATGCTGTCGTACGACGGGCGAAATCAGGAGCCGGTGACGCTGCCGGTGAAGTTTCCGCTGCTGCTGGCCCAGGGGGTCGAGGGGATTGCCGTTGGGTTGGCTTCTAAAATTTTGCCGCACAACTTTGTGGAGTTGATCGACGCGTCGGTCGCATATCTGCGGGGTGAGGAGTTTGAGTTGTATCCCGACTTTCCGACGGGGGGGATGGTCGACGTGAGTCGCTACAACAACGGATTGAGGGGCGGGGCGGTGAAGGTGCGTGCGAAGATCGCGAAGATCGACAGGCGTACGCTTGCCATCACCGAGATTCCGTATGGCACAACCACCGAGAGCATCAAGGAGTCGATCATCAAGGCCAACGACAGGGGCAAGATCAAGATACGCAAGGTGGATGACAACACCGCCGAGAAGGTGGAGATCATAATCCATGTATCGAACGACGAATCTTCAGACAAGACTATCGACGCGCTCTATGCCTTTACGGATTGCGAGGTGAGCATCTCTCCCAACTCGACGGTGATATGGGAGGACAAGCCGCACTTTCTGGGGGTGTCGGAGATTTTGTGTCGCTCGACCGACCGCACGCGGGAGCTGCTGTTGCAGGAGCTGCACATCAGGTTGGATGAGTTGGCGGAGGATTGGCACATGTCGTCGCTGGAGAAGATATTCATCGAGAACAAGTTGTATCAGCGGATCGAAGGGGCGAAGACGCGCGAGGAGGCATACTCGGCGGTAGACGAGGGGTTGGAGCCTTTCAAGGGGTTGCTGCGGAGGGAGATTACGAAGGAGGATGTGGTGAAGCTGACCGAGCTGCGGTTCATACGTATTTCGAGGTTCGACACCGCGCGCGCCGACGAGCATATTCGCGGGGTGGAGGAGGAGATGGAGCAGGTGCGGCATGACATCGAGCATATTGTGCCATATACGATTGCCTACTACGAGCGGATCAGGCAGAAGTATGGCGAGGGGCGCGAACGGCGGACGGAGATTCGTGAGTTCGACAGCATCGAGGCCGCGAAGGTGGTGACGGCGAACGCGAAGCTGTATGTCGACAGGGCGGAGGGATTCTTCGGCATCGGCGCGGGGATGAAGAAGGATGAGTTTGTGTGCGACTGCTCGGATATCGACGACGTGATTGTGATCTGTCGCGACGGGCGGTATGTGATTACGAAGGTTAGCGACAAGGCGTTTTTCCACAAGAACATACTTTATATAGGTGTGTTCAAGCGGGGCGACGAGCGGACTATATACAACGTGCTGTATCGCGACGGCAAGCAGGGGGCGGTGATGATGAAGCGGTGCGCCATTGTGGGCATCACGCGTGACAAGGAGTATGACCTGACTAAGGGGACGGCGGGGAGCGACATCATGTGGTTGACGGTGAACCCCAACGGCGAGGCGGAGGTGCTGAAGGTATACTTCAAACCCAGGCCGAGGTTGAAGAAGGTGATCACGGATCTCGACTTCTCGGTGCTGGCCATCAAGGGGCGGGCGTCGCAGGGGAATTTGTTCTCGCGGTACGGGATTCATAAAATTGTGCTGAAGGAGAAGGGGGCGTCTACGCTCGGCGGGCAGAACATCTGGTACGACGAGGAGATTCGAAGGCTCAACGCCGACGGGCGCGGGGTGCTGTTGGGTGAGTTTGAGGGCGACGACAGGATTGTGGTCTTCACGCGGCACAACTACTATGTGACGGGGTATGAGCTGACGCATCACTTTCCGGAAGATACGGTGCGGGTTGAGAAGTGGGATGGCGATCGGATTTACAGTGCGGTCTACTTCGACGAGGGGTTGAAGTTCTATTATGTGAAGCGTTTTCCGGCCGTGGCAAACGGGGGGAGTCAGCAGGATTGGTTGGATGCCGACTGCAGGTTGGTGGAGCTGACGGACAATCCGCGGCCCCGTTTGGAGGTTTCGTATACGGGGGCTAACGCGGGGCGGCCGGTCGATGTGGTGGATGTGGGTGAGTATATCGGTATCAAGAGTCATAAGGCTAAGGGTAAGCGGATTACTACTTATGAGGTGGGAGGGCTTCGGTTTTTGGAGGCGATTGTTGTTGCTTTGGAGGCGGGGGCTGAGGTTTTGGATGAGGAGGTCGAGGGGGTTGCCGCTCCTGAGGATGAGTCCTACGATGTTGCATTGTCGGATGACGGCGGGGCGGAAGAATCTGCCGGCGGGGATGCGTTTGCGGATGATGACTCTGTGAGTACGGCGGCGGGTGTTTCGTTTGCGGCTCCGGAGTTGATTATCGAACGTCCTGGCGGGGCGGTTACCGAGGAGACGGACGATGTGCGGAACAGGCCGTCGGAACAACTCAATCTGTTTTGATAGTGGCGCGGAGGATATTTTTAGTGGGGTTCATGGGGTGCGGCAAGAGCAGTTTCGGGCGGCGCATCGCATCGGAGTCGGGGTGGGAGCTGATTGACACCGACCGCGAGATCGAGCGGCTGGCGGGTATGACGATTGCAGAGATTTTTGAGCAGTCGGGCGAGGAGGCGTTCCGTGAGATCGAGCGGCAAGTGATTGAGGGAGCGGTGGTTGCGGAACGTGATGTCATCGTCGCGTTGGGTGGCGGGGCGGTGTGTCGCGAAGGGGTGATGGAGATGTTGGGCGAGGCGGGCGAGACGATATATCTGAAGATGCCGGCCGAGCGGTTGGTGCGGAGGATGAGTGCAGTGGGGCGGGCCAAGAGGCCGAAAATCGCGGGTATGGGGGATGCCGAGTTGACCGAATATATCGAAAAAACGCTGCCCGAGCGCGAGAATTACTATAACAAAGCTAACTTTGTGCTCGATTGTGGCGAGGCTTCGGATGCGGCCCTTATGAAGATTCTTTTGGAGCGGTTGGGGAGTTTGTAGGTGGTTTTGTCGAGGGGGGGGCGAGGAGATAATTTTAACGTGCGTAAAATTTAAAATTTGATATATGGTACTGTTTTTTGAGTGCGGATTTAGTGGCGCGGAGCTGTCGAAAAGTAGCCTCGGCGGCGGGAAAGTGTACGCGGTGGATGTGGCGACGGAGCTCGGCGCGGAGGAGATCGGGCGACTGGAGTGGCTGTTCGGCGGCGCGCGGCGCATCGAGAGCGAGAGTGTCGAGGGGGCGTTTGTCGGGCCGCGGCGCGAGATGATCACTCCGTGGAGCACCAATGCTGTGGAGATTACTCAGAATATGGGGATCGGTGGGATTCGGCGGATTGAGGAGTTTTTTGTCGATGGCGGCGCGGAAGGTGCTGGTTCTGTGGCGTTTGACCCGATGCTGAATCGGCGGTACGAGGGGCTGGGGCAGGATGTTTTTACCGTTACGCACAAGCCCGAGCCGATTCGCAGCGTGAGCGATATTGCCGCCTACAACCGGCAGGAGGGATTGGCGTTGAGTGACGATGAAGTGGCTTATCTTGAGGAGATTAGCGCGAAGATGGGGCGGCCGTTGACGGATAGCGAGGTGTTTGGTTTTTCGCAGGTCAACTCGGAGCACTGTCGGCATAAAATTTTTGGCGGCGAGTTTGTGATCGACGACGAGGTGAAGCCGGAGACGCTGTTCGGCCTCATCAAACGTACCACTGCCATGCACGGGGGGCAGGTGGTTTCGGCATATAAAGATAACTGTGCGTTTTTGCAAGGATCTGTCGTAGAGCAGTTTGCGCCCGCGGAGCACGACCGGCCCGGGGAGTATTGCACCGATGATTTCGAGAGTGTGATCTCGATCAAGGCCGAGACGCACAACTTTCCGACAACCGTGGAGCCCTTCAATGGCGCCGCGACGGGCAGCGGGGGCGAGATTCGCGACCGTATCGCAGGTGGGAAAGGGGCCTTTCCGTTGGCCGGAACGGCGGTCTATATGACTTCGTATCCTCGGCCTGATGGTGTTCAGGCGACCGGTGGCGCTGCTCGGGAGTCGGGTGAGCGCTTGTGGGAGGGGGGCGTCGAGCCGCGCAAATGGCTCTATCAGACACCCGAGGAGATTTTGATCAAGGCGTCGAACGGGGCCAGCGATTTTGGTAACAAATTTGGGCAGCCGCTGCTGTGCGGATCGTTGTTAACGTTTGAGCATCAGGAGAATGGCAAGACCTATGGCTACGACAAGGTCATCATGATGGCCGGCGGTGTGGGTTATGGCAAGAAGCGGGACAGCCTTAAGGATGAACCCACGCCCGGCGACGCTGTGGTGCTGCTGGGGGGCGATAACTATCGCATCGGTATGGGCGGAGGGGCGGTTTCGAGCGTCGCGACGGGCGAGTTTGCCGGCGAGATCGAGCTCAATGCCGTGCAACGTTCGAATCCTGAGATGCAGCGGCGGGTCTATAATGCGATTCGGGCCGTTAGCGAGACGCGCGAAGGTGGGGTTTCGGGGGGCGGCTCGGGCTTCGCGGAGTGTCGGAGTTGCAGGAGCGAGATTGGCGCCGGTGGGTCGGAGCCGGAGAAAAATCCGATTATTTCGATTCACGATCACGGCGCGGGGGGGCATCTGAACTGTCTGTCGGAGCTTGTGGAGGCGACTGGCGGGCGGATCGACATGGAGCGGTTGCCGATTGGTGATCCGACGCTTTCGGCACGCGAAATCATTGGCAATGAGTCACAAGAGCGAATGGGACTTGTGGTCGATCGGGCGAGCCTCGAATATATGCGGCGGGTGTCGGAGCGCGAACGGGCGCCGATGTATGTGATCGGTGAGGCGACCGGCGACGGGCAATTTACGTTTGTGAACAACGTCACGGGGGAGCGGCCGATCGACTGGCCGTTGGAATATATGTTTGGGCGCGCGCCGCGTACTGTGATCAGAGACAAGTCGTTACGGGAGATTTTTGCGCCCGTTGCGTACGATGCCGGGCGGGTGGTCGACTACATCGGGCAGGTGTTGCAGATCGAGGCCGTCGCGTGCAAGGATTGGCTTACCAATAAGGTCGACAGGTCGGTCGGCGGGCGTGTGGCGATGCAGCAGTGTGCCGGGCAGGTGCAGTTGCCGCTGAATGACTGTGCGGTGGTTGCGCTTGACTATCAGGGTGTTGCCGGCATCGCAACGGCTATCGGGCATGCTCCGGTAGCGGCGATGATCGACCCTGCCGAGGGTTCGCGGCTTGCCATTGCGGAGTCGCTGACTAATATCGTTTTTGCTCCTTTGACACACGGTTTGGCGGGTATCTCGCTGAGTGCCAACTGGATGTGGCCTTCGAAGAACGAGGGGGAGGATGCGCGGCTGTACGCAGCGGTCGAGGGGGCGAGCGAATTTGCTATTGCGCTGGGTATCAACATTCCCACTGGTAAGGACTCGCTTTCGATGACGCAGAAATATCCCTCGGGCGAGCGAGTTTTTGCGCCAGGAACGGTGATAATTACATCGGCCGGCGAGGTTTCGGATGTGACGGGAAGTGTCGGTGCGGCTTTGAAGCACACGGCTTCGGACGTTGTGTATGTCGATATGAGTCGTGGAAGCGGCTTTGAACTTGGCGGCAGTAGCTTTGCACAAGTGGTTGGACGAGTGGGCGATAAGGTGCCGACGGTGGGCGATGCTTCCTATTTTGCGCGCGCTTTCGGGGCGGTGCAGAAGCTTGTTTCCGGCGGCCATGTGCTTGCAGGGCACGACATTTCGGCAGGCGGTCTTATCACGGCGCTTCTCGAAATGACCTTTGCCGACAATACTTCGGGAATCGAGGTCGATTTGGGATGGCTTTCAATGAATCACAGCGAAAAAGATCTCGTAAAACTGCTCTTCAGCGAGAAGTCGGCTTTGCTGTTGCAGGTGAGAGACGGGGCTGCCATGGCGGCTAATCTTACGGCTCAAGGAGTTGATGCACATGCAATTGGCACGGTTAACTTCAACCGTCACTTCAGCATCTTGGCGGCGGGGGTTGAGTTCGATCTGCTGCAGGATGATTTGCGTGACAAATGGTACAAAACGTCGTTTTTGCTTGATCGTCGGCAGAGCGGAAGTGTCAAAGCGGCAGAGCGTTACACCAACTATAAGTCGCAGGAGCTTGCGTTTGAGTTTCCGGCGAATTTCACGGGGAAGTACTCGCAGTACGGCATCGACCCGCGGCGCAAGGCGAAAACGGGTGTCAAGGCGGCGATCATTCGCGAAAAAGGGTGTCAGTGCGAGCGCGAGACGGCTTGGGCGATGCACCTGGCCGGTTTCGATGTGCGCGATGTGCATATGACCGACCTGGTGAGTGGGCGGGAAACTCTTAAGGACGTGAGTATGATTGCGTTTGTGGGTGGTTTTTCGAACTCCGACGTGCTCGGTTCGGCCAAAGGTTGGGCCGGCGCGTTCCTCTATAACGAGAAGGCGCGGCGTGCGCTTGAGGAGTTTTACGCGCGACCGGACACGCTTTCGGTCGGGTTCTGCAATGGCTGTCAGTTGATGGTAGAGTTGGGGCTTGTGAAGCCTGTCGGAGATTCGTCGGTGGTTAAACCTTTGGCTCAGGTTGGTAGTAATAAATCACTGATGCCTCGGATGTTGCATAATGCAGGTGGAAAGTGGGAGTCGGGGTTTGTGGGATTGAATGTCGAGCGGACGGGCCACTCTGTTATGTTGGATTCGCTCGCGGGGGCGCGTCTGGGGGCGTGGATCGCGCATGGAGAGGGACGATTCTCGCTGCAGGGAGGCGAAAAAGATTACAATATCGTGCTGAAATACAGCTATGAAGGCTATCCGGCCAACCCCAATGGTAGCGATTTTTGCACCGCGGGGATTGCCAGTGCCGATGGCCGACATTTGGCAATGATGCCGCATCCGGAGCGGGCGTTAAAACCTTGGAACTGGGCGTATTACCCCGAGGATCGGGCAGCGGATGAGGTTTCGCCTTGGATCGAGGCCTTTGTCAATGCTCGTCGGTGGATTGAGGCGGAGAGGGGTGTGGCTACGACTACGGCTGCGGCGAAGTAGGGCTGTGCGAGATTTTTTATGGAACATACACTTTGACCTATTGTTTAGATAAATATAGGTAATACGGTGGATAATAGGCCGATAGGAATTTTCGATTCCGGCATGGGCGGGCTGACCGTTCGTGCCGAGATCGCGCGTGCCCTGCCGCACGAGTCGCTCGTCTATTTCGGTGACGGCGCTAATGTGCCCTATGGCCCGCGTCCGAAAGAGGAGATTATTGCCTTGGTTGATAGTGCGATAGCTCGCCTCATCGACCGTAATGTGAAGATGGTGGTGGTGGCTTGTAACGCGGCGACGGGGGCAGCGATCGACCATCTGCGCGCGAAGTACGACGTGCCGATCGTGGGCATGGAGCCCGCCGTGAAACCCGCCGCGCTGACGACCCGAACCGGTGTTGTTGGAGTGTTGGCGACCATTGCGGCGTTCAAAGGGGAGCTCTATCGTGCCACCGCCGCGCGCTTTCGGAAGACGGTGCGCATCATCGAGACGGTGGGCGAAGGGTTTGTGGAACTTGTTGAAAATGATCAGGAAGAGAGTCCACAAGCGCTTGAAATTGTGCGTCGGGCCGTCGAGCCGCTGCTTGAGGCGGGGGCGGATCGGATCGTGCTGGGATGCACGCACTATCCTTATCTTGAGCCGCAAATCCGGCGTGTGATTGAGAAGTGGAGCGGGCGGCCAGAAGGGCGTTCGGAGTTTGAAACGACAGAGCGAGAGAGCGCAAAATCGTCTTGCAAAAACGTAATAGAATATGACAAATCGTCAAAAATCGGTGCGACAGATGTGCATATCGTCGATTCCGCGCCGGCCATTGCTCGCCGTGTCGAGCAACTTTTGACGGAGCATGACCTGCACGCCGAGCCCGGCGGAGAGGGGCCGAAGCATGAGTTTTTATCCTGCGCGGACGAAAATTATCTCGAACATCTGGCGCGCAAGAGCGCAAAAGTGCCGCTTTCACGCAAATAATTCCTATCTTCGCGCAATGGCACGGACTAATCGAGCATCGAGAGAGGAGAGACAAACTGCGGCAAAACCGCAGGTGGGGGCGCGTCGATTGGCCTCTTCCGGACAGAATTATGGCGACACGAATACAGCTAACAATCAAGTGAATAGACGCAGTCAGCTAAACCTTTCGGATAATCAGAAATGGGTGCTGGGATTTGTGCTTTTCTTCTTCGCGATCTACACTCTGTGGATCTGCGTTAGCTATTTTTTCACGTGGAATACCGATCAGACGCCTGCGGGGAGAGTACTTTCGGGAATGGGAGAGGGGAGCGTGTCGACCGGCACGGAAGGTGCTGAAGAGGGCTTTGTGAGCGCGATCGACGCCATCCCGACAGGCGAAAAAGGGAGTCTCGGCGTGCAGTTCGCGCGACTGTTGGTGGGGCGTGGTTTCGGAGTTTTTGCCATTGCCATTCCGCTGATCCTCACAATAATAGGACTGCGACTGATGCGGTTTCGCCCGACGGCGCTCGAACGCTCGGTGCGCATCGCTTTTGCCGCCATGATAATCGGCTCGGTGACGCTGGGGCTGGCTTTCGGCTCCTCGTGGGGCATCTTCGGCACCGGTCTGGGAGGCGAAACGGGCATTTTTGCCGCGGAATGGCTGCGCGCGCAGATCGGCCTGATCGGCGCGACGTTGGCGCTGCTGTGTCTGTGGATCCTGCTTGCCGTGTACATTAGCCGCAAAAACATCGCGCGCGTGAACAGGGTGGGGCAGGCGATCGCCGACGGAGGCATGCGCGTCGGGGGGCTTATGACGGGACGGCGAGGTGATGAAGATGACGATTTTGACTCAGATAATGAGGATGTTACGGAGGATGACGAGACGGCTTTCGAGGATGCCGGTGAGGTTGATCCGAACTTAGCCTCAGCAGCCGCTGCTGTAAATGAGGCTTTTGCGGCCAAAGAAACCGCCGGAACGACAGCTTCGAATGAGGAAACGAATCCCAATTCCCCCTTCGTAGTGAGGGAGATAGACGGAGGGCACACGGTCGAGGTCAGCAAGCCCGAAGAGCCTGTGCGTCCGATAGTTACACGAACTCCTGATGGTGTTTTCGAGGTGGTGGAGCTCGACGGCGACGGCGACCCGGGATTCATGGTGACCCCGAATCGAAGGGTCGACACAGCCACCGGCGAGCAAACCGCTTTCAGAACGGCCGGGGAGGGGCCGACGACGCTCGGAGCGGGCGGGGTTGTGACCTCCAACGGCGAGTGGATGGAGGTTTTGCAGGCCGAACAGCGCGACACCGAACTTGGCGACGGCGACATCGAAAACCGTCTGTATGACCCACTTAAGGAGCTGTCGACCTATCGGAAGCCCGAAATCGAGGGCGTCTTGGCCAACCACGGCACGCGGGTGGAGGTGACCGACGACGAGATTCAGGCCAACAGCAACCGTATCGTACAGACTCTCAGAAACTTCGGCATCGAAATCAGCAAGATAAAAGCGACCATCGGCCCAACCGTCACGCTGTACGAGATCATCCCCGCGCCGGGCGTAAAAATCTCAAAAATCAAGGGGCTCGAACAGGATATCGCACTGAGCCTAAAGGCATTGGGTATCCGCATCATCGCCCCGATGCCTGGCAAGGGAACCATCGGCATCGAGGTACCGAACCAGAACCGAGAGATCGTTTCGATGTACTCGCTCGTCAAGTCGATCAAGTTTCAGGACAGCACCGCCGAACTGCCGCTGGTGTTGGGCAAAACCATTCAGAATGAGACGTTTCTGGTCGACTTGGCAAAAATGCCCCACCTGCTCATAGCGGGCGCCACGGGACAGGGTAAGAGCGTGGGACTCAACGTGATAATCTCGTCGTTGCTCTACAAAAAACATCCGGCGGAGGTGAAGTTCGTGATGGTCGACCCGAAGAAGGTGGAACTGTCGCTGTTCGGACGCCTCGAAAAACATTTTCTCGCGAAAATGGAGAGCGAGGAGGATGCGATATTGACTGACACTCAGAAAGTTGTCTACACACTCAACTCGCTGTGCGGCGAGATGGAGGCACGGTACGAACTGCTGCGAAAGGCTGAGGTCAAGAAGATCAGCGAGTACAACGAAAAATTCGTAAACCGACGCCTGAACCCCAACAAGGGACACAGGTATCTGCCTTACATTGTGGTGGTTATCGACGAATTCGCCGATATGATCATGACCGCCGGCAAGGAGGTCGAGCAGCCAATCACGCGATTGGCACAGTTGGCGCGCGCGACGGGAATCCACCTCATTATCGCCACTCAACGTCCTGACGTAAAGGTCATTACCGGACTCATCAAAGCCAACTTTCCGGCACGTGTGGCATTCCGCGTCACGAGCATCGTCGACTCGCGCACTATCCTCGACCAGACCGGTGCCAACCAGCTCATCGGGCAGGGCGACATGCTGATTTCGCTCAACGGCGAGATCACGCGCGTGCAATGCGCATTCATCGACACGCCCGAAATCGAGAAAATGACTGACTTCATCGGCAGGCAACGCGGCTATCCAAATGCCTATTACCTACCCGATTACGTGCCTGAAGGTGGCGACGGCCCCGCATCTGGCGACCTCGGCGACGTTGACCGGATGTTCGAGGAGGTGGCGCGATTCGTGGTGACGAACCAGCAGGGGTCGACCTCTAACATCCAGCGCCACTTCGCGATCGGCTACAACCGCGCGGGGCGACTGATGGATCAACTCGAAAGGGCCGGCATCGTCGGGCGTGCCGAGGGCTCGAAACCGCGCGAGGTGCTGATCCAGGACCCTCGCAGCCTTGAACGGATTTTTGAAGATATAGGAATTCTATGAAAAAGAGAGTGTTAGCCTTAGCGGCGCTCATTTTGGCGACAAGCACGGCAAGCGTTGCAAGCGCGACGAACATTGCGAACGTTACAGATGTAACGGATGCAGCGGCCGATGAGAAGTCGGAGGCGTTGCTCAGCGAATTGCAGAGAAAAGTGGCGGGGTGGGGCGACTACCGCGTCGAGTTCTCGGTGACTATCGGCGATGAGGCGCTCGGTGGCAGTTTCGAGGTGAGCGGCGAGAGCTACCACGTCGTTACGCCGGAGGTCGAGCTGTTTTGCGACGGCACAACGCGACACGAGGTAAACACCACGGACAGAGAGGTTTCCATTGACAGGGTCGATCCGTTAGACCGCTCGGTGATGGCCAATCCAACGCGCCTGTTCGACCTGCTGGACGGCAGTTACACCCACCGATACGTCGGCGTGGCACTCATAAACGGGGTGAGTTGCGAGCGCGTGGAACTTCGGAGCATCGAGAACGCCGACAACGGGGCATCTGACGGCTCGGGGGCACCGCGGACGATGGATGTTTTCATCTCCACAGCGACTGGAATGCCTGTGCGGATCGGCTACGTCATCGGATTTATGGGCGCCGAAGCGGCTGTCGATATCGTGCGCGTCACGCCGAACATCACACTCTACAGAGAGGCATTTGTCTACAACGCGCGGCGATTCGCAGGGTTTGAGACGATAGATTTTCGTTGAGACAACGCGATGATTCCGAAAGCATTACAACCAACCACCTAAAGCACAAGATCACCTAAACTATTAGTTCACCTGTGGTCGCTAAACAGGCTGTTGAGATAGTAGATAAATCCGACCGCACCGCCGGCCAGCAGTGTCAGAATGAACATGTCGCCCCACTGCTCCCAAAACGAAATCGTACCCAACACACCACCAAGGCTCAACCCAGCCTGCAGGGAGATGTGCAAGTCGGCGAACCATCCGGCAAGAGTGTCGAAAGGCTTGCCGACGACGGGCAGAAGCGAGGAGGCGCTCGCCAACAGCGCAACCGAGGCGCCCAACAGCATTGCCAACCCCGACAGCAAAGCGATCAGCGCCCGACGAGCCCTGCGTTTCGACTGCTCGATGGCACGACGCGCCACGGCAAGCATCACCCGCTGCTCGAAACCCTCCGCCAAGATGACAGGCTCATCGGCCGCCCTTATCAATTCGGCAAACCGGTCGTGAGTCGCAGGCCCGCCATCCGCCGCAGACTTACCGAACTCCACAGCCCCATCGTGCGTTGCAGGCCCACCATCAGTCGCCGAAAACCCACCAGACTCCACAGCCCCATCATGGGTTGCGAGCCCCCCATCGACCATCGCAAACCCATCGTGCTGCAAAGCCCCGCAATCCCGCACCATAAATTCACCATCTTTTTTCATCGCATCTCGTTCATAAGATTTTTTAATCGTCCACGCGCGCGGTGCAGACGCGTTTTGACATTCCCTTCGCTCTCGCCGCAAATTGCCGCAACATCGCGCACCGACTTCTGTTCAAGGTAAAACAGCGTCACCATAGTGCGATCAATCGGCGAAAGCGCGTCCAAGGCCCGACGCATACGAGCGATATTATCCTCCGTTACAGCCCAGTCGGCATCATCGGCAGGAGCCTCGGGCGCAACATCAACAAGATCGAACGCCCCAACAACACTCCCCCCACGCAGCGAAGAGACCGCGGTGGTATAGACAATCCGATAAAGCCACGTCGAGAGAGAGCTCTCGCCCCGCCACGAACCCAACTTTTCGTACGCCTTCACCAGCGCATCCTGCACCACATCTTCGGCCACGTCGCGCCGCCGCACGATCCCTAACGCGAGCCCCAGCATGCGCGGCGAGTGGCTCCCGACCAGACCGGAAAATGCCTCGATGTCGCCACGCAGCACACGGCGGACAATCTCCCTCTCGCTCTCTCTATCGGTCGGACTGCTCTTCATTATCTGGTTTCTGTCGCACTTCTGATATATTGACGCGGCGGGCGCCGAAAGGTTACAAGATAGCGACTTTTTTTGTTCCGCGTGTAACCTTTTGCGGCGCGGCGCGTCAAAAAGGCAAAACCTCACTAAAAAAACTAAAATCATGCACGGAGTCGAAATCATCGGAGTATCCATCCCCATCATCTTTCTCATCGGGCTGTTCACCACAATCTCGCTGAACGCCTATTTCAGGTACAAATCCAACGTCACAATGTTCGAACGTGTGCCGCCCGAGTCGCTCGGCGATTGGCATCGCGTGAATGCGCAGACAAAGGTGCAGATTCGGGCGGCGAGCGGACGCGGCACCGGCATACGTATCGGAGGGCTTCTGGTCGGGCTCGGACTCGGTGTGGCCATCGGTTGCATCGTCCTCGCCTCGGGAGCCATACCTCGCAACTCAGTTATAGGAAACGATGCGATACCCACCTTCTTTATTCTGTCGCTGGCCATGCTGTGCGGTGGCGCGGGAATGATCGGCGCCTACTTTCTCGAACGCAAGCTCGACAGAAAAGACTGAACGCCGACGGCGGGGTAGGCTACGCAAAGCATTTTTTCGTACCTTTGCGGCGTGAAAGAGATCACCCGCAAAATAGAATCAGGAGCTCGCATCACGGCGGAAGAGGCACTTCGGCTGTGGCGCGAGGCTCCTTTGTGGCTGTTGGGACAGTTGGCCGACGGCGTGCGACGACGCAAAAACGGCGACGCGCTCTACTGGAATCGCAACTTCCACATCGAGCCGACCAACGTGTGTGCCTTCGCGTGCAGGTTTTGTTCGTACAGGCGCAGCGCGGGCGACTCCGAGGCGTGGGACTTGTCGATCGACCAGATGGAGGAGATCGCGCGCAGGTACATCGGCAGCGGAGTGACGGAGGTTCACATCGTGGGCGGGGTACATCCGGCGCACGACCTGTGGTTCTACACCGAGTTGATCCGGCGCATCAAGGCGCTGCTGCCCGAGGCGGCGATCAAGGCCTACACGGCGGTCGAACTGGCATACATGATTCGCAAGGCGGGACTGTCGATCGAAGATGGATTGGTCGAACTCCAAAAGGCGGGCATGCAGGCGATACCCGGGGGTGGGGCGGAGATTTTCGACCCCGAGCTGCGGGAGCGAATCTGTCCCGAAAAGGGAACTGCCGAGGAGTGGCTGGCGGTACACAGGGCGGCGCACCGGCTCGGCATTCCGACCAACGCGACGATACTGTACGGCCACGCCGAAACGCTGGAGCAGCGCGTCGACCATCTCATGAGGCTGCGAGAGTTGCAGGACGAGAGCGCCGGCACCTCAGCAGGCGGAGGGTTCAACGCATTCATCCCACTGAAGTATCGCGCGCGAGGCAACAGCATGGGCGCGGCGGGGGAGGTGAGCGTGGTCGAGGATATGAAGATGCTGGCCATGTCGCGCATCGTCTTGGACAACATTCCGCACATCAAAGCGTACTGGGTGATGTACGGCAAGAGCGTAGCCGAGATGGCGCTGGCATTCGGGGCCGACGACCTCGACGGCACGATCGACGACTCGACGCGGATATTCTCGATGGCGGGGGCGGAGGAGACGGCGCCGCGACTGACCGTCGGCGAGATCGAACGAATGGCCGAGGCGGCGGGTCTAAAGGCTGTCGAACGCAACACTTTTTATGAGCGGCAAGAACCGCAGCGAACAATCTGAATTAAGCGGCAACGACCGCGACAAATTATTTTAAATAACTGAAAATCACATGAGGTTGCTTCAAAAAATCTCCCGAAACATAATCGCCCGAAACCTTGTGTTGGCGTTCTGCGCGGTGATGGTATTCGCGGGGCTGTCGGCGTTGGCGCTCAACCTGTTCACGCGTCACAGTCAGCGGGAGCCGGTGCCCGATTTCATCGGGATCAACATCGCCGAGGTCGAGCAGATGGCCGGCCGCGAGGGGCTGCGACTTGAGGTCATCGACTCGATATACGCCCCCATGTATGGCGGCGGCGCGGTGATAGAGCAGCTGCCGGCAAGCGGAACGGAGGTCAAAAAGGGTCGGCGGATATTCGTCACCATCACCTCGCATCAGCAGAAGATGGTACCTGTGCCCTTCGTGACGGGGTTCTCGCTGCGGCAGGCAAAGAACATGATCGAGATGGCGGGGCTGGAGATCGGCGAACTGAGATATGTGTCGAACATCGCGACGGGCAACGTGTTGGCCGAACTGATCGGGCGCGACACGGTGCGGCGAAACTCGGGACGACAGTTGGAGGTGGGGTCGGGCGTAACGCTCGTTGTCGGAAAGGCGGAGGATGCGGCATGGGTCGACATTCCCAAGGTCGTCGGGCTGACACTCGGCGAGGCGAAGAGCCGACTGTGGGAGCGCGGATTCAATGTGGGAGAGGTGAGGCGCGACGAGGGGATAAACCTGATCAATCAGAAAGACGCGGGGGTGTATCGGCAGTCGCCCGCCTACGGACGCACCGCCGCGTTGGGCACGCGAATCTCGATAAGCCTGACTCTCGACGAGGACAAGGTCACCCAGGGGAGCACCGCCGTCGACCGCGAGGCGCGTCAGGCGATACATGAACGCGAAGCACAACGTGCGCTCGAAGCGGCGATGGACGCAGGGGCGGCAGCTATGGAGGAGGCCTCCTCCACGCCCGATATTACAGAATGATGGACGAGGAGATGACATACGTTGCGCCGGAGCTCGATCCGGACTTCGAGAACGACGAAGGGCTCGAAGATGAGGGCGGGCAGATGTTCGAACACTTTGCGGTGACGGCCGATCGCGGGCAGTCGATGCTGAGGATCGACAAGTTTTTGGTACACAGGATGGAGCACGTTTCGCGCGCGCGAATTCAGGCGGCGGCGGAGAGCGGCAACATCCTTGTGAACGGTGTGGCCGTCCGCTCGAACTACAAGGTCAAGCCTCTGGATCGCGTTCAGATCGTGATGCCTTATCCGCGGCGCGAGGTCGAGATAATCGCCGAGGATATTCCGCTGAACATTGTGTATGAGGACGATGATCTGCTCGTTGTCGACAAGGAGGCGGGTCTGGTCGTGCATCCCGGGCATGGCAATTATAGTGGCACGCTCGTGAACGCACTGACCTGGCATCTGCGCAACCTGCCGCTATTCCAAGATGGAGACATGCGCGCGGGGTTGGTGCACCGCATCGACAAGAACACCAGCGGACTGCTCGTCGTCGCCAAGAACGAGACTACTCACGCGCGGCTGGCGAAACAGTTTTTCGACCACACCGTCACACGCAGGTACGTCGCTCTGGTGTGGGGCAATTTCGAGGAGGACGAGGGAACGGTGACGGGCAACATCGGGCGCAGCAGGCACGACAGACTCAAGATGGCCGTCTTCCCCACCGAGTCGGAGCTGCCGGAAGGCGTTGAGTCCGAGGGAAAACACGCCGTCACGCACTGGAAGGTGTTGCGGCGCTACGGCTACGTGACGCTGCTGGAGCTGAGGCTTGAGACCGGACGCACGCACCAAATTCGTGTCCACATGGAGCACATCGGCCACCCGCTGTTCAACGACGAGCGTTACGGCGGCGACAGAATCCTGAAGGGGACGACGTTCAGCAAGTACAAACAGTTTATAGAGAACAACTTCCGGCTGATGCCACGGCAGGCGCTACACGCCCGATCGCTCGGTTTCGTGCATCCGACGTCGCGCACCGAGGTGCACTTCGAGAGTCCGCTACCTGCCGATTTCGTCGCCGTGCTCGATCGGTGGGATACCTACGTCGCTCATCGGGACACTTTCGAGAGCGAGGAGTAGGGGCGGCATGGGGTCGCGGAGACAGCTCAATTCAGAAGAAGGATGACCACCGAGCCGGCAATCATGATGGCGGCGCCAATCAGTTTTCGGGCTACCGAATCTTCGTGGAACACCCTGTGGCCCAGCAGTATACTGACTATGGCCGACAGTTGGAACAGCGCGAGCGCGTAGCCGACATCCATCCGCGCGAACACGACATTGGTCGCGTATTGGGTCAGTCCGAGGATGGCCGCGACACCGAGAGAGCGAATCAAGTTTCCGTGTCGAAAGAGACACAAAACGCTGCCGGCGCCACAGCTGCGGTCGGTGCTGCTGCCGCCGCGCGGACGGACAAAAATCAGCGCGATCACCAACGAAATCAACGCCCCAAACCAGCACCCGATGATGAATGAGACGGTGGGCGAGGAGAGGAGTATGATGCGTTTGATGAAAACGGCCTCGGTGGCGGTGAGGGCCATTGCCCACAGACGCCAACGTATATCATTGCGTCTGAGCAGGTTCCACGAGAAGCGCTCGCCCGGAACCTTCAGCACAAAATAGCTTCCGGCCATCATCAGCGCCATGCCCGTCAGCCCCCACAGTCCGGGAATCTCGCCGAGCACGACCACGCCGACCGCCATCCCCATCACCGATTTCCAGGAGTTTATCGGCCCCAACACCGACAGTTCTCCCTGCTGCAACGCCTTGACAAAGAACGTATTGCCCACGCCGCCGAACAGTCCCACCAACACACAGTTCCACCAAAACGCCGCCGGCATCGCACCCCAGTCGACCCACATCGCCGGCACGACGCACGCCAACGAAAGCAGCAGATAGGTCGACAGATTGATGGCAACGGGATCGCCACCACGCATCGTCAGCTGCTTCTGAAACACATTAGCCGCCGGATTCGCAAAAATCCTCGCCGCAAGGGCAGTAAGGGTGTAAAGCATGGGGCGAAGGTACGAAAAAACCGGTGACCCCGTAATGAGAACACCGGTTTTTTGTTCAGCGCAGGAAAATTTCCCGTGCGCTACTTTGTGATATACGTTGTGTAGCTAAATTGCCCGTGCGGCTCGCACTTACGCCTTATTCTCCGAACCGAGAACGTTCTGAACCTTATGCATATAGAGCTTCTTGAGCTCGTCGCGAGCCGGGCCGAGGTACTTACGCGGATCGAATTCGGCGGGCTTTTCGGCAAACACGCGACGCACTTCGGCGGTCATAGCCAGACGGCCGTCGGAGTCGATGTTGATCTTGCAAACAGCCGATCCGGCAGCCTTGCGCAGCTGCTCCTCGGGGATGCCGATCGCGTCCTTGAGTGCGCCGCCGAACTTGTTGATCGTTTCGACATACTTCTGAGGCACCGAAGACGCACCGTGCAGCACGATGGGGAAGCCCGGGATGCGCTTCTCGATCTCTTCGAGGATGTCGAAACGCAGGGGGGGCGGAACCAAAACGCCCTCGGCGTTGCGGGTGCACTGCTCGGGCTTGAACTTGTTGGCACCGTGCGAGGTACCGATCGAGATGGCCAGCGAATCGACACCCGTGCGGGTAACGAAATCGACAACCTGATCGGGCTCGGTGTAGGTGTGGTGGTCGGACGAAACTTCATCCTCGACACCCGCCAAAACGCCAAGTTCACCCTCGACCGTGACGTCGTACTGGTGAGCGTACTCGACGACCTTCTTGGTCAGCTCGACGTTCTCTTCATAAGAGAGGTGCGAACCGTCGATCATCACCGACGAGAAGCCCATGTCGATGCAGCTCTTGCACAGCTCGAACGAGTCGCCGTGATCCAAGTGCAGAGTGATGGGAATGTTCTTGCCCAACTCCTTGGCATACTCCACAGCGCCCTGAGCCATGTAGCGCAGCAGGGTCTGATTGGCGTACTTGCGCGCGCCGCTCGACACCTGCAGGATCACGGGCGACGAGGTTTCGACGCAAGCGGCGATGATGGCCTGCATCTGCTCCATGTTGTTGAAATTGAACGCCGGAATGGCGTACTTGCCTTCGATGGCCTTGCGGAAACCTTCGCGGGTATTCACCAGGCCTAATTCTTTGTAAGAGATCATTGTTTGTATTGGGTTTAATTTAGGTTATTAAAATTTTTTACAAAGGTAATCATTGCCGCGCGATAAACCAAATTTATTTTGGGATTCAACTACACTTGAGTTATCTTTGCCTCGTCAAAACTAAAAATTCAAACGCCATGAGCCAATTCAAATACCAGGAACCGTTCCCGATGGGGGAGGACACGACCGAATATCGCCTGCTGACATCGGATTACGTCAGCGTCGAAAAGTGTAACATCGGTAACGCTCGCGGTGAGCGCAAAATACTTTGTGTCGCGCCCGAGGGGCTGGAGCTTCTGAGTCGCGAGGCGTTCAACGACGTCTCGTTCTATCTGCGCGCCGACCACCTTGCGCAGCTGCGCGCCATTCTCGACGATCCCGAGGCGACCGACAACGACAAGTTCGTTGCCTACACCATGCTGCTGAATCAGGTTGTGGCGGCCGAAGGCGAGCTCCCGACGTGTCAGGACACCGGCACTGCCATCGCCGTGTGCAAAAAGGGCGAGGATGTCTACACCGGAGTCGATGACGCCGAGCATATTTCGCGCGGAGTGTTCGACACTTATGCCGCCCGAAACTTGCGCTACTCGCAGGTGGTGCCGATGACGATGACCGAGGAGCGCAACAGCGGAACCAACCTGCCGGCGCAGATCGACATCTACTCGACGAAGGGTGCGGAGTACAAATTTTTGTTCGTAACCAAAGGTGGAGGTTCGGCAAATAAAACGTTTCTGTATCAGCAGACTAAGGCGCTGCTGAACGACGCTTCGCTGGAGGCTTTTTTCCGCGAACACATTCTCGATCTGGGCACCTCGGCCTGCCCGCCCTACCACCTGGCAATCGTGATCGGCGGCACCTCGGCCGAGGCGAATCTCGCGGCAGTGAAGAAGGCGTCGGCTCACTACTATGATGCTTTGCCGACTTCGGGCAACGAGGGCGGCCGCGCTTTCCGCGACATAGAGTGGGAGGAGCGGATCATGCAAATCTGCCGCGAGAGTGGTATCGGGGCGCAGTTCGGCGGTAAATATCTGGTTCACGACGTTCGCGTGATCCGACTGCCGCGCCACGCCGCGTCGTGTCCCGTCGGCATGGGGGTCAGCTGCAGCGCCGACCGAAACATCAAGGCCAAGATCGACGAGCACGGGATTTGGCTCGAAGCGTTGGAGCGCAATCCTGCACGTTTTCTGCCGCGCGAGGCGCCCTATCTCGCCCCCGCAGTGGATATCGACCTCGACGAGGGGATGGATGCCGTGCGCGCCACGTTGGCGAAATATCCTATCAAAACGCGCCTGCGCCTGCGTGGGCACATGATTGTTGCGCGCGACATTGCTCATGCTCGCATTGCCGAAATGATTCGCAATGGCGAGCCTATGCCGTCGTATTTTAAGGATCACCCCGTCTACTACGCCGGGCCCGCGAAGACGCCCGAGGGCATGGCTTCCGGTAGCTTCGGTCCGACTACTGCCGGCAGAATGGACCCTTATGTTGATGGTTTTCAGGCTCTTGGCGGCTCGTTGGTGATGGTGGCCAAAGGCAATCGCACTCAGCAGGTTACGGACGCGTGCAAGAAGCATGGCGGGTTTTACCTCGGCTCTATCGGCGGCCCGGCAGCCATCTTAGCTAAAGATTCAATTAAGAGGGTCGAAGTGGTTGACTTTCCGGAACTTGGCATGGAAGCAGTGCGCCGGATTTATGTCGAGGATTTCCCCGCTTTCATCATCGTGGACGACAAGAGGAACGACTTTTTTGCCGAATTTAAGCACTAAAAAAGGAGACTTTCGCGTTTGATTTTAAGATAGACACTAAGCACTACTATAAAAACGGCTTTTGCGCGTGCTCGACGAAACTTCGCCCCTGAATTTACTTGAGATAGCACATTAGGTATCTCCAATGAAAAAACTGACTATAAGCATATTAGCTCTACTGGCAACAGCGTCAGCAGCGATGGCGTCCGACGAGGTGTCGGTGTCGGCTGCAGCTTCGGGCGTTGCCGTTGCGGCGACAGTCGAGACAGAAGCGGAAGCAGCTCAGGGCGAAATCGCCTTCGAAGTTGCCGCTCCGACGGCGGTCGAGGCCGGCGAACTGTTTCGTATCGAGTTTGTTATCAACGCCTTGGGTGTCGAGTTCATACCCCCCACCATCGAGGGTTTCGAGGTGATGGCGGGCCCGCAGGAGTCGCGCGGCACCAGCATCGAGATTGTGAACGGACAGTCGTCGCGCACCGAGACGACGACCTATACCTATGTGCTTCAAGGCTTTACGGCAGGACTTCACACCATCTCCGCCGCGCAGGCAACCGTCTCAGGCAAGAGCTACTCGACCCGCCCCGTAACCATCGAGGTGGTGGGCGAGGCGTCGCAAAACGGCGGAGCGGCAGGCGCCACGCAGGGCCAAACCGCAGGGCAGGGTAGGGCGCCCGAAATCTCGGCCGACGATGTTCTCGTGCGGACAACTGTCAATCGCACAGACGTTTACAAGGGCGAGCCGGTCGTTGTGACGCTGAAGTTCTACCGCCGGATAAACGCTGGGCTGAACGACCTTAAACCCCCGACCTTCAACGGTTTCTGGCAGCAGGACATCACCCCCGACCCGATCACGGAGCAGCGCGAAACGTACAACAACCGCGTGTACAGCATGTGGGTGCTCAAGGAGTATCTGCTCTACCCGCAACAGTCTGGTACTATGACCATTGAGCCGTTCGAAGTAGTGGTAAACGCGGTGTTCCAGACCCAAAGTGCGTCGCCGCGCAACATATTCGACGAGTTCATGGGCATGGGGCAGAACTACCAGGAGGTGCGAAAAACCATCGCGTCGGCGCCTGTGCAAATCAACGTTCGCGACTGGCCGGCGGGTGCGCCCGAGAGTTTCGACGGCGCGGTGGGCGATTTCAAGCTCGATGCCGTGGCTCCGCCGTCGATGATGAATGCCAACACGTCAGCCACTTACACGTTGCGACTGTCGGGAACGGGCAACTTTCCGCTGATCCGCGCGCCCCGCCTCGTGTTGCCGCAATCGTTTGAAAAATACAACGTTACGACCTCCGACAACACGCGCAACACCGGCGCCGGCACCAATGGCTATCGCGAATTTTCGTACCCGTTCATCCCGCGCACCGACGGACTTTACGCGATACCGGCGTTCGAATTTTCGTACTTCGACCCACAGCAGGAGCGATACGTAACCCTCTCGTCTCGTGAGACTTCCATCGAGGTGGCGGTCGACACAACGGCCGTGGCAAGCGCCGGAGGAGGGCTCGTGAGCGGTGTTGCGCGAGAGGATTTGCGCGTCTTCGGACAGGACATACGGTTCATCAAACGCGGCGCGGCAGACCTCCGCCCCAAGGGCTACACTTTTTTCTGGAGTCCGGCCTACATCTCGCTCGTCGTGCTTTTGATCGCGATGTTCGTTGCGGGATTCCTACTCCTGCCGCGCTATCTGCGCAACATGCAGAGCGACAGATTCGTGCGGGGTAAACGCGCTAACAAGGTGGCCCTCAAGCGTTTCCGCACAGCCGAAGCGTCGATGGCCCGCAACGACAAGCACGGTTTTTACGACGAAATGCTGAAGGCGCTGTGGGGCTACGTGAGCGACAAATTCGACGTTCCGATGGCCGATCTCACCAAAGAGCGCATTCGCGAGGAGCTGTTCGAACGGAACATTCCGGAACCTCAAAGCACTGAGTATGTGCGAATTATATCGGAGTGCGAGGAGGCGCAATACTCGCCCGTGTCATCCGCCCGAATGGGCGAGTTGTATCGCGAGGGGGTTGCGCTCATTTCGGAATTGGAATCGGCAATAAAAGCAAAATAGCATCATGAAACAGCTCATTGTCACACTATTATTAGTAGCCACTTCAAGCTTTGGTTCAAGTGCAATGTGCGGCCCTGTGCAAAACTTCGCACAACAACAACAGCAGGAACCAGAGCCAGAACCTACGCAGCAAGAGTCGACACGCGAGGGGCAAAATGACACACCGACTTCAGCAGCAACATCGGATGAAACCGCAACCTCGATCTCTGCGGCGGAGGAGGAGCAGGCCGACAAGGAGGAGACCGCCACCGCAACTTCGACCAAAGACAACAACACCCTATGGGAAGAGGCCAACGAGGCCTATTACGCAGGAAATTTCGCCTCTGCATCAGCCCTTTACGACGAGATAGAGCAACGAGGCGAGGTAAGCGCAAAACTTTTCTACAACAAAGCCGGCACACTATTCAAAATGGGGAAAATAGGGGAGTCAATCCTATATTACTCTAAGGCTCAGCGCCTTGCCCCGGGCGACGGCGACATTGCACACAACCTCGCCATCGCCAACACCTACACCCGCAATCGAATCGAACCGGTACCCGAGTTTTTCCTAAAGCACTGGCTACGAGACATTTCGTCCATAATGAGCGGCAACGCCTGGGCCGGAATCTCGATCGCATTGCTGGCGCTCGTGCTCGCCGGCACGCTGCTGCACCTGCTGCCGCTCGGCCCCGTGATGAGAAAAACAGGGTTCTACGGTGGTCTGACGTCGCTATTGCTCTTTGTTTTCGCCTTTTCGTTCGCCTGGCGCGACCGCAACGAAACGACGCACCCCACCGGGGGCATCGTGACAAACGTCTCGGCGGCGGTCAAAAGTTCGCCCGACAGCACAGGCACAGACCTCTTTTTGCTCTACGAGGGCGACCGCGTCGAGGTGCTCGACGCCATGAACGGCTGGAGCGAAGTGGCGGTGGCAAACGGCAACCGCGGCTGGATTCGCTCCGGAGCCGTCTCGATGATCGACTAAAAAACAGCACAGGATCAACTTCAATCACATCTTCACATAACACAGCTTAACGCCCTCACACTCAAATGTCCCGCCTTTTAGACGATGTTGTTCGCGAGCTCTCGCGCCTGCCCGGAATCGGCCGGAGAACAGCCCTGCGATTGGCGATGCACATACTGCGTTCGCGCGAGGACGACGTCGCCCAAATGATCCGGGCAATCGGCGAATTTCGCACGGGAATCCGCTATTGCGCGCGATGCAACAACCTGTCGGACAACGAGTTCTGTGAAATTTGCAGCGACCCGACACGCGACCGCTCCCAAATTTGCGTGGTCGAGCAGGTGGGCGACGTGATGTCGATCGAGAAAACGGGGCAATTCCGCGGCCTCTACCACGTCCTGGGCGGCGTCATCTCGCCCATGGCCGGCATCGCCCCCAGCGATCTGAAGATCGACCTGCTGGTGGACAACATCGCCGCCTCAAGCACCTCCAGCGGCATTAACAGCATCCCGAACGCCCAAAATCGAGGCACGACATCGGGAGTAAAAGAGGTAATCTTAGCCATCAGCACCACCGTCGAGGGCGAGACAACGCTTTTCTACATCATGAACCGCCTGCGCGCATGGCCCGAGCTGAAAATCACGACGATAGCGCGCGGTATCGGCTTCGGCGACGAGATCGAATACGCCGACGAACTGACCATCTCGCACGCCATCGCCAACCGCCGCGAGATCCCCAAAGAGTAAGAAGTTGTTAAAAAACACATCGATTTAAATGATTGGTTATCAGCAGATTGCCGTATATTTTTCGTATCTTTATGGTTCTCAAGCACATGAAGAATGAAAGTAGAATATCCGAGCAATC
>JAITWH010000035.1 GCA_031285405.1 Alistipes sp.
TCCTTGCGGTACTCCGCCAGCGTGTACTCGCGCAGGTAGCGGAGCATACGGTGGTACTTGTTGGCGGTCAGTTGGGTGATCCGTACCCCGACCTCCTTTTGACGCTTCTCGCAGTAAAGCTCCAGCTCCTCCAGAAACATCTTCGACCCGGCGCGGGGATCGAGCAGGCGGTGCTTGATGGCGAAACAATTCGGCTCCTTACCCTCTTTGATGAGTTGGTCGTAGGCTTGCAGGACATTCGCCCGACAGGTCGTGAGGATGTCGTTGATCTGAACCGACACCCTGTCTTTGAACATTGACCGCTCGGCTTTCTGGTTCCACCGCTCCGGTTCGATCTGGCATTGGGTGTAAATCTCGGTAGATCGCCCGCTCGTGGTGATGCGGACGTAGATCGGGGCTTTCCCCTTTCGGGTTACTTTGGTCTTCTTGCAAAAGAAGACCACGCTAAACGTTTTTCGTTCCATAGTGCTACACATTTTTTAGTTAATTACTAAACGATTTGTAGCGTGGAAATGTTTCGCGCAAATTACTGCATATCAAAGCATTGATTGCCATCCGTGACCTTTTTCGGGTTCAGGCCGCAGAGGTCACGAATTAGGCCACTCCGACCTGCTTTCGGTTGCTTTTTACTGCCGACCTCAAAAAAGAAAAATCCTCATATATCATTGATATACAAGGATTCTTGCCTTCTGATACACTCTGTTTCCAGAGTGCCGGGAGCGGAAAACGAGACTCGAACTCGCGACCCCGACCTTGGCAAGGTCGTGCTCTACCAACTGAGCTATTTCCGCAAAATAATTTCGTCATTCCCGCAGGGCCGGCATGCAACTCAAACCCCTGCTCCGGGCGCAAGTTCCGAAAAACTTCACCACCCGATGGGCGATCAATTCCATCACCCGAGAACGATTTTTTCACCTTGACGACGCCCACCCGAAAGCGGCCTGTCGCCCCACAAACCCGCGCGTTTCCGTGTTTGCGAGTGCAAAGATAAGCCTAAAAAACGAATCTCCAAAAAAATCGCCGTCAATCTTCAAAAAAATCGCATCTTCCCATCGAATTCCGCCAAATTCTCGCCAGATTCCACCGAATTCCGCCACGCCACACCTCAACCCACACCCCAAAATCACCCCCCCCAACCAACTACCCCCCCAAAAACCACCTTCCCCCCAACCATAGTAAGCCCAACCCGAACCTCCCCATCAAACAGCACAATATCCGCATCCATCCCCGGAGCGATAGACCCCTTTGAAGAGGCCACCCCCATGGCACGGGCGGGAGTCAGCGAAGCCATCTTGACAGCGTCGGCCAACGGCACCTCGCCCAACCGATACATCGTCCGGACACACCTGTCCATCGTGACGATACTGCTGGCAAAAGCCGACCCATCCATCAACTTAGCCACCCCCTCTTCGATCCGCACAAGCTGCCCGTCTTTCAGACTGCCCAACATATACTGCCGATCTTCGGGCATTCCTGCGGCGCGCATCGAGTCGCTCACCAACGCAATGTGGTCCGCCCCCTTGATCTTGTGGATCAGCTTCAGCAGCGGCGGGTAGACATGTATCCCGTCGCCGATGATCTCCACATCCATCCCCTCCAACGCATATCCCGCCTCCAGCGCCCCCGCGACTCGATGTCCGTTCTGCCGCGTGATGGTCGACATGCACGAAAAGAAGTGCACCATCAACCGGAAGCCATTCTCATACGCCTCCACCACCTGCTCATACCTCGCAGCGGTGTGCGCCACGGCGGGAATTATGCCTCGCCTCACCAACTCGCGCCCGAATGCAAACGCGCCGTCCAACTCGGGCGCAAGGCTCCACCGCGCAATCAACCCCTCGCCCCGCTCCAGCAGCCGCATGTACTCCTTCGGCTCGGGATTCCGCAGATAGCGCGGATCCTGCGCCCCCTTGTTCTCGCGCGAGAAGTATGGCCCCTCCAAGTGCAATCCTCCGAAACCCGCGCCATCCACGCCGCCCAACCCCGCGGCCTGACGATACAGATCGAAGGTCTCTTCCAACAGCTCCGTCGTGCTCGTCAGCGTGGTGGGGTAGAGTGTCGTAGCCCCGTGCCGCGCGTGCATGCGCGCCGTCCCGAGGAAAGCCTCCACCGTCCCGTCCATAAAGTCATACCCTCCCGCACCATGGGTGTGAATGTCGATGAACCCGGGTGAGATGTACCTGCCGCCGGCGTCGATCTCCTCGCAGTCTGGCACCTCGACATTGCCCGCGCCGACCTCGGCGATCTTTCCGTTCTCGATCACGACGTAACCGTCGGCGATTGTGCGGTGCGGCGTGATGACCGTCCCGTTGAATATCTTTGTCCTTTTCATTATAGCGATTTTTCCTCTATCATTTGATACACCAACTCATGAATTCCCACCCGCGACTGCATCTTGTCGAAGGCGGGGTTCTGTCGGGTGGGGTAGACCCTGTTCGACAGAAATATGTAGATCGTTCCGTTCGCCGGATCGCCCCACGCGTACGTGCCCGTAAATCCAGAGTGTCCGAAAGCCTCGGGCGATGTCGACGGTGCGGGCCACGCGTCCACAATGCTTCGGTCGCGATTGGCCGGCACCGCCTTCTCGAACCCCAACGCGCGGTAGTTGCCATGCTCTGTGAAGTACTGCGTGTTGAATGTGTCGAACGTCTCGGACGAGAAGAACCGCCGCCCGCCATACTCCCCCTTGTTCATATACATCTGAAATATCTCGGCAATGCCCATAGTGTTGGAGAACAGCCCCGCGTTCGACGAGTAGCCGCCCAGCACCCCCGAAGCCTCGTCATGCACAAATCCGTGAACCAGCCGCCCCCGCCAAGGCGCGTCGAACTCCGACGGCACCACCTGCTCTTCTGCCAGCCCCATCCTCGTCAGCGGATTGAACCCCGTGAGCGTAATCCCCAAAGGGTCGTAAATGTTACGGTCGAGGTAGTCCCAAAAATTCTCCCCCGTGATGTTCTCGATGATGTGCGGCGCCAACACAAACCCGAGGCACGAGTATACCATCTTGTTCTCCTCCGTCAGCGGCAAATCGCGAATCCGACGATAGACCATCTCGTACACCTTCTCACTCGCCCACATGTCGCGGTCGATCCTCACTGTGTGTCGCCGCGACGGCCGCGCCGATATCAAACCCTTTTCGGCAGCCTCCTCCCAGAATGGGTGCGTCGGCTGAAACCCCGCGATGTGCGACAGCTGACTCCGCAGCGTCACATCACGCTTGTTGGACCTCTCGAACCCCAGCCCGGGCAGATATGCCGAAATCGGTACATCGAGATCGACCATCCCCCTGTCATACAGCGTCATATAGATTGGCAGCGCGGCACAAATTTTTGTGTTCGAAGCAATGTCATACACACTCTCGGGCGTCACGGGATCTTCGCCTGTATAAGTATGGTTGCCATAGCTGCGGTCGAAGATCACCTTGCCATCCCTCGCGATCAGCAGCTGACACCCGGGATAAGCCCCGTTGCGAATCGAGGCATACACGATCGAATCGACCGCCCGCTCCAGCCGCTCGGAGTCGATGCCCACCTCCTCGCCGATGCCGAATGCCAACCTGATGCCCCCCTCGATCCTCACCCCCGTGCCGATGGGGTAGGGGCGCGTCGTCACGGGCAACGTACCGTCGACGTCGATGGCCCCGCACAGAGCCTGAGCCGCCAGGTCGCGCGCCGTGTCGTTGCTCGTCTGCGAAAAGAGCACCGCCCGCGCATCTTTCACCGCCGGCAGATGATCCATCACGTATGGCATGCCAAACAGCGCGACGACGACGTTCGCATTCTCAGATGTGAGTCGACCCACGAACTTTTGCAACTCGGCTGTTACACCGAATCCGGGCTGCCCCGCCGCGCTCGCCGGCCGTGAGGTGAAGTTGTCCGCCTCGACCACAATGAGGTCGTAGCCCCGCGCCGCCAACGTGTCGAGTATAGCATCACCGCGCGTCAACCCACCGCGGTAGTTGTGCACAAATCGGTCGGCCCTGAAGTATTTCGAAAATCTGTCGAAGAACGCCCTGTTGTTGTCCGTCCTCAGCGACACCACAGCGATGCGCTCGTACTTTTGCGTCTCCAAAGGCAGCACACCATCGTTGTTCTGCAACGCGACGAGGCTTCCGGCCACCATCCGCCGCGCGAGCAACCTCGCCTCGGGCGAGTTGATCTCCCGCACTATGTTGCGCGCCTCGACCGGCTTGAGCTTGTCGAGCCCCACGTAGTACTTGACGGCAAGTATCCTGCGCACCGACTGCTCGATCTGCTCGGCCGCGATCTCGCCACTCTGCACCGCGGCATATATCGCGTCGATGGCGGCCCGCGGGTCGCGCACCAACTCCAACACATCGTTACCCGCCAGCGCCGCAAGTCGAGCCGCCTCTCCCGGGGAGTGGAACTTCGCGATGCCCTGCATGTCCAGCGCGTCTGTGACCACAAGCCCGTTGTAGCCCCACTGCTCGCGCAGCAATCCCGTGATGATGGGCCTCGACAGCGACGTCGGCAGATTGGAACCGGTCAGCGCCGGCACATTCAGATGGGCCGTCATGACGCCCGTCGCACCGTTTCGCACCAACTCGCGGAAAGGCGCCAATTCCACCCGCTCCAACCGTTCGCGGTCGTGGGCAATGAGTGGCAGATCGGCGTGCGAGTCGACGGCGGTGTCGCCGTGACCCGGAAAATGTTTGGCCGTGCAGACGATACCCCCCGCCTCCATTCCGCGAATGTATGCCAACCCGCTCTCCGCCACCCGCGCCGGATCTTCGCCAAACGAACGATAGCCGATCACAGGGTTGGCGGCGTTGTTGTTGACATCGACCGTCGGCGCAAGGTTGATGTGAATGCCCGCCCGCCGCGCCTGCCGCGCAACCTCTTCGCCCATCTCGTACAGCAGCTCGGTATCGCGCATCGCCCCCAACGCCATCTGGTAGGGGAACGCCTCGACATCGGTCAGCCGCATGCCGAGGCCCCACTCGCCATCGATGGCGACCAGCATCGGAGTCTGCGACTCGCCCTGCAACGAGTTGATGAGCCCCGCCGCCTCGGGCAGGTTGCTGCGAAACAGCACCGCTCCTCCGACCTTCAGCTCGCGCGCCTCCCGCAGAGCCTTGGTCACGGTCGATGGCACGGCCGGCCTCAGCTCCACAAAGATCATCTGAGCAATCCGCTCCTTGAGCGTCAGCGAGTTGTACACCGAATCGACCCACGGGCCGTACATGTGACGCACAAACTCGGGCTCCCTGTTTTGTCGTGTTTGTTGTGACCGCGCCGTTGTCGCCAGCGCGCTCTGAGCCCCGACCGCACCCATGCCGGCCGCCAGCGCAAGCAGTATCAAAAACCTTTTCATCATTTCGGTCTGCGTTTTATCTGCCTGCAAAGTTAAGAAGTTGTTTAAGTTTTCCAACGCTTGCGTCGTTCGTCTTCGCTCGGTTATCCCTGTCTCTCCGCACAAAAAAAGAGCACCCGTTCAGGTGCTCTTTTTTTGTGCGGAGAGGGAGGATTTTGTGCCTTCCTGTAACCGCCTTATAATCAGCTTGTCAAAATGTCGTAAATCGAAGTGTCACCGAATTTGTCCCTCCGGCATTGCGGTATTCTGCACCGCATTTCATACAAGCACAAAGGTAAGAATTTATCTTTTATAATTCGGTAGAACACGATTATTTTTTAGGAGCAATCATTTTAACCGCCGCCTCTAATTGCTCGACGGAATGGTTGTCCAAGGTTGTACGAGCCCTGCTGTACTTATCGTATTCGCTTTCGGCTTTTTCGATGGCGGCGGCGTGCGACACTCGACCTGCATGGGTCAAAATCTCGCGGTCGTTCAGTGTCAGGAAGCCGTGCAGTTTTACGATCCAGTCTTTCATGTGCATCGGAATTCGCTTCATCGCCTGCCCTTCGGCGAACACAAGATACTGTTCGACCAGATTGTTGAGTGCTGAAAGCTCCTGTTCGTTCAAATAATTCTTCGCAATACCGACATCCTGCTTGCGCACTTTCGCGCCTCGCCAATTCGTCAAACCCATATTGGGTTTCGCGCTGTTCGCCCTTTCGGAGACGATTTCGGCGGCAGTTTTGCCGGTTATCGCCCAGTGCATCTTGTTTTGCACCGCCTTGAAAAACTCGATACTCATATCCTGCGTGGGATCGTAATCTACACTCGTAGCATATATATCTGTTATTTTTTGGTAGAAACGCTTTTCAGAGGTGCGAATATCCTGTATGCGCCGGAGCAGTTCCTCGAAGTAATCGAAAGGCACATCGGGATTCTTTAATCGCTCATCATCAAGCACAAAACCCTTGACGATATACTCCCTTATGTGAGCCGTCGCCCACTGTCGAAAGCGTGTCGCGACGTGTGATTGAATGCGGTAGCCCACCGAAATAATAACATCGAGATTGTAAAAATCCACCCGACGGCTCACGTTTCGCGTACCCTCTTGTTGAACTATTAAGAAATCCTTAATAGTTGCCGCCGGAGTCAACTCTCCCTCGTCAAAGATGTTTTTGAGGTGCATATTAATGTTGGGTACGGTGGTTTGGAAGAGGTCGGCCATCATCTTTTGCGAAAGCCACACCGTCTCTTTTTCCAACCGGACATCTATTTTGGTACTGCCGTCTTCGGCTTGGTAAATAATTATTTGCGAGTTGCTGTCTTTCATTTAGTTGCGTTTTTATGATGAGTAAATTTAACTATTTCTTTTCGGGTGATGACCGCTCGGCAATAATTTCACATTCTTGCGGGCAGAGAGCCGTCGCCACACCGCCCCATTCTCATTTCCATTTAAAATCCAAACAAGTTGGAGGTTTATTTTTTTAGTTAATTTTGTTTTGTAACTTTGTGTCAGGATGTTAAGAGGAGGCAGG
>JAITWH010000050.1 GCA_031285405.1 Alistipes sp.
GCCGCCGTGTTTGAAAGCAACGGCAAAGAGGACGACAATCGTTTCGAGTGGGAGGATTGGACACCCGACTACTACGCTTCGATGGTGATTTCGGGCGGAAGTCCGTTTTTGCAGGACGATGGCGATGTTCAAAAACGAAAGGAGTTTTGGAGCTGGTTTCTCGACACAGCCGACACCCTGTCCAAATCGCCGGATAAACCACTGTCGGAGCTAAAAGAGATCAAAGAGACCACCACCGAAGACAAGGGACATCCGACAAGAACTCAGACATATAAAACCGAAACCATCGAGGCGGTAATCGAGGATATTATTGACCGTACCATAGCGATATTGGAGCGCAAAGATGCCGACTGGGATAAATGCCTGCTATGTTCGACAAACTTTACCGGCAATTATTATGAATGCTATGTCATCAAAGATGGTCGCAAAAGCGAGTTTGAGCAGAGACATTATGAAATCATTCAGCTTTTTGCCAATGTAAAAAAAGAGATGTATAAACAGGATGAGCTCGAAGGTGCTTGGTGTCATTGCTATCTGACGTTTGACAAAAACAAAAATTACGACATTGAGTTCAACTACGATGATAAAAGTAAATTCTCGGAAGATCACTTATCCCCCGACCCCGATAATGTGAAATTGGAATTTACACATTATCCACGCAGTAAAGAGTTTACCCCCGATTGGTGGCAAAAGATACTTGGCAAGAGAGCCAAGTATTTGAAATAGCAGATTCCTGTGTAACAAAAAGATAGGCCGCGAGAAACTCGCGGCCTATCTTTGGGGTTCGAGCGAGGGCTCGGACTATCTCGCGACCCTTTCGAGCCACTTGACCATGCTGAGCATGACGATCATCGAGAGGCCCGTGGCGCAGACGAACACCAGCCAACATGCCCAGATGGGGACGCTCGTGTAGAGGATGCCGCCGATGAAGAGGATCGAATTGCCCACCGCCGTCGCGGCCAGCCAGCAGCCCTGCATCAAGCCCTGAAGGTGCGGAGGGGCGACTTTCGAGACGAACGACAGCCCCAGCGGGCTGATGAACAGCTCCGCAACGGTGAGTATGAAGTAGAGACCCACCATCACCCACGGAGTCAGCCTCATGGCGTCCAACGCTTCGGGGCTCATCGAGGCGAGCGCCTCTTTTGCAGGAACGGCGGTCGACATCAACATGAGGAATACGTAGGCCAGACACGCTATGCCCATGCCGATGGCTATCTTCATGGGGGTCGAGGGTTCGCGCTTGCGTTTGCGCATCGCACCGAACAGCCACATCACCAGCGGAGTGAGCGCGACGACGAAGAACGGGTTTACGGCCTGGAAAATCTCGGCCCCCTTGATGCTCGTGAAGCCAAGGTCGACGTTGATCACGCTAAGGTCGACGTAGTCGCGCGCGAAGTAGGTGAGCGAGTAGCCGTTTTGGTGGAACGAGAGCCAAAAGAAGATCACCACTCCGAACACAGCGAAGAGGGCGTAGATCCTTTGGCGGATCTCCTGCACGCTCATGGCTATCTCCTGCTTCGAGATCTTGGCGGCGGAGGCGTCTTTGGTTTTTTGGCCCGGGTCGGGCAGCTTGTGCTTGCTGGAGATGAAGATCACAATCGAGATGAGCATCGCAACGATGGCGGCGGCGAACGCGTACTGGAAGCCGGTGTTGAAGACCCCAAGGTAGTTGTTCACAAAGGCCGCGATGTCGGTGACGGGCGTGCCGTCGATCATGGCGTCGTTTGCGTAGGTTTGCAGATTGGCGAAGCCCTCCATCGACTCGCCGTTGGCCAAGTAGCGGTGCGCCAGCTCGGGCAGCGAGGCGTTGTAGTCGAAGTTGTGCACCCGCAGCCACCAGTTACGCACGCCGATCGCGATGAACGGGGCGAAAAAGCCGCCGATGTTGATGAACATGTAGAAGATCTGGAAGCCGGCGTCGCGCCTCTCGGAGTACTTCGGGTCGTCGTACATCTGCCCAACCACGGCCTGAAGGTTGCCCTTGAAGAGGCCGTTGCCAAAGGCGATCACGAAGAGGCCGAAGCAGGTGAGGGTGAGGTACAGGGCCATCGACGGAACGGGCGTGGGAGTCGGAATCGCGATGATCAGGTAGCCTATGGCCATCAGCACGAGGCCCGACAGGATGATGCTCTTGTACTTCTTGGTGCGGTCGGCGATGAGGCCGCCAACGAGCGCCAACAGGTAGATCGAGGCGTAGAACACCGAGTAGACGTAGCCGGTGGTAGTCTCGTCGAGCCCGAACTTCGAGGAGATGAACAGCGTTAGAATCGCCATCATGATGTAGAAACCGAACCGCTCGCCCATGTTCGAGAGCGCGGCCGGAAGGAGACCTTTGGGGTGATTTTTAAACATACGGTGTAGTTTTCTTATTTGAGAATTTTTTGTTGTGCGTTGGAGCGAATTACGGGTGAATCAGCGCAAAGCTACAAAAATTATTTGTAATTTTGGGGCTATGACACAAAATTATCAGCGACTTCCGATGGTCGCGCGCGATGAGTGGTTGTGGCCTGTGGAGGAGGCGATCAATGCTCGGTATCGCAGGTATGCGGCGCGTCTGGGGGCCCTCACGGGAACTTCGGGGGCGGTCTCGGGGGATGGGGGCTCGTTGGGCGATTTTGCCAATGGCTATCGCTGGTTCGGTTGGCAGAGGGACGAGATGCTGGCCGGATGGTGGTTTCGCGAGTGGCTGCCCGAGGCGAGCGACGTCTATCTGTTTGGCGATTTCAACGATTGGCAGCGCACCGAACTTAGGTTGGAACGTGGCGAGGGTGGGGTGTGGAGCCTGTTTCTGCCCGACGCGCTGTATGGCGGGAGGTTGGTGCACGGGTCTCTCTACAAGATGCATGTGCATGGCGCGAACGGTTGGCGTGACAGGATTCCGGCCTACGCTCGCCGCGTTGTGCAGGACGACGCTACCAAAGATTTCACGGCCCAATTCTGGAACCCCGAACCTTTCGATTGGGGCAAAAATTATCAATTATCAATTGTCAATTCTCCATTACTAATCTACGAGGCGCACATAGGGATGGCGCAGGAGAGAGAGGGGGTGGGGACGTACGCCGAGTTCACGGCCGAAGTGCTGCCGCGCATCGCCGCCGAGGGGTACAACACGTTGCAGCTGATGGCCGTTGCCGAGCATCCGTACTATGGTAGTTTTGGCTATCATGTGTCTAATTTCTACGCGGTTAGCTCTCGCTGCGGCACGCCCGAGGAGTTGAAGGCATTGGTGAGGCGGGCGCACGAGTTGGGCATCGCCGTGGTGATGGACCTGGTGCATGCCCACTATGTCAAGAACCTGAACGAGGGGTTGGCCGAGCTGGATGGCAGCGATCATCAATACTCGAAGCCAGGGCCGGCGGGGTATCAGCCCTACTGGGACAGCATGCTGTTTGACTATGGGCGCGACGAGGTGGCTCATTTTCTGCTCAGCAACGTCAAGTTCTGGTTGGAGGAGTTTTGGTTCGACGGATTTCGGTTCGATGGTGTCACCTCGATGATATATCACCACCACGGGTACACGGAGTTCGACAGCCGCGACAAGTTTTTCGGGCCCGATGTGAACGACGATGCGCTTGTCTATCTGACGCTTGCCAACCGTCTGGTGCATGAGTTGCGGCCCGACGCGGTGACCATCGCCGAGGATGTGAGCGGCATGCCCGGCATGGCGGTGCCGATTGACGAGGGGGGTGTGGGGTTCGACTACCGGTTGGGCATGGCGATTCCCGACTTCTGGATTCGTCTTTTGAAGGAGGTGCCCGATGAGGAGTGGAACGTGTGGGAGATCTGGAACATCATGACCGATCGGCTGCCCGGCGTCGGGACGGTGGCCTATGCCGAGAGCCATGATCAGGCGTTGGTGGGCGACAAGACGATCGCTTTTCGGTTGATGGAGGAGGCGATGTACACATCCATGTCGCGCGGGGTGGACGATGTGCGGGTCGAGCGGGGGATGGCGCTGCACAAGATGATTCGCTTGGTGACCATCGCCGCGGGAGGGACGGCGTGGCTCAACTTTATGGGTAACGAGTTTGGGCACCCCGAGTGGATCGACTTTCCTCGTGAAGGCAACGGGTGGAGCTACTCCCATGCGCGGCGTCAATGGTCGCTGGCCGACTCGCCGTTTCTGCGCTACTCGCAGCTGCTGGCGTTCGACGGGGCGATGATCGAGCTGGTGCGCGATGGGGGAGTGCTTCGGGAGGAGTATCCTCGGCGGTTGCAGATGGATGAGGGGGGGCAGACTATGGCCTTTTCACGTGCCGGTTTGGTGTTCGTGTTCAATTGGCATCCGTCGCGGTCGATGGCCGACTATGCGGTCGAGGTTCCCGAGCCCGGGCGCTATCGGCTTGTTATGTCGACAGATGAGGGGCGGTTCGGCGGGCTGGGGCGCGAGATGCCTCTGGAAAGCGATGGGCGTGAGGGGCCTGCGACAGAGCATTTTACATACACCGTCGACGGCCGGCACTACATGCAGATCTATAATATCTGTCGCACGGCGGCGGTTTATCAACGGATTTAGGGGACGTCTTCTCAAAACCCTCATGGAATTTATCAATCGCGCCGAGTTTGCTTAAATTTTAGCATCTCGGCGTTGTTGTTTTGTAAAATTTTGTCTATATTTGCGCTTGTGGGGGTGGTGTGCGCCCGCCGCGTGTCAACTACGCATAAATCGTACATCAACTGCGCGCTGCCGACTGCGCCAACCATCCGACCGATAACTGCCGCCCGCTAACCTTTTAATCGCACCGCCTATGGGGTATCTTATTTAAAGGTCGGGCCGCCCGACCAACCTGATGAGCCAACAAGACCAACTGCCCGATTAACCTACTAAACCTAACTTTTTATGAGAAAATTAAACTTTAAATTGATGTGGGTCGTATGCTCCGTTTTGATGCTGTGTCGCGTTGCGGCGTCGGCTCAAACCATTCCGGTGAGCGGAGTCGTGGCCGACCGGACGGGGAGCCCGCTGGTCGGAGTGACCGTTTTGATTCAGGGCACCAACACCGGAGCCATCACCGATGGGGCGGGGGCGTATTCGCTCAACGCACCCTCCGCGGCCTCGGTGTTGACCTTCACATTTCTGGGATACGTTCCCGTGGAGGAGACTGTGGGCACTCGCCGGCAGATCAATGTCACGATGGAGCAGGATGTGCAGACCCTCAGCGACGTCGTGGTGGTGGGCTACGGCACGAGGCGCGCGGGCGAGATCACGGGGTCGATATCGACCGTGTCGAGCGAGGAGATATCCAAAATTCCCGCCGTCAATCCGGGTGAGCTGCTGCGCAACGTTCCCGGGGTGACCATAATGCAGTCGAACACTCCGGGCGACGAGCCCACGGTGCGAATTCGCGGGGTCGGCACGATGAACGACAGCAGCCCGCTGTGGGTGGTCGACGGAATTCCGGGCGCGCCCGTCAATCCCAACAACATCGAGACGATAACCATTCTGAAGGATGCGGCGGCCTCGGCCATCTACGGCACGAGGGCGGCCAACGGGGTGGTGCTCGTGACGACCAAGGCGGGGCGAAAAAACCAGAAGGCGAGCGTGAGCTTCAATCTGCGAACCGGCATCGTCAACAACGTCACGCACTACGACCTGCTCAACACGCGCGAGTATGGCGAGATGCTGTGGTTGCAGTACAAAAACGACGGGCTGACCGAGCGCGTGCATCCGCTCTACGGCACCTTCACAAACAACAACGGCGTCATCTCGCAGCCCGTCATACCCGACTACATCTATCCCGTGGGGGCGAAGGAGGGCGACCCCAACGTCAACCCCGATCTGTATGACTACGGGCTGCCGTCGGAGGATGGCAACGAGACATATCTCATCACCCGCGCAAACAAGATCGGCACCGACTGGGTGAGGGAGATCGAGCGCACGGGTAAGTTCCAGGATATATCAATGAATGTGAGCGGCGGCGGCGAGAACTCGGCCTACTCCCTTCAGATGGGCTACCTGAATCAGCAGGGGGTGTTGAAGTGGACGGGATTCAACAGGTGGAACATTCAGGCCAACGTCACATCGGACGTCACAAAGTGGATGCAGGTGGGCGGAACGCTGAGCACGACCTACAACGAGCAGCAGGGGCTCATCTCCAACAACAACGAGGAGTCGGCCATCTCGTGGGCCTATCGTCTGCAGCCGATCATTCCCGTCTACGACATCGGCGGCAACTACGCCGGCACGCGGGGCGGAGGGCAGGTGGGCAACTCGCGCAACCCTGTCGGAATTCTCTACGACGCCAGAGACGACCTAAGAAAGACCACAAGGACGGCAGGCAGCGGGTGGCTCAAGATCGCGCCCATCGAGGGGCTGAGTGTGAAGTCGCTGTTCGGATTCTCGCTGCGATCGTACGACATGAAGGATATCAACCGGATCGACAAGTCGTGGTCGGAGAGGCAGTCCAACGACTATGTCTATCGAACCGAACAGTTCGAAAAGCAGTGGAACTGGACCAACACCGTGGACTACGGCAAGACCATCGGCCGGCACAACTTCACAGTTCTCTTGGGCACCGAAGCGGTGGCCAACGACCGCACGCAGGTCACGGCCAACAGGTATCAGTACTCGTTCAAAGATTCGGACTACATGGATCTGTCGACCGGCATCGGCGGGCAGGCCAACAACAGCGACCTCTCGGACTGGAGCCTCTTCTCGATCTTCGGCCGTGTGAACTACTCGCTCGACAACAAGTATCTGCTCGAAGCGGTGGTGCGTCACGACGGATCGTCGCGATTCGGGGGCAACAACAAGTTCGGAACTTTTCCCGCATTCTCGCTCGCGTGGAGAATGTCGGAGGAGAACTTCATGGAGTCGACTCGCGGATGGCTCGACTCGTTTAAGCTGCGCGGCGGATGGGGCGTCACCGGCAACGACCGCATGAGGAGCAACTACAACAGCTACTCCACATACTCGTCGCAGCTGGGGGCCGCCACAACGCACTACCCCTACAACGGCGCCAACACGACGGGCACGTTGGGATTCAGGCAAGATCAGATCGGCAACACGAGCGTGAAGTGGGAGACTACGAAGACTCTCAACATAGGTTTCGACGCAACGCTGTTCAAGGGGCTCACCGTGGTGTTCGACGTGTGGCAGAGGCGCACGACCGACATGCTCTACAACAAGGCGAATCCCGCCGTGGCAGGAAAGGCGTCGCCCCCGTGGATCAACGCAGGCGAGATGCTCAACCGCGGGTTCGACGTGGATGTGACATATCGCGGAACGGCCGCCGCGGGCGAGTTCGAGTATAGCGTCAACGTCAACGTGTCGCGCTACAAGAACAAACTCGTGAAGCTGTCGGGTGCGGCGGGTGAGATTCTGGAGGGGAGCATGTACCGCGACGCATACTACACTCGTGCGCAGACGGGCACGGCGTTTCCCGAGTTCTTCGGCTACATCGTGGACGGGATATTCCAGACTCAGGCCGAGGCCGACGCGTGGGCCGAATACGGAACGTACAACAAGCCGGGCCACTACAAGTTCCGCGACGTGGACGGCGACGGCAACATCGACTCCGACGACAGAACCTACATCGGTTCGCCACACCCGAAGTTCACCGGCGGCCTCAACATCAACATGGAGTACAAGAGCTTCGACCTGAGCGCGCAGTTCATAGGCAGCTACGGCAACAAGATGGTCAACTTCGCGAGACGGTGGATGGACTTCGTGCAGTACGAGGGCAACCGTAGCCACGATCGACTCTACAACTCGTGGGGCAGCGACCACCTGTCGGACTGGTCGAAGGCAAAGCTGCCGATCACCGAATCGAACGACTCGGCGAGTCAGCAACCATCGTCGGCCTTCGTCGAGGACGCTTCGTATCTGCGGCTGCGGAACCTGATGTTGGGCTACAACTTCAGCGGGCTGCTCAACCTGCCGTCGACTGCCTCTCTGCGCGTGTATGCCCAGGTGACCAACCTGTTTACGCTGACCCGCTACTCCGGACTCGACCCCGAGGTCAACATCAACAACGCGGCGTCGGGCGGCGCGGCGAACATGGGGGTGGACGCCGGTGCGTGGCCAACTCCGCGGCAGATCATGTTCGGTGTCAGTGTAGGATTTTAAATGTTTAACCCACTTAAAGAGATTAATAGTATGAAACGATTGATAGCATTAGTACAGATCGCGTTGCTGGTCGGGGTTGTCGGCGCCAACTACTCGTGTGCGGATTTCCTCGAAAAGGCTCCGCCGCAGGTGATCGGAGGCCCCTCGCTCGAAAACGCGCAGGGGGTGGAGGGGTTGCTCACAGGAACCTACTCCGCCATCCGCGGAACCGCAACGTCGCAGGCGGCACGCTTCGGCGCGTCGATGGCCAGCGACATCACATACGGCAGCATCGCCTCTGACGACGCCTATAAAGGTACCGACCCGGGAGACCAGGCGGCCAACTTCACGCCGCTCGAACGTTACGAGGCGTTGCCCGGAAATACCTACATGTTGGCTCGGTGGCAGGAGTGTTACGATGGAGTCGCTCGCGCCAACCAAACTTTGGACTATTTGAGAACGGTGGTCGGGAACGGCGGCGGGATAACGGCCGAGCGCGCCCTCACCATCGAGGCCGAGGCGAGATTCCTCAGGGCGTGGTTCCATTTTCAGGCCAACAAGGTGTTTCGGAACATACCTTATATAATGACCTCGGAGGAGATGGGCGGAAAGGCGGTGGGAGAGATCGAAAACACAGACGCGGCGTGGAGCCAGATCGAGGCCGACCTGCAGTTCGCAATCGACAATCTGCCGACTAACGCGCCGACCGGCGAGCCCGGACGCGCCGACAAGTGGTCGGCCGAGGCGGTGAAGGCGCAGGTACACATGTACCAGAATGAGTTCGGCGACGCGAGGACACTGCTGGACGATATTCTCGACAACGGCGGATTTACCCTCGCCCCCAACTTCAACGACAACTTCGACGAGGCGACCGAGAACAACTCGGAGTCGATCTTCGAGATGCAGGCCTCGGTCACGTCGACCAACCACACCGCCATGCGTTGGGGTGGGGCGATCGCTTCGGGCAGCCAGCCCGGGCTGAGCGGATGGGGTTTCTACCAACCGTCGCAAACTCTCGTCGACGCGTTTCAGGTGACGGAAGATGGACTGCCGATACTCGACGTCGCCCGGCGCGAGACGGTACACAACGACATGGGCATCGCCAGCGACCAGCCCTTCACCCCGACGACTCAGCCGCTCGACCCGCGTCTCGACTGGACGGTCAGTCGCCGCGGCATACCCTTCCTCGACTACGGACTGTGGCCCGGGGCGGCGTGGATCAGAAATCAGCCCAACGGCGGCCCCTACATGACCAAGAAGTTTTCGAGCTACCGATCGTCTCCGCTGAGCAGCGACGGGTTGGGCTTCAACGGCCGCAACGTCAGACTGTATCGTTTGTCACACATCATCCTGTGGCGGGCCGAGGTGGCGGTCGAAGATGATCAGCTGGATCTGGCGCGCACTCTCGTCAACCGGATTCGCGAAAGGGCCAAGACCGGAGAGTGGGTGATGGGGCTCTCGTCCAACACCACCTTCGGCAGGGGCGAGGCGGACATCGTGGACATGTCGAAGCCCGCCGCGAACTATCGCATCGAGCCATATCCCGAGAGGCACCCCGCTTTCGCTTCGCAGGCCGAGGCGCGCAAGGCTGTTCGCATGGAGATTCAGCTGGAGTTCGCGACCGAGGGGCATCGCTTCTTCGACCTGCGGCGCTGGGGCATAGATGTGGAGGTGCTGAACAGATTCATCGAGGACGACACGCAGTTCCGGACATTCATGCACGGCTCCAAGTACGCCGAGAAGAACAGATACTGGCCGCTGCCGCAAGCCCAGATCGACCTTCAGCAGGGGGTTCTTAAACAGGACTCCAACTACTGACACTGATGACGTGAAGAAGCCCGCCGAACTCGGCGGGCTTCTTCTTGCAATAGCAACGGGGCCTATCGGCCGTAGATCTCTTTTGCGGAGGGCCAGAAGGTCACGTTGAGTTCTGGGTCGGGCATGTCGGGGTCGAGCGGGAACATCGGGCGGATGATCCCTTTGTAGGGCAGGCTCTTGAAGTCCTGGTCGACGCCGCCGCGGGTGGTGGCCATCACCCAGTCGGCTTGGATGTCGTACCAACGCGGAACCAAGTAGCCCTGCTTGACCATCACGATGTCCATCTTTTCGGGGTCGATGCCGGTGTCGGTCAGATTGGGGGTGGGCGACGAGGTGCCCACCACCACGTAGATGCTGCCCGTCTTGATGATGGCGATGCCGCGATTGCGACCTCCCATCGTCGCGCGACCCGGAGCCGCCGCCCGAGCGTCCTGTGCCCTCAACTCGGCCTCGGCGGGGGCGGGACTTGCGTAGACCACCTCGCCCGAGAGCAGCACGGGAGGTTCGTAGGAGTTGTCAGTCATGGCACCCACGTAGCCCTCGACCCTTGCACCGACTCCCGCCTCGCGTGCCTTTTGTACAAGTTCGTCGCCCGGGATCGAGCAGTAGAGCAGGCTCTTGCCGCGCGCAGATTGGAACTCGGGGCGCTTCAACACTCGCGCCAGAGTCCACGTCACCTCACCAGAGCCGCCGCCGCCCGGATTGTCGCCCATGTCGCTGATGAAGAAGGGTTTCTTGTTGCTCGCCAACGCCAGGTCGATGCACTCTTCCAAGGGGTAGCCCGGAGCTTCGAGGGTGAACTGACGGCGCGAGTCCCAGAACTTTTGGGCAAGGCGTTTCGCTCCCGCCTCGACCTGAGCCTTGTCGTCGCCCACCACCATCACCGAGCCCGAGTTGCGCCTCTCGTCGCCCCACACGTAGCCGATCCATACTCCCGCGTCGATGACGCCAGGCATCGCTTCGACCTCAGGCACCATAGCGTACAAAGATTTTGCCGGCTCGACACGAGTGCTCGACCACTCGCCCGACAACAGCACCGGCACCGTCACCCAAGCCTTGTAGGCCGGACGCCCCTTGCCAGATTGCAGGCGATCCAGCAGGTTGACCACTCCGCGGCGATGCGAGATGCGGCTGTCGTCGTGCGGCGCCATGCGATAGGTGGTGATCAGGTCGGAGTAGATGGCGACCCTCGACGAGATGTTGCCGTGGAGGTCCATCGTGGTGGTGGTGAGGGCGTCGTTGCCGATCACCGCGCGAATGCGCTCCATGAAGTAGCCCTCGGGATCCTCGAATCCGTCGACGCTGCACGCGCCGTGCATGTAGAACCAAAACGCGTCGTAGGGCATGTTACGGCGCACCATCTCGACCGTGTTGTCGACAAACGCCATGAACGACTCCAGCGTGACGGGGCCGCGACCGCCGCCACCACCCATCTGCGCCGGAAGCCACACCGCCGAACGACCCATCAGCGAGTCGGGACTCAGATAGTTGGGCAGGGTGAGAGGTCGACCGACGATCTCCTGACGGTTGGGCATGAAGACGCTGTTCTCGATCTGGATGCCGGCCACGCCGATGCGCGGCAGCTTCTGTTGCCCCGCCGCCTCCTGCGTTGCGGGCTGTTTTGTGGGCGGTGTTGCGTGTGCCGCCGTCTGCGCAACGAGTGCCAATGAGAGACACAGGACGATGCAAAGTGTAAATTTTTTCATTGGAGTTGTAGTTTAAGTTAGGTTTTTTGAGGCTTGTCGGCCCCGTTCTTTAGAGGTGTTGGCCTCGTTGTTTGAGGCTTGTTGACCTCTTGTTTAAGGCTTGTCGGCCTCGTTTCTTGAGGGGATTTTAGTTGGGCAACGCCCCCGCAAGTTAGTAAAAATTTGTGGTAAATACAAGCGACGGCCCGAAGAAAAAAGTTTGACCGCCGCACATTGGCGGTTTTTCGAAAATTTGACTACTTTTGTCGGAGAAACGGGGTGCCGATGAGGCTGAGAATATACCCTTGAGCGGTGGCGGAAGGTCCGTCGAGCCCTCGAAACCTGATCCGGATAATGCCGGCGTAGGAAAAAAACGATATGACGAAATTCACTTACCCATCGGTAATGACCGTGGCGGGGTTCGACCCGAGCGGCGGTGCCGGCATTCAGGCCGACATCAAAACCATCTCTGCTTTAGGATGTTACGCCACCTCGGTGTTGACGGCGCTGCCCGTGCAGAACACCTGTGGCGTGCGGTCGATCCACTCGATTCCGCTTGAGGTCGTCGGCGAACAGATTCGTGCTGTGATGGATGACATTGTGCCTCAGGCTATTAAGATCGGGATGGTGCATAGCTCCGAGCTGGTCGATGTTATTGTGGAGGGGCTGGGGGAGTATGCAAGTGCGGGCGGTGAAGTTGACGCCGGTTGGCGCGACCGCATAGTTTTCGACCCCGTGATGGTGGCGACGAGCGGCCACAAACTGATTGAGGATCAGACGATAAGTGCGATTGCCGAGCGACTGTTCCCACTCGCCGCGATCATAACCCCCAACATGGACGAGGCGGCGGTGCTGGCCGAGATGGCGATCGAGACGGTCGATGACATGTATGTCGCTGGCCGAAAGATACTTGCGCTCGGGTGTAGGGCGCTGCTACTCAAGGGCGGGCACCTGCGAACGGCGCAGCTCACGTCGCTGTTTTTTGCCCCCGACGGCAGCGTAACAGAGTTGCACTCACCGCGTTACGACACCCACAACACCCACGGGTCGGGCTGCACCCTCTCGTCTGCCATCGCCAGTTTTCTGGCGCGCGGCGAGTCGCTGCCCGATGCCGTCGCCCGCGCGCAAAGCTATGTCACAGAGGCGATCAGGTGCGGCCGCGACGTGACCATCGGCCGCGGCAACGGTCCACTCAACCACTTCCACAATCCCGAAAAATTAATCCTCAATTAAACATGAAATGGTCAGAACAAACATGGGCTAAGACTGCCCATATCTATCAGTCAATCACCGAGATGCCCTTCATCGCCGAGCTTGCCGACGGGTCGCTGCCGCGCGAAAAATTTCTCTATTACATCGCGCAGGACGACATCTATCTGCACTCCTACGCCCAGGCGCTCGCCATGATCGCAGCCAAGGCGCCCACGCCCGAGGAGTCGATGGCCTTCGCCAAGTATGCCGAGATCGCGCTCTTCTCGGAGCAGGAGATGCACCGGACGTTCTTCGCGGAGTCGCCGAGTGCCGCTGCTCCGGCCGAAATAGGGCCGGCATGCCACCACTACACAAGTTTCCTGAAGAGCGTCGCCGCGACGGAGCCGGTCGAGGTGGCAATGGCGGCGGTGCTGCCCTGCTTTTGGATCTATCGCGAGGTGGGGGCGCACATCCACAGCCTCAGCGCAAAAAATCGCGCGAACGGCGCCGCCGAAAACCCCTATCAGGCATGGATCGACACCTACGTGGGCGACGAGTTCGACGCGCTGGTCGACGAGTGCATCGCCCTGTGCGACGCCGCCGCCGAGCGGTCGACCCCCGCGCAACGACAGAAAATGACCGAGGCCTACGAGTTCGCCGCGCGACTTGAGTTCGACTTCTGGGACGCCGGCTACCGACTTAGAAAATGGTGAACCACCGTCGCCGATTGTGCAACACACACAAAGAAAGCCTCCCAAGGGGAGGCTTTCTCATTTAGCATAGCAAAATTCCGCGTTAGCAAAATCCGCCGCCGGCGTTCCGGCAGATTAAAGGGAGTATCCCGCCCGATACTGATAGTGAAGACGCGACGTGGCTTCGGTGTCGTTGCCCATAAACTTCTGCACGATGGGGTTCCACTTCAGCGGCCTGCCCAATTCGTAGGCGATGTTACCCAAGTTACACACTGTGCACGAGCTGTGGCCGATCTCAACAGTCACGTTGGGGTCGCGGCGGCTGCGCATCGAGTTGATGAATGTCTGCATGTGGGGCACGTTGGTCTCGTAGGGAACGTCGTCGCTCGCCGACGCCTTGGGCAGGAATGCCGGATCGGAGGCCAACACCTCGCCCCTGCGCACCTGGATCCATCCGTTGTCGCCGTAGAACTTGCAGCCCTGCTTCTTGCCGTCGAACTCCTGCTGTGTCATCACGGTGCCGTTGTCGTACTTGTACGTCAGGTGGTCGTGGTAGCTGAATCCCGGGGGAATGATCTCCACGGGGCCGCTGTCATCCTTGCCGAGTGCCCACTGCGCGATGTCGAACATGTGTGCACCCCAGTCGGTCATGTAGCCGCCGCCCAGACCCTGGTACCATCTCCACGCTCCCCACACCTTTTCCCTCTCGTCGGTGGCGCTGATGATCGGGTTGAGGTCGTTGTTGAAGTGGAACTTCTGGGCCAACGGTCCGTGCCACACATCCCAGTCGAGACCCGCGGGAACGGGCTGCTCGGGCAGGTCGTAGGGTATCGGCGCGGCGGGATCGCCCACGTATACCTTCACACGCTGGATGTTGCCCAATCCGCCCTCGCGAATCAGGCCTGCCACGTGCAGGAACTCGGCCGACGATCTCTGCTGCGAACCCACCTGCAGGATGCGGTTGTTGGCGCGCACCGCCTCGATGAGCTGCTGCCCCTCGTAGATGGTGAACGTCATCGGTTTTTCGAGATACACATCCTTGCCGGCACGGCAGGCGGCGATCGCGATCAGCGCGTGGTAGTGGTCGGGAGTCGCTATCACCACGCCGTCGATGTCGGGGCGGGCGAGCAGATCCTGATACCTTTCGTAGGTCTTCACGTCGACCCTCTGTTTTGCCTCGGCGTAGTGCGCCTTGACTCGTTTTTCGAAACGGGCTCTCTTGACGTCGTAGAGGTCGGCGCCCGCAACAACCCTCACTCCGGTGGGGATGGCCAGGCAGCTCCTCAGCAGCGACATGGCCTGCTGTCCGAGGCCGATGAAACCGATGTTGATGGTGTCGTTGGCGCCGGTTTTACGTGCGCTGTTTTGCGTCGCCGCGACCAGTGTCGACGGCATAAGCATGGCTCCGGCAGCTCCGGCCGCGGAGAAACGGATGAAATCGCGTCTTGAAAGTTTTGTGCTCATAAGTTAGTGTTGTTTGAGAAGTTGTGTCCAGTCTTAAATCTTAAATCATAAATCATGAATCATGAATCATGATTCAATGCGTGCTTCGCACGTATGTAGTTTTGCGTAGCCGATTCATTATTCATGATTAATGATTCATGATTGTCTATGCGTCAATGTTGGCATATCTCGCATTCTGCTCAATAAATTCGCGTCGAGGCGGCACGTCGTCGCCCATCAGCATCGAGAATATCCGGTCGGCCTCGGTGGCGTTGTCGATGGTCACCTGACGCAGAATGCGCGTCTCGGGATTCATCGTGGTGTCCCACAGCTGCTCGGCGTTCATCTCCCCGAGACCTTTGTATCGCTGGATGTGTACCCCCTTGCCGCCGAACTCGACGATGGTCTCCTCGCGCTGCTCCTCGCTCCAGCAGTAACGCTCGCGATTCCCCTTTTTGATGAGGTAGAGCGGCGGCGTGGCGATGTAGATGTGGCCCTGCTCGATCAGCTCGCGCATCTTGCGGAAGAAAAATGTCAACATCAGTGTGGCGATGTGGCTGCCGTCGACGTCGGCATCGGTCATGATTATGATCTTGCCGTAGCGCAGCTTCTCCAGATTGAGCGCCTTGCTGTCGTCCTCCGTGCCGATTGTAACACCTATGGCGGTGAACATGTTTTTGATCTCCTCGTTCTCCCACATCTTGTGCTCCTGCGCCTTCTCGATGTTGAGGATCTTTCCCCTCAGCGGCATGATGGCCTGGAACACTCGGTCGCGTCCCTGCTTGGCAGTGCCGCCTGCCGAGTCGCCCTCAACGAAGAATATCTCGGCCATGTCTCTGTTGCGCGACGAGCAGTCGGCCAACTTGCCGGGCAGCCCCGCACCCGATAACACGTTCTTTCGCTGCACCAACTCGCGCGCGTTGCGTGCGGCGTAACGGGCCGTCGCGGCGAGAATCACCTTTTGCACAATCGCGCGAGCATCCTTGGGGTTCTCCTCAAGGTAGTGGCCCAACGCGGCGGCCAACGCTCCGTCGACAGCCGTGGCAACCTCGCTGTTGCCCAACTTGGTCTTTGTCTGCCCCTCGAACTGCGGCTCCTGCACCTTGACCGACACGACGGCGGTCAACCCCTCGCGGAAGTCGTCGCCGGCGATCTCGAACTTCAGCTTCGCGAGCATTCCACTCTCGTCGGCGTATTTTTTCAACGTGCGGGTCAGCGCGCGACGGAACCCCGTCATGTGGGTACCGCCCTCAATGGTGTTGATGTTGTTGACATACGAGTGGACATTCTCCGTGAAGCCGGTGTTGTACTGCATCGCCACCTCGACCGGCACGCCGTCGCGCTCGGTGTCCAAGTAGATCACACTCTCTGTCAGCTTCTCGCGATTGGCGTCCAGATACTCCACAAATTCGCGAAGCCCACCCTCGGAGTAGAAGAGGTCGTGCTTAGGCTCGCTCCCCTCGTCGGCCGAGCGGGTGTCGGTGAGCTCCATCCTGATGCCCTTGTTCAGATAGGCCAGCTCGCGCAGACGCCCGGCCAGAATGTCGTACTCATACCTCGTGACGTTGAAGATCGTCGCGTCGGGGTGGAACGTGATCTTGGTTCCGGTGGTCGTCGCGTCGCCCACGATCTCCATCTTGGAGGTGGGGGCGCCTATGCTGTACGACTGGCGGTAGACCTTGCCGTCCCTTCGCACCTCGGCCACGAAGCTATCCGAAAGCGCGTTCACGCAACTCATCCCCACGCCGTGCAGACCGCCCGACACCTTGTAGCTGTCCTTCGAGAACTTACCCCCCGCGTGCAGCACAGTCAGCACCACCTCCAGGGCCGACTTGTTCTCCTTCTCGTGCCAGTCGACGGGAATCCCGCGACCGTTGTCCTCCACCGTGACCGAGTTGTCGGGGTTGATCGTCACCTTAATATCTGTGGCGTAGCCCGCCAACGCCTCGTCGATCGAGTTGTCGACGATCTCGTACACAAGGTGGTGCAGACCCTTGACGCCGATGTCGCCGATGTACATCGCGGGACGCTTGCGCACCGCCTCCAGACCCTCAAGCACCTGGATGCTCGACGCCGAGTACTCTTCCTGATGGATATCTTTGTTCTGTTCCATGTTTTCGAATAATCATGAATCATGAATCATGAGTCATGAATTTTTGTGCGGCTGCGCCGCGTGTTTTTTATTTTTATTTATAGTGTAAAACCAACTTCAAAACGTCGCCCTGCGACACCTAAATTCATGATTCATGATTTATGATTCATGATTAAAAATAGCCTTAATATCCAACTCCTCAACCCGCCCCTTGCCAAATCGCACCGTGCGCGAGGGGTACTGCTGAATGTTGGCCACGTTGTGGGTCGACATCACTATGGCGCATCCATCCTTGGCGATCGTTCCGAACAGCCTCATGATGCCGTCGGCGGCCTCGGGGTCGAGGTTGCCGGTGGGCTCGTCGGCGAGAATCACCACGGGGTCGTTCAACAGCGCCCGCGCGATGGCCAACCGCTGCTGCTCGCCACCCGAGAGCTCGAAGGGCATCTTGTACTCCCTGTTGGTGAGCCCCACCTGCCCCAACACCTCGTCGATGCGGTGCAAAATGTCTCCATTGTTATGCCAACCCGTTGCCCGCAGCACGAACCTCAGATTCTCGACCACATTGCGGTCGGGCAGCAGCTGGTAGTCCTGAAACACTATTCCCAACTTGCGCCTCAGCCGCGGAATGTCCCTGCGCCTCATCGCCGTCAGGTCGAACCCCGCGACGTGCCCCTCGCCCTCCAACAACGGAATCTCGGCGTAGAGGGTCTTGAGCAGCGTCGACTTGCCACTGCCCACGCGGCCGATCAGGTAGAGCATCTCGCCGCGCGCCACGGTGAGGTCGACGCCCGAGAGCACCTCCTCGCCCCATTTGCGGCACGTGCGGCGTGTGAGTCGCCGCCCCTCGACGGTCGAGTGGAACACCCTCGCGCCCCGCAGCTCTATGACATTACCTTTGGGCATTTTTCATGCGTCGTTGCAGACTTGCAAAGATAACAAAAAAATAGTTATTAGTGGTTAGTTGTTAGTGCTAACGCGCAAATTTTTGCACAACCGACACTCTACTGTTACAGGTTGCGCACCGAGGTATTTTCCAGTCGCGCGTCGAGCGCCTTTTCGAGTGCGACGATCTCGGCCTCGGCCTCACGTATCCGCTCGTTCAGCTCGTAGGGCCCGAGCGACAGCTCTTCGAGCGGTCCCTGACGCAGGAATCCCAACTCGCGCTCGTCGCCGGCCAACACCGAGCGGCATATCTCGATGCGGTTCACGCGCTTGTCGATCTGCTCGCGGTGCCACCAGATGTCGTAGAGCTGCCTGACGTATCGGTTGACCGTGATCTGATACATGTTGTAGTGGGCGTACGACATCTGGTAGATTGCCGGCACGGCGCAGAGGTTGACCGAGCGCAGAAAAACGTTACCCAGGTCACGGTACGCCAGCTCCTCGAACAGAAAACCGTTGAGGATAAAGAACGCGTACTGCTCCAACTCCGACGCAAGCTCGATCTGCAACTGCAGCAGCCGCAGGTACTCCTTCGGGTCGGTGAGTCCGAGGCTGTCGGGCAGGATGTTGAGGCCGATGGCCTGCTCGATCGTCATCTCCTCAAGGTTGTCGGGCCACATCGTCACCTCCTGAATCCGCTCCATCGACACGGGATAGGCCGCGCGAAGAATCTCGTCGGTGAACTCGTCGAACTTTTCGGTGATCGCCACTCGGTAGCGATTGTCCTGCTCGACGGTATGACGCGTGAGCTCCATGTTTGCGCTGTGGTCGAGCGAGTTACGCGCCACGATCACCTGAATCACGATAAACGCGACCGACAGGATCATCAGCAGATAATAAGCATTCTCGACCGGCGACTTCGACGAGTCGAATAGGCGGAACGCCGCCCGCGAATTATTTTTTTTCAAAGGAGAGCTACTCATTGTTCTTAACATATTTATCGAGCCACCCAAAAAACTCCCGATTCCAAACAAGATTATTCTGAGGCTTGAACACCTGATGCGCCTCGTCCTCAAACGACACCAATCGCGAGGACACCCCCATCAAGCGCGCTGCCGTGTGGGCCTCGATGCTCTGGGTATAGGGTATTCGGTAGTCCCGCTCGCCGGTGATGATCAGTATGGGGGTGTCCCAGTTTTTCACAAACTTGTGCGGTGAGTTGGCATACGAGCGTCGCGCCACAGGATTTTCGCTCCAGTACGGGCCGCCGTAGTCGTTGTTGACAAAGAAGAGCTCCTCGGTGTGGCCATACATGCTCTCGAAGTTGAAAATCCCGCAATGTGCGATAAAGGCCTTGAACCGCCCCTCGTGAACCCCCGCCAGATAGAACGCCGAGTAGCCCCCGTAGCTCGCACCCACACAACCCAGACGGTCGCGATCGACCCACGGCTCCTTCGCCACTTCGTCTATGGCGGTCAAAAGGTCGCGGATATTCTGACCCGAGTAGTCGCCCGAGATCTGATCCGTCCACTCCTGCCCGAATCCGACTGTGCCGCGACGACATGGCGCGACCACGATGTAACCCTGCGCCGCCATCAGCTGAAAGTTCCAACGGTAGCTCCACATCTGACTGATGGAGCTCTGCGGCCCCCCCTCGCAGTAGAGCAGCGCGGGATATTTCTTGGCGGGGTCGAAGTCGGGCGGATAGGTGATCCACGTCAACATCTCCTCGCCGTCGGTGGTGCGAATCATGCGCTCCTCGATGCGACCCATTGTCAGAGCGCCGAAAATTTTGCCGTTGATGTCGGTCAGAGGGAAGAGCCTCGCACTGGCGGTGCTAAGCGAATATAGCTCAGTTGCGCGATCCTGACGAGTGAGCGACACTACGGCACTGCTTCCTGCCATCGCAAGAGCCGTAATATCGTGCTCGCCTTCGGTGACGATGCTGACATCGCCATCCATGTCGGCACGGAAAACCTGATAGGTTCCCCAATAGGGAGCTATGAAAAATATCTCTTCGTTCTCATTCCATAACACGTTTGTCGCGCTGTGGTCGAGGTTGGCCGTCAGGTCGGTAAAAGTTTTCGCGGCGGTGTCGAACACCATCAACCGCTCCTTGTCTGCCTCGTTGCCGGCGCGGCGCATGCTGCGGAAGGCGATCTTGCCGCCGTCGGGCGACCACACGGGGTACTTGTCGTAACCCGCCATCACCACGCGGTCGGCCAAAATGCCATTCTCCGGCCCCGAGCCCTGCAACGAACCATACTCCTTGCAGATGTTCACAGTCGCCCCGCTCGCCACGTTGTAGACATATATATCTGAGTCGGTCGACACGGCGTACTCCGTCCCCGACAACTTTTTGCAAGTGTATGCCAACTCGGTACCGTCGGGGCTCCACGCAATCTCGGCGCCGTCGAAGTAGGGCTCCATCGGCGAGTCGTAGGGCTCACCCTCCATGATGTCGCGCCCCTCGGCTATCGCTCCGCCGGCCGCGTCGAAGTCGGTCACAAAGATATGCAGATGGCTCCCGTCTGTCCACCTGTCCCAATGCCTCACCATCAGCTCGTCGTACACCCGCGCGGCCGACTTGGGCAGATCGGCGTGAATCTCGGAGCTGCTGCGCGGCTCGACCTTCACCCTGCGCACGTAATAGATCTTGCCCCCCGCCGGCGCGATGCCGAAGTACTCGACGTCGAAGTCGAACCCGCTCAGCTGCTTCACCCCCGAACCGTCGGCCTCCACACTCCACAGCTGCGACGAGCCGCTGCGATCGCTCAGGAAGTAGATCGTCCCGCCGTCCGCGCTCCAGGTCGCGCCGCTCGCGTTCGATTCGTAACCTGTGACACGCCTCGGGTCGCCTCCCGCCACAGGCTGCGTCCAGAGCGTCGTCACTCCGCGATTCTCCTCCACGTTGTAGTCGGTGCGGCCATACACCACCGTCGACCCGTCGGGCGACAGCGCGAACTCGCCGATGCGCCCCATCTTCCACATCACCTCTGGGGTCAGTCGCGCTGCGGCGATCTCCTCGGGCGTGAGTGCGTTGTTGATTTCGAGCGGCTGCTGCTCGGCGCCCTTGTCGCTCCCGCCGCCGTCGCATCCCGCTGCCAATAGACTCATTGCAATAATCGTTAGGGTCAAAATTCGTTTCATAAATTATCCAATTTTTATATTCGTTCCGCGTAGCCTAATTTTCCGCGTAGCCCCATTTTCAATTTTCAATTTTCAACTGTTCTACAACTTGTCGTATGGTGTCGAAACTCCCCGCCGCCCGCCGCCTCGCCTCCGCCAACGACACCCACTCCAGCGCTGTGATATCCTCCTCGGCCTGAGGAGTCGCGCCCGAAGTGTCGCCTGTGTAACACATTGCAAACCACGTGGTGTGCTTCTCCTCGTGCGGGGCCGACACGTGCGTAGTGCAGGCGATCTCATCGCCCACCTCCAAAGCCTCGGGCAAGAGCCCGCACTCCTCGCACACCTCCCGCGCGGCACACTCGCGCAACGTCTCGCCCGCCTCAAGGTGCCCCTTGGGCAGATCCCACACTCCGCGCCGCAGCATCATCAGCACCCGCCCGTCCGCCGCCACGACCGCCCCGCCCGCCGCGCGAACGACGACAACTTCCGCCGCCGAAATCTCAGAATTTTCGTTATCTTTGTCCAAAATATATCGCGATATGAATGATTTCGAAAATAAATCCGCAGCCGGCGTTCCGGCGACAGCGACAAAAATAGCCTCTGCCTTACTGCAAATTAACGCAATAAAACTCAGTCCTGCAAATTTATTTACATGGGCCAGCGGCTGGCGTTCCCCCATCTACTGCGACAATCGCCGCATCCTGTCGCACCCCGCGGTGCGGGACGGGGTGAGGGATGCCTTCGCCGAGCTGATTCGCGCCAAATACCCCTCGGTCGAGCTGATCGCGGGGGTCGCCACGGGAGCCATCGCCCACGGGGTGTTGGTAGCCCAGGCGTTGAATCTGCCCTTCGTCTATGTGCGCTCGGCGCCCAAGGGCCACGGCCTCGAAAACCTCATCGAGGGTGAGTACGCCGCGGGGCAGCGGGTGGTCGTCATCGAGGATCTCATATCGACGGGCGGCAGCTCGCTCAAGGCTGTGGAGGCGCTGCGCGATGCGGGGCTCGACGTTCTGGGCATGGCGGCGATATTCACCTACGGGTTCGACACCGCCGCGCAAAACTTCGCCGCCGCGGGTGTTACATTGGACACACTCAGCGACTATCCGACCCTCGTGGCCCTCGCCGAGCAGCAGGGCCGCATCGCCGCCACCGATGTCGAAACCCTCAAAAAATGGCGCACCGACCCCGCCTCATTCAATTGACAATTGAAAGTTGAAAATTGAAAATGGGCTAACGCAAAACTAAAATACGTGCGGAGCACACCGCAATTCATGATTCATGATTCATAATTCATAATTAAAACCCATAACACATCATGACAAGATCAATCGTTATTATGCTCGCTGCCGCAATGGCCGTAGCATGCAGCCCGAAATCGCAGGCCACGTTAGACGTCACCGTCACCGGAGTCGCCGACGGCACCACCGTCCGACTGCTCGACTACGACCGCGTCGCCATCGACAGCACCGTCGTGGCGGAGGGCAAGTTCCACTTCGACATCCTCGATGCGCGACCCGACGTGGCCATCATCGCGTTCGACGGTGTGCAGGCGACCTCGCGGTTCGTCATCGAGCCCGGCACGATAGTGGGCGAGATGAACACCGAGGCACGCACGGGCACCTTCTCCGGCACCCCCGCCAACGACGGATGGCGCGAATTCACCGACGGCATCAACCCCTTCAACGAGCGCCGCAACCGCCTCGTGCCGATGCTCAACGCGTTGGTCAATCAGGGCATGAACGAGGGCACCCCCGAGTTCGACGGCCTCTACAAAGACTACGAGGCGATCGCCGGCGAGCAGCAGGCGTGGATCGAGCAGTTCGTGGGCGCGCGTCGCGGCACGGTGCTCACGGCCTACGTGGTCTTCAGCCTGGCCAACAGCCTGTCGACCTCCGCCATGATAGACTCGGTGCTGACCTATGTCGACGGCGCGCCCGACAACGCCTTTTCTGATCGCCTCGTCGAGCGTCGCGACCTGCTGGCCGCCAGCGCCGTGGGCAGCGTCGCCCCCGACTTCACGCAAAACCGGCCCGACGGCACCCCCTTCACCCTCTCGTCGTTGAGGGGCAAGCTGGTGCTGATCGACTTCTGGGCGTCGTGGTGCGGCCCCTGCCGCGTCGAGAACCCCAACGTCGTCAAGGTCTACGAAAAGTTCCACGACCGCGGATTCGAGATAGTCGGAGTGTCGCTCGACGACAACCGCGAGGCGTGGCTCCAGGGCATCGAGGAGGATGGCCTGCCGTGGGTACACGTCTCCGACGTCGCGGGGTGGCAAAACGCCGTCGCCAAGCAGTACGCCGTGCGCTCGATACCCCACACCGTGCTGGTCGGCCCCGACGGGGTGATAATCGAGAAAAACCTGCGCGGACCCGCACTCGAAGCCAAAATCGCCGAAGTCTTAGCGCGGTAGTCATGATCGAAAAATACGAAACCAAGCAGCAGCAGCCGGAACGCCGGCGGCGATTTGGCAGGAGCGTTACCGATAAAACAATGTGAACAAGTGAGATGATCGAAAAATACGAAACCAAGCAGCAGCAGATTCGAAAGCCCGCCGAGATGGTGTGGGGTGTGATGTCGGACTTCAATAACTTTACTTCGCTGGTAGTCAACAAAGTAGAGGGTTGGCACGTCGACGGCGACGAGTGCTCTTTCCGCGTCAAGGGGATGACGGTGGGGCTGCGGATGGTCGAAAAAATCCCGGGCCGCCTCATCAAGATCGAGGCCGCCGACGCCTCGCCCGTCGGATTCACGCTGTGGATGCAGTTCAAGGAGGTTCTCGCGGACGGCGAAGGCCCTGACAGTGAGGGTTTTGGCGGTGAGCCCGACACCCGCATGCGCTTGGTGCTGCATGCCGAAATGAACATGATGCTAAAGATGATGATAGGGGGTAAGCTCCAAAACGGCCTCGACCAGATCGCCGCCCAAATCGCCCAAACCTTCAATTCTATATAGAGAGCGAAAAAAAAGCGTTACCTATGTAACGCTTTTTTTTGGGTGGGTGTTACAAATGATACACTTTTTTTAGGGGTAGTGTTACCGATGTTACACTTTTTTTTTGGCAAGTGTTACCTATGTAACGCCTATTTTTTTTACTTTTTTTGGCTTTTTTTGCTTTTTGGGCGGAAATTTTGTTGTCGGTTTTTTGAAAAACCGCATCTTGCGAAGATACAACATTTTTCTTGGAAATGCAAGTTTTTTACACACTATTTTCTTTTGCGTTAGCCCATTTTCAATTTTCCACTTTCAATTTTCAATTGTGTAAGGTAGATCCCTCGTCGCTTCGCTCTGTCGGGATGACATTATGTTGCGTTAGCCCAATTCTTAATTTTAAATTCTTAATTGCGGGCACGGCGGTTACCGCCGCCCGCGCATCGCCGCCTGAGCCAATCCCTTAACCGACCCCATCCCCACGGCCGACCGCATCATCTTGCGGCTCTGTTCGAACTGCTTCATCAACCGGTTGACGTCGGGCAGCGAGGTGCCGCTGCCACGGGCGATCCGTTCGCGGCGCGAGGCGTTGATCAGCGACGGGTTTTCGCGCTCGGCGGGAGTCATCGAGCCGATCATGGCCTCGGTCTGTTTGAAGATGTCGTCCGAAATTTCGACATCGCGCAACGCCTTGCCCACCCCCGGGATCATCGACATGAGCTCCTTCATGTTGCCCATCTTTTTGACCTGCGCGATCTGGTCGCGGAAGTCGTTGAAGTCGAAGGTGTCCTTATATAGCTTCTTGCGCGTGCGCCTCGCGTCCTCCTCGTCGTACTGCTCCTGCGCGCGCTCGACCAGCGACACGACGTCGCCCATGCCGAGAATTCGGTCGGCCATGCGCTCGGGGTGGAATACCTGCAAGGCGTCCATCTTCTCGCCCGACGAGATGAACTTCAGCGGCTTGTCGACCACGCTGCGAATCGAGATCGCAGCCCCGCCGCGCGTGTCGCCGTCCAACTTGGTGAGCACCACCCCGTCGAAATTCAACCGGTCGTTGAACTCCCGCGCGGTGTTGACTGCGTCCTGTCCCGTCATCGAGTCGACCACGAAGAGCGTCTCCGATGGCTTCACTGCAGCCTTGATGGCCGTGATCTCCGCCATCATCGCCTCGTCGACGGCCAAGCGGCCCGCGGTGTCGACAATCACGGTGTTGATGCCTTTTGTGCGCGCGTACTTGATGGCGTTCTCGGCAATGGCCACGGGCTCTTTGCTTTCGGGCTCGGTGTAGACCTCCACCCCGACCTGCTCGCCCAGGATCTTCAGCTGCTCGATAGCCGCCGGTCGATAGACGTCGCCCGCCACCAACAGCACCTGCCGTCCGCGCTTGCTCTTGATCTGCGCCGCCAGCTTGCCCGAAAATGTCGTCTTACCCGAACCCTGCAACCCCGCGATGAGTATCACGGCGGGCGAACCATCCAGCGAGATGTCGGTCGCGGTGCCGCCCATGAGTGCGGCGAGTTCGTCGCGCACGATTTTGGTCATCATCTGCCCGGGCTTGACGGCGGTGAGCACGTCGGCGCCGAGGGCTTTGGCCTTGACGGTGTCGGTGAATGTCTTGGCTACCTTGTAGTTGACGTCGGCGTCGATGAGTGCCCGTCGAATCTCTTTGAGCGTCTCGGCGACATTTATTTCGGTGATTTTACCCTCGCCCTTCAGTACCTTGAACGACCGTTCGAGCTTGTCTGTCAGATTTTCAAACATTGTTTTTTGCTTTGTTTTTCGATTTGCAAAAGTAGTGAAAGGAGCTCGCAATCGCAAACATGTTTGCAGATTGCCGAACCCGCCGAGCAGCCGTCCGTTGCCGCTTAGAGATACTGCGCGATGACGTGGTTGTTGGTGATGTGGCGGATCAGGAAAACGATCTCGCCCTCGACTTCGTACTCCGTGAAAAACACGTACCAACTTGTCTGCTTGTTTTTTCGGAACGTGGCGTAGTGCATGCCCATCCCGAAACGATTGAAAGATGGTGGCGCCGTTTTGGCTACCATGGCTGGCAGATAAGTTACAATATCGCCCCAGAGCTCCATCACATATTTTCTTGCCGAGTCGTTAGAATCGAAGTAGTGGTTGTAGTAGAGAATGTGCTCCAATTCCTGCAGATAGAGGCGCACCTCGGGAATAAATATGACCTTCATCGCGGCAGTTTGTACATTTCGTCAATGTCTTGCAATACCCACTCCAGCATTTGCTCTGCCGAGACGGCCCGATAGAAATCCGCATCCGGCTTAAGGTAGTTCTTCTTCACCAGCTCAAAAGACTCGTTGTTGCCACGCTGAATGATAATCTGCTCTGTGCCAGCCAGATCAAGATACTTCTTCATGTTGTTGCGCAGTTCCGCGCTGCTTATCACTATCATGGTCGTTGTTCGATTAGATGTACATTATTATGTACAAAGGTAACTGTTTTTTCCGAATCCGTCACCACGGCAGAAAAAAATCCACAACTTTTCGCTTTTAGTTTACCCCGTTTTAACTACCTTTGCCCCGCCCGCGGAGAGTCCGTGGGCGTAATTTTTTAATCTAATTTCAAAAACCAAGATGAACAAACAAACGCAACAAGAAGCAACCCTATGGTGCTTCCGTCGCTGGACCCGTAAGCCCTGGGCGGCTTTCACGGGCATGTGTCGGTTCAAGATCGGGGTTCTCAGCGTTGCGATGTCGATCGTCTTGCTTGCGACCCCAGCCGCTGCGGCAGCTCAGAGCGTCGGAGGAGCCCCCGTGCCCTCCGTCGACACGACGCTGCTCGACGCGGTGCACGTCACGGCGCGCCAGACCAGCGCGGCCGGAGCCGTGCTTCAATCGGTGTCGCAAACCCGTTTTCTGGTCGATCAAAAGGAACGAGCGCCTCTCGGCACCGCCGAGGCTGTGTTGCGCCTCGTTCCCTCGGTCGACATCAGGGAGCGCGGGGGCAAGAGCACACAGGCCGACATCGCGATTCGCGGAGGATCGTTCGATCAAACGATGATGATGCTCAACGGCATCGACTTCTCGGACGCCCGCACAGGGCATCAATCAATCTCGCTTCCGGTCGACATCGACCTGCTGTCGGACATCGCCATTCTCGACGGCGTGGCCTATCCGGGCGCCCTGGCCGGCGCGGTCGATTTTCAGACCGAGCCGCTCTTTCCGCGCTACCTTCGCGCACGCTTAGAGGGCGGAGCGTGGGGCTACGGCTACGGCAATCTGTCGGGCGCGTGGACGTCGGACGACGGGCGGCTTAGAGCGATAGGCGCGGCCTCACTGAGGCGCAGCGACGGCTACCGCCACAACACCGACTTCTGGAACGTCAACGCCTTTTCGCGAGTGGTCTACACCGCGCGGAGGGCAGGCACATTCGACGTGCAGGGCGGATTCCAGCGACGCGAGTGGGGGTCGAACGGCTTCTACTCGCTCAAGTACCCCGAGCAGTTCGAGAGCACCCGTACGGGCCTCGCCTCGGTGCGCTGGTCGAAGTCGTGGCGCAGGCTGAGCCTCGAAGCCATGGGCAGTTTCCGACTCAACGACGACCTGTTCGAGATGGTGCGCGACAACCCCGACTCGGCCGCGGGGGGCATTCCGTTCAACTACCACACCACCTACGCCTCGGCCGCGGGACTCAACGCCGGCTACGCGTGGGGCGAGGCGGGTACCTCCTCGTTGGGTGTCAACCTCACCCGCCACACGATGTTCAGCACCGCGATGGGCCACGCGATCGACAATCCGCGTCACGACATCTGGGGCCTCGACGGCGACAAGTACCCCAAGAGCGTCTCCCGCGACATAGCCAGCGCGTGGGCCGGCCACCGAAAAGATTGGAGCCGCGGATGGATCGGAGCGCAGGGAACATTCACCCACACCCCCTACGGAGCCGACGGAACCTTCGCCGCCGAGGCGGGTTGGCGACCGGGCAAAGTGGTGAGCCTCAGGGCGTCGGCGTTGCGGTCGATGCGCCTGCCGACTTTCACCGACCTCTTCTACAACGTCGCCATCTATCACCCCAATCCCAATCTGAAACCCGAGACGGCCATGACCTACCGCCTCACCGCGCGCGCCGAAAAAGGGGCGTGGAGCGGCGAGGGCTCGTTGTGGTATCGTCGCACGAGGGATGTGATCGACTGGGAGCAGCGCACGGGCGACCGCGAGGGCGACATCGCCGGCCACTGGTACTCCACCCAGCTTAACCGCCTCGGCACCATCGGCGGCGAGTTGACGGCGCGCTACAACGGCTCTTCGGAGGGGTGGCTGCGAGGGGCGATGGTGAGCTACGGATATTTGAACTCCGACATGTCGGTCGCCACCGACTACATCTCGAAGTACGCCCTCGACTACATGCGCCACAAACTCTCGGCCGTGATGAGCGTCGGCTTCCTGCGCGACTTCGTGCTCACGCTGACCGGCTCCGTGTACGACCGAGTGGGCTCATATGTCGCAGTCGACGACTCGGTGCAGGGCTACTCGCCCTACTTCTTGCTGGACGGACGATTGTCTTGGGAACCTCGTGGGGTGCTTTCGGGCGGCGGCGGGGCTTCTTCTCGCGGCGGGTCTTCTCGCGGCGGCGGTGTGCAAATCTACATCGACGCGACCAACATCACCGGCACCGACTACTTCGACTTCGGCGGCCTGCCAATGCCCAAAACCTGGCTCTCGGCGGGCGTCTCCGTCACGATCCGGTGATTGCAGCCGGCGTTCGGGCCGGCACTTATTAAGATTTTATAAAAATTGCGCGGGGCCTTGAAAAAGCCCCGCGTTTTTAATTTACCTTTGCCGCCTGTATTCAGTTACAATGAAAAACTAAAATTTTAAAAGCATGAAAAAACTAATTTTTGCGGCCGTGGTCGCGATTTTCACCCTCGCGTCGGCTGCCGTGTCGGCCGCAACCCCGTTCTTCCTCGACAAACAGGGTGCCGTAGCCGAGTATGTTGTCAAGGGGGCCAACGGCGACGTTCAGTCCTACGTCAAGATGACAGTAACCGAGATCGACTACACCGACAACGAGAACTTCCGGATCACATACTCCACCGAGGTGTTCGACAAAGACCACAAGTCGTTGGCCGCCGCCGTGACCTCGTCCGCTCAGGTCAAGGATGGTGCCGTCGACGTGGGTCAGGCGATGGAGGGTGTCGAGTTCGAGGGTGAGTTTCCCTCCTATCCGGCCAACCTCTCTGTCGGTCAGGTGATGGAGTACTCCTTCTCGATGAAGACGATGGGCATGAAGAGCACCGTCGAGGGCAAAAACACCGTCGCCGCCCGCGAGAACGTCTCGACCGAGGCGGGCAGTTTCGACTGCTTCCGCATCGACGGCGAGGCGAGTGCCAAGGCGTTGATGTCGAACGTGAAGACGAAGACCGTGTCGTGGATCTCCGCCGGCGTGGGCGCCGTCAAGACCGAGACCTACGACAACCGCGACCGCCTGCAATCGGTTCAGGAGCTCGTCTCGATCTCAAAATAGGTGTGCCGGCAGGCCGGAACGCCGGCAGCGATTTTTAGTTGCCCACATGAAAGGCTCTCCTAAACGGAGAGCCTTTTTGTTTTCGCGTAGCCTAAATCGCTGCGGCCGTTGCCGCTTGCGTTAGCCCATTTTCAATTTTCAACTTTCAATTTTCAATTGAAAATGTGTTTTCCAAGCTCGTCGACCCGATTGATATAACAGATCTCGATCCCATTAGGAGCTTTAGGCAGCGACTTCCGAAGATACCCCGACACCACGATGCGCCGAAAGCCCAACCGCGCCGCCTCGGCGATGCGCTGTTCGCTGCGTGGGGCCGGACGAACCTCGCCCGACAGCCCGATCTCGCCCGCCATGCACACCCCCGCCTCGATCGGCCGGTCGAAGTAGGACGACATCACTGCCCCCGCCACGGCAAGGTCCAACCCCGTGTCGGCAATGCGAAATCCCCCCGCGAAGTTCAAAAAAACATCTTTCGCACCGAGCTTCAGCCCCGCCCGCTTCTCCAACACGGCCAGCAGCATGTTCATCCGCTTCATGTCGTAACCCGTGGCGCTGCGCTGCGGAGTGCCGTATGTCGCGCCGCCAACTAACGACTGAGTCTCAATCAGATAGGGCCTGATGCCGTCGACCGCCGCGCCGACCGCGATTCCGCTCAGCGGCTCCTCGTAGTCGCCCAACAGTATCTCCGACGGGTTCGCAACCTCCACCAACCCCTCGCCCCGCATCTCGAACACGCCGATCTCGAAGGTCGCCCCGAAACGATTTTTCACCCCGCGCAGAATTCTGTACACCCCCGCATCGTCGCCCTCGAACGAGAGCACCACGTCGACCATGTGTTCGAGGATTTTTGGCCCCGCGATGGAGCCCTCCTTCGTGATGTGGCCGATCAGCACTATCGACACCCCGTGCGTCTTGGCGTACTTTAGGAACGTTGCGGCGCACTCCCTGATCTGCGACACGCTGCCCGGCGACGAGTCCAGCTGCTCCGAGTAGACCGTCTGTATCGAGTCGATCACAATCAGGTCGGGCTCCAACGCCCCCGCCTGCGCAATGATGTTTTCGAGCAGCGTCTCGGCGTACACAAAAGCCGGAACGCCGGCGGCGGATTTAGATTCAGAGCCGGAGCTTGCGGCGGCGGGGTTTATACGTTCGGCCCTCATTTTGATCTGCGCCGGCGACTCCTCGCCCGACACATACAGAGTCTTCAGCCCGTGCGACCCGAGCGCGATCTGCAACGACAGTGTCGACTTGCCGATGCCGGGCTCGCCGCCCAACAGTATGAACGACCCGGGCACCATGCCACCTGTCGATGCCGCCGACCTGCCGTCGCCCGACCCCGTCGAGCCGCCCAACACGCGATTGACCTCACCGATCCCAAGGTCGATGCGTCGCAGTTCGTCGCGCACGATCTCGCCGATGGGCACAGGCCGCGCCGCCCCCGCCGAGGGGGCCTTCACCAATCCGCGCGCGCCACCCGCCTCCTCGCGCGCGACGATCTCCTCGACGAATGTGTTCCACTCGCCGCAAGCCGGACAGCGCCCCATCCACTTCGGCTGCTCGTTCCCGCACGCCGAACAGAAGTATGCCTTCTTTACCTTCGCCATCACTTAATGAAAAACCGATAGATGTCATTCCAGAAAGCGAGCACCATAATAGCCAAAAGAATAAACATCCCAGTCATCTGGGCCCACTCCAGAAACTTGTCGCTGGGCCTGCGTCGCGTCACCACCTCCCACAGCAGGAACATAGTGTGGCCGCCGTCCAGCGCGGGAATCGGCAGAATGTTCATCACGGCGAGGATGATCGACAGAAACGCCGTCACGCTCCAAAACCGAAACCAGTCCCACACCCCGGGGAAGATGCTGCCGATCGAGATCAGACTCCCCACCGACTTGTAGGCCTCGGTCTCGGGCTTGACGATCAGCCCCAGCTGATCCCAATATCCGGATATCTGCGCGCCGGCCTTGCGAAATCCCGCCGGCACCGACTCACCCAGCGAGTAGTCGCGCGTGCGGATCGAAAAGAACCGCGCCGCCGAAGAGGCGAACACCCCCAACTGTCCCTCGGGCGACACCGCCACCGAGAGATTGACCGGCGCCCCGTCGCGCACCACCGTCAGCTCGACCGTCGTGCCGGCCACCCGTCCGAGCGTCGTCCGCCACTGATCGAAAAAATCTATCGTCATGCCGTTCAGCGCCACCAACGAGTCGCCAACGGCCAGCGGAGTCACCGCGCCCTCGGGCAGCCCGCCGATCACAAACGGCACTCGCGGAGTCATGAACTCGGGGCTGTCCAACATCTCGGCCACTCGCTCCTCGGGAATCGTGACCGTGGCCGGAACTCCGCCGCGCCCCCCGTCGCCCCCGCCGCGAATCACACCGACCTCGCGCACCCCCCCGATCACCATGTCGGAGTAGACCCTCTGGTACGACCCCTCGACCGCCTCGCCGTCGAAGCTCACTATGCGGTCGCCGTCGCGGAAGCCCACCTCGCGCCCCAGTTCGTTGAACGCGTAGCCCCACCTCAGGTCGCTGTTGTCGATGTAGCTGTCGCCCCAGTGCCAGCTCATGCCTATGTAGATCACGATGGCCGTGGCGACGTTCATCACCACTCCGCCAACCATCACGATGAGACGCTGCCACGCCGGCTTGCTGCGAAACTCCCACGGCTGCGGCTCGCTCTTCAGCGCCTCGGTGTCCATGCTCTCGTCGATCATGCCGGCGATCTTGCAGTAGCCGCCGAAGGGCACCCAGCCGAGCCCGAACGTCGTCTCGCCGATCCGGAACTTGAATATCGAAAATCCCCCCGCGTCGAAAAACAGGTAGAACTTCTCGACCCTGATGCCGAACATGCGCGCGGTGAGATAGTGGCCCAACTCGTGAACGAACACGAGCAGCGACAGGCTCATGATGAGCTGTATGACTTTGATTGCGATCTCCATAAAATTCTTGTCCTAAAAAAGTTCTGCCCCGAAAAAATTAGTTCGCGACGGGGCGGGGAGCCGCACCCGATTCGAAGAGCGTCTCGCGAATCACCTTCAGCAGCGAGTATTCGTCGGTGGTGTCGTAGGCGAGGCTCCAGATCATCACGCCGCCCCAGTCGCGAGCGAACTCGCACTTGCGCGCCATCGTCGGCCGGCCGTTGTAGGCGTAGACGTTTCCGTCGACCGTCGACTCGTCCCTCTCCGCCGCAGGGTTGTTCGCCGCCTCGACACCAGCCGCCGCGATTAGCTCGAAGTACTTCTTGTAGTCGCGGAAGTTTGTCTCCGGAGTGGCCTTGTTGTAGCCGTAGAAGGGCACGCCGCACACGATCCTCTCGGCGGGGATTCCCCTCGCGTCGCGATAGTGCTCGGCCATCCGCTTCATCCCCTCGAAGGTGGAGTGGTTGGGGCGCCCCAGGTCGTAGGCCATGATGTTGATGAAGTCGAAGCAGGCGAAGGTGGCGTCGGTGATGTTGTCCGAAAACCATGTCGACACGGCGGTCGAGAGCACCAGGTCGCGCTTGTCGAACTCCCCGCGCAGCTCCACTATGAACGCCTCGTAGTTTGTCCAGAAGTCGGGCTCGCTCTTTTCGAGGTCGATGTCGAACCCGTCGAGGTCGTACTTCTCGATGTAGGCCAAAATTTTTCCGACGAAAGCGCTTCGCGATTGCGCCGTGGCGAAGAGCGCCGGATCGCCGTCCCTCACCGAGGGCATCACCTTGACCCCGTTCTCGTGCGCCCTTTCGATCACCTTCGCGAAGGTCCGGTCGTCCCAACCCATGCTCAGGTTGCCCTCCTTGTCGGGGTTGCACCAACCCACGTTGATGTGTGTGAGCGCCGCCCAGTCGAGCCGGTCGAATACGTTGTCGTAGTCCCACGACGTGAGGTAGCCCACGCAGCGCAGGCCCCCCTCTATTTTGTCGACCCGCGGGGCTGCTGCTGCGGGTTCCGTTGTGTGTTCGGACGCTGTGAAGCTGCTCAGCGACAATACCGCCACCGAGAGTAGAAATAAGTTCCTCATAGATTTAAATTTGTTTTTCAAAATAAGTTCAGAATTTGTCTTTATGCGTTAGCACAATATCGCGTTAGCACTAACCACTAATAACTAACCACTATTTTCTCCGCGATGCGCCGAGCCTGAGAGTTACACTCTATGTAGTCATCTAAGGTCGGGCGAGCCTGCCCGCTACCTCCCGCCCTTTCGAGAGTCCGTTCGACGGTGCGAACGATCTCAGTGAACCGAATCCGCCCCTCCAAAAACGCCGCCACCGCCACCTCGTTGGCCGCGTTGAGGGCACACAGGGCCGTTCCCCCCGCCGCCATGCACTCGCGCACCAACGCCAGCGCGGGGTACCTCGCCTCGTCGACCTCCTCGAATGTCAACGCCGCGCCCGTCAGCGACAACCCCTCGCCCCGAAGCGCCAGCCGCGCGGGGAAAGACAAAGCATAGGCGATAGGCACCCTCATGTCGGGAGTCCCCATCTGCGCCTTCACCGCCCCGTCGGCAAACTCCACCATCGAGTGGACGATCGACTGGCGATGAATCAGCACATCTATCTGCGCGGGCTCCAACCCGAACAGCCACCGCGCCTCCACCACCTCGAACCCCTTGTTCATCAGCGTCGCCGAGTCGATGGTGATCTTGGCCCCCATCTTCCAGTTGGGGTGGGCGAGCGCCCTTTCGGCGGTCACGTCGGCCAACTCCGAGATAGGCACATCGCGCAACGCACCCCCCGAAGCGGTCAGTATCACCCGCCGCACGGGCGAGGGTTCGCCAACGAGACATTGCAGAATCGCCGAGTGCTCCGAGTCGATCGGCACCACCGGCGCGCGACTCTCCGCCGAGAGCCTCATCACTAATTCTCCCGCGCAAACCAAGCTCTCCTTGTTGGCCAGCGCAAGCTTCTTACCCGCCGTCACGGCACGCACCGTCGGAACGAGTCCGGCGTAACCCACCAGCGCGTTCACCACCACGTCGACGTTGCCCGCCTCCGCCGCCTGAGCAACGGCATCTTCGCCCGCCCACACCTTCACAGGTATGTCGGCCAGCGCGTCGCGCAGCGGTTCGTAAAATTCTCTGTCGGCAATGATCACGCTGTCGGGCTCCAACTCGCGCGCCTGTTCGGCCAACCGCCGCCAGTTTCGATGAGCCGTCAGCACCGCCGGTTCAAACAGCTCGGGGTGGAGCCGCAGCACCTCCAAAGTCTGCTCGCCGATGGAGCCCGTCGAGCCCAGGATCGCAACGCGCTGCCTCATGCCGGTCAGAACACTATGTAGTTTTGGGGATCGACGGGAGTGCCGTTGTACCACAGCTCGAACTCCACTATGTCGGCCGTGCCGACCAGCTCACCCGCCTCGATGCGCGAGCCCACCACCCGCGACGACTCCGACAGGCGGCGATATATCGACACCAGATTGTCCGCATGTTGTATCTGCACGATGCGCCCCTCGTCCGGGGTCCACACATTGAGCACCACGCTTCCCTCCCTCACCGCCACCACGGGCGAACCCGCCGCCGTCGCGATAGTCACTCCGAAACGACCACCCACGGGACTGAACCCGCCGCTGATCATACCCGCCGCCGGACGCACAAAGTCGCTCGGCACGCCGCTCGCCCTCGCCGCCGCCACCGAGGCAGCCAACGACCACGCTCCGTCGCCCTCCATGCGCGCCCTCAGCACCGAGTCGGCGGCCGAGGCTGGCACCAGGGTCTTGTCCTGCATCTCGATCGAGTCGCCGATCCGCGACGTGTCGCGAATCACGGGGGTCTTGCCCTCCAATATCAGGTCTATGTTGTCGCTGTACACAGTCAGGTTGGCCATCTCGCGCTCCAGAGAGTCGAGCCTCATCACCCCCGCGATGAGGGTCTCGCGCGACCGGCGCCCCGGGTAGCCCGGGATGGTGTCCATCAGCGGAGTGTAGGCGATCACGATCACCACCGCCGCCACCACCAACAGCACAAAGGTCACCAACCCGACGAGCACCCTCGCCGGCGAGACATACATGTACCATCGGGTCGAGCCGTCGTCGCCGTCCAACACAGCCAACTTCTGCTTCTCGACGAACCCCCGCCACCATTTCTTTATCCTCTCTCGCATGGAGGACAAAGATAGTCAATTAAAAATTAAGAATCTGTTTTGAATTTATTTATAGATTTTTTTAAGCATGATTTGACAGAGTGTAAGTTGTAGCATTGCGGTGGCAGATTCGGTGGAGTATTCGTAGTCGAGGGCCATTCGTCGGTAA